>JAGNEJ010000142.1 GCA_018003315.1 Verrucomicrobiales bacterium
TCGGCAGCAATCCCTTGGCCCCAAAAGAGCACCTCGTTTCGCCGGGCGTTGTTCACCCGCTCTCCAGATCCCGCAGCGCATAGAGTCGGGCCCCGCGCGCCAGCATTCGCAGCCGCCGCGCACTGCTGGTCCGTTTCGCGCCAAACCGTTCCCGCGCACCGGCGAACACCGCATCGACAAAATCCCGGCTCCCCACCACCGCCCCCGCCGTGAAATGCCGCACCCGCAGCCGCACCACATCCGCCAGCCGCAGTTTGCCGCCGGATTGCAACACTTGTTCAATCTGCTCCACCGCAAATCCTTTTCGGCCTGGGGTCTTCCCATCGGTTTTCACCTCCTGACCTTCCCAGTAGATCCATTTCCGGTAAATGCCCTGCGCCTCGTTCCACCGCATCGCTGCTGCCTCCTCCAGCTTCTGCCGGTGCAGCGCCCCCACCGCCATGTCGATGCCCTGCCGCGCTTTGCGCCCTCCGCCCACTGCTTCCCCGTACCCGCTCCAGCGGTATTCCTTCGGATCCTGCACCAGTCCGGCCCGGACCGGATTCAGATCAATGTAGGCCGCCATGGTCGCCACCGCATGGCCCGCCCCTTCCACCAGCACGCTAGCAAAACGCTCTTCCCACAGCGTCCCTTTGCGTCCGTGCGTTTTGTTATACCATTTGGAAAATCCCAGCTTTACCGACTGCACAAAGGCGCTCAGATCAAACATGCGCTTCCACAGCGCCGCCAGCACCTTTGAAATCTCTTCTGCACACCCGTTGCTGCGCCACAGGGCAAAAAGCTCCCGATACTGCCGCGCCTTCCGCTTGCCGAACGCCTGCTCCAAATGCCCCAGCATCCCCTCCTCATCCAACATCTGCCCCGGCCGCTCCGGCACCTCCACCAGGATGTGGAAATGGTTGGACATCAAACAATAAGTGATGACGCGCAGCCCCCCGAAAGCCTCGAACTGCCGCATCAGCCCGCGAAACACCCGCTTCCCCTCCTCATCGAACCAGAAAGCCCGATTGACAATGCGGCTGGTAACATGAGCCAGCATCCGCTGACCCGAAGCAGGACGAAATCGATAGTGCGAAGCCATGTCGGGGAGCATCATTCAAAAAGATCCGGAGCGCAACAGCTTTCTTATAATTCGTCTGGCATTTTGTTCTACGAAGTTCTTGTCGTTGGAAATCTTGAAGGTCCGCGTGACATGCGGCTTGATGTCGTTGGCGCGCCACAGGCGCTGGACCGTGTGGTGGGAAACCCCTTTGGCTTTGGCCATGGTGCGGGAGGACCATTGGGTTCGGCCCGGCGGCGGCGTTGTCGCCTGGGTGATGATCTCGGCGCGGGTTTGGGCGGCAATCGCCGGCTTGCGGCCGGAGCGGCGGGCTTCGGTCAGACCATCCAGACCACTTTGCAGGAAGCGGTTTTCCCATTTGGCAACTACCGGACGATTGACGCCAACCAGATCCGCCGTCTGCTGCTGACTATGCCCTTCGGCGCGGGCGAGGATGATCCTCGCCCGCCTGACTTCCCGTTGGGACGCCTTGGGTCTTTTGATCATGGTTTGGAGTTCCCGGAGCTGAACGGAATCAAGCGGTAAAACGCGAATCGGACGGGCCATGCGCGGATCTTACTCGTTCGCGTCGTTTTGAATAGCTATTTCTCTTCCGGCACACTAGTTCGGTCGGAACATCCGGAAGAAGCCGCGGTTGGGATTTGGCAAAGTCTGGCGCGACACCCGGGCGGTCTTTCGGGTGCCGTCAGAGGTCACGTTGGGCAGGTTCAAGTTATGCCAGTCGGACGGTGCCAAGCCGGGTGTGAACTGGAGAACGAATCCGGTGTCGGGCAGGGTCCAGCTCAACACCAGGCCGTCCGCGGCGACCGGGATGGAGATCTGGTTCGGATCAACGGCCCGCACAACCCACTGCCAGGTCACCGGTTGCGGGTGATCATTCAGTCCGGGCCCGGGAAACATCTCGTCCACCGGCGGTGCCCGCGGCGTGCCGCTGATTTGAATGCGGCCGAATACTGTCGCCTGACCGACTTGCCCTGGCGCATTGGCTTGATTTCCGAAGTAGGCGGTCACGTTGCCGCCGAAGGCATTCACCGCGACCGGCCCGTCTGGGAACGAAAAGGCCTGACTGTTGCCGGCAGGCGAAATAACCGTGATCGACGTGTTGTTGACGAAGCGCAACGTCCAGGTTCCCTGCGTTCCACTGGCGCTCGAAACATAGCCCAGCGTTCCCGCGCCGTAGAGGAACGCGTTGTCGGCCGGTTGATTGATCTTGTAGCGCAAGGCAGCCAGACCGGTGCCGTCGGGATTACGACGCAGGTCCAGCATCACCACACTCGGGTCTTCGTAATCCGGCGCGGTGGACCCGGAAGCATTGGGCACCAGGAACACATGCGACTGAAAGCCGCTGAAGGCCGACGCCGGAAATTCGGCGAACGTGAGCGCATACTCGACGGGCGTGGCTCCGCCGCCGATCCAGCCGTAATCGTAAGTGGTGTTGACGGTGGCGATGTTCTGCCGGTCGTACTGGTTGGGGCCTGCAACGATGCGCAACCCGACACCAGCGACATCCGGTTCCAGGGTAAGTGTCACGTCGCCGCCGACCACGCTCGGCGCGAGTTGCAGGCGCACCGGCGTCGCCGCCACGCGATTGACGGTAACCCACAAACGATCATTGAGCGCATCCAGCGAAGCGAAATAGTCAACGCCGGGCCTGTTGAGTCCGGGGCCGACCGAAAGGCTCGCCGGAAGTTGATCCAGGGAATAGCCGTTGATGATCAACAACGGGTGATCGAGCGACCGGCCTGCCGCAGGGGTCAGCGTCGCATCGACGACGTTGCCGACGGCGTTCACTTCCCACGCGGCATGAGTCGGATTGTAGCCTGCGGGTGAATAGTTGCGCGTGACGCCGGCGGCATTGCCGACGCCGGCCGGTCCGCTGATTGGAACGGTTCCGGTCGCCGCGGCTAGGGTGGCCAGCGCGGCATTCTCCATCTGCCGGACCATTTGACCGACGGCACCGTTCTTGAAATCACCGTTGTGGGTACCCAGGACGACAAATACGGAATAGGCCAGCAACATGCCGTCGGCCCGATTTCCGTTCAGGGTGCCGCCGGGCACGCCGGTCGCGTGCTGGGAATACTGCCGGACACTGAGCGCACCGTTGCCCCAGTTGTTGAAGCCGCCGGGTAGTCCCCAGTTCGAGCCCCAGGTGAGGCGTTTGCTGATCGTAAAACCATTGGCGGGAAGAACGTAGTTTAGAATTTGATAGGCCCAGTTCTCATCGTCGATCATCGGACCGTCGATGTCCTGGAGTCCCCGGATCTCGACCAGGGGAAAGGTCCGGGGATCGCCGCCCTGGTCTTGGACGCTGATCGGCAGCGTCGCCACATGGCCCATTTCGGCATCGACCACTGCGGGGTCGGTCCACTGCATGGCGTAGGGAATGGTGTTGGCTTCATTGTAGCGCCAACCGGAAGCGCGCGTGACGCGCTCCGGGTTGGCGGCCAAGGTCGTGAACTTGTATTGGTCACCCCAGGATGCCCCGCCCACGGCCGCGTTCAATCCGCCGTCGTAATGCATGTCGCCATAAGGCGAACGCGTGTCCGCACCGAGATTGCCCACCGTCGTCCGTGCGTCCTGGCTGAGCGCGAAGATTGGGTGGGTGATCCCGTCGGCGAACAACCACTGCACCGTCGTGGGCACGCTCGCCCCCGCGATGGTGTAGCCCGGCATGCTGTAAGTGATGCGGACGTGATGCGCGCCGAGCAATTCCACGGTGGTGGTGCCCGGCGTACCGTGCGAAGAACTGTCGCCCCCGAAGGCCGTGTGATTCTGCACGTAACCGTCGCCTTGGTGACCATTGGCACCGGTGCCCCGGCAGAGGCGATCCACCCCGCCGACCCGATAGGTCAACTGCCGGAGGTAACCGGTGCCTTGAGGGCGTTGATCAACCATGATGGCAGTGCGCGGGAGGCCGACGGCATCAGTCCACTGAATCGAGCGCGCCGGTAGTCCGTTGTCGGACGTCACCACCGTGACCTCGAGAGCAGACGTGTCGGACGGAGCGAGAAAGAGAAGCAGACCTGCTAGAAAATTTGTTTTGAGGGGTGCGAGTCGAGTTGGGCCTGGACGTGGAGCGGAGACGGGGTGTGAGGGGGTTTGGGGGCAGAGAGGGGCGGTGGAATGACGGATTGGGAATGTCGAATAACGAATGATGGACCTGATTGGCGGCTGCGGGCCGGATTTGAACCGGCGTGAGATGTCAAAGGCGAGGCTCATGCGGTATTTTCAACGATCATGAGTATAGAATTACTGCCCGCTATGCCAAGATTTATCTTGGCAGCGGTTATTTGCCGGGCTGACCGCGGCTGGCGGCTGTGGAACTTTTTCAGCGGGTGGTTCTTTCGCTTTTGGCGGTGGGACGATGAGTTGAGTCGATTCCGAGATGCAACAAATATCCAATAATTGGTCCTTCGGGAATTGGTGGGGAGTAATCATGCGGGGTGGAGTTCCAGCTTGCCTTCAAAGAACAGCACTCGTGCCCGCAGTGACTCGAAGTTGGGCAGGCCCTTGGCGCAGCTTTTGAGCAGTTGGATGGCGCAGTTCAATCCCTCGCTCATGGCGTTGGTGATCCGGTGCAGAGTGTCGTTGAGCAGTCCTTCGCCGTGCTTGTCGATCATGTCCGCCACCTTCTCCAGCGGCTTGAGCCGGGTGTCGCGGGCTGCTTCCAGCCAGTCCTGGAGAAATT
>JAGNEJ010000040.1 GCA_018003315.1 Verrucomicrobiales bacterium
CTTTTCGACTCAATTGACTCATGTCCGGTGGTGGGTCCATCCGGTGTCATCCATTCTGAGGCAACGATCCGCCAGCTCCTCACTCGTTCACGCTCCCCCGGTGTCATTTATTTTGAGGCAACTCGCTCGACACAACCCAACAGATTTCCGGTTGCCACTCCCGAAGTTTCCGCCTAGAAGCGCGCAAAATCATCGCTGTTTCCTGCCGGACCAGCGCCTGCTTGATCCGGAATCGGAGGGCGGCTGGCATTTTCGGAGGAATCCTGCAACGGAAGCGGAAACAGTGGCATCGAATCCTGACAAATCATGACGCAGCAGACAACTTCCCGGCCCAGAGTGGTCATCATTGGCGGAGGCCCGTGCGGGCTCTACGCCGCCCGCAGTTTGGTGGAGAAGGACGTGGACGTGGTGCTGCTGGAGAAGGAGGCGAAACCGGGCGGCCTGGCCACGGCCCACCGGCACGGCGGAAATTTTTACGACATGGGTGTGCACATGCTCCATGAATTCGACAAGGAGATCTTCCACGACATCGTCGGAATCATGGGGGATGAGCGGATTGCCGTCTCCCTGGATGCCAAGATCCGCTGGGCGGGTTCCTTTTACCGCTATCCGCTGCAGTTTGTGGACATGATCAAGGGCATTCCGCCCTTCAAGCTCCTCTGGTGCGTCATGGGACTGTTCGGAGCGCAGCTTTACTTCAAGTTTTTCCCCCGCGAGCCGCGGGATGCCGAGGAGGCGCTCATCCAGCTCTACGGACGTCCGCTCTACGAATTTTTCTTCAAGGACTTCACCGAACGCTACTGGGGATTTCCCACCACGGAAATCAGCGCCAAGTTCATCACCACCAAAATGCCGCGCCTGACCGCGGTGGATGTCATCAAGAAGGTGCTGGCAAAAATCGGCATCAAATCGGATAAAGTCGAGGCGGTGGACAGCGCCCTGCTGGAGGAAACCCTGCACTATTCGCGCACCGGGGCGGAAGCGATGACCCGGCTCATCGCCGAACGCATCCGGCAGAAGGGTGGCGACGTGCGGTTGCATCGCGAAGTCACCGGCGTTCAGACCACGGACAACCGGGTTACCGCCGTGCTGGCGAAACATGCGGAGACCGGAGAAACCGAAACCCACGCGTGCGACTACTGCATTTCCACCATGCCGCTGCCGTGGCTGATGCCGCGCCTGGAGGGTGCCCCGGCGGAGGTCATCGAAGCCTCAAAAAACCTCCGCTACAAGGCCATCACCATTCACGGACTGCTGGTCAACAAGCCGAGGTGCCTCGACGCCCTCTATATTTACTACCGGGAGCGCCTATTCCACCGCATCGGCGATCCCAAAAACGCCGGCCTCACCGTGAATCCGCCCGATCACAGCGTGCTCATCGTGGAAACGACCTGCGAGGAGGGAGACCCCAAATGGCAGGCCGCACCGGAAATCCGAGAGCGGATCATTGCGGACCTGGCTGCGGAAAACATCTGCACCCGTGAACAGATCGTCGAATGGCATGTGATGCACTCCACCACCGGCTATCCGGTTTTCAAACTGGGCTTTGAACCGCATTTCGATCGCGTCAAACAGCACCTGGCCACCCTTCCCAATCTCCGCTCCGTCGGACGCCAGGGCGGATTCTGCTACCCCAACATGCACGGGGCCATGCGCATGGGCGCCAACGCTGCCAAATCCATCCTTGAGCTGATTGAAACCAATGCGCCGGGCGGAGGCCCAGCCAAAACAAATTAGGCGGCATTTTTTCCAGGACCGGCTGCCCCCAACGCAACCGGAATGCCGTTCCGCATTCTCTGGATTTTAAGATTTCAAAAATTTTGGGTTGTCAAAACCTCGGGAATTCACCTAGTTTGCCAGCAGCGTATGAAAAAGCTCTTCCTTATCCTCATCACTGCCAGCATTGCCGGTCTCAGCATTGCCGACTTTCAGTCACCACCCGCTGAAAAATACGGCCGGATTCGCAAGTTGAGCCGGGCGGTCTCCAACCTGGTTCTTGGCGTGACGGAACTGCCCAACCAATGGGAGCGCTCCAACCGTCTCAGCAACAACACGGAGGCGGTCAGTTACGGCACCCTCTGGGCCGCACACAAGATCGTCACCCGCGTTGGCTACGGACTGTATGAACTGCTCACCTTTCCAGTTCCTTCCTACAAAGGCGGCTTCCGCCAGCCTTACTACCTGAAGGAATCCACGCATCCCTACCGCGGATATCAGGAATTCCCGGTGGAAGTGGGCTTCATCTCCGGCACCGTCAACACACGTGACCAGGAAGATTGATCAACGCCTCCCGTTTTTTTCGAAAAGCCGACCCCGCAACGGGTCGGCTTTTTCGTTATTCGGCCGACTGGGAAAGTCCCAGATACCAACTGAGGATGGCCGGACCGGCCACCAGATAGAGCGTGGCTCCGGCAGCCAGATACGGACCAAAGGGAACCTTCTGCGCCCACTCACGCCGCCGCGCGGCAATGAGTAGCAAGGCGGCTGCCGTCCCCAGAATGCTTCCGGCAAAGACCGTGAACAGCACGCCTTTCCAACCCAGAAAGGCCCCGACCAGCCCCATGAATTTCACATCGCCCAGCCCCATGGCCTCCCGCGGAATCACCACGCTGTCGCAAGTTCCTTTCATGCGCGTGATCTGCTCCAGCGCGAAATGCCGTGCGGCCGATCCCTCAGTTTTGGGCAGCACGTCCACACCATCCTCACGGATTTCCAACGTCACATCCGCATGCGCCACACCGTCGATTTCCGCCTCGGGACAGTGGAGGATCAGCCGGTCGCTTTTCCGTCCAAAGAGGTCATCCCACGGGGTGACATCCCCGTCGAGGCTGAACTGCGGCTGCTCTTCCGGGTTCGGCTGCGCAATTTCCCAGGCAAGGGCGGTTTCAAATGCGAGCTTTTTGCGTCCGAAGAGTTTTTTCCCGATTTCCACGACCAAATACAGCAACCCGAACCCCACCGCCGCCCCCAGCAGCGACTGCACAAAGTTATCCCACCGCGATTCCTGCCCCAGAAACATCGGCACCGCCAGGCTGAAAACCAGGCCGACGCCGGTTCCGCCAAGGGTGATTTCATCCGGCAAAATATAATGGTCGATGTCGATGCAGGTGCCGGCGATGAACAGGCTGACGAGCACCCAGTAAGGCAGCATCAGGTAGGGATTCCCGCTGCCAGGCATCCAAGTCAGGTAAAACACGGCGAGAAAAGCCAGGGCTGTGAACAATTCGACCAGGAAGTAGCGCGAGGAAATGGGGGCCCTGCAGTTGGCGCATTTCCCGCGCAGCAGCAGCCACGACACCAGGGGAATGTTCAACCAGAAGGGGATCTGGTATTTGCATCCCGGGCAGAAGGAGCGTTTCGGATTCCCCACGGAAATGCCCAACGGCAGCCGGTGGATGACCACGTTGAGAAACGAGCCGATGCACGCACCAAGGGCGAAGGAACCGGCGGCGAGAGTCCAGTAGAGCTGCGGCGAAACTTGCGTTGGCATGAAATTGTGAGGAAGCCGCCATTGTGGCATCATCCGGCGCAGGGGCGACCGGAAAATCAGCCCACCCCACCCCGCCCCACCCCACCCCGCACTTCCGGTCTGGCAATTCCGGCGGACCGACGGAGTTTGTCCTCCTCCTGCCATGCCTGACATTTCCCGTTTTCCATTGCTCCTCTGCGCTTCGGTGTGCTGCTGTCTGGCCATGGGGTCGCCCGCCGCACCGGACCCGGCCGCTCCGGCACATCCGGGGGCCGAAAGAATCGCCCTTTGGCCGGACCAGGCTCCGCTGGGTGACGGGAAATTCGGCAAATCCAAGGCTGCCATCACCGTGCATCCAGCGCCGAATGGCAAGGGCGTCGGCATTGTCATCTGCCCGGGCGGCGGTTACGGCGGCCTGGTGACTGGACCGGAAGGAGAGGGCATCGCCCGATGGCTGAATGGATGCGCAATCACCGGCATCGTCCTCGAATACCGGCTGCCGCATGGCAACCACCATCTTCCCCTGCTCGATGTCCAGCGGGCACTCCGGATGGTTAGGGAGCAGGCGGCCAAATGGAAGCTGGACCCGGGAAAAATCGGCATCATGGGATTTTCCGCCGGCGGGCATCTCGCCTCTTCCGCCCTCACCCAGTTCGACAGCGGCAACGCGCAGAGTTCGGACCCGGTGGAAATTCAAAGTTGCCGTCCGGACTTTGGAATACTGGTGTATCCGGTGATTTCCATGGGGGAAATCGGTCACGCCGGTTCCCGAAAAAACCTGCTGGGTGCAAATCCGTCCGCCGAACTCATCCAGCGCTTCTCCAGCGAGACCCAGGTCACCAACAAGACTCCGCCCTGTTTCCTAACGCACGCCAAAGACGACACCGTCGTTTCCGTGGAAAACAGCCGGAAATTCGCTGCGGCGCTCCAGGACCGGAAGGTCCCCTGCGAATACCTCGAACTGCCTTCCGGCGGCCACGGACTCAACGGGTATCGCGGACCCATGTGGGATGCCTGGCAGGACGCAGCCCTGAAATGGCTCAGCGCCAGGGACATTCTCCCATAAGCCCCTCCCGGAACTCCCCGCGGTGAACACCCCGGAAATTCCAGTTGTCATTTTTTCATCCGGCCCTTTAGTAGCGCTCCCACAAATCAGCGCTTTGCCTGGTTTTATTCCGGTCAGGGCTTGGTAGCTCAGTCGGTAGAGCAGCGGACTGAAAATCCGCGTGTCGGCGGTTCGATTCCGCCCCAAGCCACCACCATCAGCCCCGCCTGCCGCGGCGCATTCTGGAAATGCAGGAAACAGACCGACCCACCGCCATCACCCTCATCGCCGCGGTTGCGGATGACGGATTCCTCTCCGGAGAAAACGGCGGCATCCCTTGGCACCTTCCGCGGGACATCCGGCATTTTCGCCGTCATGCCGCCGGCAAATTTCTCCTGCTGGGCCGGACAACCTTCGAGGAGATGCGCGGGTGGTTTACCGATCAGATCCCGCTTGTCCTGACCAGAAATCCCGCGGTGCTTTCCCCTCCTGGCATCCCGGTGGAGACCGTGGCGGACGCGGTGGCCATCGTCCGCGCCGCTGCAGCGCTGCCATTGCTGGTCTGCGGCGGGGCGCAGACGTATGCCGCCGCGCTGCCCTCTGCCGACACCTTGATTTTGACCCGGGTGCATACTATCCTGGGCCGCGGCAAGTCATTTCCGAGTCTCCCGCCAGAGTGGCAGGAAACCGCGCGGGAGCATTTCCCGGCGGACGCGGAGAACCCGCTGCCCATGACCATTCTGCATCTCAAGCACCCATCCTCCCCACATCCATTCCCCTCATTGCCCACATGAAAACGGCCAGTCTGTTCGTCACCATTGGTATTTGCACCGCCATTCTGGCAGGTTCCCGCGCTGCCGGGGAAAACGCCCCGTCGAAAACCCCCAGTCCGGCAAAGTCTGCGGAAAAAATCGTGAAAACCGATGCCGAATGGAAGGCACAACTGACCCCTGAGCAGTATGACGTCACCCGGAAGCACGGGACCGAACGATCCTTCAAAAACGCCTACTGGGACAACCATGCCGAGGGGGAATACCGCTGCATCTGCTGCGGACAGTCGCTGTTTTCCTCGAAAACAAAATTCGACAGCGGCACCGGCTGGCCCAGTTTTTTTCAGCCGCTCAAAAGCAGTGCCATCGGCACCTCGGAGGACAAAAAACTCTTTGCCGTGCGCACCGAAGTCCATTGCAGCCGGTGCGATGCCCACCTCGGCCATGTATTCAACGACGCACCGACCACACCGACCGGGCTGCGCTACTGCCTGAACTCGGCAGCCCTCAAATTCGTCCCGCCCGCCGCGAAAAAGGCCGCAGCCCCGGCCAAAAAATCGCCGACGAAAGCGGACTCCGGGAAAAAATCCTGAATCATGCCCGCAACGCACCGCGAAAAGCGGAATTTCCCCACTACGCGACCGGGGCAAACTTTCTTTTGCGCCGCCTCTGGCAGGGCGTAACGTCTCCCCCTCATGACAACCGTATCCTTCCTGGCTCTTTTCGGACTGCAGGTCCCGGAACTGCTGCTGATTCTCGCCCTCCTGATTCTGCTTTTCGGCGCGAAGAAGCTCCCGGCGCTGGCCCGAGGCATCGGACGCAGTTTCGGTGAATTCCGCAAGGGCAAGCAGGAATTCGAAAACGAAATCAAACCCTGAAATTTCCACCTCCATGAATGCATCGTTTTTCTCCGGCATCCTCGGCCTGCAAGGGCCTGAGTTGATCATCATTTTCGTCCTCATCCTGCTGCTCTTCGGTGCGAAGAAGCTGCCCGAATTCGCCCGCGGCATGGGCCGCAGCCTTGGGGAATTCCGCAAGGCGAAAGATGAATTCGAGCAGGAAATCCACCGTGCGGGCGAGGAAGTCCGCGTCGAGGAAGAAAAGAAAAAACAGCAGGCCCGCAAGGAAACCCCCAGCGAAGAGCACATCGCCTGAACGCCCCCTCCGCAGCGTGCGCATTGCGGCACCCGCATTTCTTTTGACAGCAGGCAGCCACTGGGCTGCCTGTTTGCTTGTCGCCGCCGCCTGCAGCAGCGCAGCGCCGGCGCCGCCCAAGCCGGAGCAGTCGATTCGTTTTGTCGCCTACAACCTGCACAACTACCGGCTGGCTCCCGCTGGCGATGGCGCCACCCATGCGAAGTCTGAACGGGAAATCGTCGCGCTGCTGGAAATGCTCAAGCACCTGAATCCGGAGGTGCTGGGAGTCTGCGAAATGGGAGCGGAAAGCGATCTGGTGGATTTGCAAAAACGGCTCCGGGCAGCGGGAGTGGACCTGCCGCACACCGAATGGGTCCAGGCGGCGGACCCCGTCCGACATCTGGCGCTGCTCAGCCGTTTCGAAATCATCTCCCGTCAGTCCGTGCGTGATGTGCGCTACATCATGGACGACCAGATCTTTCCCGTGCAGCGCGGCTTCTTGGACGTGACCGTGCAGGTCAACCCGCACTACCAACTGCGACTGGTAGGCGCGCACCTGAAATCCCAGCGCGATGTGGCCGAAGGCGACCAGTCCCTGATGCGCCGCAATGAAGCCCACCTGCTGCGGGGGCACCTGGACCGGATTCTCACCACCCGTCCCAACGAAAACCTGGTGGTTTACGGAGATTTCAATGAAACCAAGGATCAGCCGGGCCTCCGGGAAATTTTTGGCCAACCTGGAACGCCGCTGGCCCTGCGCGAAGTTAGTCTGGAAGATGCCCTGGGGGAACGCTGGACCTTCCACTACGAACCGGCTGACGAATACTCGCGCATCGACTTTGCCTTTGCCAGCGGCGGCCTGCTGCCTGAAATCCGGACGCAGGCATCGTTCCTCTACTCTCCGGCCAACTGGCGCGAGGCCAGCGACCATCGCCCGCTGGTGATCGGCCTTCTCCCCATCGACCAGGGCTGAGCGCCCGCTGCATGGACTATTCCAGCTCCATTTCCTGGCTCTACGGCATCCAGATGTTCGGCATCAAGCTGGGGCTGGGAAACATGGAGCGCCTGCTGGCGGCACTGCGCCTTCCGCGCCGCGGTCAGCGTTTCCTGCATGTGGCCGGCACCAACGGAAAGGGATCCGTCTGCGCCATGCTCGATGCCATTTGTCAGGAAGCGGGCATGCGTTCCGGGCTGTTCACCTCGCCGCATCTCATCAGTTTTTGCGAGCGCATGAAGATCAACGGCGTCCGGATTCCTGAACACGAAGCCGCCGCACGCATCAGCCGGTTGAAATCGCTGGTGGAAGCATGGGAGCCGCACCCGACCTTTTTTGAACTGGCAACGGCCCTGGCTCTCGACTGGTTCACCGCGGAGGAAACGGACATCATGGTGCTGGAAACGGGCATGGGTGGACGTTTGGACGCCACGAACGCCATCACTCCGCTGGCAAGTGTCATTGCGCCCATCGCCATGGATCACGAACAGTGGCTCGGTGGAACTCTGGCCGAAATCGCTGCGGAAAAGGCCGGCATCATCAAGCCGGGAGTCCCGGTGGTTTCGGCGCCGCAGCATCCGGATGCCGCCGGTGTCCTGCTCCGGACCGCAGAGGAACGCGGCAGCCCGCTGCAGTTTGTCACCGCCCCTTGGACGCAATCGCCGGTGGCGCTGGCGGGCAGTCATCAGCAATGGAATGCCAGCCTGGCGGTGGCGGCGCTGGACGCAGCGGGACTCGGCATCCCCCATGCCGCCGTGGAACGCGGTCTGGCCAATGTCCGGTGGCCCGCCCGGTTTCAGCGCATTTCCCAAGGGCTGGTGCTCGACGGTGCCCACAACCCCCACGGCGCCAGGATGCTGGCGGAAGTCTGGCGGCAGCAATTTCCCGAAGAAATGGCCACGGTCATTTTCGGGGCGGTCGCAGCCAAGGACATCGCAGGAGTGTTGCGGGAAATCGCCCCCATCGCCGCTCGGCTGCTGCTGGTTCCCTTGCGAACCTCACGCGGCATGACCGTCGGTGAACTGGAATCGGTCTGCCGGGTAGTCGCACCTCACCTTCCCTGCGCGGGTTTTCCGGATGTTGCCTCGGCGGTGGAATCGGCACGCCAGAGCGGACAGAAAACGCTGGTCACTGGTTCGCTCTACCTCTGTGGAGAAGTCCTTTCCCTGCTGGAAGACGGACTGCGTTTTGAGCCAAGCTCCCAATAACCGCCCCAGAAGCCGCTGGCACCTCCGGCTCCGTATCCTACGTTGTCGTTTCCATCTCCCTGCACATGCCCGAGCCCGTCCGCTTTTTCAACCGCTACACCAACCGGATCGAAACCGAAGCCATTTACGGCGAACGTCCGCTGCGCCTCGCCTACGAAACGGCGATCGGGCGCGGCCTGCTGGAACTCCTGGTGAAGCGCCCCGTGTTTTCCCGATGGTATGGTCGGCGCATGGACCGGCCGGCCAGCCGCTCCGGAATCCTGCCGTTCATCCAAACCTACGCGCTGGATGCCTCCGAATTCGCCGACCCGCCGGAATCCTTCCGCACCTTCAATGAATTTTTCTACCGTCGGCTGAAACCTGATGCCCGGCCCATTGTCGCGGGTGCCGACAAGGTGGTGTTTCCGGCGGACGGTCGGCATCTTGGTTTTCAGGATGTGTCCCGGTGCGACGGAGTCTTTGTGAAAGGCCAGCGCTTCGACCTCGCGTCACTGCTGGGTGACGCGGCACTGGCGGAACGGTTCAGCGCTGGCACCCTCATCCTCAGCCGCCTCTGCCCGGTGGATTATCACCGTTTCCATTTCACGGCTTCCGGCGTTCCCTGGCAGCCACGACTGCTCAACGGCCCGCTGTATTCCGTCAGCCCCATCGCCCTGCGACGCCGTCTGGCGTATCTCTGGGAAAACAAGCGCGTGTTGACCCTGCTGGAAACAGAGCGCTTCGGCACGGTGGCCTTGCTCGAAATCGGCGCCACCAACGTCGGCAGCATCCGCCAGACCTTCACCGCCGGACAGCCAGTGGCAAAGGGAGAGGAAAAAGGATTCTTTGCCTTCGGCGGCTCCTCCACCATCACCCTTTTTGCATCAGGGAAAGTCCGGCTCAGCGAGGATCTCCTCCGCCATTCCGCCGCCCAGTGCGAACTCTATGCCCGCATGGGCGACGCCTGCGGCACGGCAGTGGACTAACCACACTCGATCCGGCGCCGCCAGAAAATCTGGATTGGGAAATCAGGCTGACTCTGTTATCTTCACGCCATTCCCGTTATCACATGGACCATCTGACAATCCCGCATCTCTTGGGCATGGCACTGCTGGCAGCCGCTGTGTTTCTCTCCGCCATTGCCGCCTGGGTGGCCACGCAGGCGCTTTTTCCGAACTTCATCCGCAGCGCCCAGCAGCACTACGCTCGCCCGTGGCGCGCCCTCGCACTGGGGGCTGCGGTGGTGTTGCCCATCGCCGGACTTTGCTGGTGGCTCTGGCGGCATTGTCATTGCACCGGGATTTCTGCGCTGGTGCTCGGCAGCCTCCTCCTGTTGCTGTGCCTGGCCGGCTCTGCAGGGCTGGCGCGGCGCATCGGCAGCGGAATGATGCACCCGACCGACAAAGACCAGCCGTGGCGGCGCACGCTGCGGGGCGGCTCGGTGCTGGCCTGCCTGCTCGTCCCTCCTGTCATCCAGTGTGTAACCGGATTTTTCATCCTCACAACCGGTGCCGGTGTCGCCGTGCTCACCCTGCTGGAAGCCCGCCGCCGCCAGCGGGAAACGGACGACGACCTGTCGGACACGGCCGACGAGGAGTAGCCGCTCGCCTGCGCCGCGGATGCAGGAGCCATGCTGCCGGGTGCGTTCCGTGCAAATTCACCAGGAGGCGCGGACCCCGGCAAAACAGGTCCAGGAATCGCCGCCGCCACCGCTCAGGTTCGACCATTCCACGCCGGTCATGAGCTTGAGCTTGTGGCCGTAGATGTAGTAGTTGAGTCCGGCGTAGATGGCATTGTAAACGTCACCGTTACCGAGGCCCGCCTCCCGCTCATAGCGGCGCTGGGTGGGGAAGGCGTCACCATCGCTCAGACCCAGTTGATAGCGCACCACCGCCTGCAGCTTCTTGGTGAAGTCATAGGTCGGCGTCAGCACCAGTGCCCAGTTGCTGGCATCGCCAAATCCGGCTAGCAGCTCGGGAGTCAATGTCCATGCACCTTGTTTCAAGTGCAGACTCAGGGCCAGACCGTTGTCGTAACGGGTGAAGATGGTGTCCTGTTCATCGATTTCGCTGTGAATGCAGTCGAGGCGCAGATCCGCCTTTTCCGTTCCGATGGCATCCTTTACGTCAATGCCGATACCGGCAAGCCAGCTCCAGCCGCCATTGAATCCCCCGAATTCCTTCGCCACCACGTTGGAGAATACTCCCGCGTAATAGCTGAACACGCCCACCCTGCCCGAAGCGGTCACTCCCGGCGCATAGTCGGGCTGAAAGCTGTTGATCAGGGAATTGCGTTCAAAGGTTAAAATGAACCGGCTGCTTTGCGACCATTCGTGGCTGAACTTCGGCTTCTGTTTTCCAATCGTCAGGGTGAAGGCCTCACTGGCCTTCCAGGCGGCATACAATTCGATGAACCCTTCGTAAAACTCACCGCCCGGGTGGAATCCGGAGACAATTTCACTTTTCAGCGTCAGTCGCTTGTCGAACATGGCTGCCTGAAGCCCCAGGCGAAACCGGCGATTTTCCCAGTCGCTGTCATTTCCGTCCGGTCCATCCACCGCCCAGAACTGGCCCTGATAGCGCCCGGTGACCGCCAACTCTTCCAGGATCGGACTGCGGTCGTTTTGATAGAGGGTTGCCAGTCCCCAGAGTTGGTCGAAAGCCGATTTTTCATTCGAGGCGGCCATTTCGGACGGACTTCTGCCCGATGTGGCCTTGCCGGCAGGCAGTGCGGTGAGAAGGGTGCCCGCAGCGGCACTGCCGGCAAGTGCGAGTGCGGCGGCTGATCGGGAAACAATTTGGACAAGACTGGATTGCCTCATGGATTGGATTGGTATGGTGGAGATGGAATGGTCAGTGGCACGCATCATGGGAACGCAGCGCAACATTCAAAGTGGAGAAGTGTGACGAAACCGACACGGAGACCGCGCCTCCGCGTCCGCGCGATTGCATTTGCCAGCGCAGCCGGACACACTCGCAGTCATGCGCATCCCCGCCGTCATCCGCCACTCCATCCTGACCGCTGCACTGCTTTTTCCCTCCGTGGGCTTCGCTCAGGATGCAAGGGAACCTTTCACCCTCGACCTTTACCAGGGGACCCCTCCCGGCGGTGTTCCGCTGACCACCGAACTGGAAAACATTTACCAGAAGCCGGGCGATCCCATTGTCCGCGTGGATCACGTCCAAAAGCCTGACATTCGCGTTTTCCTGCCTGCAAAGGAAAAAAACACCGGTGCCGCCGTCGTCATTTGTCCCGGCGGGGCCTATGCCATTCTGGCCATCGACCACGAGGGCTATCAAATCGCCCGGATGCTCAACTCCTTTGGCGTTGCCGGCATTGTCTGCAAATACCGCGTCTCCAAAACCCAGCCCGGTCTTTACAAGCACCCCATTCCCCTGCTCGACGCCCGGCAGGCCATGCGCCTGACTCGCCAGCATTCCGCCGAATGGGGCATCGACTCCAAACGCGTCGGCATCCTGGGCTTCAGCGCTGGTGGGCACCTGGCATCCTGCGTGGACACGCTGTTCGACGCCCGGTTGCCGGGCGAAGACGAGGCCGTTTTCAAAACCATGTCCCACAAGCCGGATTTCGGCGTTTTGGTCTATCCGGTTATCTCCATGTCCGAACAGTTTGGCCACCGCGGCTCCCGCGACAACCTCCTCGGCCGGGAGCCCGATGCCAAACTCATTGAACTCATGGACACCGACAAGCACGTCACCAAACACACCCCGCCCACGTTCCTCGTGTCCACGTTCGACGACTCCGGAGTTCCTCCACTCAACGCCATGGCCTTCTACGCTGCCATGTGCAAAGCTGGCGTCCCCGGCGAACTGCACATCTGGGAAAAAGGAGGCCACGGCTACGGCATCCTCCCCGACCGCGGCGATGTCGCCAAAGAATGGGGAGTCCGACTCAAAAAGTGGCTCGCCGGACGCGGACTGCTGGGCAAAAAAGCCCAATAGCCCACGGCACCCCTCTGCCGAAAAAGTTAGAATTTCACCGACCGCCGGGCCGGAAAGACGCGTTCGGGATCGCCGTGGCGGACAATGTCCTCCGCCATGTTGGCGAGGCTGCGCTCCACCAGGCCGGTGGAGACCTGCTTCCCGTTGAAGATCACCGTGACCGGTTTGTCGAGGTTTGCAATTCTGTCGTCCAAGTGAATTGTTAGGGTATTTCCGGCATAGGGAATGCGCGAACCGGCAGGAGCGGGAACCCCGGACTTTTTGGATTTGGGTTTTTCCCCGGACGGAGGCGGCGGCACGATCTCAGCGGTGACCGTGATGGTATTGGCGGCACGGTCTGCGGTGGCGATGATGAGGGTGTCCCGTTCCGGAGCCGTGTCCAGCGACAGCCAGGAAAAATCCGTGCGCCGCTGGCCGTCCACCGCATGGTTGTACCAGCAAATTTTGTCCGGGCGGGGATTGCGCCGTTTTGTGGCGATCCAGGCAGGGCCAGGCTGGTAGTCGATGGCGTGGCCGCCGGGATGAATGAAGAGCCGATGATCGTAGCCGGCCGGATCCTCCCGCTTCAAGGCCTCGAGAAAGTCATGGGCCTGGGTGGCGAGCTTGATTCGGTCGAACATGGTGTCCTTCTCGCCGGTATCATTGCGAAAGGCCGTGTTGCGCAGGTTGTAGAGCGGCTCTCCCCCTCCGTTCCCCCCGGCCATGGCGCAGCCGCCGGCCAGGCGGTCCGCCCAGAAAGGAGTCAGGATTTCCGTGCCGTAGGCGCCTTCGGAAATCCCCATCATGTAAATGCGGTTAGGATCCACCTCCCGGAACAGCACCGCAAGGCGCATCACTCGGTCGAAGGCGATCTGGTTGTGCTTGAACCACCAGCGGCCCTTGTTGTCATTGGCCATGCGCGGGACGAAATACATCCCCTCCGGAAGCTTGAACAGGCAGACTCCAATCTGGTTTTGCCAGTCCCGGCTGTTGACTTCCCACCCGTGCGGCCCGGAAAGCTTTTCATTCGTGCTGCCGCCACCATGCATCTGGAAAAACAGCGGGAAACCCCCGGCTGGCTTTTTCCCCCGCGAAAACAGCAGATAGGGCATTTTTTCGCCGCCGCAGGGGATGACCTCGGCCTCGAATTTGGGAAGCTTTGGCCGTTTGTCAGGAGGGAGCTTTTTGATTTCCTCCATCGGGGGCAGCTTTTCCACCGCAGGCGGAACCATGATCTCCTTCTCCCACCCGAGTTGCCGGGCTGCGGCCTTGTAGTTTGCCCAGAGCGCCTCCTGCGCCCCCGCAACCTCGGCTGCTGCCAGCGTGCGGTTTGCTGGCACCGGAACCTCCCTGCCGGAAAGACGCTGAACAAACCAGTCTTTCGCACGAATTCCCTCACCAAATGCCTGCCGCGCAGACGGAAACAAGCCAGAAAGCACGACGCCCGTCAGGACCAAATGACAAAAGCGGAATGAGGATGGCATGGCAGTTTCAGTAGCAGTGCGGGAAATCGTGAGGATTGGGCGTGGGAAACATCTCTCGTGCGGAATCGGGCATTGTCATGGTGCAATTTCCGACCGTGCCCCTGGCATCGCAGGCCTGACGCTCCTCGCTGGCGGAGCAATGGTCATGCGCAGACGCCGGGATTTAATCTGACTTCTCGGACTTCGTTCCGGAAGGAACGGTTCCTTGCGGGGAAATCCGGTGCTTGCTTCGTGCAGATGTACGACCAAGCGGCACCGGGTCGATGGCGCTGGTATTCCGAGACAGAACCGGATCCCCGTGGGTGTTCAGATTTGACCACCCCATGCCTGATCCAGACTTTCGCCTTTGCGCAGGTAGGGCAGCCACGCCAGTCCGTAGGCCTGAACGAGGATGTTTTTCTTGAGCGGGCGGATGCTTTCCTTGGCCAGCGGCTGAGTGCTCAGGTCGGTTTGGCGACGGATTTCCGCAATTTCTTCCTCGGCCTGGGCGTTGATGTCCGCGACTTCCTGTTCAATCTGAGCGAGGCGTTCCTCGGCCTGCCGCACATCGCCGCTTTGCTGCCAGGCCCGACTGGCCCCGCGGGCGGCAGTGGCTCCGCGGCCAATGGTGGAAACGGAGGTCTTTCGACCAAGCAGGGCACCCAGAATCGTCTGGCCGATGCTGACCACCGTACTCACCTTGGCGGAACGGACTTCCGCACGCTGCTTTTCGACTGCAGCTTCTGCACGCTGCCGGTCATCGTCCAATTCAGCGATTTTTCTTCCAAATTTGCCGCGGATTTCCTCCAGTTTTGCATCGCGCAGTTCCCGGGCCTTCTGCCCAACGCGCGTTTTGAAGTCAGCTTCGCTTTCACCCGGTTGGCTGTAGGCGTTCACCAGGCCGCAGTAGAACAGATCGACCGTTTCATTTTGATAGGCCCATTCGACAAACTGGTCCCGTGCGGAGGTATACGTTTTGGACTGCCGGGCAAAATCCGGAAGCGGCGCCCACTCCACCTCACCCCCTGCGGGTTCACGGGAGAGCGTGGAGACATCGAACTCCGCCCGCATGCCCTTGGCAGCGTCGATGGTGATGGTCTCCTCCCCGAGTTTGTTGAGCAAGACCACCCGCCGTTTCACAAAAATGTCCTTCCCGGCGTCGTTGAATGCGATTTCCGCACTGCGCATGACCGCAGGCAAATACACCAGCGGTGCCCCCGCGGCGGGTTTTGTCACCGGCAGGAAATACTCGCTGATGGTGGAAGGAACGTCGGGGCGTCCGCTGGGTTTCGCATCGGCAGCGGGAGCAGCAGTGCCGTCTGCCGCACGGGCGGGTTCCGCTTTCTTGCGGGCGGGGGCTGCGCTGGTGTTTGCGGTTTCATATTCCCGGCGCTGGGGGTCCATCAGGTCCTTGATTTGCTTGCGCGTCAACGGTCCCCGCAGATAGCTCATGCACCAGCGCACCTGAAAGACGCACGGGCCGTCCTCGTGGGTGTTGTTCATGAGAAAAACGCGATTCCCAAGTCCGGCCAGCAGAACGTCGATGCTGGAGCGGTCAAAATGGCTGTTCTGGGAACTGGCGGCACCCTCCAGTCCGTCAAGCACGCGGTTTTTGTCCCGTTCCGTCTGCAAGCGTCCAAGAAACCAGGTGCCGATGTTCGAGAGCGCCTTGTAGTCGAGATCCACTGGGTTTTGCGTGGCCAGCAGCACGCCCAATCCGAAGGCCCGTGCCTGTTTCAGGAGGATCATCATCGGTTTCTTCGAGGGAGGATTCTGCGTTGGCGGCAGGTAACCGAAGATTTCATCCATGTATAAAATGGCGCGCAGACTGGTGGTGCCCGGTTGGGAGCGCATCCATCCCACCGTCTGGTTCAGCAGCAGGGATACGAAAAACATCCGCTCGGAGTCGCCCAGGTGGGCAATGCTGAAAATGGCCACCCGCGGTTTGCCTTCCGGCGTGTGGAGCATCTTCTTGATGTCGAGCGCCTCTCCGGTCATCCAGGTGCCAAATCCGGGACTGGCCAGCAGGTTGTTGATCGACATCGCCAGTTCGCTCCGCTTTTTTGCGGGAAAAAATTCATCCACTGTGATGACGCCCACGGTTTCAAATGGCGGATTCTGGACGTATTCGATGATCTTGGGCAGATCCAGATTTTCCTCCGCCTTCCAGCAGTGGCTGAGGATGTTGGAAAGGAGGATGTGTTCGGGAGATTTGATCGGATCCGCTTGGATGCCGACGAGGCCCAGCAGGCTGCTGACGGTGCTTTCCACGCGCTCGGCAAGCAGTTCGGCGTCGTCCACAATTTCAAATTCCGGCACCTGCATGGAACTGAGGATGGAGACGGGAATGCCGGCATTGCTTCCGGGAGTGTAGATGGTGATGTCCACCTTTTCCCGCATGGCCTTGATGCGCTCCGCACTTTGCCCCCACTCGCCCAGGCCGCGTTTCCAGAGTTCAGCCTGCGCGGCGGCGAAGTCATCGGGGGTCTTGCCCTTTTTCTGGGCATCTTCCTCGTTGATCCACGGGCGGAATTCCTCCGCGGAAAGATGGGGAAAGGTGAGGCAGAAATTGGCGATGTCCCCTTTCGGATCAATGATGAGGGCCGGAACGCCATCCATGGCCGCCTCCTCGAGCAGAGCCAGGCACAGGCCGGTTTTCCCGGAGCCAGTCATGCCCAGCACGACACCGTGGGTCACCAGATCCTTGGAATCATACATCACCAGCTTGTCGAGCGGCTCCTTCGATTTCGGATGGAGTTCCCGGCCGAGATAAAAGACGCCTAGCTGCTCGTAATCCTGAACGTTGATCTGCATGAAACGGAGTGGTTGGGGGTGGTGGGCGGTGCTGCCTGTCAGCGAGTCTGTGTCCATCAGCCTGCGGTGTCAAGCCGGGTGCAGCCCTGCGGATGCAAGGGATGGCAGGGCAGCGCGGGTTGGACCGCCACCGGTTCCATTTTGCGGATGGTTCTGCACTGGCAGGAATGAAAAGCTGTGCCAAGTTGGCCGGATCAATCGTGCCTCCTGCACCGCGGGAGCGTTTTTCACGATCCATAACTGCCACCTTCACGAAATCGCACCATGGCTGACGTCACCACCAATCCTGACATTCCCAACGACCCTCCGACCGAAGAAAAAATGGAGAAAAACATGGGAAAGGTTCCGACCCTCATCATCCGGCTCTGGCCCAAGATCCCGGTGCTGTATCCGATGGCGCTGGTCTCGCTCATCTGCGGCCTGCTGAGTTGGTTCCATGCCCGCGACAATGGGTTTGCCCTGGACAATTTCCAGCAGGTCATCGCCCTGGTGTTCCTGGCATCCTTCACCTTCAGCCTGTTTACCCTTACCTTTGACATCGGGTTTACCTGGGCGCTGCTCTGGATGGCGGCCATGGTCATCATCGCCATGGCCATGTTCATCGTGAACATCTACCATCCCTTCCTTCCGGATTTCTTGTCCTTCCTCACAAAACTCAATCCGGTTGCCAACAGCAAGTTTTACTTCTGCATCTTTGCCGTGTGGGCGGTGCTGCTGGCGCTGGCCTACATCCTGACGCGCTTCCACTACGTCAAATTCGAACCCAATGAAATCATCCTGGTGGGCGGGGTGCTGGACAAACGCCGCCGCTATTCGACCATGCGGGTGACCTATACGAAGGAAGTGGTGGATGTATTTGAGCATTACCTCCCGTTCATCCGCTCCGGACGCCTGGTACTGCGCTTTCCCAATGAGGAGGAGCCCTTGGTGCTCGACAACGTGATGAACATCGACAAGGTCATCCGCAAGCTGGAAACCATCACCAGCTTCATGGCGGTGACGCCGGGTCAAAAATCCGACTGAAGCTGGTCCGGAAATTCCAGCAGGGCTGCCGGGTTTTTCCGCCCGGCGGTCCTGGTGCCTGGTTCAGCCAAGGCTGGCCGGCTGCAGCCAGTTGATTTTCAGGATCAGAATTTTCTGATGAGGATGGCGCATTTTCAAGGCATGGAGCACGGCCTCCTCGGTGGCTTCGGTTACTGTCACCGTTTCGCAGGAGGAATGGCTGTCGTGGACAAACTCCATGCAAACGGCCTCCCGCCAGCTTGGTTCGATGCCCTCGTCAAGCTGCATCCTGCCAGCCTTGGTCAGTTCCTGCGGCAGATAAGCGCGGAAATAAACCCTGGCCCGGTGCTTGCTGATCCGGCTCTTCATGGCGGCAGTATAGGTGTGGATTCCCACCGCGGCAAATGTCCCTGCAGATGGGTTGCCTTCCGGAATGGTTGCACGGACATGGTGGCTGCGGGGCGGGAGGGTTCAGTTCAGTGAGGGATTTTCCGGCGTGTCCGCAAGCAGCCGGTACCAGGGCCCCATGTCTCGAAGCAGGGCGGCCCAGAGGTGTTCGGTTTTTTCCAGTCTGAGGACCGTGGAGGAAGGCTTGCGAGGGATCCAGGCCCGCTGTCGAAGTTCGTTTTCGAGCTGGCCCTCGCCCCAGCCGGAGTAGCCAATAAAGGCGCGGACGGATTCTCCGCTTTCCAGGCGGTCCAGGGCATCCTGAGTGGAAAGGTGGGTGGCCCAAAGAATCTCGCGGGATTTGGGCTTCCAGCGGAACGAGGCGAAGGTGAGGTGCTCCGGGCTGACCGGACCGCCCACGAAAATGGGCACGTCGCAGAGGGTGCCGAAGTCCCCGGAAGGCAGGAGGTCGCCCACGAGCTTTCCCAAAGGCCGGTTCAGGATGTAGCCGTGAGCACCATGGTCATGGCGGTGTTCGGTGAGCAGGAGGACGCTGCGGAAGAAATTGGGATCGTGCAGCGAAGGATCGGCCAGAATGAGGGAGCCCTTGAGGGAGCGTGGTTCGGGATCGTCGAATGGCATGGGCGTGATGGAAGCTTAGCACGAGTGCCCGGATGCGCAGCAAAACTCTGAGTTTCCAAATGAATGCATGGATTGCGGGTGCGGGATGTAAAATTCCGTGCCACAAATGACCGGGGAGTGCACTGGCAAGTCAGTGCCCACCCTGCTGATGAGTGCCCACAACATCCAGGAATCAAAGGAAGCGCGCTTCACCCGGTCCCGCCATGCCGTGGGGATGGCGCTGCTCGCGGTGGCCTTTCTGGCGGTGTCTGCCGGTGTGTTCATCCTGCATTTGCAGCATCTGGCGGACCCTCCAGGCTGGGGGTGGGCACTGCTCCCGCTGCCATTTGCCATCGTGTTTTTCTGGCTGGCATGGCACCACACCCGGAAGCCGTTTCTCGTGCTTTCGCGCCTTGGCATCGAAATTTACCCCGTGTTTGTCCAGGAAAAGGACGTCCACTTGGTGCTGTGGACGGAAATGGAATGCGCAGAAGTGACTGCGGACGCCGCATGGCTGGTCCTGACCCTGGCGGAACCTGGAGATTCACGGGTGTTCATCTCGCTGAAGCCGCTGCTCCCGAGCCGCCGGCCCATCGTGGCCGGGGCGCTGCGCCGGGTCATGGATTTCAAGCGGCAGCAGGAAGCGGGGGAACCGCCGGGGCGGCTCACTTGAATTCCTTCTGGGTAACAGCGTTGAGGATGGTGACCTGTTCGCGATGGTAGGCCGGGTCGGCGCGGAAGCTGAGGCGTCCATGGTGCTTGCGCTGCATTTCGACCAGTATCTGTTCGTCCTTGGTGCGCAGACGCTGCATGACGTCGGGATGCACGACGATGAGCAGGTCGTGATCCGATTCCGGATATTTCATGAGGATAGTATTGATGCGGCGCTGCAGCTCCACACTCATGGTTTCGGTGCTCTTGACGCGTCCATGACCGCTGCAGTACGGGCAGTCGTCATACACCGACTCGCTGAGGCTCTCGTGCAGTCGCTGGCGCGTCATTTCCATGATGCCGAATTGCGAGACGGGCAGGACCTGCGTTTTGGCCTTGTCCCGGCGCAGCCGGTCCTTCATGGCCTTGTAAACAGACTGCCGATCGCGCTGGTGTTTCATGTCGATGAAATCCACCACAATGAGTCCGCCCATGTTCCGCAGGCGCAACTGCCGCGCCACTTCCTCCGCGGCCTCCATGTTGGTCTGGAGGATGGTTTTTTCAAGATCGTCCGAGCCCTTGTTGCGCCCGGTATTCACGTCGATGGCAATGAGCGCCTCAGTTTCGTCGATGACAAGATACCCGCCGCAGCGCAGCCAGACCTGCCGGAAAAAGGCGTTGTCGATCTGCTTTTGAATGCCGAGCCGGTCAAAGATCGGTTCCGGGCTTTGCAGGTGGCGAATGCGCTTTTTGGAGCGCCGGGAAATGACGCCGACGAGGTCGCGCATCCGCTGGGCGGTCGCTTCGCTGTCGCAGACGACCTCGTCCACTTCATCGGTCAGGAAGTCGCGGACGGTCCGTTCGATGAGGTCGGGTTCCTGAAAAACGCAGGCCGGTGCGCGGCTGGTGCCGTTGAGTTCGGAGATTTTCCGCCACTGTTCAACGAGCATCGCCAGGTCCCGCACGAAAAACCGCGCCCGTTTTCCGGAACACACCGTGCGCATGATGACGCCCATGCCGTCCGGCACGTTCAGCTTGCGCAGGATTTTGCGCAGGCGGTCGCGTTCTTTCGGATCCTCGATTTTTCGGCTGATGCCGAACATGTCGTTGAGCGGCATCAACACCAGAAACCGCCCGGCCAGCGACACATTGGTGGTGATGCGCGGCCCCTTGGTACCGATCGGTCCCTTGGTGACCTGCACCATGACGTCCGCACCCACCGGATAAATGCTCGGGATGTCCTTGGCCGTGATTTTCTTGCGCTTGGCCGGCGGCCCGCCGCGTCCGCCGCGGTCGATCTTCTCAAAGTCGGTCTCTTCCGCATCCGCCGCGGGTATGGCATCCCAGAAATGCAGGAAGGCATTTTTTTCAAAACCAATGTCCACAAACATGGCTTTGAGTCCGGGTTCGATGTTGCGGACGCGGCCCTTGAATATGCTGCCGACGATGTTGTGGGCTCCGCTCCGCTCGATGTTGTATTCTTCGAGCACTCCTTCCTCGACCAGCGCGACCCGCTGCTCAAGCCGTTCCGTGTTGACGACGACGCGGGTGCCGCGGTTGAAGTCTGAATTGGCTCCGAAGAATTTTCTAACGCGTCTGACGATGGTTCCGATGGGCATGGTGGATGAAAGGTTTGGTGGTAAATATGCGGCGGGTTGGGCCGGGGAAAGGGTTCAGCGGTTTTTGCTCTGGGGATTGGTTTGGTAGCGGGGTTTGTCCACCACCTTGGCCTTGGGAACGACCACGTTGCCCTCTGCCTTGAAGTCCGGCTGGGCAAATGGAACGGACTTCACTTTGACCGGGAGCGGCTCGGAATCCGATCCACCGTCGCCGGTGTCTTCGTCGGTGGGGGTTTCCGGCAGGTTTACGCCGGGAAATTTGGGGGACTCGATGAAATTGAAATGCCCGGTGGCTTCAGGCATGCGTCCGATGGCGTTCGGATCCACACGGTAGCCGCCGGTTTCCACGGAGATGGCTTGTTCCATCACCCGGCGGGCCACCGGAGCGGCGGTGGCTCCGCCTGCATGGCCGTTCTGCACCAGCACGCAGATGGCATATTTCGGACGGTCGTAGGGTGCAAAGCAGATGAACCAGGTGTGGTTGTCCTTGATGCCCTTGCCCCGCTTGTTCTGCGCGGTGCCCGTTTTGCCCGCGCCTCCGCCCTGCTTGGCAATCGCCTCGATGTCCGACTTGAAGTTTTTTCCGGTGCCGCCCGGCTCGTTGACCACGCGCCACATTCCCTTGCGCACCATCTCCAGTTGGGCCGACTTGATCCCCTCCTTGGTCAAATCCGTGCGCACCTTCGGAATGAACTTGGTGGTGGCTTTTTGATAGTCCACCCGGTGGTGCACCAGCGTGGGGATGAAGGCGGTTTTTCCATTGGCCACGGTTGCAGCCACGCAGGCCATCTGCAGCGGACTGGCCAGCACTTCTCCCTGGCCGATGGAGACGTTGGCGGTCTGGGCGCTACCCCACCTGCCAAGGCTGTTGATTTGATAGTAGTTTGGTCCGGGAATGAGCCCCGGGCTTTCCCCTTCCAGCTCGATGCCAGTGGGGATGCCCAGCCCGATCATTTTGCCGATTTTAATGATGTTGTCGATGCCGGCATCGTTGCCATACTGGTAGAAGAAGCAGTTGCAGGAATTTTTGATGCCCCCGGAGAGGTCCAGCCAGCCGTGGCCGCCCATGCTTTTCTGAACCGTCCAGCAGGGGAACGGGCGGTTGCCGTAGGTGACGTAGTTGTCGCAATTATACCCGTTTCGCATGTGTCCTGGATTGAAGAAGCCCGCCAGTGCCACCAGGACTTTGAAAGTGGAGCCGGGGGCAAATCCCTGAATGGCCCTGTTCAGCAGGGGGGCGGTTTCATCCTCGTTGTAGTGGGCAAAATCCGGTTTGTTGATGGCCGGAATGAACCGGTTGGGATCATAGGACGGCACCGCGGCCATCGCTTTGACCTCGCCGGTATTGGGTTCCATGATGACAATGGCTCCGCGTCCAACCCCGCCTTCGCGCAGCGCCATTTCGGCGATGTATTGCAGCCTGGCATCAATGGTCAGGTAAACATCATCCCCGCGGTGCGGCGGCTGGAATTCCTCCGCCAGTTCACGCTCCAACCGCCCGTGCTCGTTGATCAGCAGCGTGCGGAATCCCGGCTTGCCCCGCAGGTGGGCATCCAGGGTTTTTTCCAGTGCCTGCACCCCCTTGTCGTCGCCCTCGTAAAATTTGTAGCCCTTTTTCTTGTCCTCCTCCGGCATGTCATCGGGGGAAAACAGTTTGACGTAGCCCATGAGGTGTCCGGCCATGGCTCCGAAGGGATACTCGCGGAGGAACCGCTGGCTGATGGTGACTCCCGGCAGGTTGTGGTTGTGTTCGGCAAACTGGGCAAAGCGCTCCCAGCTGACGTCTTCATCGTAAACGTAGGGAATTTCACCCTTGTTGGTGCGGTAGTGGCGGCGCAGATGCTCCTCATTGTAGCTTTTGGCCAGGTCCAGGTTGCGCAGCGGTTCGATGACGATTTCCTGCACGATTTTGGCGATGTCGGGCTCCTTGTCCTTGCGCGGATCCCATTCATACATCGGCACGGTTCCCTTGTGGGTGTCGCGGTAGTACTGGACGATGGCACCGAGGTCCAGCCCCACCTGCAGCGTGGTTTTGTTGCGGGCCAACTCGACTCCGTTGCAGTCCAAAATGCGTCCCCGGGCACCGGTGATGCGGTGGTACACCTTGCGGGTGCCGGGCAGTTTCTTCACATAGTCCTCCTGTTTTTCGATCTGGAGGAACCAGAGCCGGAAGAGCAGGGCGGAAAACCCCCCGATGATGACACTGCCAATGAGCAGGAGACGGAGTCGGTAGGCAAAAATCATGACCAGCGCCGGTAGGCCAGGCCTTCATACCGGATGTGGTAGCCGCAGAGTTTTGCCAGTTTGTGAATGAAGAAAAAGGCAAAAGGGGCCACAAGGGTCGAAAGCAAGGCGGTTGTTAGTATGTAGTTCCAGATTTCCATGGGGAAATAAAAGCCTCCCCGGCGGAAATTGATCCACAGATATTCAAAGAGCAGAATGAGAAACGTGCCGACACCGCACATGAACACGGGCAGTTCCCACCGCCCCTTGCGGAAGAGCGGGCGGATGCCCTGCATGAGGGAGCCGAACAGTGCGAAGAGAAAGATGGAGAACCCGAAGGTGGCACCGGATTCCGGCAGGGCGATGCCGAGGCTGTTGGCGGCTTCGACCACGTCGAGGTCCGGCGCAAGGTTGAGGTTTTTGGCGTCGAAAACAAATCCGGTGAAGAATGCCAGCAGCAGCATGACAGGAAAGGGAATGCTGATAGCGCAGGCGAAAAAGGTGACCGAGACGAGGTTGAGCGTGGACTGGTAGGCCCAGGGAATGATGGGAATGAAATCCTGCAGCACCAGGCTGAAGAGAATGAGGATGAAAAGCAGTGCCGGGAAAATCATGGCCGGGAGGTTCCGTGTGGAGATGCTGCATTTCCCGCGGTGCCGGGTATTTCATCGCGCTGGAGCACGAACACATAGCGCAGCGACTGGAAATCCACCGCCGGCCGCACCGTGGCTTCCGCCGTGCCGTCCCCGGGGATGAAGTCCTTGACCTCTCCGAGCAGAATGCCGGAGGGGAACACGCCGGCCAGGCGGCCTTCCACCGTGATGCCTTCGCTGACCACCTGGCGTCCGGCGTCCAGCACCTGGTCGGGCCGCAGGAACCGCAGGCGCAGGTCGGGCACCTCGCGGGTGGAGCTGCGCGAGCCCATCAGGATGCCCCGGATGCTACTGGAGCCCTTGATGGTCGCAGCCACGCGGCAGTTTTCATCGGTGACAAACACCACCGTCGCGCTGTTGTCCTCGGCCCGCCCCACTTTTCCCACCAGGGCGGGTTCGAAGCGCTCCACGTTGCCGTCAGTGACCCGCACCGCGGTGATGACGGGTGTCTGCTCCAGCACCTGGTGTTTGAGTCCTTTGTCGATGAGCGCCTCACGATACCATGCGGACTGCCGCCGGTTGATGATTTCCGCCGGAATAAGCAGCAGGCCGAATCGCTTGCGAAAATCAAGCAGCGCCCGCAGCGTGGCGTTCTCCTCCTTCAGGCCCTCGTAGTCGCGCTGCTGGATGCGCAGTTGGTCCACTTCCACGCGCAGAGCCTGGTTTTCCGTCCGCAACTGCTCCGGGTTTTTGTCCTCCTCCGCCACTCCGCTCAGCGCATCCTGCACCTTGGCGCCGGTCCGCGTGAACGGAGAAAACCACGATCCCACGGTCCGCTGGATCGCCTGGGTTTTTTCGTCGGGAAAGAAAAACACCCACACCAGAGCGGCGAGGAAAAGAAGCAGGGCTAAAACGTTGATGCGTCTCATGGAGTTTCGCAGGATGGCGTCCGGTTTCGGGGCCGGACAAAGGTCTGCGCTGACGCGGAGCAGGGGCTGGAATTACGCTGCCGCCAAGCCGGTTTCAGGCGTCGGTGCTGGTGACCTTCTTGAGAAAGGCCAGCTCGCTCAGCACCTTGCCGGTGCCCTCCGCCACGGCGGAAAGAGGGTCTTCGGCGACGTGGACCGGCAGGCCGGTTTCCTCGGAAAGCAGTTTGTCCAGGCCGCGCAGCAGCGCCCCTCCGCCAGCCAGCACCAGCCCGCGGTCCACCAGGTCGGCGGACAATTCCGGCGGACAGCGTTCCAGGGTGACCCGAACACTGTCGATGATGGTATTGAGCGGTTCGAGCATCGCCTCGCGCACTTCCTGGGAGGTGATGGTGATGGTTTTCGGGAGCCCCGCCACCATGTCGCGCCCCTTGACTTCCATGGTCGTTTCCTTCGGCAGCGGATAGGCAGAGCCAACACGGATTTTGATGTCCTCCGCCGTCCGTTCACCGATCATCAAATTATAAGCCCGCTTCATATACTGGACCACGGCCTCATCCAGCTCGTCCCCCGCCACGCGGACGGAACGGCTGTAAACGATGCCGGAGAGCGAAATGAGCGCCACTTCCGTGGTGCCGCCCCCGATGTCCACGATCATGTTGCCGCTGGCCTCCTGCACCGGAAGACCCACGCCGATGGCTGCCGCCATTGGCTCTTCAATGAGATAAACCTCCCGGGCACCGGCCTGAGTGGCGCTTTCCTTGACGGCGCGTTTTTCCACTTCGGTGATGCCGGAAGGGACGGCGATGACCACCCGCGGGCGCACCATGCCCCGCCGGTTGTGCACTTTTTGGATAAAGTGCCGCAGCATGGCCTCGGTGACCTCGAAATCGGCGATGACGCCGTCTTTGAGCGGACGAATCGCCACAATGTTGCCAGGCGTGCGGCCCAGCATCCGCTTGGCGTCGTCGCCAACAGCCAGCACCTCGCTGGTGCCCGCTTTCACGGCCACCACAGAGGGCTCGCGCAGCACGATCCCGTGCTCTTTGACATAAACCAAGGTGTTGGCGGTACCGAGGTCAATGCCCATGTCGTTGGAAAACCATCCAAAAAATCTGCCGATCATTTAAGGGAAAAAGGTGGTGAAAAGTTGAAGAATACGAAAGTCAACGCGCCAACCTTTCAGCCGGCGCCCGGAAAAATTCAGGGTTCTTCCCGGAGAACCCGCCGGTGCCGCTGCCAGCCTTGTTGTTGAGGGACAAGGACTGATGCCAAGCGTCCCAGGGGCCAGGGGGGAGAAATCGTGAAGGCGGGAAAATGGCCCCGTTTCCCTAGCGGTCAAGGGAAAGATACCCCTTCCGCACCCGCGGCGCACCCGGAAGGTGCGCAGCAGTCCGGGCTGGAGCGGCTCAGGCGGGCAGGCTGCCAGATGCCCGTGCCGCGGTTCAAGCGCATCCGCCCTCAACCGCAGCTTCGCCGCACCCTGCGCAGACTGTCCACCGACAACAACGGAGACCAACGGGGGATCCGACCCTGCACACTGGGAAAAAATTTTCCCGGTGCATCGGCGACGCGGGAGCCGGGCAGCGCTCCGCCACCCTCCACAGTCTGCTGGGCAGTTGCCCGCGCCGCAGGCTCAATCGGCGAACCTGCCTGAGTTGGCTCATCGAGCGTCTGCCGCTCGCCTCCAACCAGAGCGTGCCCACGCTGCCCCCCGCCGCCTGCGCCGAGCAGAGCGCGACCGCCGCCCAAGCACCCAGCACCCAGCGGCCTGAACCCCTCCCAAACCGCCCACGGCGGGAAAAATTCAACGATGGTGGCGCATCAAAGGCTTACGCTTAACCAACAGCCAGAGCAGTCCCGCCGCCGCCAGACCGATCAAGATCCAGATGGGCCAATAGCGCGGTGTCCAAGGCTCCTGATTTCCGTCGGAGCGGGGCTTCGGGCCTTGGGAGAGCGGCTGCCTGGGTCCCAGTGGTTTCGGGTGGTTGATGCCTCCGTTGCTGTTGGATGCTGGAGGTGCGTTCTTAAGGATATCAGCGGTAAGAACGCCAAATGAAATCCAATGCTGCGCCTCCGATAGCCAATACGGCAGATCCGCCTGGTCGCCCAGCTTCCTCACTTCCTCCATCTCCTTGAGGTTATCCGGTAGGCTGTCGGATGCTGAAGATTTAAAATAGCCGATCTTGAAACATTCCTCGTAGATTCGGTAAAGAATTTCAATGTCTGACTGCTCTCCTTGGTTGATCATGTATCTGTGAATTTGACCCAATTCATCTCTTACATCGCCTTTTTGTGATAGAAAAAACTCTTTTAATCTCTGTTCTCCGATGGCCTGTTCAAATAATTCCATTCTAAAGCGGAGGATAGGTAATATCCAGGCCGCAAGGTCCCTGTCTTTCTTTAATCTGTCTAGTACCCATGGCCGTTTGGGTCCTTCACCCATGGTAAACTTAAGATATTGCCAGATCATGGCCAAGTCGGCCTGCTCCCTCAGCTCGACGAGGCGCGTCACATTGGATCGGATTTTCGCTGTACGGTCAGGAAGCTCACAATACTCCGTATTTCTGAGGATAGATAAATAAATGTCGTCCACTTCCGAGACCACCTCCGGCGTTACTTTAGGCAAGGATGATTCGATGGGCCTTACCCAGTCTGGCAGGGGAACAGGCACTGCTGGCGAATTGGTTGCAAAAAATCCCCAGAGCACTGACAAAACCACCGCCAGCCTGAGGAATACGCCGAGTGTCGCGGATGGTTTCATGGGAGCTTCTTGGAAAACTTGTTGCCGGTGCCCTCATTGACAATCTTGGTGTCCCGCAGATACCAATGCTTGGCACTCTTAGGCGGAGCCTTAGAAAGATCATTACCCAACAGTCCGTTGGCCATCGGTCTTGGTTTCAAGCTCCAAGCCGAACGGCTTGGAGCCGGGGCAGGGTGAATGGGGTGCTTTGATTGGGTGGGAGCGTTGCACAGTTGCGGGGTGGTCGCAAGCACCAAGAAGGCGCTGCACCCCAAGATAAAGTTAGGGTCCGCGCAGGCCGTCCCGAGCGGCAGTGAGGGCCGGGCGCAGCCCGGAGGTCGGAGTGGACCTTAACTTTATCTGGGACGCCCTCCCCCCGGGGGAGCGGGCAGGGACCGGATTTTCGCCTGCTCACGAGGCGGCGGGATGTTCGCTCAGGCGGCCAGGGCTGGGCTCTGCGGCTCAGTCAACGCTCGCATGGCCTCCTGTGGCGTGAGGTAGCCCAGGATGCGGCGCAGCCCCCCCAGCCTCCCGCGGCGGAAAAATACAGGGCCGCACTGACAAAATAGGCCGGTTTTGTCTGCGGATTCCCCCAGTTGGGCGGCGGCGTGCCGCCCGGTGATCGTGGAGGCGGGGGCGGCGGTTGGCCGTGGAGGAAACAGTAACGCAGTTCCGCACCGGTTCCGTCGTACCCCCCGGAGCCGGGGCAAAAACCGCGCCGTCTGGCGATTCTTCAACGGTATAAAACCGGCCTCGCACCGTGGGAAATGTCAGGAAGTGGCGACCGTCCGGCTCCTGCACCACCTGCGCAGAAAAGGAATCGTCCGCTGGCAGGTGGCCCCTACCCGCAGCCAGTGTCAGAGCGCCCGTGATCGAACGGAGAACGGTGGCTTCATAGAATCAGCTCGGACGTGGTGTAGGAGGAAACGTAGGGGAGATGGAGTGGGAAGCAAATGCGAATCGAACGCGGCAGCGGATCGGTTGGCGCAGAGGGACCTTGGAATTCCAAATCGGAGGGCTCACGACGGAATCAGATAACGCCGTGTCCCGCGCGGGTTGCAGAAAGTTCCAGGGATTGTCGATTTACAGGTCTGCGGTGATTGGTGCCTGCGGAAATTGCCTGATGGCACCATGATGCAGTCTTAATGTAAATTGCCCCTGCCCACCACCCGCTGACATGCGCCCGCACCTTCTCCTGATTTTCCTGACAATCGCCACCGGCTGGGCGGAAACGACCAGCCTGTCCGGTGGAGATGTCTCTGGCAGCCTGGGCGGTGGCGCGGTGGCAAATGGCCGAGTACACGAACAGCCGACACCGGGCCAAGATGCGGCGGGGTCAGCGCCGACGGGGGCAGCCGCGACCGTTTCCGGGGCATTGGAGCGCCTGGCGGATCATATCCCGCCGGCATCCGCTGACGGCTGGGTGAACGGGCGATTTTCCCTGACAAAAGGCGACGTGATTGTCTTCACCGGGCCGGAAAACGTGGTGCTGGAACAGCAAAACGGCTGGCTGGAATCCCTGCTGGCGGCCCATTGGAAGGAGGCGGGGCCGCGGTTCCGCCACATGGGTTGGGAAGGGGACACCGTTTACCGGCAGAACCGCATGGATGCCTGGGGAACGTGGCAGGAAAACCTGGATGCCGCCGGAGCCGCGGTGGTCATCGCATGGTTCGGCCAGTTGGAGGCGTTTGAAGAAACCAAATCCGCGTCCGATTTTGGACGTGCCTACGGTCGGCTGCTGGATGATTTTGCCAAGCGGACGCCGCGGATTGTGGTGATTGGCCCTGCGCCCTTTGAAAAACCCGCGGATCCGCGGATTCCTGACAACACGCCACGCAATGTCAGGGTGAGGGAGCACAGCAAAATCGCCCGCCAGCTCGCGGTGCAGCGGGGGTTTATTTTTGTCGATCTGTTTGCGGTGCGGCAACTGACTGCCCCTGCGGTGGCGCTGACGCGGGACGGCCTGCACTTCCATGAAGCTGGCCATCGGGATGCAGCCAGAATGATTGCGGCAAACCTGGGAGCCGCTGCGGGTGACATTTCCGAACCCCTGCGAGCGGCGGTGGTAGAGAAGAACCGGCTGTGGTTTGACACCTGGCGGTGCATGAACTGGGCGTTTGCCTATGGCGACCGCACCCGACAGCCGTTCGCCATGGGCGCTGACGGCAAACCCCGGCTCACCGACGAACTCAAACAATACCAACCGCTGCTGAAGCATGCCGATGCGGTGGTGCATGCGCTGGCGGCTGGGAAACCCGCTCCTGCCCGGCTGCCAGGCAGCCCGCTGCGGGCGGATCCCCCGGCACCCTCACCGGAGGAGGAAATGAGCCGCTTCAACGTCAGGGATGGGTTTTCGGTGAACCTCTTTGCCGACGAACGGCTCGGCTTGGTTCGCCCGCTGCAGATTCGCTGGGATGAACGCGGGCGGCTCTGGGTGGCCTGTGCTCCCGCCTATCCACAACTGCAGCCTGGTGAACATGGCAATGATTGCATCATCATCCTCGAGGACACTGACAACGACGGCAGGGCGGACCGGGGCATCCGCTTTGCCGAGAAGCTCACCCTTCCCATGGGATTCGAATTCGCTCCGCGGGCGGAAGGAGGTGGGATTTATGTTTGTGAAAGCACGCGGCTGGTCCACCTGCCGGATGCGGACGGCGACTCCCGTGCGGAACGTGCGCGGGTGGTGCTCAGCGGATTCGGCACCGGTGATACGCATCAGAATGCCAATTCCCTGCGCTGGGGTCCGGACGGCTGCCTGTGGTTCACGCAGGGCTATCACATTTGGTCGTACGTGGAAACTCCGCACGGCATCCGCGAACTGAACCGCAGCGGAATCTGGCGTTACAATCCCCGGACTCGGCGGCTGGATTCCTTTCTCAACGAAAGCACGGCGGGCCTGAACTGCTGGGGCACGGCCTGGGATGACTGGGGCCAGGTGTTTCACGGCAGCGGGGCGGATTACCACATCTGGCATACGGCACCGGCCACCGTGCCCACGCTGCACCCGCTGCCGCTTCCCACCCGCTTGGCACTGTCCCGTGGAAAAAGCATGGAGCCGGAATTCCTCGGCAGCAGCCATTTGCCGGAGGATCTGCGCGGCGCACTGCTCAAGAGCACCTATTTCACCGGCCAGGTGCAGCTCTACCGGCTGTCTGACGACGGCTCCAGTTTCGCCAGTGAAGACCTTGGTGACCTTGTATCCAGCAGCACGAACGAATTTCGCCCGGTGGAATCACGCGTCGGTCCGGACGGGGCCATTTATGTCTGCGATTGGCTCAATCCTGTCATCGGCCACTATCAGGCAAGCTATCGCGACCCGCGCCGCGACCGCTCGCACGGACGCATTTGGAGGATTGCGGCTTCTGGTCGCCCGCTGGTTAGTCGGATCAACCTGGCCGAACTGCCGCCGGAGGCGCTGGTGGAACGCCTGCGCTCACCGGAACGTTATGAGCGGGATCGTGCCCAGCAACTTCTCTACCGATTGGAAAAAGCTGCGGTCATTTCCGCGGCAGATGCGGTCAGGGGCCAGGAACCAGGCGTCACCGCGGACAGCGCGCGGCTGCTCTACGAGCTGAGCGGCGTCTTCGCGGCCCATGAGGAGGCGCGTCCGGACATCATTGAAAAACTGCTGGCCTCTGACGATTTTCGCTGGCGCTCCTGGGCGGCACGGCTCTGCGGGGTCTGGGCGGAAAAACTCAGGGATCCGCTGGCGCTGCTGCAAAGAGCCATCGCCGACCCGCATCCCCGCGTGCGCATGGAGGCGGTGGTGGCCTGTTCCTGGATGCCTGCACCGCTGGGTCCGGATGCCGTGAAACTGGCCACCCTGGCCATGGAGTTGCCGGTGGATCCGGGGATCGACCACGCCCTCACGCTTTGCATCCATGCACTTGCCCCGCAGTGGCGCCCGGCACTGGCCGCAGGACGGCTTGATTTCGGAAACCGGTTCCACGCCCTGGCGAAAATCCTGACCACGGTTGGGGAACCCGGCATCACCAGCCGCCTGCGCAGCCTGTTGCAGGAGGGAAAATTCACCGGTTCCGCCAGGGAGAGTCTGCTGGCGGTCCTGGTCGAACAGGGTTCGCCAGAGGATGCGGCGTTTGCCATCGCGCAGGCGCCGGATTCCCCTGCAGTGCTGGATGCCCTGGTAGCGGCGGCCCGGAGCAAGCGCGATGCCGGCTACGGAACCGTGCTGCGCCAGCTTCTGGACAGCCCGCACCTCCCGGCACGCATCGCTGGATGCCGTGCGGTTGGTGGTGCCGGACAGGATTTTGGAACCATGCCCAGGCTCCAAGAAATCGCAGGCAGCGCCTTGGCAGCCACAACTGAACGCAGTGCGGCCATTGCCGCCATCGCCCAGCTCCGCGGAAAAGCCAGCCTTCCGGAACTGCTGCGGTTTGCCGACTCCGACAATGCTGAACTGCGCGCCGCTGCGTTCGCGGCCTTGGCTCCGCTGGATCCAAATTCTGTCGCCAGCCGCAGTGTGCGGCTGCTGGCCAAGGCGGCATCCACTGCGGAAGTGGCGCCGTTGTTCCATCCACTGCTCGGCCAGCAGGGCGGTGCGGAAATCCTGGCAACCGCGCTGGAGCGGGAAGCGCCACCGCCGGATCAGGCCCGGCTGGCGCTGCAATGGATGGGCGAATCCGGACGCGACGACGCCGTGCTGCGCCAGGCGCTCAATCATGCCGCAGGGATTTCCGGCGGGATTCCAGAATACAGCGAGGAAATTGTCAGAAAACTGGCTGTGGAAGCCGCGGCGAAGGGTGATGCCCAGCGTGGTCTTGAAGTTTTCAAGGCAACGCAGAGCACCTGTCTGGCATGCCACAAAATCGGTGCGGAGGGCGGCGTCCTGGGGCCGGACTTGAGCGTCGTGGGGCGGGCGATGACTCCGGAAATGATCGTGGAATCCGTACTCTGGCCGAAACGCCAGGTGAAGGAGGGCTTTCTGCTCACGGCCGTCACCCTGAAGGACGGACGCACCGTGCAGGGCTACCGCCAGGGCGAAACAGAGGAAACCCTGTCCATCAAGGAAGTCGGAACCGCGGTCACCCAGCCACTTTCGAAAAGCGGGATTGCCACCCGCACGGATGCGGGAACGCTGATGCCGGACGGTCTCACCGCGTGGATGTCAGCGGAGCAGCGGCTCGACCTGCTGAAGTTTCTCTTTCAGCAGGGTCGATAGGGTGGTGCCTGACAGGTCTTCCCTGACAAAAGCGCGATTCCTCCCCGGCCGCTTTGGACCACGGCTCCTGCTTCCAGAATGCGCGGGATCGTTCCGCGGGAGTCAGCGTCTGCCCGCTGGGGTCCTGCCGGGATAAGCGGGAGCCGCATCCTCCGCCGGTGGCATGGGCGTTACGGGCGGTACGCTGGTTTTGCGCTTGAAGATGCCGCCGAGGCGTTTCCAGAAACCCTGGGAGGCTCCGTCCTCACCCGGCGGATACCCGGCGGAATCATGAGGAATGCTGCCCTCTGCGGTGGGCAGCAGGACATCGCTGGTGTCCCGGCCAGGACGGGCGAAGCGCTCGGCTTCCGGCCCCAGCGTGGTGCGCTGCACTTCGCGGGCGTTGATTTCAATCATTTCATCCACCGTCTCCATGATGCGCGGCTGGATGAAAATCAAAATCTCGCGGCGTTTGTCGGCTTTCCTGGTGGATCCGAGAATGTTTTTGATGATGGGAATGCGGGCGAACAGCGGGAGGCCGACGTTGCCGTTGTCGCGGGAATCCACAATCAGGCCGCCAATGACCGCGATGCCCCCGTTGGGCACGGTGAGTTTGGTGTTCAGTTCCTGCTGGCCGATGACCGGAATGAGATCGCTGCCGATGCTGACGCGGTCCACCACGTTGTCATTGATCTGCTGAATCTGCAGCGTCACCTCGCTCTTGGAATTGATGAGCGGAGTCACGTCCAAGCTCAACAGCACGTCCTTGTAGTCCACGCTGGTGTTGAAGGACTGCGTGTTGCCGGAAACGATGCTCGACTGCTGCTGGCCGGGGTAGGGCACCTGCTGGCCGATGGCGATGTAGGCCGGCTCGTTGTTGGCGGTGGCCAGGCTGGGTTTTTGCAGCACCCGCACCTTGGTCGTGCCTTCGGAGGCACGGACATAGGCATTCACCAGGTCGCCGACCTGGAGATAGGTGTTGAGACCGGAAACGCCGGCTCCCTGCGGAAAGGCGGCCACGTTGTCCAACGTGATGGGATCAATGATGCCGGTACTGGAAGTGCCGGAGAGGTTTCGAAATATGCCGGCGGCTTCCAGGTTCGTGTTGCCGACTTGCAGGGTGTCAACCCGCCGCAGAATGTCCAACCCATACTCCAAGGTGTCGCCGAGGTTCACTTCGGCGACCACGCAGTCGATAAACACCTGCAGCGGTCGGCGATCCATCTGCTGGATGAGGTCGCGAATCTGTCCGAGGCTTTCCGGCGATCCGGAAACGATGATGCTGTTGGACTGCGGGTCGGAAATCAGCAGGGTTTTGCCCACAGTGGCGGAACTGGGCAGCGCCTGACTGTTGGCGGAGCTGGCACCGTATCCGCCACGGGTGCCGCCACCACCGCCGCCGCCGCCGCGGGAACTGCCGCCACTGCTGCCGCCGAATCCACCGGAACTGCTGGAACCCGAGCGCGAGGAGCCACTGCGGCTGCTGCCGCCGGAGGCATCCTGGAACCGTCCGCCAATGTTGCCGCTGCCGCCGGCCTGGGTGCTGTTGCGCATGGCCCCGCCTCCGCTGGTGCCTCCTGTCGTTCCGCCGCTAGTGCCAAACCCCCGGGCCTCCAGGGCTCCGGCGGCGATGTCCAGAAAGTCGGCCACCTTGATGTAGCGCAGTTGGTAGGTCACCAGATTGGTTACCGAGCTGGGTTGATCGAAATCATGGATGAGTTTTTCGAGGTAGGCGATGTCCTGTTTTTTTCCGCTGAGCAGGATCCGGTTGGTGCGCCGGTCCGCCTGGACGACGACACTGGAACTGTCCGGGGCAGTCTGCTGCACCGCGGGGCCGCCGCCCTGCGGATTGAGCTGGGCTTGAAGCTGCTGGGCTGCATTCTGCGGTGCCACCACCCGGGCCGAGCCGCCTCCACCCTGTCCGGTTTTCGCGCTTGCCTGCTGCTGGAGAATCTGCTGGACAATCTGCGCCACCTCCTCGGCATCCGCCAGGTTGAGCTGGACGAATTTGTTCATGATTTCCCCGCTGGGAACGTCGATTTTCTCCTTGATGGCGACCAGGCTCTTCACCACGGGCACGCTTTCCACGATAAGCACGCCACCGGCATTGGGCACCGCGAGAATCTTCCCGCTTTGGTGCTGCGGCTGACCGAGGATCTGGGCGGCATCCTGGGCGGGGAGGTAGTCAAATTTGAGGAAAAAATTGACCATTTCATCGCGGTCCGGCAGATCAATGACCCGGGTGTAAACCTTGTGGCCCTCGCGGGGTGGCACCGCCGGAAAAAGCGGGGTCGGCTGGCCGGTGAAGGTCAGGGCATGAATCCCGGGTTTGTATTCATGAATGCTGAATCCGTTCACCATCAGGGCGGCCTTCAGGTAATCGACGTATTCCTCCTTGGTCATCTCCGCCTTGGGATTGATGACGATGGGAATGGTGCCCTGTAGGGATGGGGAACGCAGGACGGTCACTTCCGCGTTTTTCTCATACTCCTCGATGACCACGTCCAGCGTGGCCTGCGGGTCGCTCATCACCTCCACAAACTTGGTGCCACTGCCCAGCGGTGCACCGGAGGAAACTCCGGGAGCCGATGTCGCGGAGGAAGGAACGGTGGTTCCTGGAGCCGCAGGGGGACGCGGTCCTGCCGTGTTTCCAGCCGCAGGGGTCGGGAGCGTGTTGGGAAGCGGTGGCGTGTTGGGAGAAGTGGCTGGCGGAGTTGCTGGCGTCGCCGGTGTGGATGGCGTTCCAGCCGTGGGTGCCGGAGTGCCGGGGACCCCTGTGGAATTTGGATTTGCCGCGGCCGCCCGGGCTGCGGCGGAACGGGCGCGCAGTTCTTCCAGACGCTTCTGGAGTGCCGAGGGTTCCGCCCCGGTGGCGATGGGCGGTTTTTCCAATGCAGAGGTTCCACCCGGACTTGCTGAGGGAGCAGCCGGAGTGCCCGGAGGTGTAACCGGAGCGGCGGTGGCTGGTGTTCCGGATGCCGGGGCCGGGGCGGCACCGGGCAGCACGACACTGGTCTTGGACTTGGGAGCAGCGGCTTCCTCGGAGGCGGCGGCTGGCGGCGCAGTTCGCCGCGGTGGCTCAATGGAGGTCTGAGCCAGCGCCAGCGCGGTGATGACTGCGGTGGTGCCGAGAATGGATTTGGTAAGGCGGGACATGAGAGAAGAGGACGACAGCGAGCGAAAGAGGACCGGAACAGGGATGCTGTTTTTGCCATTACTGCCTGGCGGGCTGTGCTTCCGGAGTGGGCAGGACCACGCGGCGGCGGCGCTGTTCGCCGCCGTTTTGCCAGTGCTGGTTCTGGGGAGCAGCGGGCGTGTTGTTCGGAGCCAGTGCGGGAATGGCAGGCTGGGTGTTGACTTGCACCGGCGCTTGCGGCTGCGTCTGCGGCATTGCGGGATTTGGCGGTGCCTGCGGATTGGCCTGCGGCTGGCCCGCGGCTCCCTGCCCCCGGGTTTGCAGCAACTGCATCAGCGCGGCGTTGTTGTTGTTAGGGTTGTTCGGCGCTCCCTGTCCCGGTTGCGGCACTGCACCGGTCGGCGGAATCGCAGGATTCCCCCCGCCAGGACCAGGCGCCACACCTCGGTTCAGGTTGAGGTTCCCCATCTGAGGTCCGGCTGGTTTTATCTGGGCCACCTGCTCGTCGTATTCCACACGGTCCTGCACACCGGCTTTTGAAACCACGGCGATTGCGTGGCGGTAGTTGCGGGTTTTTCCCTGCTCGAATTCGATGTCCAGCAACTTCAGGTCGTCGGTATCCATGGCTGCCGCCGGTGCCGGAATCTTCATCCCGAGCGGCGTGCCCCGGCCTGGGACTTTGGGGGCTGCCGCCGCGGCGGCGGTGGAGGATTTGGGCTTGTAGCGCGGGCGGTTGTTGAGCGCCTGGTCCTCGGGCTTCAAATATCTGGTCAGCCGCACCCGCTCGTTGGGGTTTTTCAGGTTCACCAGTGTGGCGGACATGTAGTCGGAGGTGATGCTGATTCCCGCCTGTGCCCAGCCTTCCATGGGCCGGACTGCAGCGGGAGGTGGTGCGGGCGGCGCATCGAAGTCAAAGGGGGATTTCCCCAGCATCCGGTCGTAATGTGCGAGGTCGTAAGGTTTTGGATCGAGCACGGCGGAATCGTCGTCCTCCGCAGGGGGGGCGTTTGTGGATTGCCCGCTGTTGGCGGCGACGGCGGAGGGCATGAAATTGAGCGCAGCCACGGCGGCCAGTGCCACGGACACGCTGGTGTAGAGCAGCAGTGGAAGGCGTTTGGAACGGTTCGTTTTCATGGCGGCTGGGGTGTTGGGAAACATTCGGCTATTGCTCGGGCGGAACGTCACTGGCTGGAGGAACAGGCGGAGCCGTCGTCACCGGCGCGGCATGCTCCACCTCTGCGACAGGGGCAGCGCGGTCTTCCGCCACGGCGGGTTTCGCTCCGGCGCTGTCATCCGGAGTTGGGACACTGCCGGCGGGCTTTTGTTCATCCGGCGGCGCAGTTCCGCCGGTCTTTTCGCGGACCAGTTCTTCGCTGAGCGGATGCCACCATTTCTGAATGACAAACTGGCAGACCAGTTCGCTCTCCCCGTCCTGGGCTTCACTCTTGCGCACCGAAAGATTCAGGGATTTCACAAAGCGGAATTCCGCGGGTTCCTGCAATCCGTAAATGAACCGCATCACGTCCTGCCAACTGCCGGCCACTTCTCCCTGGTAGCCGCTCTTGATGAAACCCTGCGAGTCCTCCGGGCGCGGCAGTTCCGTGGCCAGAGGGTTGTTCTTCTGCAGTTTCAGGCTGTGATCCTCGGCACACTGCTCGACAAAATTGCCGAGGTAGGTGTCCCGCATGTCCATGGAATCGTAGGCCTTCATGTGGGTTTCCAGCGCTTCCTGAAACAGCCGGGCCTCGCCAGTCTGCCGCTGGGCGGATTTCAAAACCGCAAGATCGCTGTCCAGCCGCTTGCCCTCGGTTTGCAGCCGCTTGATGCCACCCTGAAAAAAGCTCCAACCCCAGAGATTGGCCATCAAAAAGGCCGCCACTCCGAGACCGATGAGAAGCCGTTTCTCGCTGGGTTTAAGCGCCGTCATTTTCCTTGCTCTGCTGGTTTTTGTTTTTCCCAGTGATGGTCCACGACTGAGACTCCCCGCGCTGCGGTCCCCACACGGGCGAGTTCCATTCGAAATCGGTCAACTCCTTGGAATTGGAAAGATAGCCGCGATAGGTGATCACCGGAGGCTGGGCGCGGGTTTCCCCTTTGATCTCAATGCTGGAAATCCGCGGGGCACCCTCGATGCTGGCCGTTTCCACCCGCACGCCGGTGACTTTCAAATTAGCAAACTGCCGGACTGCGATGGGTTCGAGCGTCCGGCGCAGGATTTCGATCACAAACTGGTTTTTGTCCCGCAGCGCCGCGGTCGATTCCCATTGCTGAATCGTGGGCAGCACAAAGGCGACCCGCGGACGCAGGGTGTTCACTTCCGCCTTCAAGTCGGCGTTTTTCTTGAGCGTCCACAGGTAGTAGCCCGCCAGACCTGCAATGATGACCAGGTAAACCGCCGCCACCGCGGAAACAATGTGGCGAACCTTGCGCAGCTTGGCTTCCCGAATTTTGGCCAGCGCCACGGAACTGGGTTCGAAGGCGGATGGGGCTACCGGATGCACCGGGGCGGGTTTCGCCTGCCGCTTCAGGGGAAGGTGCAGGACATTGGCCAGTCGCTGGACGGCCGTCGATTCCACGGCATCCGTCCACAGGGTCACCCCCTCCAGTTCGCCGATGACCCCCTGCATGTAGAGCGGCATCATCAGGCTTTCCACTTCGTCCACCGCGGCATCGTCCAGCTCGGCAGCCGTCAGGGCATGAAAATAAACGGGGTGTTCCCGCCGGGTCACACAGAGCACCAGACGGCCCAATTCTTTCCAGAGGACCACCTGGTTGTCCGGAAGGTAAAACAGCCAGGGAGAAATCTCGAATCCCTGCGGGCGCTGCTGGGGCAGCTCGGCGCTGACCTGTTCGTTCAGCACCGTGGCCACCAGCAGCGTTTGGCTTTCCTCCCGTTCCACCACCTTGGTATCCACCAGTTGGCCGACTGGGTTGTCGGGAAACAGACCCTGCTTTTCAAGCTGAATCTGGACGATGCCGTCGAAAAGCGTGGGGTCCGCCGTGGCGGCCCAGACCGGCACGGCAAACGCTGCCACCACCGGATAGCCAAAAATCTGCGCCTCCTTGAACGCCGCCGGGCTTCCGCCATCTTCCAACGCCATGCTTTGCGCCAGGTGCAGGCCGCCTGAACCCGCCTTCCAAAGCTCCCACCCGGTTTCACCCGGCAGGCAAATCGCCCCTTGCAGTTCGGTTTTCGCCATGCGTCAAAGGGGTAGTTCCTCCCGAGTCAAAATCTGCGGCTGTCCCTGCCGGCTGCGCACCACCACGATGATCCGCCGGCGAAAATCCCCCACCGTGCCGGTGCTTTCGATCCGCGTGGTAGAGTCATTCACCGTCACCCGCTGCTGGGTTTGCGCTTCGAAATCACCGGAATTGTTCATCCCGCCGCTGCCCACCGCGATCATTGCCAGCGCCGAGGTGACATCCGAATAGCGGTAGTCGTCCTTGGTGTCCTCGATATTGTCGTCGCCATACCGGCTTTCGACAAATTCCCGGGCGTTTTCGGGCGTGGTATCGCACACAAGCTCAAGCATTTCCTCCGTGGCCTCGTTCAGGTCCAGTTTTCCCTGGCTATAGACGGTGAAAAAATCCCGCCAGTTCCGTTTCAGCGCCGCGATGGTGTCGAATCCCGGCACCAGCAGCAGTTCGTCCAGGCAGTAAAATGGACGGTCGAAGGGGTATCCCAGAATTCCAAGTTCCTCATACTGTTCCTTTTCCATGCCGTATTCCTGGCGGCCTTCATCCGTGTCCACCCAGTCGATGAGCCGGTCGATGAGGGTGTCCTGCTCCTTCTCGTCGGTCATTCCCCATTTCCGGAAGATCTGGCGCAGCAAATCCTTGTCCGGGTTGGTCGAATTGAGCAGCGCATTGATGTTGAGCCTTCCGCCCTCGCCGCGAATCGAGACCTTGAACGACTCGTATCCGTCTTCACCGAAGGATTGCTGCAGCAGGGCGATGTCCGTGCGCTGCACCACGGGATTCATCGCCAGATTCAGGCCCGACTCAGCCAGACACAGACAGCGGAATCCCTTTTTCTGGGCCATCGAATACTCCACGTCGTTGACCACCACCCGCATGGTGGAGAAAATCAAATAGGTCAGAATCGCAATCAACCCGAACACCAGCATCAGGGCGGAACCCTGCTGGCGGCGGCGGAGTGAACGCAGTTGAGGGTGAACAAGCATGGCGGGGGTGAACGAAGGCGTGGAGAGTGGGTGGGATTTGTGACGATGGCAAGCGGTTTGGCTGGCCGACTCCGCGCAGACAACCCTATCCGGATGACTCCGACCTGTAATTGCTTCCGCCCGTTCAATTTCCGGTCGGAAAAAGCAAAAAAACCTCGCCCGAGTTTAAGCCTTGAAACGAAATGCGGCATCGACCCACATGGCGACCGCTTTTCCATGCTGCATGGCGGGCTGATAGAGCGACTTTCTGGCACAAACCAGCGCAGCGGCATCCAGGGCGGCAACCCCGGAGGAGGCAACAACGCGCACCTCTTCGGCCCGTCCGTTGGCATCCACCAGCACTTTCACCCGAACCACCCCTTCCTGACCCAATTGCAGCGCGCTTCGGGGATACTTCAGTTCCGCCCGTTTCCGGTACGAAACGCCGCAATCTCCTGTGCCGGAGCCGGAGCCTCGCCCCTGCCCTTCCGTGTTTCCAGCGCCATTCTTGGAACCTGACCGGCCGCGCCCCGTGGCGGATCGGCCCTTTCCGTTTGCTGCCAGTAGCTTTGCGGGGGGGAGGCTCACCGGCACCTTCTCCGAATCCGGAATCCGCAATGCCGACAAGGCAGGAACTTCCGGAAAGGATTCGGTCGCTGTTGGCA
>JAGNEJ010000007.1 GCA_018003315.1 Verrucomicrobiales bacterium
GGGCGAGGCGCTGGGTTTCCACCAAATGGGCGAAGAAGGGCGCGGTGGTGGCGTCGGTAGCGATGCCGGTGGGGACGATGACGCCGGCGCGATCGCGGGCGAGGTGGGCGAAGAGTTCGGCGAAGAGAGAGTAGGTGTTGACCTTGCCGCGTGCGGTCAGATCGAAACGGCCGGATTCGCGGGCGAACTCGTTTCCGGCATCGTAGGAGCGTTTGTCGATGGCGAAATCCTGATAGGCCGCAGGATCGGTGGTTTGCAGGCCGTCGATGGCCCGTTTGCGGGCGGCTCCGGCGAGGGCGGCGATTTCCGGTTTCCGGGTGGCGAAGTATTCTTTGTCCGAAAGCTGCATCACTTCCCACGGCGGATTTCCGAGCACGACATCGAAGCCGCCGCGTTGGAGCATGACATCGGGGAATTCCAGCGGCCAGTGGAAGGCGCGGGCGCGGCGGGCGGCGGCTATGGAATGATGAAGGATGAAGGATGAAGGATGAAGGGAAGAGGAATGATTCAGGGTGTGCCAGAGTTCCTCGGTGGTGGGGACGGTGCGCTGGGCGGCGGAGGTGGGAGCCGCGCCAGTTTTCGGTAAAAGGAAGGCGGCGGTGTAGAGATCGCAGGCGGTGAAGGCGCGGGCGAAGCCGGGTTTTTCGCGCAGCTCGCGGTAGCGGGCGGCTTTTTTGGCGATGTCGCCGAGTTCATCCTCGGGCAGGTCGCGGAAGCCGGAGAAGTCGAGGGCGAGCGGTTTGGTTTCGGGCATGTGCCAGCCGGAGCCGCCGAGGTTCAGCTCGCCCTGGCTTCCCTTAGCCGCCTTGTTGGCTTGGGCGTAGGATTTCGCGGTGGTTTTGTCGTCGCCGGTGAGCGGTTTGTAGGCGGCATCCGGGATGCCGTCCTCCAGCACGCTGAGGTCGAAGACGCCGAGCAGGGCGTCGCCACAGCGGATCTGGGCGTCGAAGAAGCCGAGGGGCAGGCCGGGATCGACGGTTTCGATCCAGAGGGCGACCTTGGTGAGTTCCACGGCCATGGGATTGCGGTCCACGCCGTGGAGGCAGTGGCGGGCGACATCGCGCAGGGCATGGCGGAAGTCTTCGGAGGATGGCGTGCCCTCGGCGCGAATGCGGGCGAGGCGGGTGGCGATGCGGCGGGCGGCGGCGAGCAGGAAGTGGCCGGAGCCGCAGGCGGGATCGATCAGTCTGAGGCTCAGGAGAGCCTCAGACTGGAAAGATGAAGGATGAAGGTTGAAGGATGAAGGGGTGCTGTTCTCGAATTTGTCCAGCACCGGATCGAGGGCGGTATCGAGGAGGGCTTGGACGAGGGAGTCCGGGGTGTAGTAGGAGCCGGTGAGCTTGCGCTGGTTGCCCTTTTGCTCGGCGGCATCGGAGGCGAAGACGAGGCTGCGGCCGTCGGGGCCGAGCTGGGGCTGGAGTTCGAGCAGCGATTCGTAAACCGAGCCGAGTTCCTCGGTTTCCATGGAGCGCCAGTTCACCGGGACCATGCCGGATTTTTCCGTAAGCCATGAGAGGCGGTAGAGCGCCTCCATGAAAGCGCGGTTGCGCAGGTGGGCACCTTCGAGGTGCGGCAGGCGGTCTGCCGAGAACAAGCCGCCGAGTGCGGGCAGCGCGAGTTTTTCCTCGCCGGCATCAAGGGCGCGGAAGAGGATTTTCACGCCCTCGTAGCGGTCGTGGTGGCGATCCCAGGTGGCGGCGCGAGTGCAGGCGGTGCGCAGGGCGGTGAGCGAATAGCCCTCGGCGTAGAGTTTCCGCGCGGCGGCGGAGGCCTTGGGCGGGTGGAGCAGGTTGCGATCCTCGGCCACCATCAGGAAGATGAGGCGGTAAACGAGGCGGAGCAGTTCATTGAACCAATCGGTGAGATGAATTTCCCCGGACTGGAGGCGTTTCAAGAGAGCCGGATTGGCTTCGAGGAAGCCGGAACCGAGGAGGCGCAGGGCCTCACGCACCTGAGCGGCGAGACGGTCGCGGGCGACTTCGCCTTGCTTGGCCCCGGCATCGCGCCAGCGTTCGAGAGCGCAATCGGTGGCGGGAGCCTCAGGGTTTCCGAAGCGGCTGCGGTGGCAGAGCAGCCAGAGCGCGGAGAACGAGGCGGCGTCCTCGTTGGTGAAGATCTGGGCGAGATCCGCCTCGATGTAGGCGGGGCGGGTGAGCGAGGCGTTGTCCCGCATCAGGCGTAGGACCTTGCCATTGGTGGCGAGGCCCCAGAGGCTGCCATCGTGCTGGTTCAGGTAATCCTGCAGCGCGAAGGCGGCGGAGCGGGTGCGATCGGTGGAAAGCGTGGCGCTCTTGCGGTCGAGCTTTTCCTCGGCAGGAGGCGTGACGACGATGGGCACGCGCCCGCCGGCGAGCAGGCAGACGGCGCCATCTTGCGGGGTGAGATCGGCGAAGCCGAGGGTTTCCGCGAGGAAGTCGCGGATGAAACGTCGGGTGGCCTCGGCGGAGGGGTTTTCCAGTTTCCGGAATGAGTCGAAATGCGATTGGCCGACGCGGAAGGCGGTGGAGATTTCGTCGCGGATCGTGAGGCCCTTGCGGATGCGGTAGGACTGACGGGTTTCCTCATCGTCCTTGGGCGCGGCGAGGCTGGCCACCATGGCGGGGGCGATGAGGTTGCCCTCCAGCGTGAGCGAAGGCCAGGCGGTGAGATCGGTGACGGGTTTGCGGGCCATGGGAATCAGTCGGATGGCCGGAGGCGGGCGAGCAGGAAGCTTCCTTTTTCCGTGATGCGGTATTTTTGAAGGCGGCTGTTGGGTTTTCCGGGGATGGTGCGTTCGATGAGGCCAAGGTCGAGGAGCTGATTTACCCGAAGGTTCAGTTTGCTGGAAATGCTGCCGTGCCCCAATGCCTTGGATAGTTCAGCTTTGGACAAAGTGGCATCACCGAGGCAGTCGATGATTTTTTGGGCAAGCGACTCTAGCCCCGACTCTAGCCCCGACTCTAGCCCCGACTCTAGCCCAAGCAGCGTTTTTGACTGGGCCCCTGACTGGGCCTCTGACCGGGGCCCGGTGCTGCTACTCGCGCGGGATTGTTCGCGGGAGAGAGGGAGTATTTCCGGCAGGGGCACGGTGAAACGGACGCGCCCGGCGCGTTCTTCGATGATGGGTTCGGGGAGGTTTTCTGCGGCGGCCTGGCGGAAGATGCCGGGAATGCCGCTGCCCCATTGCTCGACGAGTTCGAGTTCACGGAAAACGCGGGCGATGACCGGGTTGCGGATCTGGGAGACGCCTTGTCTGATGTCCTCGATGGTGAGGCCGGGGAGCAGCAGGCCGGGATTTTCGATCTCGATGCGGTTGTCAAAGAAGGCGACGCGGGTGGGGGAGCCGCGGTGCGAGTAGTCGGCATGGACGAGGGCGTTGATGATGACCTCGCGCAGAATCTTGACCGGGATGCTCCAAATGTCCTTGCGGCGGATTTCCGAAAAATCCGCGCCGCGCATGGCGTGCTTCTTGAGAAAGAGCATGATTTCATCGACGGCCCTGGGCAGCGGGTCCTGGATGTCGATGTGGTCGAAGATGTCGCTTTTGTCGTTGCCGATGAAGCGCCCGCACTGGACCCAGGCGTCGTCGAAATGCCGGCGGCGGTCCAGACCGTAGAGCAGGACACCGCCTTGGCTGGGGACGATGCGGCCCTGATCCGCGACGAGGATGCGGAGGCTTTGCAACATGCGTTCATCGACCGCCCTGCGACCTTCGAAATCCCGCTGGATGGCTTTCATGTCGAGGGCATCGGCGCTGAGGCCAGGCATGGGAATCGCGTCGAAGCTCACTCCGGCAACGCCACGCTGGAGTTCGGCGATGAGTTGGGCATCCGCCTGCCGGTTGGTGGAGCCGAGACGGATGTATGCGCCTTGTTCGATGCCTGCGGATTTCAGATAATGCGGGCGGGTGCCGCTGAGGAAAACTTCGACGGAAAGCAAGGTTTTGCCTTCCACGGTGGCGAGTTCGATATTCGGGACGAGTCGCGGGGAGATGGAATCGGCAATGAGGTTGGCCAGTTTTTCCTCCTCGTCGAGCGGGTCGGCGATGCCGATGATTTCGCGGTCATCGGTCACACCGACAACAAGACGCCCGCCAGCGGAGTTTGCGAAGGCGACGAGTGTTCTGAGCAAAGGGCCGGGGGACGAGAGGTCGCGCTTGAACTCAAGCGTCTTGCTTTCCGGGAGCTGGAGGATGGCCTCGATCATGGATGGAATGATGTCCGAATGGGGTTCAGATCGTGTTGGGCATCATCACGAACAGGCCGATGACATCGGGTGGGAGGACTGACGGGTTTCCTCATCGTCCTTGGGCGCGGCGAGGCTGGCCACCATGGCGGCGGAGATCAAATTGCCTTCCAGCGTGAGCGAAGGCCATGCGGTGAGATCGGTGACGGGTTTGCGAGCCACAGTGGAAAAGGATGAATGTTGAAGGATGAATGTTGAAGGGCGAAGACCGGGCGAGCGGAGCATGAATCTTGCAATCAACCATAAATTGTTGTTGCGAATGGATCGTTTGTTGCGTTTATTGCGTTTACAAGCATGAGCACACAACTGACAACGAGAGGCCATACCACCCGCTTCGATCCGGCGGATTTTGCGCCGCAGGATTTGGAATCGGTGAACGAGCTGATGGAACTTTTTCTCAACGAAACCCGCCCGCCCGCTCTGGTGGACGAAAAGGGTCAGCGGATGGAGCTGCCGAAGCCGGTTTACGAACTGCTGGTGAAGGTGACGGCCGCCATGCAAGAGGGCAAGGTGATCACGCTGGTTCCGGAGATCGAGGAGTTGACGACTCAAGCGGCGGCCAATCTGCTCGGAGTGTCGAGACCGCACGTGGTCAAGCTGATCGAAGCGGGCAAGCTTCCCTACCACAAGGTGGGAACCCACCGACGGATCAGAATGAAAGATTTGCTGGCCTTCCAGCGGGTGCGGGACAAGGCGCGCAGGGATGGCCTGGATGATCTGGCACGCCGGGCACAGGAGGCCGGGCTTTACTGAACTCTGTCCCCCCACCCAATGAATGCGGATTTTCCGGTCGTCTTGGATGCCTGCGTGCTCACCAACCAGCGAGTGACGGACCTGCTGCTCCGTCTGGCGGAAACGCCGCGGCTTTATGTGCCGAAATGGAGCGCCCGGATTCTGGATGAGACGGACCGCACTCTGCTGAAGAATTTGAACTGGCCGGAGGATCTGGTGCACTACCGGCGCGAGCAGCTGGCCACCCATTTTTCCGATGCCGCTGTGGATGGCTACGAGCCGATCGAGGAATGCCTGAAAAACGATCCGAAGGACCGGCATGTGCTGGCGGCGGCGATTCGGGCGCGTTGCGAGGTGATCGTGACCTTCAATCTCAAGGACTTCCCTGCCGAGGCGCTGACGGATTGGAATGTGGAGGTCCAGCATCCATCCAAGTTTCTTGCCAACCTGTATTCGCTGAATAGCGGACTGGTGGTGCAGCGGCTGCACCAGATCGCGGCGAATCTGAAAAAAACGGTTCCGGATGTGCTGGATGGATTGGTCGACTTCGTGCCCGCGTTCGCCCTGCAGGTCGCAAGTGACTTGGGGATCGATTTGTGAAGCGGGAGGATGGCTGGTCATGAGTTAGATCGTGTTGGGCATCAGCACGAAGAGGCCAATGACATCGGGTGGGAGGACGGGTGCGACCGAGACGCGGGATGCGGAACCAGCGGCTGCGCGGAGGCGCGCATGGTCCTGCACGAGTTCGTCGGCACGCTGGCGGACAAAAGTGGCGAGCGGCCCGGCGAGGAGCGCGGGAAGTTCTTTCATGGTTTTACCGATGAATCGTTCTTGGGCGGAGGCAGCGAGGTTGGAAGTGGCTTCGGCGTGGAGCAGGGCGCGGACCTCCGCATCGATGGCGACGATTTCGTTTCCGTGGAGGGCGACTAAGGCAGCCTCCTCGGCGAGGAGCAGGCGCTCGCGGCGGGCATGGATGGTGAGTTTGTAGCGGATACGCAGCAGGGCGACGCGGGTGAGGCGCGGGACTGCTGCGGTTTCCCATGCGCCGACGCGACCGAGGCCGAGGTCAGTGAGGGATTCAGGATCGAGCGAAGCTTCGACCAAGGACTCGGCGAGAGTGGCGGTGAGCGGGTGCGTGCGGGTGAGCAGAGTGCAACCACTGGGGGCTGGCTCGGCAAGAGCAAGGCGGACCGTGCCGCTCAGGTCGTTTTGTTCGAGACGTTCGCGCAGGCCGTCATCGAGGCCGTGGATGTGGGCGAGAAGAAGGTTCTTCTTTGGCTCCAATGGCACGCCGAAGCGGGCCATGGCACGCTCGACAAAGAGCCGGGCATCCTCCGGTGAGCCAAGGAAGGCACGGGCTTTTTCCCACTCGGGTGCGACTTCCTGCGGTTTCATCGCATTCTGGGCGAAGCGGGCGCGGGATTTTTTTTCGTTCTCCATCGTGTCGCGCCATGTGGCCTCCATCGCGCGTGTGCTGTCGGAAAGGTGCAGGTCCAGCATGAGTTGCCCGGGGGTGTTGTGGCGCAGCATCATCGAGGCCATGAGCGCGTCGGTGACGGGACCACGTTCGTCGGGGAGCGGAACGGTGACGCCGGTGGCTTTGCGGATTTCCTCGGCCTTGCGCAGGATGACCTCGAGGACCGCGCCATCGATGGCACTGTCGGGCGAGAACATCATGATCGAGCGGACGATTTCGGCGGGTTGGCCGAAGCGATCCACGCGGCCCTCCCGCTGCTGGTGGCGCGTCGGGTTCCACGAGAGGTCGTAGTGGACGACGGTGTCAAAAAGCTGCTGGAGGTTGATGCCCTCCGATAGGCAATCGGTGGCGACGAGCAGGCACTGGGTTTCCTTTTCGTCCTCACCGGGAGCCATGTCGGCCACGCGGTCGCGGCGCTCGTCGGGGGTGAGCACACCGGTAACGGATTCGATGTGGAGCTTCGGGAATGCCTTGCGCAAGCCATCGCGGACGTGGTCGGCGGTGGCGAGGAAGCGGCAGAAAACGACGGGATTTGCGCCCTTTTTGATGAGAGGTTTGAGCACATCGATCAGGGCGTCGAGCTTGGGATCGGATGCCGTGACGAGTGTTTCGGCCTGCTTGACGAGAGCGAGGAGGGCGGGATCGGCGTTGAAGGGAGCACCGGGTTCTAGGTCCACGGCATCGTCATCATCCGCATCTTCGTCGTAGATTTGGGGTTCGAGGCGGCTGGACTCGTTGGCCATGCGGTTGCGCAGGGCGCTGAGGGCTGCAGCCGGTGAAGAGCCGACGCAGCGCATGAGGGCGAGCGTTCCCCAAAAAGCGAGACGACGCTCGTGCTGGCCAGTGCCCGCCTTGGCGACAACACCGAAGCAGTAGTCGAGAATGGCCTCGTGGAAAGCGAGGTGGGTGCGGTCGAGCCTGTAGGGAAACTCGGTGGTTTCATGTTTCGGGAAGGCGCGGTTTTCATCCCACTCCCCTTCCACCAGATCGATGCGGCGGCGTTGCACAAAATGGCGGGCGAGCCGTTCCCGGTATTTGGCATCCTCGAAATTCAATGAGGAGAAATCGGGTTCGATCAGGGACAGCAAGCGGGCGAAGGCTTCTTCATCGCCGGAATGCGGGGTGGCGGTGAGGAGAATCAGGCGGCGCTCGGTGTCCTTCGCCAGTTCGGTCAGGAGGCCGAAGCGCTGTTGTTTTCCCGCGCCGGTGCCGACGCAGGCATGGACTTCATCGACGATGATCAGATCCGGGCAGGATCGGGCGAAGCCGTCGCGGCGTTTCTCGGCTTTGATGTAGTCGAGGCTGACGACGGTAAATGGATAGGCCTCAAAGAGTGACTGCGACACGGGCAGCGAGCGTTCCAAGCGCGCGGCGCTGCCGGAGGTGACAGCTACCGCCTTGATGCCGAAGCGTGTTTGAAGTTCGATGACCCATTGCTCGACCAAGTGGGGCGGGCAAAGCACCGCGAATGCCTCGACCTCGCCACGATCCATGAGTTCGCGCAGGATGAGTCCGGCCTCGATGGTTTTCCCGATACCGACATCATCGGCTATGACCAGCCTGGGAACCGTAAGGCGCAGCGCCATGAGAAGCGGAACGAGTTGATAGATGCGCGGCTCAAAGGAGAGCTGGGCGGCCGAGCGGAATGGGCCGGCACCCCGGCGCAATGTGAGACGGAGCGCGTCGGCGAGTAGGGCCGCCTTGGATTGCACGGTGATGCGGGCATCGTCAGGCAGATCGAAACGGGCTGGTTGAACCGGCGTGATTTCGAGCTTGGGATCAAGCAGGGTGGCATCGGTTTCCGTGCCGGAGAGGGGGCGGAGTTTCAGGAGATGCTCCTGCGGCGCAGGCATGGCGACCCACTCTCGACCACGGGCGCGGACAAGGTCTCCAGGGGAAAAGGTGCTGCTCATGGGTATGTCAGGATTTCAGGGAGGTGATGAGCGTTTCCGGCAAAACACCGCCGGGCTCCGTCGGCAACTCGAACAGGATCCAGCCCATGTCCTCGGCATACGCGACTGCGGTGCCGGTGAGAGGTTCGCTGACGGCGGCGACACGGTTGAGCCGCCAGACGTAGGGGAACCTCTGGCCGGCAAGGTCCGCTCCCGCGGCATCCGGTGCGGGAAGCTCTAATTGTTTGAAGGCCGCTAACCACCCGGAGTCGTCACCGCTAGTCGCCGGAGTCCCGGTGAGACGGAGTTCTCCACGGGCAAGATCGATGAGCAACTGCTTCACCTCCGTGCTGGTGCGGTCGATCTGCTCGTGATCGGGCTGGTTGTAGTAGGAGAGCAAACAGCGGTAACAGCCGCGCACACAGCTTTCGTGCCGATCCACGAGCAAGGCCGGATCACCAGCCGCAATCGCTTCGTCCACATGATCGAAGTGCATCAGTGCCAGCGCGGTGCGGGCCACACGGCGCAACGCATCGGCATCTTCGATCAACTGGCTCAGGACACCCGCCCCGCCTTCGGTCGCCTCGTAGGTGAGGATGGAGCGACGCTCGTCGCGCGATGGCAACGGTTCACCCAACACTTCGCCCTCCTCCAACTGAAACTCGATCTCGATGCCTCGCAACAGCGCATGCTGGACGGTGGCGATGGTTTCCAACTCGTGCTGCTCGGGATTGGTCAACCGGACCAGCAGGGCATTCTTGCGATCGCGCACGATGGGCACGATACGCACCGGCCTGACGACATCGGGCGGCAGGTCAACGTCCGCAACCTCATCGTCGGACTTCGCCCAGTAGCCGGTGCGCGGGTCGATATTGAAGCCGAAAACCGTCTGATCACGGCGGCGTTTGAGTCCTTTGTTGATGCGGCTGATGTCCGCGCTGTTGGCATACTGGAGGGATAGCAGCACGCTGTCCCCGCAGCGGAACTCCGCCTCGGTCACTTCAAGGCGACCGTCCCGGCGCGGCCAGGAGAATACAGTCTGGATGTCGAAGCCCTGGCGGACGCGCTCCTCATCGTTGGCCGTGATCCTGTCAGCGGGAGCCGCCTCGACATTGTCGATGCGCAGGGTTCGCTGGATGGGGATCTGTCCTGCCATCGAGGCATCACAGGCATGACAGCGCTCGATTTCACCCTCGTGACAGGCACCGCAATTCGGGCAGATGCAAATGTCCTGCGTGGCGAGTTCCGATCCATCACCGGTGCGGGCTTCCGGCGGGAGCTTGGCCTTCATCACGCGATAGGCGCGGCCTTCGTGGTAGATCAGGCTGCGCGGGCCGAACTCCGAGATAGCGAGGAAGCGGGCGCGTTGCAGGAACGAGCCAGCTTTTCCTTCGCCAGGAATGAACGCGTAGAGCGGCAGGCGCGGGAAGTTGTAACCGGGGAGGAATCCCTCGGTGGCAAGGTAGCGGTAGGAATAGAAGTCGGAGCCATTGCTCGCTCGGCCTTGCTCCAGAATGGCGATCTGATCCTGCGCCTGCATCTGGGCAGCCTTGATCTTCTGGCGATCCGCCCGAGACAGACCGGTGATCATGGACTTGTTGTTGGCCTCGGCAAGCTGGCTGCGAGCTGAATGGTACAGCTCCCGCCAACGACCGAAGGCTTCGTCGAAACGATTGAGAGCTTGCTGGGCCACGGAATCGACAAACTCATCGACATTGCCGAGCCAACTGGGCCGGATCCCGTTCACAGATTCGAGAATTTGTTCGAGGATCTTTTTCATCGGAGTCCGAGCGGCAGCAGCAAGGCCTGGCTTACGGATCGTTTCGATCAACTCGGCTTTCAACGGGTAGCCCGCTTGGGAAAGATCGAGGATTTCAGGGATGTCCGGTGACAATGCCAGCTTGGACTCGGCCAGCCAGACGGCGTGGAGGTGAGAGCGCACGAGTTCCTCGTTGGTGATGTCGAGGGCCGGCGGGCGCACGACGCCCGAGACCATCTCGCTGCGGCGGGTGAAGAAGTATTGGTCGTGGGGAGACTGCGCCGCACAGTAGGTGACGATCACCGCCGCCTGACCAGAACGACCCGCCCGACCGGCCCGCTGCGCGTAGTTCGCTGGCGTGGGAGGAACGTTGCGCAGATAGACGGCGTTCAGCGCGGAAATATCGACACCGAGTTCCATGGTCGGGGAACAGAAGAGGGCGGGCAGAAACTGACGTGGCTCGCCAGCAGCCTTCATCTCAGTTGCATTGGCATCGAGGAGCTTGCGATCATCCTGCTCAAAGCGGAAGCGCCACTCCCGCCATTCCCGCTGCTTCTGGGATACTTGTGCGGTGTGCTCGCGGCTTTCCAGTCCCCAGTAGCTGCTGCGATTCTTTTTCAGGTCCTCGGCGATGGATGCGTAGAGACCGAGGAAGAAGGCATTTCCATCGGATTCCTGCCCCAAGGCGGCAGGCCCCGGCACAATCCGCGAAGCGGAGGGTTTCAGTCGCCAGCCCGCGAGATTGTTTTCCACCTGAATGGTTTCGAGATGGTCGCCTAGGATTCCGAGCAACCCTTCCATCACGGTTTGATAGTCAATCCGCGACAAGTGCGATCCGATCACCGAGATCCGATTGATCTGTCGCCCCAGACGCGATCCCGGACCGCCACGCAGGATGGTCCGTTCTTCTTGCAGGCCAACTTGATTCGCTCCGGGTGCCTGGAGGAACATGGTGGTGCGGCCCCGCAAGGGTTCCCTCGGGTCCATTGACCACGGGGCGCGCAACAGGCTCCTGGATTTCTGGCTCACGCCGTCGAGCACGGTGAGATCCAGCGCTTCGGTATGCACGGCAAGACCCTGGAGGAAGAACTGAAGAATCGTGTGCAGTAAATCGCGCCGCTGATCCACGGAAAGATCGCCGAGTGATGGCAGAACGGCAGCGAACGCATCACGATCCTCCGCGAGTTCATCAAGGCCGGCGAACTCGACCTTGATCAGTCCCAGTTCGGCAAGACTGGGGTTCGTGTAACGCCAACCGCGCCGAAGATCGGTCCAGACTCGGTGCGCAAGCACCTTGGCCAGTGCCCGCTGTGCATCCTCGCGAGTGACCACTCCCGCGTCGGACTCCAGCATCCAATGAACAAGGGCATCCCTGTTGTCCTTGGTGAACTTGAGCGCGCGGACTGTTTTCAGGCCGAAATCCTCTTCGGTGATACCATCGGAACCGGCATCCAAAACCGCGCGAAGGATCGCACCGCGAAGCAAGCTGACATAAAGGAAATCATTGAAGTGACCGGCTTGGAGAGCCGCATCCTGGCGATTGTCCGTGAAACCGAGCAACTTGCGTTTTTCGGGCGGCATCATGCTGTCCTCGCCATTCATCCATTCAAGCGCGGTCGAGACAAGCAGTGTGGTGGCCGAGCTTCGTCCTTCCCCGGAGAGGCCGGCCAGCTTGCTGCGCTCGCGCATGCTCGGATGCGGTGACTCGTGGCAGCGCGGGCAGAAACCGAACTTACCTGGGAGGAACCAAAACCCTTCACCGTGCGGATCATATCGGCCTGCCGGACTCACGTTCATGCGCTCGGGCATTCTGTCCTTGCGGTTGGCGCGCAGTCGTTCGATGCCGTTGCGCTCTTCTTTCCAGTCCTCGGGATAGGACTCGATGTCGCCATGGAAAAGGTAGTCGGGATCGTCGCCGCCAACGGGAACCAGATAACCTGCCGTATCCGCCTCGGAATCATCCTGTGGTGTGTCGTCAATGTTTCTCGGCAGAAACAGGATTTCGCCGTCCTCCTCGCTCTTCGAGACGATGTGAACTTCCTGACCACACCCGCGACAGAAGCGGGTGGGATACAGTCGGTGCCCGGGTGCCTGTGGATCTTCGAGCTGCCCCTCGAACAACACGCTGCGAGGACTTGGTGTCAGGGTGGTGTAAACTTCACCGGCACCAGAAATGAAACGGTGGAGCTTGAAGGCCAGAAATGCACCCGAACCGCTTCCTCCACGTTCGTTCTCGGGCAGGCTGACCCGTGTGAGAAAGCGCACGAACGCATCACGGCAGATTTCCGAATCGATCCCACTGTCGCCCGACAGCATGGCCACTGCTTCACCGAAGGGGATGGGATTCTGCCGCCGAAGGTCCTGGCCGTCTTTGAGGCCAATGACCAGTTCCGCCCACACTGCAAGCGGATGGCTGCGCAGCGATTCATCTGTCAGAACCTCTGGGAGGTCTGCCATGAGAACCGGGCCAAGCTGCGGTTTGACTTGATCGATTGAGAGGGTGTCATCCGTGGCGCGTTGCAGCGACTCATCAATTACGGCGTCGGTTCCAACCGCGGTTCCGAAGAGCCGTGAAGCAACAGTGGCCACGGCCTGAGCCTTGCTTTCCTCCGAGCCCTCGCTGGCCATGGTGGCGGATGTGCCGATGCAGATCGGCACGTGATCCGGACAACAACGGTTCCGCAACCTGCGCACTAAAATTGCCACATCCGCCCCCTGCCGACCGCGATATGTATGCAGCTCATCCAGAACGATGAACTCAAGCCCCTTGGCGTTGCCGATAACCTCGGAGTCCAGCGGGTCCTGCCGGGTGAGCAACAACTCGGCCATCATGAAGTTGGTCAGCAGGATGTCCGGCGGATGACTTGCGATCCTCTGCCGCTCCTCGCGGCTTTCCTGTCCGGTGTAGCGGGCGACCACCGGTCTCACCGAATCGGGGAGGTCGGACTGGGAGATAAACTTGTTGATTTCCTTGATCTGGCTGTTGGCCAGGGCGTTCATCGGATAGATGATGATCGCCCGCGTGCGGCGTGGAGCACCTGATTGGAGTGCGCGCCCGATGGCGTCCACAATCGGCACAAAAAAACAGAGGGATTTTCCCGATCCCGTGCCGGTAGTAACGACGAAACTCTGGCCTGCTTTGGCTTTGGCGACGGATTGCGCCTGGTGGCGGTGGAGCCTCAACGGCGAAGCATCGAAACGAAAAATCTTGCCAGTGGCATCGTGCAGGTCGCCCGACTCGACCAACTCGTCGATGGATGGCCCAGATTTGTAGCGGGGATTCAGAGAGAGAAGGCTATCCGGCCAGAACCGACCGGCACCGTATTCCGCCTCGATGGTTTCCGACAAATCCTGTGACCTGATGCGGGTAAACGAGCGGGAAAAACTCGCATAGCGGTTGATCAGGTAGGTGTCGAAATCGAAGGCTTGCATGCAGTGAGGTGACGGGTGATCCGCTTGGAGTATAGGACGAAAGGCACAAAGAAGTCAGGAAATTCCTCCGCAGTGCGGGACAAATTCGGGAGGCAGGCTGTGAATTCCTCATTGTATTCGTCAGAGAGCTGGCCATCGAACGGATGCTGTTGGCCGCGGAGGGCATCCGCCCGCTTGAGGCTCGAAACCTGCATCCGCCGAGTGCAGTTGGCGGCGTCCCATTCGGTCCCGCCACGGAAATCGGTGATGGTGATGCCCAATCGTGCTGCCTTGATTGGCGGCGGCGAAGTGGTCGGGGCGGCGGGATTCGAACCCACGACTTCCAGCTCCCAAAGCTGGCGCTCTAGCCAGGCTGAGCTACGCCCCGATGATTCCGGCCAGGAAGCGGGATGATGGCGGGGATTTTCCGGCAGCGCAACCAGCATTATTCGCGGAAGGCAAATTCGCCGTGGCTGGAAAAAAGCGCACTGCAGCCGCATTCCAGCATGGAAGCCTGATTGACGGAATGCGGCTTCCTGGGTTATGCTCAATGCAACCTTCACCACATTGCCGATTCATCATGACGCTCAATCCCAAACTCCAGAAGCTGCTCAACGCGCAGATCAACAACGAAATGGCTTCCTCCTACATCTATCTGGCCATGGCGGCGTGGTTCGAGCAGACGCCTTATGGAGGCTTTGCCAAATGGATGTTTGAGCAGAGCCGGGAGGAGACGATGCATGCGCTGAAGTTTTACCAGTATCTGGTGAACCGCGACGCCAAGGTGGAACTGCAGCCGCTGGCCAAACCGAAGCACGATTTCAAATCGCCGACGGATGTTTTTGCCCACAGCCTGAAGCAGGAGCAGCTGGTGACCAAACAGATCAACGATCTTTATGAAGTGGCGGAGCAAGTGCGCGACCACGCGTCCAAGAACCTGCTGCTGTGGTTCCTCAACGAGCAGATGGAGGAGGAAAAATCCGTTAGGGACATGCTGGACCGGCTGAAACTGGCAGGGACGGATCCCGCCAGCCTGCTCGCGCTGGACCGCGAAGCCTCCGGACGCGGCGGAGCCAACAGCTCGGACGTTGACTTCTGACCGTCGCCTTCCTGTCAGCCGGGGTTTGGGAGCGCTCTCGGGCAGCGGGACCAAACCACTGCCGCAACCGCAGCCGGACGGCCTCACCGCAGGCGGCGCATCTTGTCCGCAGCGGCGGCGATGACGGGCAGGGCGGCTTGAATTTCCCCGTCTGTATTGAAACGGGAGAAGGAAAAGCGCAGGCATTCGCGGGCTTCCTCCGGCGACCGCCCCATGGCCGCGAGCACATGACTGGGATGCAGGGCACCCGTGTTGCAGGCGCTGCCGGCACTGCAGCAAATCCCCTGCTGGTCGAGCAGAATGAGCATGCCTTCCGCGGGAGCACCCGGGATGCGGACACTGGTCGTATTCGGAGTGCGGGGCGCACCGGCACCGTTGATTTCCACACCCGGCAGCAGCGCCCTCAACCCCGTCTCGAAGGCATCGCGCAGCGTGCGGACGGGATCTTCCCCTGCCTCGTGCATTTCCAGATGCCGCAGGGCGCACGCAGCCGCCTGGCCGAGGGCGACAACGTGCGGGACATTTTCCGTGCCTGCGCGGCGGTGCGATTCCTGGCCGCCCCCTAACAGCATCGGCTGAAACCGCACCCGTTTGCTGACAAATAGGGCGCCAATGCCTTTTGGAGCATGAAATTTGTGGCCGGAGATGGCCAGGTAGTGAATGGCGGTGGAGGCCAGCCGCAATGGCACCTTCCCGGCCATCTGCACCGCATCGGTGTGAAACAGCACGCCATTTTCCTCAGCCAGGGCCGCGGCTTGCGCCACCGGCGCACACACCCCCGTTTCATTGTTCGCCGCCATGACGGAAACGAGCGCCGTCTGGCCGGGCCGGATCGCTGCGGCCAGCTCGGCGAGATCCGGCACGCCGTCGCGGTTGACTGCCACCCGCGTGACTTCGTAGCCGTGGTTCGCCTCCAGCCATGCGCAGTGGTTGAGGACGGCATCGTGTTCGGTGGCTGCGGTCACCAGGTGCTTCCGGTCCGGATGAATCTGGGTGGCGGAAAAAATGGCGGCATTGTCCGCCTCGGTGCCTCCGCTGGTGAAAATCACCTCGCCGGGTTCGCACCCCAGCAGGGCGGCCACCTGCTCCCTGGCCCGCGCCACCGCCTGGCGGGTGTGCCGTGCAAAGGTGGTGCCGCTGGAGGGGTTGGCGTAGTGTTCCCGCAAGAATGGCTGCATGGCATCCACGGCGGTGGGCTCAATGGCGGTGGTGGCGTTGTTGTCGAAATAAATCATGGTCCGTGGCGGCAGTGCCCCGCAGCGTCCGCGGAAAATGCCGCGATGCCAGGAAAGTCTGCGCTGCGCCACGATGTCACCGGTCCCGATTCCGGCAACCCCGGATGCCCGCCGGGGCAGCGCTCCTCGTCCGGTATTTCCAGGCCCGCGGTGCCGGGAAAACGGATGCCGGGGGCGGTGCCTAGCGAAAAATCCGCAAAAGCGCAGGGGCGCAGTCTTGCAGAGACCGGACCGCTGTTAAAAATGCCTTAATGAAATTCAGTCTTCCACCGTTGCCGTGGCTCCTGAGTGCCGCCGTACTGTGGACACATGGGGGGCTGGCCCAACCCACCGTCACCTTCGACCAGCCCGCTGGTGAAGTGGAGGCGTTTGATTTCGTGGAAGTGTGCGTGCAGGTCAAGGGCACCGAGGCAAAGAACCCCTTCGTGGATGCCAAAATGCGCGGCTCCTTTCAGATCACCAACGGCGCGACGCTGTCGGTGGAGGGATTCTGCGATTCCGCGGACGGCAGCCGCCACTGCATCCGCTTCATGCCGCCCGCTCCGGGCACCTATTCGTTCACCGCCACCTATCAGGAAGGCAGCTTCAACCAGACAACGTCCGGCAAATTCAACGTCAAGGACGGAAAGCGCCGCGGCATGCTGCGGGTGGACCGTGACCACCCCTGGCATTTCCTCTGGGAAGGCACCCGCGAACACTATTTCTGGAATGGAACCACCGCCTACTGGCTGCTCGGCTGGGAGGATGACGGCATCATGCATGCTGCGGTGGACCGGTTTGCGGCGCTCAAGGTCAACCGGATGCGCGTCGCCCTGTGCGGACGCACCGCCTCCGGCGCACGGTGGAATGAGCCTCAGGTGCAGCAGACCGAAAAATTCAAGTTTCGCCTCAATCCCTGGGTGGCGGCCCGTCCGGACAGTCCGGACGATCCGGGCTTCGACGTCACCCGCTTCAACCTGCCGTTCTGGCAGCGCTGCGAACGCATGCTGGCCAAAGCCCGGCAGCATGACATCATCGTTTCCCTCATCTTCTACCTCGACGGCAAGGACAAGGGCGTGGACCCGTTCGGCAAAGCGCATGCCGCGAGCGATGATGAAAAGCGCTACTACCAGTATGCCGTCGCCCGCCTGGGGGCGTTTTCCAACGTGGTCTGGGACCTGAGCAACGAGTACCGCCACCTGCGCGATGACGCCTGGGCCAACGTCATGGGTGACTTCGTCAAAAGCTGCGACCCCTACGACCATCTGCTGTCCATTCACGGCCATCCGGACTTTTCGTTCCGCGCCTCACCGTGGGCCGACTACTGCCTCTACCAGCAGTGGGACGAGCATGGCGGTTATGATTTCATGCTGAAAAACCGGCGTGAGCAGGAGACCACCGGACATCCCAAACCCCAGATCAACGAGGAATACGGCTATGAGGACCATTACCCCGTCGGCTGGGGCGGGGACCGCACCGCACCGGCACGCAACGCCGACTCCCGCCGCAGGCTCGCCTGGGAGATCAGCATGGCCGGCGGTTATCAAACCACCGGGGAAAGGGCCAACCAGGGATGCGGCAAGCCGCCGGACACCGGCGGCGGCTGGATCACCGCCCGCGGCGACGACCAGATGACCATGCTCGGCGGCTATGCCAAACTGGCCGCCTTCTTCACGAGCTTTGACTGGTGGAAGGCCAATCCTGACAATTCCTGCATTCGCGAAGGAAATGCCCGGTGCCTGGTGGAGCCTGGAAAAACCTTCGCCCTCTACCTGCCCAAGGGCGGCAGCGTCACCGTGGCCCTGCCTCCGGGAAAATTCCAGGGGCAGAGCTGCAACTGCCGCACGGGGGAAATCAAGCCACTGGGAGAAATCCCCGGCGGTGCCGACTGGAAGTCTCCGGTGCTGGAGGACGGCGGCGGAGACTGGGCGCTGCTGCTGCGCCAGTAGCTGCCATTTTTTCCTCCCGCCCGTTCATTTCCGGAACAGCACGATCCGGTTGGTGTTGGTTCCCAGCTTTTTGTTGGAAACGCCCCAGCAGTTGGAGGTTTTCGTGAAATCCTGCTCGTTGATGAGCACCAACTCGGGAACCAATCCGGCCTGAATGCCCGCGGGAATCACGAAATTCTCCAGTCCGCAGTTGAGTTTCGGCACTTCGCCCACCTCGAAGGCAATCCGGCCATCCGGCTTCAGCACCCGCCCAAGTTCCGCCAGCACACCGCGCATTTTATTCTGCCAGGCATCCGGTTTCTTGAGCATCCACAGGTGGACGGAATCCTGGTCGATCCCGTTGAACCAGCAGCGCAGCCAGTTGTCGGTCCGGTAGTCCACTTCAGCCAGAAACGGCGGCGAGGTCACCACCAGATCCACGCTTTTGTCAGGAAGCTGCGGCGTGGAATCGCACGAACCCGTCAGAATGCGGCTGCGTCGCGACACGCCCTGCAATGCCGCGCGCTGTTCGTCCGTGAGGTCCTGCAGCAGTTGCAGGCCTTTTTTCATCAGAATCCCCCTGATGTCCCTCACCGGCGGGGACTGCCCGCGCCGCTGGTTGATCCTCGTCTGGGACTTCACGGAGACCGCCTGGTTCGGCGGCATGCTGTAAACGGAAAAAAATCCCGGCGAATGGCCGGTCAGGCGATTCGTCGCCACCATCTGGACAAAATCGTCCGCTCCATCCTGCGTTCCGTCCTCGATCCTGCGGGCGAAATACCCGCGCAGCCAGCACAGTTCCTGCAGCACCTTCGGATGGTAAAAGACGAGCAATTCGTCAGGACCCTTCCCGGCGGGGCCGGACAAATCCAGTTCCTTGATCCTCTTGAGCAGGTCCGCATCCTTTGGCGGAGCCAGCCGCGGGCGGACCAGAATGGCGGACAAGGGATTGATGTCACAGCCCCAGGGGATGCGGCCCATGAACGCCGCCTCCAGCAGCGTGGTGCCCCGCCCCAGAAATGGATCATAGACCACCGCGCCGGGAGATGTCAGGCGGTCGATGAAAAACCGCGGCAGTTGGGGTTTGAAGCAGGCACGATAGGAAACTTCATGCAGGGAATGGGCTGCGCGCTGCTTCGCGGTCCAGAATTCGTTGATGAACACGGGCACTTCCGGACAACCGGGCAATCGGAGCGCCTCCTGCCGGGTCTCCGTCCCGAAGGCGTCAAATCCAGCGACAAAGGTGCGAAAGTCACCGGCGGCTCCGCTCGCCAGATCCAGCGGCAACTGCAATTGATCCTCGTGTGGTTTCATCGGGTGATTTCCACATTGAACTGCTTCGCCGTTCCCCTCCAGATCCGCAGCATCACGCTGCCACCGGGCGGATTCTCCCGCAGCACCGCGGCCACTTCCTCCGCGGCACAAAATTTTCCGTTCACTGACCAGATCACGTCGCCGGGCTCCACCTTGCCGGCCAGCGGTCCTTCCGGTGCGACTTCGGACACCAGCACGAACTGCCTGCCCCACCGCCACTGCCGCTGCCGCAGCTTGTTGTGCTCCTTCCAGTCCCCATCCTTGATCTTGAGTCCGGCTTCTGCGGTAAGGTCGATGACTTCCGGTTCGGACACGGCCCGGTCCACATCCATGACTTTCACGCGCAGCGGCGCCACTGGCTGTTTGTTGCGGACGACGCTGAATTCGATTTCCTCATCCACCTTCCTTCGCGCCACGAGCTTCGATGCGTCCGTGGCATTGGCCACCGCAGTGCCGTCGATCTGCACGATGAGATCCCCCACCCTCAGCCCGGCGGTGAATGCGGGGGAACCCTTGTCCACTGCGGAAACGATGACCCCTTTGCCTCCCTGGAAGGCCGGCACGTCGTCAAATGCCAGCCCCACGTAACTGCGCTGGACATCGTTTGTCAGGATTTCCTTCATGGCCTGGCTGGCCAGATTCGACGGAATCGCCAGACCGACTCCCTGCCACACATGCACTTCCTGCTGTCCGGAATAAATCGCCCAGTTGATGCCAATGACCTCCCCCTTGACATTGACGAGCGGGCCGCCGGAGTTGCCGGGGTTGATCACCGTGTCGGTCTGGATGAACGGCATGGCCTCCTGCGAGTCGCCCAAGCGGCGGTCCACCTTGCTGACGATGCCCTGGGTCACCGTCTCTGACAGTCCGAACGGGGCTCCAAAGGCGAGGACCACATTGCCCATGCGCAGTTTTGCGGAGTCTCCGAACTGCAGTGGAACAAACTCGCGGATTCCGGTGCTGTGCAGCTTGAGCACAGCGATGTCCACCTTGCGGTTGACGCCGACGATTTCGACCTCCTGGGGCTCGGTCTGGCGGTTCAGGGTGACGTAAAGCTCGTCCCCATTGCCGGGATCGAGATCCTTGATGACGTGAAAATTGGTCAGGATGTGACCTTCCTTGGTCACAATGACCCCGGAGCCGACGCCCGGCTGGGAAATCGTCTGGCTTTCCAGATAGCGCCAGTTCAGGCTGCGGTCGAGCATGCCGATGTGCTGGTGCAGTTCCTTGGACGTGTGGATGCAGACCACGCTGGGAAGGATTTTCTGCACCAGCCGCTCAAATTCCTGGTCCAGGCTTTCCAGGGCGGAAAGCGGACCGGCCACCGTCGGCGCGGGCGTTTTGGCGGTCGCGGCAGGTTCAGCAACTGCTGCCGTGGGAACGGATGCCGCAGCGGGGACATCTGCCGGCGCAGCGCCCGGAGGCGGCTCGGTCAGGGCGTCTTCCTGTGCCGCAGGAGAGGTTGCGGGCTTCGGCGGGGGCTGTCCCTGGAGCAGTTCGACCAGACCGTAACGGCCCGTCAGCGCCATGAGCCATGCCGTGAGCGCCAGCGCGGCCAGGCAGATGCCTGCGGCCAGGAAAAACCCGCGAAGGTTGGTCGGAGCGGAGTTCATGAAGCGCTGGTGTCGCCAATTACCCGCATCCACTGGAGGCGGCAACCCCGGATTGTCCGGCCCCTCAATAGGTGAACTGTTCGGCGTCGGCAAAGAAGCGCTTGAGTTCAACCGCTGCGGTCTCCAGCGAATCGGAGGCGTGGCAGACGTTGGTCATGTTGTCCTCGCCCAGATCTCCGCGGATCGTGCCTTTTTCCGCCTTGCGCGAATCTGTCGGCCCCAGCATGTCGCGCACCCGGCTGACCGCATTTTCTCCGCTCAGTGCCAGCGCCACCACGGGGCTGGCCTGCATGAATTTGACCACATCGGGGAAAAACGGACGGTCGGCAATGTGCGCATAATGCTCCTTGAGCAGGGCATCGCTCAGCTGCATCATCTTCAGCCCTCGGATCTTGAATCCTTCAGCCTCAAAGCGTTTCAACACCTCACCGCACAGGCCCTTGCGGACGGTGTCGGTCTTCAGCAATATCAGAGTGGTTTCTTGTGACATGGGGCGAAGTCACTAGAGCAATTCCCCGATTTTGCAAGGACTGGCACGCCGAAAGTGGCGCGACGCCACTCCGAGTTACGGCATGGGACCCTCATCCCAGCGGGAAACAATCAGGAAATACCAGAGCAGCAACGCGCCCACGGCCAGCAGGACGCACAGCAGGATCACGCGGAAGATGATCTTGTCGCGCTGGGCTTCCTTGTGATAGGGATTGGCTCCGCGCCCACCGTGCTTGACGTTTCCCAAGTGACTCGCCCGCCACTTTGCCTCATACGGTTTCCGTTCGGTGGAAACGGGCTGTTTGCGCTGCCATTTGGAAAATTCGTCTGCCATAATGAATCCGTTCGCGGGGTGCCTCGGGGGGGAGAATTCCTGAGCTTCATAGCAACTGGCCCCCGAATGTCAATGGGGTAACCCTGGCAACCCACGGGAAATTTTTTGCGCAGCCCCAGCAGTTCCCAAGGCGAGCGGAGGCGGATTTCGGATGCAGACCGGTGGAATCCGGCTAAAGCACTGAGCGGGCTGTTGAATCCCACCTGATGCCATCCTCACAAAATCTGCCGCCTGCCCCCGGATCCGCCCCGCTGCCGCCCCGCCGGAGGTTTCTGGGATGGACCCGTCCGCTGCTCCCGCTGGTGGTGCAGCAGCTGAACCAGACGGCAGCCGCGGACGGGACACCACTGCGCGATTTCAGCACCTGCTTGATCATTGTCCCCACTCGGCACGCCGGACGCCAGTTGCGCGAAGCGCTGGCCCACGCCGCCTCAGGGAAAGCGGTGCTGCCGCCGCAGGTGGCCACGCCGGAAGCATTTTTCACCCTCTGCCGCCGCCCGCACCGTCTTTCCATCGCCACGCCAGCCATGACGCTCATGGCGTGGGCCGCCGCCCTGCTGCAGACGGATCCCGGCTCGCTTTCTGCGCTCCTGCCCATCGCGCCGCGCAGTCAGACATTCCGCTGGGCCCGCGGTCTGGCCCAGCGGCTCATGGAGACGCGCCGGCTGCTTGCGGAAGCGGGCTGGTCGTTTGCCAGCGTCAGTCGGCGCCTGCCTGACGGTCATCCGGATCGGGAACGGTGGCTGCAACTGGCTGCACTGGAACGGCACGCCATGCAGCGGCTGGAGCAGGCGGGATGCATCGACGCGGACGAAGCCAAATGCCGGACCGCCGCAGCTCCGCAGATCCCGGACGGCGTGCAGCGCATCTTCCTGGCAGGAACGCCGGACCCGCTGCCGGTGCTGGTCACGGCCCTGGAAAGCATTGCCACGTCCCGCCTGGCGGACCTGGAAGTGCTGATCCACGCACCTCCGTCGGAAGCGGCACATTTCGACAGATGGGGGCGTCCGTATGCCTGGAGCAACGGCAACGTTGTTTCGGACTGGCTGGCTAGGGAAATCCCCCTGACCGACGATGCGGTGCGGCTTTGCCATGACCCCCGGCAGGAGGTGGAAACAATCCGCAGCCTGCTGGTAGCACACCCGACACCCGCCCTCACCGCAACCCTGGGCACGGCGGATCCGGAACTTCCGCCACTGCTGGACGTCGGCGCGACCGGCAACCGGCTGCGCTTTTTCAATCCGGAAGGCCGCCGGGCCGCGGAACATGAAGTCTGGCACCTGCTCTGCGCCGCAACCCGGCTTGGCGCGGAGCAGTCCTTCGCTTCCTTTGCCGCACTCATGCGGCAGCCCACTGCGGCCAGAATTGTCCGGAAACGCATTTTCCATTCCGCTGCGGCGGAACGCCCATGGAGCCAGTCACGCCTGCTCAAGGAACTCGACCGCTTTCAATCCAAGCACTTTCCCGGCTCCCTGGAGGACGCCGTGGCCCGCTCCGAGGAACCGCTCCGGCGGTGGGTGCAGGAGGGCCTGGCCCTCGCCGGCGAGGCCGCCAAACGTCCCCCCGGCGACTGGATTCCGGCGTTTCTTTCCTCCGCATTCGAAAAGCGCCGGTATCCGCTGGACTCACCGGAGGGGCGCGACTTTTCAGCCATCGCCGCCGGACTCCTGGATTTGTTGGACGAGGTGCAGCACGCGGTGGAGGCGATTCCGCTGGCCATGGAGCCTGCCGACCTGCCTGCGCTGCTGCTCGAGCGATTGGCAGAGGTGCCACTGCCCGCCGCGCCGGTTGCGGACGGCGTCAATCTTCTGGGCTGGCTGGAACTGGCCTGGGAGGAGGCCGCACATGTGGTGGTTGCCGGGTGCAACGACGGACTGGTGCCGGACAACATCGACGGGGATGCCTTTCTGCCCGACAGCCTGCGAACGCTGCTCGGCGTGCGTTCCAATGCCACCCGCGAAGCCCGCGACGCCTTTCTGCTGACGGCCCTGACAGAATCGCGCCGGCATTCCGGCGGACGCGTGGACATCGTCCTGACGAAGCGCAGCCTGGACGGAAATCCCCTGCGGCCCTCCCGGCTGCTGCTGCGGCGCCGCGGGCAAAACCTGTTCAGCCGCGTCGAACAGCTTTTCGGCAGTGCGGCCATTGCACCCGGCCCGCAGCTGCCTGCTCCCAGCACCTGCTGGCGGCTGCAGCCACCGGTGCCCGCGGTGCAGCGGGTCCCCGAAAGCATTCCCGTCACCGCCTTCCGGGAATTCCTGCGGTGTCCCCTGCGTTTCTGTTTCAAGCACATCCTGCGCATGCGGGCGGTCAGGCCGGCCTCCTGGGAACTGGATGCCGCAGCCTTTGGCACCCTCTGCCATGCCGCGCTCGGGAAATTCGGATCGGACAGCAGCCTGAACACCCTGACAGATCCTGAAAAAATCCACGGCCACCTGGAACGCTTCATCCGCGATGAAGTCGTCCGGCTCTGCGGAAAAAACCCGCCGGTGCCGGTGCTCATCCAGCAGCAGAGCGCCATCCGGCGGCTGGAGCCGTTCTCCCGCTGGCACGCCGAATCCGTCCGCAACGGCTGGACGCAGCAGGGCGCTGAAGTCCCCTTCTCCCAGCTGTTTAACAATGCGGAATGGCGGATCGACGGCATTCCACTAACAATTCAAGGAACCATCGACCGCATGGACCTGCACCCCGAACACGGCTGGAGGGTGCTGGATTTCAAAACCAGGGAAACGCCGAAACCGCCAGAAAAAGTCCACCTGGCCACGGCCAAACTGGACCAGGCAGAATGCAGCGCCTTTCCGTGGCTGGTGGTTCCCCGCGGCCAGCGGATGTGCCGGTGGAGCGACCTGCAGCTGCCTCTCTACGTGATGGCGTTCCAGGAAGCTCGGAGCACATCCGCAGTGGAAGCAGGCTATTTTGAAGTCGCGAAGTCAGCGGACAAGTCCACTTACGTCCCCTGGAACGATCTGGATGCGGACCTGCTGGCCAGTGCCCGCGCCTGCGCCGCGGGAATCCTGCAGCGCATTCAGGACGCCGACTACCGGACTGCGGTCACCAAGTCTCTGCTTGACGACTTCGACCACATCCTGCTGCACGACCCATCCCGTTCGGTTGCCGCGTCCTTTCTCCTCCCCGCCAATGCCTGACACCATGCCGTCCAACGAGATCATCCTTGCGTCCGCTGGTTCCGGCAAAACGTTTGCCCTGGTCATCCGTTTTCTCAAGCTGCTGCGCAGCGGAGTGCCCCCGGAACGCATCGTCGCCCTGACATTCACCAGAAAGGCGGCCGGTGAATTCACCGACCGCATTCTCCGGCGGCTGCTCGATGCCGCACGCGACGACACCGCAGCACTGGCCCTGCACGCCGACCTGACAAACGCCAGCGGACCGCCCCTCCCGCTGCCGTCAGCCGGGTTCACTGCCGCCGCGCTGCGCACCGAGTTCACCGGGCTCCTGGAAACGCTTGCCGCCGCACTGCCCCGCATTTTCCTGGGCACCCTCGACAGTTTCTTTGCACGGCTGCTGCGCTGCCATCCGCTGGAATTTGGGCTGGATTCGGACTTTGCGATTGCCGGCACCGACGAATTCGACCGCCAGACCCACTTCAACCTCGCAGCAGAAGCGCTGTTTCACGGCGGCCTCCCTGCCAGTTTCCAACAGCAGTTCATTCAGAGTTTCGACCTCGCCACCTTCGGCTGGGAAGAGAAAAGCATTCGGGAGAAATTGGAAAAATTTGTGACCCGGCTCCACGCCCTCTGGCTGGACACCCCGGATCCCTCCCGGTGGGGTGAACGCGCTGCCATCGTGAAAAGCCCCTGGTTTCTGCGGCATGCCCAGGCTGATCCCGTTGCGGAGGGGAAGGCCTTCCTGAGCGCATTGGCGAAGCAAAAACTGCAGCCCAGGCAACGGAAAAAACTCGGGGAATTCGTGGAGGAGCTGGCTGCAAGAATTCCTGGAACTCCCCTGGGGAAATCTCTGGAGTACATGATGCATCCGAAACGGCTCGGTGACAGCATCCGCGGCATCGGTTCCGGTGAAATCACCATCTTGGTCCATGAACCGCTCACCCTGAATGGCGATGCCTGCCGGGCTCTGGAAGCGCTGGTGGGCCGCGTCGTTGCCGATGAAATGGAGGTGGCCTGCCGACGCACGAAAGGAATCTGGGAGGTGATCCGCGTCTTCGAGGAGCAGTGGGACCGTCTGGTTCGCAGCCGTGGGCGGCTGGATTTTTCCGACATCACCTATCTGCTGGGCGGCGGACCGTTCGGCGGGGCGTCCCCCGCATTGTCCCTGCGCCCCCCGCTCGCCGGGGAAGCCCGGCTGTGGATCGACTACCGCACCGACAGCCAGTTTGACCACTGGATGCTCGATGAATTCCAGGACACCAGCCTGAAGCAGTGGCGGGTCATGGAAAATCTCATCGATGAAGCCATACAGGATTCCGACGGGCGTGGCCGATCCTATTTCCAGGTGGGCGACGTCAAGCAGGCCATTTATGGCTGGCGGGGCGGCTGCTGGCAGCTAACCGAATGGCTGGCGCAGCATTACTCCATCACTCCCGGCAGCCTGACCAAATCCTACCGGTCCGCCCAGCCGGTGATCGACACCGTGAACCGCATTTTCGGCGACATCGGCGTCCTGAACGAAATGGTGGGCGAGGTGGCGCCCCAAGCCGTAGAATGGTGGGCAAAGTGGCCGCAGCACCAGACGGCCAAAACCGGCCTGCCCGGCTTCGCGGCGGTCATCCGGCCAGTGGCGGAGGAAGAAGCGGATGCGTTTGAACAACGCATGCTAGCCGTGGAAGCCCTGCTGCGGGACATTCAGCCGATCGACCGCGGGCTTTCTTGCGCCATTCTGTTTCGCTGTGGAGAGGACGTCCAGCAGGCCGCGGAATGGCTGCGCTCCCGGCCGGACTTGCCGCTGGTGCTGAGCGAGATGGACGTCAGCCAGGCCCTGGACAACCCGCTGACTCTGGCCCTGCTTTCCCTGCTGCAGCTTGCCGCCCACCCGGGAGATTCCCTGGCCCGGCAGCATCTGGAAATGACGCCCTTGGGCGAAGCGATCCGGCAGGACCGCCGGATCCTAACCAATGTACCGGATGAAATCACGCGTCATGGATTCGCCGCCTGGGCGACGGCATGGCTGGAACGCCTGCAACCGTTTCTGGGCGAGCCGGATGCCTTCACCGCGTCGCGCATTGCCCATTTTCGATCGCTGGCCGGACGGTTCGATGCCCGCGGAGACCGGGACATCGATGCGTTCCTGACATTCTGCAAAACCACCACGACCCGCGAGACTGCCTCGCCCAACGCGGTTCAGATCATGACCATTCACAAGGCAAAGGGCCTGGAATTTGATGTCGTCTTCCTGCCGTTGAGCAAACACGAAGACGGACTGGCCGAAGCCGACACCTCGCTGCTGACCTCCGGCACCATCCGGAACGGAACTCAATGGATTTTGGACTCGGTGGACAAGTGGCTGGCATCTTCCGTGGACGAGCTGTCCGCCGCACGTTCCCGAATGGTTGCCGAACATTGCTATGAAGGCTGCTGCGTCTTTTACGTCGCCGTGACCCGTGCAGCCCGCGGGCTTTATTTCATCGCCGAGGCGTCAGGTGAAAAATCCGTCGCAAAAACTCCCCTGCGCTGGGTGAACACCACCCTGTGCGGAGATTCCGCCACTCCATTGCAGGCCGCCGGCATCGAACTGGAAGCCGCCTATGCCTGCGGGGATGAACGCTGGTTTGAGTCCGTCTCCCCCGCCCCGCCGCCCGCTGCCGCCCCCACCGCCACGCCGGCCTTCATTCCTGCGCAGGATGCGGGGCACCCCAGGCTTGCCCGCCGCACCCCGTCCGGCAGTGAACGGACTACGGTCACCGCAGAACTGCTTTTTTCCCGCGGCGGCAGCGAAGCCCGGCAACGCGGCACCCTCATGCACGCCCTGCTCGAACAGGTGGACTGGACGGGAAAGGAAAGTCGCCAGCGGCTTTCCGACTGGTTTCAGGAGAACCACCCTCAGGTCGGCCCGTTCGAAAACGGAATCCTGCAGCAGGCGCGGCAACTGTTGGAAAACCCGGCGGTGAAACCCCTTTTCGAGCGGCCCCAACAGGAGGTCACCCTGTGGCGGGAACGCTCCTTCGAATGCATTCTCGATGACGAATGGATCACCGGCACCTTCGACCGCGTCGTCATTCACCCTGACAGCGCTCGGATCATCGATTTCAAAACGGACGACCTCACCGCCGCGACCGTTTCCGAAAAGGCCAAAACCTACGCACCCCAGTTGGAACTTTACCGCCGGGTGCTCTCGCGCCTCCTGGCCCTCCCGGAATCCGCCATCACCGCCACGCTGGTTTTCACCGTGCCAGGCGTGCTGGTGGAGGCCGTGTTTCCGTAGATTGGGCTTCCGGGCTCTGCACGGTGGTTCCACCGCCGGCTCAGTCATGAAAAACCGCATCGGTCCACGTGGGGCTTTGCTTCCGGGGCAGACAGTGCTATAGGGTGCACGCTTCATGAAGCCCTCTCAAATCGTTGCACAACTTCAAGACCGTCAGCCGCTTTCCGACAAGCAGACCGAGTGGTTTGCCGAATCGCTGATCGACGGCAGCCTGACCGATGCGGAAAAGGCGGACCTGTTGCGGGCGCTTTCCGCCAAGGGGGAAACGGTCCAGGAAATCGTCGGCTTCGTGAAGTGCTTTCTGCGCCATGCCATTCACCCGGCTCTGGATTTGGATTACCTGGGCCCGGCCATCGACGTCTGCGGCACCGGAGGGGACCGCATGGACCTGTTCAACATTTCCACCACCAGCATGTTCATCCTGGCAGCCGGTGGCGCAGTGGTTGTGAAGCATGGCAATCGCGGCATCACTTCGAAAAGCGGGGGCGCAGACGTGCTGGAGGCGCTTGGCATCCGCATCGACATGCGCCCGGAAAATTTCGTGGCCTGCGTGGAGGAAACCGGCATCGGCTTCATGTTCGCCCCGAACTACCATCCGGCTTTCAAGGCGATCGCTCCGCTGCGCCGCCAGCTTGCTGCCGAAGGGGTGCGCACCATTTTCAACCTCATCGGGCCGCTGCTCAATCCCGTGCAGCCGCTGTATCAACTGGTGGGCGTGGCCAGTGCGCGGCTGCCCGGCATGTATGCGGAAATTTTGGCGGAACTTGGGCGGGTCAAAGCCTGGGTGGTGCATGGCACTGCCGGGCCGGACCGGGGAATGGATGAGTTTTCCACGATCGGACCGTCGCACGTGGCCGAAGTGGAGTTTGGCCAGTTTCGCCACTTCACGGTGCGTCCGGAAGATTTTGGCATGAACCCGGTGGCGGTGGAAGACATCAGGGGAGGCGATGCCACCGAAAACGCGCGAATTTTGCGCGGGGTGCTCTCCGGGGAAATCCAGGGGGCCCGGCGGGACATTGTGCTCCTCAACGCAGCGGCGGGATTCATGGTCACCGCCCAGTCCATGACCTGGGAAAACGCCCTGGCCATGGCCAGGGAGATGATCGACAGCGGCCAGGCGATGCGCGCCCTGACAGCGGTGCAGGAATTTTGCCGCCGGCTCGCCTGACAACGGCCAATTTCAAAACAGTTCCCCCTGCACCAGCGTTCCATCCGGGCTGGATGCCGGGGCGGCGGGACGCAGCCGCACCGGCAGGCTGGCCGTCGGTGCATCCTGACTGGCGCAGTGAATTTCCACGGTGTGATGGCCAAGGGCCGCCAGGGCATGGCGGACGGTCTGGACTGCCAGTTCGGGAGAGTTGCAGTCACGGGAAAGGTGCCCTAGCACGATGCGTTCGAGCGCCTGGTGGGCCAGGTCGCAGGCCAGTTGCGCGGTCTGGTGGTTGGAAAGGTGACCGTGCTGGGACATGATGCGCTGCTTGGTGGACCAGGGACGCTTCGCGTCATTTTCGAGCAGGGTGCCGTCGTAGTTGGCCTCAAGGAACAGGGTGTGCACGCCGCTGAGCCTGGTGCGGATGACCTGGGTGACGTGTCCCACGTCGCTGAGAATGCCCAGGGAAGCACCGCCGGAGCGCAGCACAAACCCCATGGGTTCGACCGCATCATGCGGCACGGGAAACGTCTCCACTTCCAGGTCCCCCAACCGGAACGTCCGGCCGCATTCAACCAGCCGCCACTGCTTTTCACCCTTGAGGGAGCCGGCGAGCATTTCACGGGTTTGGCCGTTGCAGTAAATGGGCAGCGGAAACTTCCTGGTCAGCACGTCCAGGCCGCGGGTGTGGTCGCCGTGCTCGTGGGTGAGCAGGATGCCGGTCAGGCTGGCCGGATCGACTCCGGCAAGCTGGAGTCTGGCGAGCATCCGGGCTGCACTGAGTCCCGCGTCGATGAGCAGGCGCAGCGGCCCGCAGTCGAGCAGGGCACAATTGCCCGAGCTGCCGCTGCCGAGGACGGTGAATCTCATGGGGGTGGGGTTTGCAGTCGTGGAAAGGGGGGAAAAAACTTCAGGCTGGCACGCACCGGATGATGTAGCATGCCCCGCCGTCTTTCAATCCCAGCGTGAAGCACAAGCACAACCGCCGCACCCTGCTGCTTTTTTTGAGCATCGCCGCCATTGTCGGCGCGGTGTGGCTCGCGCTCCACGCTTACGACCGCGGATTCACCAACAAATGGAAGCGGTACATTATCGAAGAGCTGCGGAAAAACGGGATTGCGGCGACCATCGGACGGCTGACCATTGATCCGATCAACGGCCTGACCGCCCGGGACGTGCGGCTCTACGACACCGCCCTGCCGGACCGGCCCGTGGCGGACATCGACCACATCAGCCTTGAGGTGGATCTGGGCAATGTGGTCACTGGTGAAAATTTCCTGCGGACCCTGGATCTGCGAAAGGCGTCGCTGCGGCTGCCGGTGGACCCGGCAAATCCCGATGGCCCGGCACTCAGGATCAACGGGCTCAATGCCCGGTTGTTTTTCAAGGGTGATCAGATGGACATCGCGGAAGCGGAAGGCGTCATCGGCGGAGTCCGGGTGCTGGTGCGCGGCAGCATGGAACTGCCGCAAACCGCCAAGGGAACTCCGGAGGAAATGGAGCGCCGCCGGGCGCAGCGGATGAAGCAGATCCGGGAAATCAAGGAACGGCGCGGGGCCCTGCGGCAATTGGTGGACATCCTGGAAAAATTCGAAAGTTCCCGCCCGGAAAAAGCCGTGGTGGATCTGCATGTGGACGGTCCCCTGGGCGATTTCAACGCCCTGCGCGCCACCCTGACGCTGCGTGCCAACGACCTGCGGTGCGGACAGTTTGTGGCGGAATCCGTGCGGGCGGATGCGGTGCTGGGCGACGGCGAACTGACGCTGCGCCAGTTGGAGGTCCGGGACGCCCACGGCACCCTCAACGCCCAGGCGTTCTGGTCTGCGGCAAAGGCCGGCAGCGTCCAGTTCTCGTTGGATTCCACCATCGACGCGGCCGCCCTGGCCAGGGGCGTATTCTCGAATCCTTGGATGGGCGAAATTGTTTTCTACCAGCCGCCTCATCTGAAAGCCGATGGAACGCTTTTCCTCGATGAGCCGTGGACGCCGGAACACCTGCCCATGCAGGCAGTGGGGCGTCTGGACTGCCGCCGCTTCACCACTCGCGGGGTCATCTTTGACGGGCTGCACGGAGACGTTGCCGTCCGGGGAGGTGATTTCCATGTCCGCAATCTGGTGCTGGAACATCACAGCGGCAGCGCCACCGGAAAGTGCATCCGCACCCGTGAGGAGGGGCTGCGCTTCCACCTGAAATGGAATCTCGAACTCAATGCCGCCCTGCCGTTTGTGCCGGATGAAACGGCGCGCCGCTTCATGGAGGAATTCTCGTTCGGACAGGAATCCTTTGTCAGCATCGAAGCCGTCGGAGGTGGACCGCAAATGGATCCGGCCACCTGGACGGGCAGCGTCCAGGTGGACCTGCGGCATTTTTCCCACCGCGATGTTGCGGTGCGCAGCCTCAGCACGCAGATCACCCTGGCCGCCGGAAAACAGGTGCTGCGCGATGTGGTGCTGCGGCGCTCCGATGGCACCGTGACGATCCGGCAGCTCACCTCCAATCCGTCCGAAAAGCAGATTGTGATCACCCAACTGGAATCCACGGCCAATCCGTTTCCGCTGCTCAGAACCCTGGCGCCCAGGACCGCGGAGGACCTGGCGGACTACACCTTTGAAACACCGCCCCGGGTGGTTTTCAACGCGGACATCCACTCCACAGAACCTGCCAAGACTTCCTTTGAAGTCCAGGTGAACTCAACCGGACCTGCACAGCTGCGCCTGGGCGGCGAAAAAAAGCGGCTGGCTAGTGTGAGCGGAGTCGTCCAGCGCAAGGATGATGTGATCACCGTGGATTTGGCGGGCCGCGCCGCCGACGCAGAGGGCTATGGAGGCGTGCGCTTTGACAGCGGGGCGGATTTGAAATTCAACGGCAGCTTCGGCGTGGGGAAACGGCGCGGAACCCTGCGCTCCTATCAACTCGATGTTTCTGCGCCGCAAAATGTCAGCGTGCAACTGGGCGGCAAGGATCTTCCAGGCGAGGCCTTGACCGGCACCGTTGCCTGCGAAGGGGACCGCATCGCGCTCCAGGCACAGGGCCGCGTGGTGGGCGGGGCGCTGACCGCCAGCGTCACCTGGCCGGAGATCTCCAGAAATGAGGACTACACGGCCATTGTCAGGGCGAACCGGGTGAACTACGCGCGGCTGGCAAAGATTTTCGATCCGACCAGGGAAACCACCGGCGAGCTGAGCGGACACCTGAATTTTACAGGACGCGGCTCCTCGACGGAAAGCATCCGGGGAACCGGTGCCATGAAAATTTCGGATGCAGATGTGTTTTCGATCCCGCTGCTCGGACCGCTTTCCGGGCTGATTTCCGCCATCCTGCCGGTGGAAAAACTGCTCTACAGCCGGGCGAGGGAAGCCACCGCCTCGCTTGCCGTGGCGGATGGGGCGGTCTCCACCAAAAACTTTGAAGCGCAGACGCTGGCATTCCGGCTGCGGGTTTCCGGCGTCGTGGACATCATCAACTCCCGCGTGGACCTGACCGCCCGGATGAATGTCCGGGGTGCGCCCGGCATCCTGCTGTGGGCGGTGAGCAAGCTGTTTGAATACGAAGCCCGGGGAACGACTGCCGAACCCGGCTGGCGTCCCAAGCACCTGGGCATTCCCTTCATTGGCGATGACGAAAAACAACCACCGCGCTGAGGCCCCGTCCATCCGGCTCCGCCGGAGCATTGCTGGCCGCCGCAGCTTCCGCGCATGAACCGCTGGGCCGTCATTGAGCTGGCCATCGTGTGGGTCCTGACATGGGGTCTGGTGCCGCATGTGCTGGCGCAGAAAACCAAGTCGCCCGTGGCCACGCTGGCCTGGGTGTGGTCCATCTTTCTGCTGCCCGTCGTGGGGGCGGTTTTTTACCTGCTGTTCGGATCGGAGCGGGTGCAGCGGCGGCGGCTGAAAATGATCTCGGAATTGCGGGAAGCAACGGGAACGGGCATGGGCGTGCAGTGCGGCGTGGCGGACTTGGCTCTGCAAATGCCGGAACTGCAGCGGATCAACGGATTCCACGCCACGGGCTGCAATGCCGTGACCCCCCTGGTGGACGGAGTCAGCTTTTTTCCGCGCCTGCTGGAAGTCATCCGCGGCGCAACCCACTACCTGCACGTGGAATTCTACATCTGGCACACGGACGCTGCGGGGCGCGCCGTGAGGGATGAACTGGTGGCGGCGGCGAAACGCGGAGTGAAGGTGCGGCTGCTGCTGGATGAAATCGGCAGCCTCTGGACGCCGCGCCGGTTTTTCCGCGACCTGGAGGCGGCCGGAGGCAGATTTTCCTGGTTCAAAACGTTTGCTCCCCTGCGAGGCTCGTTCCACCTCAACCTGCGCAACCACCGCAAGCTGGTCGTCGCCGACGGCACCGTGGCGCTGACCGGCGGGATGAATGTGGGTGACGAATACTGGACTGGCAGTGGCAAAACCCTGCCCTACCGCGACCTGCAGATGGAAGTTCGCGGACCGGCGGCCTCCCAGCTTTCCTGGCATTTTGCGCAGGACTGGCATTTTGCCACCGGGGAGGCGCTGAAGGACCCAGCCCTGTATCCACCGCAGGAGTCGGCCGGGCCCGTGACCGTCCAAATTATTTCCGGCGGGCCGGACAACGACCTCAACGAAATCCAGTTGTCGGTGCTCTCGCTGCTCCACCGTGCCAAGTCCCGGGTGTGGATGATGACGCCCTATTTCGTCCCGGAGGCACCGCTCATGTCCGCCCTGCAGCTGGCCGCCATGCGCGGGGTGGACGTGCGGCTGCTGGTGCCACAGAAGGGCGACCACCGCTACCTCACGGCCGTCACCCGCAGTTATTACGAAGGGCTGCTGCCCCACGGCGTGCGCATTTACGAATACCGGCCCCGGATGCTCCATGCCAAGCTCACCACCATCGACGGCACCTTCTCCATGGCCGGCAGCGCCAACCTCGACATCCGCAGTCTGCGCATCAATTTCGAATTGAATCTGCTGCTTTCCTCGCCGGACATTGCGGCGCATTTTGACGCGCTGTTCGAACGGGACTTCGCCCAGGCGGACCGGATTCGCTGGATGAAATTCCAGCTTCGCCCGCTGCGCCAGAAGGTTGCAGAAGCAGTGTGCCGTCCGCTGGCGCCGCTGCTCTAACAGGATCCTGCGGATGCGGGCGGCTGCACCGCGGAAATGCCGCCGCACTCACTGCCGCAGGGGCAGCACAGCGCGGCAGCGCCTCATATCCGGGCAAAACCACGCTTCCGGTCTGGGCTGCACCCCCACCGGGTGGATTTCTTCCGTGTTCAGAATGCGCGCCTCGGCTTCGAGGCGTCCTCCGGGCTCCAGGCGGATGTTCCTGGCGGCCACCAGGCCGCTGACAATGCCGCCGGCCACGATAGTTAGTTTCTCCGTGCACACCAGATTGCCCATGACACTGCCTTCCACCGTCATTTCCTCAACCCTGACCGGTTTCAAAAAGAGCACGTCCGCTCCGGCACGCACCCTCAAACGACGACAGTTGATCTCCTGGCCAATATGCCGACGGGTTCGATCCTTGAACACCAGGTCCCGCTGAGCGCCCTCCGCTTTCGGAATCGGTGACTGCAGCCCCTTCTCCATGCGGTGGCCGCAGGAGGGGCAGGTGGGGACATCCCACGGCCCCACCGTTGCCATGCGCAGATAATAGGCCTGCTCCTCCGGACTCATCCGCCCGATGGTGCCCAGAAATTCGACCCCGCCGATGATTTCCACTCCGCCCCGACGCGCCAGCATCCGCGCCTCGGCCTCCACATCTCCCGGGGTGATCATGATTCCACGGATCAGGTTTTCGGCCACCAAGGTTCTACTGAATTCCGCAACCCCCTGACCATCCACATGGTAGCCAGTCCAGGCTGCACACTGCACCAGGGAATGGGTGACGGTTCGGCGACTTTTGCCAGTGACATACAGTGCCACGGTGCCGTCCGGTTTGACCCACGCCACCTCCGTCTGAAATCCTGCCCGGGCCAGCAGCATGGTGGTGATTTCCTGAAACCGCCGCCAATCCATCCGCTGCAAGATTTCCAAGGTCCAGCGGCTGCCGGCACAAGGGGAGAAATGGGGGACGGCGGTGGAGGGTGACATCGTTCCTGAATCGTTTTACTCGGTGCAGTGCATTTCAGCCCAAACAGATTGATCGCCGAAATCACAAAAAATATAGAAAATCACTTCTGATTTGCAACTCTAAAAATTATCTCAAATTTGGTTGATTCAGAGTGTTGATGTATTTCCAGATTGTTTCCGGTATTTCTGGCGTTCTGATTTTCTAGTTTTTCCTGATGGTTTTTGTCATTTCCAAAAATCGGTCGAAAACGCGATCCACAGGCACATCTCCGATTGCTGAAATTCCGATTTTGGTATAAATTACACGATTTCCGTATTCCCCATATCAATGGCCCATTTACTTGCGTCCTCTGGACATCGATTTGAACTGCCCGCCGTCGGCGTGACCTTCGGGTCGGACGCCTGCAACGATGTGGTGATTCCAGCCGTTTTCGGGGTCGCTCCCTGTCAGTTTGCGATCTGGCCGGAACCGGGCGGGTATCGATTGCTGGACAGGGGTTCGCCCATCGGGACACAAGTGAACGGCTACCCGGTGCCCGAAGCATTGCTGCAGCATGGAGACACCATTTGTGCAGGAAATCTGCGGCTGAGTTTCCATTCGCAGGAAATGCCCGCCGTGTCCGATGGTGTATCGCCGGTTGGTCAGGCATCTTCGCCGCACATGGCAGCACCGCCGACGCTCCCGACATTTGCGCCGCTCCCGCCATCCGGGGGACACGGGGAGCCTTCCTCACTGGCACAGTTGATGACCGGCATGGGCTTGCAACCGGCTGCAGCGACGGCCGTGCGCCCGCCCATGCCCCCGTTCGCCCCGCTGGCTCAGCCGCCGCTACCGCCAGCGCCCGGAAGGGAGGACTTTGGAACCGCGCGACTGCCTGCCGAAACACCGGGACCGGTTCTACCCCAACCGGAGCCACGGCTGCCAATCGGATCGCCTCCGTCGGTCTGGTCCCCCACCCTTCCGGTTTGGAACGAACAGCCACAGACCTCGCAGAGTCCTCCGAGCTTGCCCGGACCAAGGCCGACACCTGCCCAAGCCACGCAAGCCCTGCCATTTCAGATCACCGGGTCCCATGCAGAAACCGGAGTCGCCCCTGCCCTCCCATTTTCACCGATTGCCGGACCGGGGCGTGGCGAACGGCCGCCAGTGCCGCAAACACAGCCTCTGCCACCGATCAGGGAATCACCCTTTGAAATCTTTCAGCCGGAAAATGCACCGGAAGAAGATGCACCCGGTGCCATCCTGCGTCCAGCTTCGCCGCCAAAACACCTTCACATTCCGCAGGAGGCAAGAACGACGCAGCCCCCTCCCTGGCTGCGGCCGGAGCAGGAGGAACAGCCAGCTCTCCCAGCAGCCGAGGCGCCACAGAAAAGCCCTGTCATCATCCCGCGACTGCCGGACGCGCGCGGGTCGCGCGCCAGGCGCAACCGGCTCGGCCTGGTGGCTGCGCTCCTGGTCATGGGTGGTCTGGTGGCCGGGGTGCTGGCGGTAAACCAATGGCGACCAGACCTGGTCGTCCGCATCAAGGATCAGGTCCTCGGATGGTTCCCGAAAAAACCGGCGTCAGAACAACCCGGGCAGGAGGTTCCACCAGTCAAGGACATGGGCACCCCGCCCGCAGCGCCACCAGCCCAGGTGGCGGCCACGGTGGAAGCCAGTGCCACCCCCTCCAAGGACACCGTCACCGCCCATCGGGATCTGGCACCCAAATTCTTTTGGCCGGAAGCCACCACCTTGTTCTCACTGGGTTTTCCCCGGGCCGAGCTTCGATATGTCGCCACAGCACCAGGCCGTGGACTGCCCCTGCCCGGCCCGCATTGTTCCTACCTGGAAAAACACTTCGATCTGAAACTGCAGGATCTGGAACGACTCACCGCCATCCAGGGGAATGCGGAGAAGCCTGGCGTGGTGATCATCACCACCCGGCAAAACCTCGATGCGGACGCGCTCCTGAAATCCTCCGCCCTGCACGTTGCAACAACGGAGCGGTTGGCCAACGGCGCCTTTCACCGCTACGTGAACCGCCAGGGAGCACCCTGCGGACTCCTCGTCATCGACCGCCGCAACCTGGTGGTGGGTGAGCCGCAGCTGATCCAGGACTGCCTTGCCGAAAAGTCTGGGTACGGAAGCGCAGCGGCAGCCGCACTCTGGCCGGATTTTGCTAGCAACGATCTTGGAATTTTTCTGTGGACCGTCAAGGTGGACGACACCCTGCGGCAGCAGCTCAGCGGAGCGTCCGCAACCAGCCCCGCGCCGGACCTCGGCACGGTGCAGTCCTTTGCCGTGCGCTACGACGGCAGCGGTGAGGATTGCGAGTGTTTCGCCCTGCGCAGCGCTCAGGCCACACCGGAAGGATTTGCCGCCGCGGCCACCAATGCGCTGCAGAGCATGCTCACCCTGCTCTCCGCCCAGACCGACACGCGCTCCGCGCCAGGAAGCGTCGCCCAGAAGCCCGCTCCTATCCAAGTAAACGGCAGCACGGCCAGCGCGGTGCTTCAGGGCGGAGGGGAGTTTGTGAATCTGTTTCTCGAAGGTTTCTTCCGCCCAAACCCCTCCGAACGTTCTCCGCTGGAAATGCTTTCGAAGGCCCGCACGCTGGCCCATTCCTTCAACCTCGCCCGGGATCTGGGCGCTCCGGAAGCCCGGCAGGCCCACAGCGTGCTGGAAGCTCTGGAGGCCCTGCAGCGGGGCATGAGCGGTTCAGGGCGTGGAAGCGGCATGGAGTTTCAGACCCAGACCATCGAACCCGATGAATTGCAGACTCTGAACAACTTCCTGACATTTTCCGAGGGGTATCTGTTCTGCCGCCCGAACCTGGAAGCCATGCCCGAGGCCGTTCGCAATCTCATCCGCGAGGCCTCCGAACGCCTCAATGCCGAAACGGTCCTCTCGCTCTGCGTCCCTCCGTCAGGAGAAAAAATCGTCCGCATCAAAAACCTGCCCGCCTATGTCCGGCAAAGCATTTCCCAGCTCATGTCCACCCGCGGTGCCATGGCGCTGTTTGGAATGCCGCCGCTCACGGACGATGAACTCGCCGGTGCTTTGAAATACATCGAGCAGGACCAGACCGGAAAACTTGCCTGGAAACCCGGAGAACCAACCTTCACCGACTGGAAGGCGCAGTCCGCCTCCTCCGCGCTGCAAAATGCCTCGGAACTCGCCGGCATGGCTGGGGCCGCCAAAGCCGCCGGCAGCACCCGTCTCAAAATGGCTGCAGATGTCAGGGAAGCCATCACCATGCTGATGCAGGGCGTCAAAGGATCCGGGCGATTTTCCGCGATCACCTTCCGCTTCCGCGACCTCAACTCCCAGGAACTCCAGGCCGCCGCCGCCCATTTGCAGCTCGACGACGGAGCCCTGAAATTGAACCCTGAGTGATCCGGAGCGCCCTGCAGCATCCGTTCAGAGTCTCCCGAACAGCAGCGCGGTGAGTGCCACATGGATCCTCGTGGGCGTGGGTGCCGCGCTAGTGCCAGTCGATTTTGTGCGCCGGATCTTCCAGAATCCAGCATCTCGTTCTTGAATCCCACGGTTCCATTGCCTACTCTGCGCCGTCATGTTTCGCGTCCACTTTGCCATTCTTCTGCTCCTCGCCTGCTTTGCGGCCCAGCCCGCCACTGCCCAGCAGCCGGACTACCGGCGCACCGAGTATGTGGTATGCAGCGGCGGCCCGGCCTTGCGCAAGTTCGAGGAATATCGCGTGAAGGATGACCGCCACGACCGCTACTGGGGGAATTTCATCACCGCCGCCCGCATTCGCATGCAGCAGTTGCGCGGCATTCACGGGGACCAGTTGAATCTCACCTGGCTCATTTACCGCCCGTCCTACGTCACCCGGCAGACGGAGGACCGCACGCGCCGTTCCCCGGAAATTGAATACGTGTGCGATCTGAATCTGATACAGGCCGCGGCCGCCAAGGTGAACGCCCGCATCGTCTGGTTCAGCTCCACCCAGGAATTTGTCAGTTTCCTCAATCGCCACACCTCCCTCAAAATGTGCGGATTCGAATACTTCGGTCACTCTAACAAATTCTGCTTTCTGTTCGACTACAGCGCCGAACTGCTGGGTTGCTCCATCTGTTACCTTCACGAAAAACACCTTGGAGTGCTCAAACGGGGCATCTTCACCCGCGACGCCCATGTGCAAAGCTGGGGCTGCCACACGGGCGAAAGCATGAGTGCGGCGTGGAAACGTGCCACGGGCCATGGCATGCTCGGTGCCACCGGCAAGACCGACTATGCGGCCATCTCCGACGGGAAGACGCTGCCCGCCCTGAGCGAGGGCCGCTGGACCGAGTAGCACCGCCATGCGCGACCCCGGTTGCGCATTCCGCGTGCATTTTCGGAGTTAACCAGTCAGTCAATCATTTGCTACTTGTTTGAGCGGGGGAAATTCGTTGCCCGAAATTGGCGTTCCGTTAATTTGCAGGCGTTCGCCAAGGCGAACATTGGGGGTTGAATACCGGCGGTCCATCTGGGGGGCTCTGCATGCAGGTAACTTAGGGGGGAGCCTGCGGCAGGAACCGGGTGGACCGCTTTTTTTTTTTTCGGACAGCAGGGCTGGTCAGGTCCATTGGCGGGGGCGTCCCCTGCGCGTATCCTCGATGGTGAAGGCGCTCTGGATCCAGTTCACGCGGGGAGGTTTCCCGGCTTCCAGCAGGACTTCAACAATGTCGCAGCGGTAGGGTACGGGTCGGTTGTCCAACAGGCGCAGCCAGTAGAGCGCTCCGCGGGAAATGAGCCGCTGCTTGTCGAGATTCACCGCCTCCGCGGGCCGACCGAAGCGCTCGCTGGTGCGCGATTTCACCTCCACAAAGATCAGGATGCGCCCGTGCCGCGCCACGATGTCCACTTCACCGCCGGATGGCGCCCGGAAGTTCCGGTAGAGAACCCGGCAGCCATGGACATACAAATGGCGTGCGGCAATCCTTTCCCCCAGCACGCCGATTTCGTCCTTGTCCAGTGGGACGCCGTCAGGCTTCGCCAAAGTCGAAGGTGCGCTGAGCAACCGGCTGAAACGACGTGCGATGAATCGGACAAGGTCCATGTTTTCTGAGAGATGCAAGATGTTCTGCGGTGCCGTAACCCTTGTGTGAGGCAAATCCATACTGCGGATACTGGGTCGCGCATTCCACCATCAGCCGGTCCCGCACCACCTTGGCGATGACGCTGGCCGCGGCGATGCTCAGGGACAGCGCATCCCCGCCGACGATCGCGTGTTGCGGATGGGGAAATCCCCGGACCGGCAGACCGTCGATGAGCACCATGTCCGGGATGACCCCCAAAGCCTGCACGGCGCGCTCCATCGCCAGGTGGGTGGCGCGCAGAATGTTCAAGCGGTCGATTTCCTCCACCGTGGCCAGGGCGAAGGCGTGGCGGATGCGGGCATCCGTTGTCAGGAAATGATAAACCTCCTCGCGCTGCCGCGGCGTGAGCTTTTTGGAATCATCAAGCACCGGGTGTGCGAAGTCCCGCGGCAGCAGCACAGCCGCCGCCACCACCGGCCCGGCCAGCGGCCCGCGGCCTGCTTCATCCACACCGACCACGCAGCAGCGCCCCGTTTCCCAGAACTGGCGCTCGACCCCCAGGGTGCAGCGCCGCCTGGTATTGGCTGACTGTTCATTTCTGGACCGCGCCATGTCGTGCAGAATGCGTCAAACTCAGGGCGGACCAGGGCTGCGGACCACCGCGAAATCAGACGTGTTTTGGCGGCAGGGCGGCCTCCTCGTCATCCTCATCCGGCTCTTCAGGGTCGTCCTCAATTTCACGCTGCCATTTGCGGGAAATCCACGGACGCACCAGCCCGTAGGCCAGATAGGAAAGGAAAAACACCGGGAGCATGATGCGCCATTTCCAGACCGTAATCATGAGGACCACAATCGCCCCCAGCACCCAGGGGAAGGAACGCCGGGTCCGCCAGGAAAGGCCCTTGAAGCTGGGATAGCGCACATTGCTGAACATGAGGATCGACAGCACGATCATCACCACCACCAGCGCATACTTCCAGTTTCCGATTTCGCGGTCCTTTTCGTAGATGTCCACCAGCAGCAGGGTCAGCGAGCTGATGACCCCGGCGGCAGCCGGAATGGGACAGCCCTGGAAATCCTTCGACGCACTTTTCTTTCCGGTGGCAGCCACGCAGTTGAAGCGGGCCAGCCGCATGGATCCGCATAACAAATAGAAAAAGGCAATGATCCAGCCGAGGCGGTCGAAGGAGGCATTGAATTCCTTCAGAACAATATCGTGAACCAACAGCGCTGGCGCCACGCCGAACGACACCACGTCCGCGAGGGAATCGAACTCCCGGCCAAATGGCGACTCCTCTCCCACCAGCCGGGCGATCCGTCCGTCGAGGGCGTCAAACAGGCACGCCCCGAGAATGAGACCGATGGCCCATTTGTAGTGGCCGAGGGTGTCCGGCCGCGGCTCCTCCATCCAGAACGTCAGGATGCTGAGGATGGCGGCGAATCCGCAGAAGAGATTTCCAGCCGTCATCAGGTTCGGCCAGAGGTAGATTTTTGGAGTGGAATGGTCTTCCTGCATGGAAGGGAGTGGAAAAGTGCGGTTGGAGCACGGCCGACGGCGCAGTGAGCCTTTCGGTAAATTCGGTGGCGATGCAGTGCCGTCCGGTTACCGTAATGGTTCCTGACCCCTTGAAAAGCCCCTTTTTCACCCCCCCATGCCTGCGCTGCATCCTGACATGACCATGGCGGAAATTGTTGCCTCCCATCCCGGAGCCCGCCGCGCCCTGTTTTCCAAATACCATCTCGGAGGTTGCCGCAGTTGCGCCTTCAGCGACACCGAGACGCTGCGAGCGCTCTGTCTGCGCAATGACAACCTGCCCGTTGCGGAGGTCCTGGCCCACCTCGAGACCAGCAGGGAAAATGATGCCGCACTGCAAATCTCCCCTGCCGATCTGGCTCAGGCGCTGCTGTCCCCGCAGCCTCCGCGCCTGGTGGATGTCCGCAGCCGCGAAGAACACGAGGCCGTCCACCTGCCGGGAGATCACTTTCTCAGCCAGGACCTTCTGCAGCAGGCCTTCGCCACCTGGGAAAAATCCGCCCCGCTGGTGCTCTACTGCCACAAGGGCGGCCGCAGCCTGGACCTCGCCGCTTATTTTTCCGGACATGGATTCACCCAGGTGAAAGCACTGGCGGGCGGCATCGATGCCTGGAGCGCCGAAGTCGATTCCTCGCTGCCGCGCTATCGCGTGGAACTGGAATCCGCCTGATCCGACAGTCCGCGGCGTTTTCAACGTCCGGAGCATCTGCGGGAGTTGTCACCGCAGCGCTTTCGCGTTTATTCGGCAAATGCCCATCCGAATCGAATGCTTCCTCTGCACGTCGCTTGCCTGTGCCTCCCTTGCCGCAGCAGAACCGGAGGTCGCGGGAGAAGAAATGCCGCGCATCCCGCCGGTCGCGCCGGACCGCGCGGCGGCCACGTTTGCCTTGCCTCCGGCAGTGTCACTCAGCCTGGCAGCGGCGGAGCCGGACGTGTCGAGCCCGGTGGCAATCGCCTTTGACGAATGGGGCGCACTGTTTGTCTGCGAAATGCGCGACTATCCGCTGCCGGAAATGCGGGAGAAAAAACTGGGCCGCATCCGGAAACTAACGGATCGCGACGGTGATGGACGTTATGAATCCGCAACGGCGTTTTTGGCGGACCTGCCTTGGCCGACCGGCGTGACCTGTTCGAACGGCGGGGTGCTGGTGCTCGCGACGCCGGATTTGATTTTTGCCAAAGACACCAATGGCGATGGCGTGGCCGACGAACGCCGGGTGGTGGCCACCGGATTCGGCTCTGCACGGCCAAAACCGAACGTCCAGGCACTGCCGAACAGTCTCCAGTGGGGGCCGGACGGCCGCATCTGGGGCGCCACCGCTGGAAACGGCGGAAGCGCGGGCAAGGTCAGGCTGGACGGAGCGGACTTTTCACTCAACTGCGGTGCAGATGATTTGCGGGCAGAAAGCGGAACCGCGCAGTATGGCATGACGTTCGATCCCAGCGGGCGGCGCTTTGTTTGCAGCAACAGCCATCACATCCAGTGGGTGGAATGGGAGCGCTGGCAGGGTGGAACCCTGGCCGGGCCGCCTTCCGTGTTGGTGGACATTCCCGCGGATGGACCCGCCGCACCGGTATTCCGCCGGAGCCCGGACGAACCCTGGCGCATTGTCAGGACGCGCTGGCGCGCCTCGGGACTTTCCCCCGGCATCGTGGAAGGCGGAGGCAGGGTTTCCGGATACTTCACCTCCGCCAGCGGCATTCACTGTTATGCGGGCGATTCCTTGCCTGCGGAGTTCCGGGGAAACTTTTTTGTCGGCGATGTCGGCAGCAATCTGGTGCACCGAAAAATTGTCAGGGAATCCGCAGACCGCCTGGAGGCCATCCGGGACGCGAGCGAGGCAAACCATGAATTCCTGGCCAGCACGGACAACTGGTTTCGTCCGGTCGCCTTTGCCGACGGTCCCGATGGGGCGCTTTACGTCGTGGACATGTACCGCGAAGTCATTGAGCACCCGGATTCCCTGCCCCCGGCCATCAAGAAACACCTGGACTTGGCCAGCGGAGCGGAACGGGGAAGGATTTGGCGCATTTCGGGCAGGGAAACACCGCGGACACGAAGCCTCCCCGGTGCGGCCACCACGCCGGAACTTGTGGCCATGCTGGCGTCGCCTAACGGCTGGCACCGCTCCACCGCGCAGCGCCTGCTCTGCGAACGCCGCGACCCCGAGGCCACCGGACCGCTCAAACAATCCACCAGCCCGCTGGCCCTTGCCGTGCTGGCGCAACGCACGCAGCTCACCACGGCGGATGTGCGCCGTGTTCTGACCGCAGGAGGTGCGGAGTCCCGCAGGCTCGCCGTGCGGTTTCTGGAATCGGCCAACGATGTCCGTGGTGCCGGTGCCGCAGAATTGCGCCACCGGCTGGCTTCCGAGACCGATCCTTTCCTGCTGGTCGAACTTGCCGGCAGCCTCGCTCCGCTGAATTCCACGGAACGGGTGGAAATCCTGAAAAAGCTCCAGGGTGCCGGCGCGAAATTTCAGCGGGTGCGCCAGGCGATTCTGCTGGCGCTCAAGGACGCCAACGAGGCTTGGTCACTGGCACAATCCTCGCAGGATGATCGGCTTTGGAGCCTGCTGGGCGGCCATGAGCCCCTGCGCAGCGAAATTTCCACCCGCCTTGCCGCGATGCCGCCCGGCGAGGCCGCGCCGCTCTGGGCAGCCCTGGGGGCAAAACCCGTGCCCGATCCCCTGCTGGCGTGGGCCAGGGAGCACTGGGAACTTCGCGGTGCAGTGCCGCTGCTGGTCCTGTCAGGAAATGAGCAGGCGGCGCTCGAACGCATCTTCCTGACCAATTCTCCCCACGATGCCCTGCGGCGCGAGGCCCTGTCTGGTCTGGCTCCGCAACGCGCCGCCGCCATCTGCGCGGCTTGGAGCCGGATTCCAGCCGGCCTGCGTCAGGATTTTCTGGAATGGTGCCTGCGGCGGGCTGAATCCACCGAGGCGCTCCTCGCGGCCATGGAACAGGGCCAGCCTTCCGTCTCGGAACTGAACCATTCCCAGGCGGAACGGCTTCGCGGTGCCGACTCGGAATCCGTCAGAAATCGTGCCTTGAAACTGCTCGGGCCTCCTCCTCCAAACAGGCAGGAAATGATCGCCCTCCACCAGCCCGCACTGAAAATGGCAGGCGACGCCAAGGCAGGGGAAGTCATCTACCGCCAGCGCTGCCTGCAATGCCACCGGCATGGCAATGAAGGCAATGCCATCGGTCCGGACCGCGTGACCTTCCGCAATCTGGGCAAACCGACACTGCTGGTGAACCTGCTCGACCCGAACCGGGATGTGGCTCCGGCCTACTCGGTCGTTTCCGCCCTGAAGGCCGACGGTGAAACGATGACCGGGCTGCTGGTTTCCGAAAATTCCGGCACCGTGGTGCTCAAGCTGCCCACTGGTCAGGAGGTGACTCTGCTCGCCAGGGAAATCCGTAGGCTGGATCGCGTTTCCCGCTCCCTGATGCCGGAGGGACTGGAGGCCGGACTGTCAGACGAGGACCTCGCCGGTCTCCTGGAATTTTTGATCCAGTAATCCCTTATCGCCGGGATTCTGCTGATTTTGCGCAGGAATTTTGTGTTATGCTGGTGCGGCGAGAGTTGGGATGATGAGGTGTTCGCAGATCTTGAGCAGAGCCAACAACAGGCGGCGGCCGGTTCCGGTGATGGAATACTTGTAGGTTTTTCCGATCTTCTTGAGCACCTCGTGCAGCCGCAGTGGCTTGAGCAGGCGGCTGATCTTTCCGCTGCTCCACCCCGGCAGCAATGGACGCAGCCGTTTGTTCGTCATGCCGCTGATCAAGTGCTCGCCCCGGAACACGGCCAGCAGCGCTTCCAGATCGCACGCGCAAAAGAGGTTGAAGCCCCGGCTGCGCCGCTTGTTCCCGTCGCTGATGGGTGTGGTTATTTTGTCCAGCCGGCGCGGGCCTTCGCTGCGGTCCTCCAGATCGCTCAAAAACTGGAGGTAGCGCGTATTGGCTGCGCCCAAAAGCCCACGCAGATCGCCCAGGCTGTCGATGGACTGTTTTAACGGGGTCAGCTGTGAGGTGACGGTGCCGTCGCAGTGTTCCACCTTGCGGTGGTGTTTGAAAAAGGTCACGTCGTTGGCCGTGCATTCGATGCGCAGCACTCTCCCGCGCTTGTCGTAGAGCTTGAGGGACGCGGGACCGAAAAAGTGCTTGATGCGCGTGCCTTCCACGCGCGTGCTGAAGTCGCTGCCCACCTGCGTGTCAGGGGTTTTGGGCAGAGGCCGGCCGAGGAACTTCGCCACGTCGGGCGCTTTGACGGTGAGGATGGCCTGTCGGCTGATCTCCGCATACACCGGCGCGAGTGCTTCCCGGCTTTTCCACACAAGGTCGGTGGCGTACTTCACCTGCATGAGGCTCCAGTGATAGCCGGCGGGAAACTGGTGGAGAAAAGGTACACACTGCGCCGCCAGCGTATCCAGATCGCAGTGCAGCGCGCTCAGATCGAAGTCGTCAGCCAGTTGCTGAGCCCCCGCCCAGTCGTCACACTGCACAAACGCGTTGTCCTCCATTGTATAACCGATGCCGGCTTTGCCCAGTCGCAGCGCAAGAGCGTTGTGACCATTGAAGTAAATTTGGATGCGGCACGGCAGCCAGGTCTGCACCCTCACATCAATGAGCCCGAGTCGTGCATGCATGAAGTAGAAGTAAAAGTGCAGGCACTTGCCGCTGGTGGCGCGCACACTGGCACGGCCGCCCTGACGGTCATGCCAGGGCTCGAAGGCGGTGCAATTTTCCATGGCACTGAACACATGAACGAGCCCCGGGTGCCGCCCGCGCTTCTCCAGGATGGCGGCGACGCGCTCGTCCTTGCGGAAGTTTTTTCGCCGGATGAACTCCACCTCCAAACCGGCATCCGTGGCGAGAGACTTGGCGCGCTCACAAATCTGCCTGCGCAGCGGATCGGCGAACTCCTTGATGTCAAAACAAAGGATCCCTTCGTGCGCGAGGCGGGCGGTGACTGCGTCCGCATGGGCGACTTCCACCAGAGTCCCGGTGATGACGACACGGTCCAAACAACTGAGAGTTCCTTCGACTTGGTTGGCGTAGCGCTCCAGCAATCCCGTCGGCGTGCAGGCATGAGGTGCATTCATGCCGCCATGCTACCATTCACGGCAAACTCTTGGTTCCGGCTCCGCCGGGTTAGGAACTTACAAATCACCGGAAAGGAACCGGCGACGCCACAGCGCCCGGGATATTTTTCCACGGTGATCGGGCTGCAGCCCGTCGCACATTCGCCAGTGGCGGGGACATTTCCAGGAAGGGAGGGCGGCAGCGGCGGTCCGCTGCAGCACACTCAGCGGCGCGCCGCGTTCCAGCGCCACCACGACCGCGATGTCATCGCAGCGTTCTGCATCGCGGCTGGGCACGCCGAAGGCCACGGCATGGCGCACTCCGGGCTCCTGCAGCAGCCATTCCTCAATTTCTCCCGGATGCAGTTTCCGTCCGGCCACATTGATCACCTCTCCGGCGCGCCCCGTCAGACGCACCACTCCTCGATCCAGTTCCGCCAGGTCTCCCGTCACGTAACGGCCACCACCCAGCGTTTCTGCTCCGTCCCGCATCGGCGGCCAGTAGAGTTCGCCAACCGCAGCGCTTCGAACAACCAATCTCCCGTCCGGCGTCCGTTCATGGGCAACGTTGTCCATGGCCGCACCGACGATCTCCGCATCACTGCGCGGTTCGGCGGTGCGGTCAAAGGCAATGCCGCCGCATTCGCTGGCACCATAAAAATTGTGCACTTTCAGGCCGCAGCATTCAAAAATGCTGCGTTCCAATTCCACTGCCAGCGGCGCACCGGCAGAAATGGCCAGCGCAATCCGCGGCCCCGGCAATCCAATGGAATGCCAGGCCCGCCACATGGCCGGCACGGCCGGCAGCACTGCGGGAAAGCCGGGAGCCAGCGCCTTCTCCACGGAAGCCGGCAGAGCATTCGGGGCCAGGACGAGCGGAACTCCCCGGAGCAGCAGCGGCAGCACCAGATTCGAAAATCCGTAGCTGTGCGCCAGGGAAATGACGCCCAGATTTGGAAGGTCCGGATGCAGCCCCATGGTGGCGCAAATGTTCTCACAGTCAGCCAGCAACTGTTCCTCCCTGAAGAGAACCTGCCGCGGGACCCCGGTGGTGCCGCTGGTCAGCTTGATGTGGGCAATGCGGCGTGCGGCAAGGATTTCCTCCGGAGGCGGTGCGGGCGGAGCCTGCGCATCCAGCGGGCACAACACCGAGCCGTCCCTCCACGCGGCCAGCACGGCGAGAATGAATTCCACTCCGCGGCCAGTCGCAAACACCACCGCGGGCGCCACCGGCTGCTCTGCAGCCAGCCGCCTGAGCGCCTCGAATGAAAGCTCCACGCCCGTGGCCGTGTCGCGCAGCGCCGACCTGGAGGCATGCTCCGCAGCGGTGCGCAGCCAGTAGTCGTAGAGTCTCATGCCGCCCGTGAAACCTTGACAATTGCTAGTGCTTGGGGGCGCCCACCACGCCTTCCACCAGTTCTTCGTTCCGGGTTTTCACAATGCGGTCGGCGATTTCGCGGATCATTTCCTCCAGCAGCATGCGCAGGTGGCTGCCGGGTCGGAAATCGCTCGGGGCGATGTGCTTGATGCGCTGTGCATGCGTCGCCAGTTGATAGCATTTTCGAAAGCTGCTGCGGCTTTGATCGTCCGGATTATACACCGCAATGGCATGGCCGCCGAACTGCTTCATGACGGTAAAACAGGGCACGTCGGTGGGACCGTCACCCAGATAGATCATGTTGGAAAAGGGAATGCGGCGCAGGTCCTGAGGCATGTGGTCGTTGACATCCTGGCCGGGGTCCAGCAGGCCCTTGTTGATGCGGAAAAGATACTGCGTTTTCTGGGTGTGGCTGATGACGCGTTTTGGAAACGTGATGCGCCCCTGGACGTCGGTGGCGAATTCGCAGCCGAAGACCGCACGCACATGGTTTTTTAATGCGCTGCCGTCGATCAGGGCCTTGATGCCGCTGGAGATGATGTAATGCTCGATGGTGATACCGAGCGCCCGGTGGGTGTCGGTCAGCACTCCTTCCAGCTCCCCAAACATCTCCGGAAGGCCAGGGTAGAATTTCAGATTCTTCCCAAGTTCAACCAACGTTTGCTGCGTGGGCCGATCGATGTCGATGGAGTCAAGGATGGTTTTCAGATAAGCCAGCTCGCTCTCCCATCCCTCCTCGCGGACCAATTGTTGGCATTTTTTCCAGAAGATGGCCGCATTGATGCCGAAAGCGGGGAAGAGCACCTCGTCCTGCATGTAGGTGGGGCTCAGCGTCTGGTCATAGTCGTAGGCGATGCCAATGATGGTCTGGGGTACGGACATGTCGGGCGGGAAGATACGGGAAAGACCCGGAACAATTCGGTTAGGAAACGGACAGATACTGCGCGCAGTGGGGGCAGGCCACGCGGGAGGAACCCGGGTCGATTCGGAAGGGCTTGTTGCAGGACGGGCAGTTGACCTGAGGCCAAGTGGTTGCGGGGGGCGGAGGAGGCGGATGCAGGTGGGCAGCGGCACTGGAGGCAGCGGCCGGCGGAGCCTCTCCGATGGCGGAATCCGCGGCAGCGATCTGTCCGATGAGACTGCCGCCATCGGGCACCAGGGTGATCCGGGCCGGACCGGCGAGCAGTTTCTGCGTTTCCAGAACCTCAAACAGGGCGGAGGACACCGCGGGATCGGCGGAGATTTTTTGCAGCGCCGCACCGACGATCTGCGGGCGGATGGCAGCGGCCTTGGCGAATTCCACGGCGGCCTGACGCTCGGCGGTGCTGGTGATGATGCTGACCTGGTTGGCTCCGTCCTGCTTGATGGCGGAAGTGACCTGGCGCAGCCGGTTCACCACCTTGCTTTCAATCTGCCGGATCATGCCCAGATCGCGGAAATGCACCTTGCGGATGTACACGGAGCCGAGCCGGTAGCCCCACTCATGGCTTTTGGGGGAGACTTCCTGGCGCACCGTGTTGCTCATGGCATGGCGGTCCACCAGCATCACCGCCAGCGGCATGTTGCTCAGGCAGCGCACCGTGGAGTTGCTCACATTCGCCCCGAGGGAGCCGCGGGGGTCGGTATTCTTGAAAAGATAGGAGACGGGATCGCTGATGTACATTTCATGCCAGATGCCGATGCCCATGGGCGCGCCCTCCTCGGAATTGACAGCCTGGCTGCGCAGGTATTGCTGGTCCAGCCGCATGTCGATGACGTGACAGCGTCCCAGCCAGTTCACGATGAATGCCTTCACGCCGACCTCGGCCAGCAGAAAGTGAAGCCCCGGCTCCTCCAGAATGGCGACCACTTTTCCGAAAAGAACATACACCAGACAGCGGCGTTCTTGGACGACGACATACAGGCCGAACATCCGCCCGATCCAGAGAACCAGGGGCACACCCACAAAACAGACGGCAAAGGTGACCGCCGCGGCGAGCAGAGCATTCATGAGCGGCGGCCCTCCAGGAAAACGCGTTCGGTTTTTTCAAACAGCGCCAGACGCACGTTGCGCACATACGAGCGCAGAGCGTCCGGCCCGCTGGCCCTCAGTTCGCAGAGCTGCGCTGCCAGTCGCGCCAGCGGTTCGGTTTCCGCCTGCGCCTTGAGCGTTTCAATCTCCACGGCACGTTTGGACTGAACGATTTTCTGATCGGCAGCGGCCTGAGCAAGAGAGATGTCCGAGGAAACTTCGTTGTAGGCGGTATTGATCGCTGCCAGGGCGGATTCGACTTCCGGCGGAGGGTCGATCCCGGTGATGAGCGAAGCGTCCAGCACCATGCCGTAACGGGCAGCGGAAGAGAGGCATTCCTGGTCCATGTGCTCGTTGAGGTCTCTCAGGTTTTTGCGGATGTCATTGATGGAAATGCCGGTGACCATGGTGGCATCCGGACCGCCGCTCCGGGCGGACAGTTCGGCACCGGCTTCCGGCGGCGGAGCCACGGGTGGCGGGGCCTCGAAATTGGCGATGCGTTCGCGGAGTACGGAAACAAAATACCCCATGACGTGGGCCAGCGGCCGCTTCACTCCGAAAATGGCGGCATACAGGTTGCGTTCGGAGATGCGGTAGCGGATCTGACCGGTCAGTCCGGTGTTCAACTGGTCCTTGGTCACCGCCTCCAGCACCGTGCCGGCGGAATTCGCGGTGGGATTTTCCGGGTCCCATGCCATGTTCACCGTCTCCGTGGCCACGGACACTTTGAACACTCTCTCCCACGGCCATTTGAAATAGGGACCGCCGGGCGGAATCACGCGGACCTGCGGGTAGCTGTAGCGCTGCTTTTCATCCTCGCGCAGCATTTCACTGACAGGGTCTTCCAGCGTCGTCTGATTCCCGATGCGCTGCGCCCTGCCGAAGTTGGTTTTCACCGCGCGTTCATTCTGATTCACTGTGTAGAGCCCGGCGACGAGGTAGCGAACCAGGAACCAAAGAATGAAACCGAGAACACAGCCGGTGAAGATGGACATGGCGTCAGGGAATGAAGGAATTCCGCCAGATACACCAGGATCCGGGAAACGCCAGCGGCATTCGGAATGCGTGGCTTTTGACATCCGGCGGCACCGCGCTTATCCCTTCCGCCCCGCAGCCTGCGCTGCGGGCCTGATTCTCTCAAACACCTAACCAAACAACACACCATGCTCGCAGTTGGCAGCAAAGCCCCCGACTTCAAACTCACCACGCTCACCGCCGAAGGACCAAAATACGTGACCTTGGGCGAATTGAAGGAAAAATCCAATGTCCTGGTCCTGTTCGTGCCGATGGCATTTACCGGCGTCTGCACCCAGGAACTCTGCTCCGTGTCCAACGGCCTCAATGACTACAGCAGCCTCGGCGCCGCCGTCATTGCCATCAGCGGGGACAATCCCTTCGCCCAGGCGGAATGGTCGAAAAAGGAAAGCATCACGGTGACCCTGGCCAGTGACTACGACCACTCGGTGGCCCGCGCCTACGGCATCGCCTACGACTCCTTTCTGCCGGACAAAAATCTCGGACAAAGCGGCGTGCCCAAGCGGTCCGCCTTCATTGTGGACAAGTCTGGCATCGTTCAATATGCGGAAAGCAGCGACAATCCCGGCCAGCTTCCTGACTTCGAAGCCATCAAGGCCAAGCTCGCGGAACTGAAGTAACTGCATTCCTGCTGAGCCCCATGTTCACTCCAGGCTGCCAGACGGGCTGAGCAGCCTGGAGTGTTTCCATTTTCCGGCTTTTGGATTTCGGATCATGACCGCCAACTCCCCGCCTCCGACGGGCAGGCCAAAACGCGCTTCTGCCGGTGCGAAGCTGATTCTCACGTTTTTTGCGCTGGTTCTGTGCGTAGCCGGTGCCGTCGGAACCTGGATGTTGTGGCGCGCCTACCAGCGGGCGGTTGATCAAGGCGGCTGGACGGAAGTGCCTTGCGCCATTGTCAGGTCCGAATTGAAGGAAGAGAGGCTCCATTTGAACAGCCCGGTGCAATGGCGTCCCGTCGTCGAATACACCTACCTTTCGGGCAATGTTTCCTGCAAAGGCCACAGCATTCGCACGGTGGACGGTTCCTTTGTGGACAGGACGGTCGCCGAAGGCGTCCTCAGCCGGTATAAACCCGGCCAAAGCACCGTGTGCTACGTCAACCCGACGAATCCCGACCAGGCCATTCTGGAGCGCGCCACCAAGGCGCCGCTCTACTCGCTCTGGTTTCCTCTGCTGTTTGTCATCGGTGGCCTCGGCATGATTCTGCATGTCTGGTGGCCGCAGGGAACTGAGGATGCACCCAAAGGAGAAACCTCTTCCACCGGTACCGCCGACCAGTGAATCCGGAACTGGAGATGCTTTTTTTGGGAACGGGCACGTCCGTCGGCATTCCCATGATCGGGTGCCACTGCGCGGTCTGCACTTCCGAGGATCCACGCGACAAGCGGGACCGCTGTTCGGTTTTCATGCGCTCGCCGGAACTCGCATGGGTCATTGATACCGGGCCCGAGTTCCGCCACCAGTGCCTCCGCGCCGGCATTTCCCATCTGGATGCCGTGCTCTACACCCATGAACACACCGACCACGTCATGGGGTTCGACGATCTGCGCCGCTTCACATACGGGGAACAGGCCTCGCTGCCCGTCCACGGAAATGCCTCGGTGCTCAGTGCGCTGCGCCGGGCCTTCGCGTTTGCCTTCGACGGCACGAACCGCCCTGCCGGTTATTTTAAGCCCGCACCCCGCGAAGTGAAGGGCGCATTTCATTTGGGGAAAACGGAAGTGACTCCGCTGCCCGTTGTCCACGGAGGAGCGGAAACCAACGGTTATCTGTTCTCGCGTGGTGGCAACAAACTGGTCGGCTACATTCCCGATGTGAAGCAAATCCCCCAGGAAACCCTGCGCCGGCTGCACGGCGTGGACACCTTCATCGTGGACTGCCTGCGCGAGCGTCCGCTTCCCACCCATTTTTCCGTGGAGGAAGCACTCGCAGCAGTGGATGCGGTGGCCCCGCAACGGGCATTCTTCACCCACCTTTGCCATGAGCTGGGCCACGCCTCATTCGAGGTCACGCTGCCCTCGCACATCCGAGTGGCTTACGATGGCCTGCGCCTCCAGTGGCCCTGAGTGCGGGCCTGCACTGTTTTTTCCTGGTGCGCAGAGGGCAGATGCCATGCGGCATCGCTGCGAGAACTGCGTCGGGAGGTAATTTTATCTCAGATGCCGAACTGGCTGCCAAGGGCCTCCAGCCAGTCCTGCCGCGTGCGGAGATAGTCTGCGGCATCGTAAGCATGGGAGGCGAGGACCAGCAGGACGGTGCCGGGCGAGTGGTCGAATTGTTCGGCCCAGATCATGGGGGGGATGAGCAGGGCTTCCTGCGGGCTGCAGAGGAGGATTTCCTCCTGACACCAGCCATCGTCCACCAGAACCGTTAGTCTGCCGGACGTGCAGATGAGAAGCTGGGCGCACTGGCGGTGCGCGTGTTCCCCGCGGCGGGTGCCCTTGACCCCGGAGGTGAAAAACAGGCGCTGCGGCACGAAAGGCAGCGCCGCGGCCCCTTGTCCAAGCACGCACAACGGTCCGCGCTCGTCCAAATGCTGGCGGAGGATGATGCGCTGCACCCCCTGAACGGTGCAGTTGCGGGTTTCGCCGGGGTGAATGAGATCGGTGGCAGGCATGGTTTCAGGCAGAATCCGGACGCCAGAAATGGCAGGCGGCAACGACGTTTTCCACTTGGGAATCTGTCAGGAAAGGATGCATGGGCAGGGAAATCTCACTGCGGGCAATGCGGCTGGCCCGGTGCAGGGAGCCAAGGATTTCCCCGCCTGCAGCACGCATCGCCGGCTGGTCTGGAATGAGCACCGGATAGTGGATGCCCGCGTGAACCTGAAGGCGCTGGAGGTGTTTGAGCAGGTCATCGCGGTCCTGTTCGACCAGCACCGGGTAGAGGTGGAACACACTGCCGCTGCCCTCGGGCTGGTGGACGGGATCGATCAGTTCATGGCGCAATTCCCGGCGGTAAAATGCGGCGATGAGGCGGCGGCGGCGGGTAAAATCCGCCAGGCGCGGCAGCAGGGCATCGTGCAGCAGGGCCGCCTGTACCTCGTCCAGGCGGCTATTGAGGCCGGGTTCGGCATGCTGGTATTTGGCGGACTGGCCGTAGTCACGCAGCATCCGGGCGGTTTCAGCGATTTTTGGTTCGTTGGTTAACAGCGCTCCGCCATCGCCCATCGCGCCCAGATTTTTGGTGGGGTAAAAACTGGTGGCGGCAGCAAAGCCGACACTGCCGCAAATTCGCCCGCCCCAGGTGGCGCCGATCGACTGCGCACAGTCCTCGACGACACGCAGCCCGAATGCATCCCGCAGGGATTCGAGGGCATCCAGGTTCAGACAGTGTCCGTAGAGATGGACCGGGAGAAACCACTTCAGGCTGGAGTCCGCGGCGAATACCTGCCGGGCCAGGGAAAGGTCGATGAGTCCACTTTCATCAACGTCCACAAAAACTGGCCGTCCCCCAGCGCGCAGAATGGCGAGGGTACTGGCGAAGGCGCTGAGCGGAGTTGTCAGGACCTTGTCTCCCGCCTGCAGTCCCCCGGCGCGCAGCGCGATCTCCAACGCATCCATGCCATTGGCGGTTCCCACGGCTTGACGCATTCCCCAATGGGCCGCCAGCGCCTGCTCGAACGCCTCCACTTCCCTGCCCAGAATGAACCAGCCGCTGTTGCCAACCCGGTCCACGGCCTCCAGTGCCGCGGCGCGAATCTCCCTCCACAGGGCGCGGAAATCGTTGGCAGGAATGGGTTCCGGGGAGGGTTTTGGCATGCGGTGCCCCCTGCCGTAGCACAGCGGGCGAGGCGTGGCAAAGCTTCAGTTGCCGCGCAGCCAACCACGCAGCTTCGTTCCCAGACTGCGTTTCGCTTCGTCCCGTTCCGAGCGCACCTGGGCCAGCCGCTCGCGCACCTGGCAGAGGCTGGCCCGCGATTTTTCGAGCCTTTCCTCCAGTAGCTGGATCTTGCGCTCCGCAGCGGCCAGCGCCCTACCTGGTGCCGGGGCTCCACCCAGAACCCTCCGGGCCAGCCACGAGCGCAGCCGGTCCGGTTCATAGGGAGGAAGCGGTGGCGGTATCCTCTCCGGCAGGCAGTCGCCGGCCAGAGCATCGCGGAGCAGTGCCCCGCGATGGAAGCTCTCCCAATGCCGACGGTTTTCGGCGGACCATTGCTGCAACTGTTTTGCGGTGATGCTGGACAGCCGGGCGGTGAATTCCTGGGGCCGGTGCCAGAGCGGAGCACCAGGCGGCAGCAGGCTGTGGCAGCCAAGGTATTCATGCTCGTAGTTGGCGTGGCCAAAAACCGGCGTTCCACTGGCCAGCGCCTCCAGCAGTCCGCGGGCTCCACCGATGGGCCAGGAACCGAGGTAGAGCGAAACGCCGAGTTCCCCCAGCGCCCCACTCAGCGACGGCACCTGGGGAAGGTGCTGGAAACGATCCTCTGCGAGATTTCGATGGCGCAGGGTTGCCGTGATTTCCTCCAGCCTCTCCTGCCCTAGCGGACCGATGTGCAGATGCCGTCCCGCAGCGGCCTCCAGTCGGTCGGCGATCATTGAAAAATAGCGGAAGTCGTAGGGAGAACAGAATTTCCCCTCATTGCCGGCGGCACAGGTTAGGAATGCGTCGCTCTCGCTGCCGCGGGAAAAATGCGTCAGGGGGCGCGACGGAAAATCGTTGGTCGTCAGGGGGAGATAGACGACCCGTGGCAGGCCGATGTGGTCGCGGCAGTGAAAAAAGGAAAAGGCGGTCAAATCGACATGCGCCTCGCAGTCCAGGTGCATCCCGAGTGTCAGGTGGTGGTCGGCGTGGTGGTAGAAATGCAGTCTGGGCGGGCGAACCGCAGCAGCTGCCGCCACGGCAACGGCATCTTCATGGTGGTGAAAAAGAAAAATCCGGCGACCGGCAATTTCGCACAGCCGTTTGGCGAGCCAGCGGGTTTTTTCCACCAGTCCGCCCCGCGGAGCCCATTGGAACAACACCGGCAATCCGGCAAAATGGGCAGCGGTTTCATCAGGGTCTGTTCGGTTGAAAATGTCCGTCACCAAAATGACGTGAAGTCGTCCGGGCTGAACGGAAAGGAAATCATGGAGCACTCTGGTGTGACCTCCGGCGGCATACAATTCCGTGCTGACATACACCTGCGCATCCTGCGGCAGTTCCGCTGCGGCCTCCGGCTCTGGTTGGAGAAAATGCTTTCTCCCCAAGTCGAGGCAGACGGCATCGAGATCCCTGGACTCATAGATCTGTCCGGCCACTGCAGGGTCCTCGTTGAGAACACGGACAAAGGAAACCACCGACTGGAGGGCCTCCTCCAGCATTCCGGCGTCTGCCAGACGCCGTGCCTCGGCACAGAAATCATCGATCATCTGGGCACAGCATCCGCCTTTCCCCATGCCGTGCAAGCCACTTCCTGACCAATCCCCGGGCGGACAACTGGCAGCTTGCCGACGCGGCGGATTGCGCGTCCATTTGCCGGAATGCCTCCGCGCAACCGACAGCCTCACCATTCATCCGCATCCGGCGATGTCCTGGAACGGCTGCGGCGGGCAATCCAGCGCAGGGAACCACTGGCAAACGCCGCCGGGAGTGCCACCAATGCGTGGCGCCTCTGCGACGGCAGCGGCGACGGCATTCCAGGCGTTTTCATCGACAGTTTTGCCGGCCACTGGGCGGTGCAGACCAAGGGTGTTCCATTTCCAGAGGATCTGGTGCAGACGCCAGATCTGGGCTGGCAGTCACTGTGGTGGAAACGGCTGGACCAGCATCAAAAGGAGGCCCCGCTTTGCGTGGCAGGACAGCAAGCTGCGGAGGTTGTCATTCTGGAGAACGGGCTTCAATTCCGCATTGATTTCCAAGCGGGCTACTCGCTGGGAATTTTCCTGGACCAGCGGGAGCAGCGCCGCGTGGTTCGGCAGTCGTGCCGCCGCGGCCAGCGGGTGCTCAACCTGTTTGCCTACACCTGTGCTTTCAGTGTCGCCGCTGCCGCCGCCGGTGCGGTCGCGGAGAGCATCGACCTCTCACGGCCTTGCCTGGACTGGGGCCAGCAGAATTTTCTGCTCAATGGCATCGATCCCGCCGGACATTTTTTCTGCAGGGGTGACGCCTTCGACTGGCTGCGCCGCCTCGCCAACAAGCAGCGGCGATATGAACTTGTCATCCTCGATCCACCCACGTTCTCACGAAACGATGCCGGAAAACTCTGGCGGGTGGAGCGCGACTATGCATCGCTGGTGGCCGCTGCGCTGACGGTTCTGGCACCGTCTGGACGCCTGTTGTGCTGCACCAATCAGATGGGACTTTCAGCCGCCGCATTCGACCGCCTGCTGCAGGAGGGCTGCGCACTGGGCGGACGCCGGGTCATCCGCTCGAAGCCCGGCTGCGTGCCGCCTGACTTCACGGCACCGCCCGGCCTGCACATCCGCTGGCTGGATTTTTGAGGCAGCCTGACCATTCAAAAAATCCGCACCGTCCACGCGCCGGACGGCTTGGTCCGCAGTTCCAGCACGGACAGCCGCTGGGTGTCGCGCCGGGGAAAACTGGACCGGGAAAGCTCCCACGCATTTTCAGGAGCGAAATAGCCCTCTGGCTGTTCGGCAGAGAAGGCCGGCAGCGAAAGGACGGCGTCGAAGCCCAGCGTGTTTTGTCCGGCTTCCACCAGACTCCACTGGTGGAGGTAAAAGTAATTCCGCGGAATGTCGATGCGGACAAGGCGGCGGCCCGCCGACTCGGTGGCGACCGAGGCGCGGAAATGCGCGGAGTTCAGCTCGCGGTCATAGCCGTTGCCAAAAATGGCCGGATGCGGCTGACGCACGCTGGCCGGGCCGTCCTGCCAGGGAATGTCCACAGAAAGCAAGTCCACAAAGCCCGGCTTGCCGCGGTCTCCAGGAGCACGGGCATCAATGCTCAGGGACACGGTGGCCGATGGCAGGGCTGCGCTGCGTTGTTCGGGCAGCGGCGGGAGTTCAAAACTGGTGTACAGCCCCACCGCATCGGCCTTGACCATGACGGTGGGCATGAACTGGCCAGGCGGCTTTTTCTCCGTTCCGGATGCACCAGGTGTCAGGGGGTATTTTTCACCGAGCCCCAGATTGCGCGTTGCTTCAATGGTGCGGAGAAACAGGTACTGCCGTTCACCACTTTTCAGCGTCACCTTGAACGGCTCACGCAGTGGGCTGGGGCCCGCAGTCGGAATGGGAACGCGCAGCCGAAGTGGTTTGGTGGACTTTCCCTCAACCGCGACTTCCAGATCGTACGAGCGGGCAAGCCAGTGCACCGTGGCGGTGCCATGGAACGGTTCCTGCTCCAGATTCACCAGGGTGCAGTCCAGCGAGAGGTCGCCGGCGATTCCTTCCTGACGTCCGATGGGGATTTCCATGGCGATGGGCAGCACGCCGGCATCCACATCAAGCAGCCGGGAGAAGATTCCGTCATGCAGGACAAAACTCACCGTCACGGATTCACCGCAATAGGCATTGGAGCCGGTGGCAGCCAGCGGGCCAAGCGGCAGGCGCATGGTGCGCCGTCCGGAAAATTCCTTCACGGCAAAGGTCGGCTCCTCTGCAAGCTGCCACTGGCTGTCCACAGGCAGCACGGAAAGCACCACCCCAGTCACGGCTGCTGGCGGCCTCGAATCAGCCGCATCCACCGCAGCGTGACCGGATGTCAGAGGATGCTGTTTGGCGGCCGGGGAGACGGGCGGTGCCGAGAACTTTTCCGCTTCCGCATCCGGTGCGGGAGGCTGGGGCATATTCGCTGCGGGGCCGCCATGGGCTTGCGGATTGGCTGCCAATTTTGGCTCTGCAGGCTCGTGGAGCGTGAGCAGCAGGGAGGGAAACTTTGAGGGCGCATCCGCCAGCACCAGCCCTGCGGTTGGATGAAACGAGTCCTCCATTTCACCGGAAAAAAGACTCTCCCAGACCGCATTGGCAATGGTTTCATGCCCCGCGGCATTTGGATGCAGCGCATCCAATTTTCCCTCGTGCCGGTAGGATTTTGCCACGGCATCCAGAAAAACCTGCCAGGCCGTTTTTTCATCCGGTGCAGCCTCCTGTGCGACCCGGCCCAGGGCCTTGCCCGCATCGGCAAAAAGCACCCCCGCTTTTCCAGCAATCTGCCGTGCGGCGCGGGCAAACGGCCGGGTTCGGGCCAGTTGCAGGGGGGAACCGAAAATCAACGGCGGCCCCACCACAATGAGATCCGCCTGGTGCGACCGGCACAGGCCTACCACAGCCTCCAGCGACTGCCGGAATGCGGCGACCGGCGCATTGCTGTTGGCATCATTGGTGCCAAACATGAACAGCACCAGGTCGGGGTTGTAGTCAAAGGCTCCGGTCGTCAGCGGTTGGAGCGCCTGCACGGCGGTGGCTCCATCCCGTGCAAAAGAATGCAGGACGATCTCCGGCCCTCCCGCGATGCGCGCCAGGAGTGGCGGCACCTCGCCGCGCGGCGGCAGGCTCGGCGGGGATTCCAAAGTTTCGGTCGCCACGGCCCCCAGCCCAGTGTTCTCCCTGGCAAATGCATCCCGTACGCTTCCGGTGAAAAAAAACCGATCCGCCAGCCGCTGCAGAAAAACGTGGTGCCAGGATTTCTCCCGGCGATGGCAGTCTGCGGCGGGCGTGTAGTAGTTGCTGATGCTGTCACCCAGCACCACCACCCGCACCCGGTGGCGTCGCAGCAGTTTCGGAAACGTGCGGGGCAGGTATTGCGTGAGCCGCGCTGTCTCGGCCGTGCTGAGCCCGGCATCTTCCGCGGCAACCTCCTGGGCTGGCATGGCACCGGACAGCACCGCGCCCAGCAACCCGCAGATGACAAGCAGAGCCAGGGTTGGGAGACTGGAATCGGAACGCCGCATCAGGTGAAGAAACCACTAGCTCTTGCACTGGATGCCATGCGGCGCAACTGGCGAAGAATAAAACACCCGGCATTTTCCACCGCATCGCCGTCTTCCGATCCCATGCGGCAAGACCTCCACACCAAACCCATTTTCCCGACTCCACCCTTCAGCAGCAACCCAAAGCGCCCCGCAACTCATTGATGATTTCGGGGGGAATGGCAAAGGTGACGCCCGGCGACCCGAGGTTGAGCAAAAAGCCATGATTGGCATATCGCTTGAGCAGTGCCTCTCCCGATTTTTCCAGGATTTCCGGATAGTCCTTTCCCTCGGTTTTCTGTCCATCCTGGGCCCGGAAAAGATTCGTGAAGACGGCGACGTACGGGACATCCGTGCCGGAAATGAGGATTTCACCACCGGGCTTTGCCAGAAGGCAGAGAGGACTGGCACCCAGAATGGCGAGGAATCGCGGATAGAGCTGCTTGCAGCCGTTGCGCCGGAGCAGAATGCCCTCATCCAGCGCGCTGCGCCCCAGCAGGGATTCGTATCCGTAAAATTCACACTCTTCCCGGCTTGGCGAGTTGCTCCGCGGTTCCGGATGATAGGCTAGGGGAATGCCCATGCCTTCCAGGCGGCGAGTCAACTCCTCTTCGAGGATCAGATTCCATCTGGCGTGGCCTTCGGCCATTCGCACCGGCAGCAGCCACCCTGGGGCGATGGATTCGGCCTGTGCTGCGGAGCGGTGCAGCGGAGCCGGCGTTTTGCGCTTCAAAAATGTGAGCATCGGGTGCGTTGCAAGTGCGGCTCCACCTCTGGCCGGGCGGGCAGCGGCGTTGTTTGATGGAATAACAATTGATGATGGACGGATGGAGCGGCTGTTCCTCATCGAAGAAGTCGGGAAAAACCGGCTAGTCCCGTTCCGGTTCCGGCAGCAGTTCCTTCCATGCGTCCGGGCCAATCTGTTCATCGATTTCCTGCATGATGCGAGTGACCCTGACACCGCGCTCCACACTGTGGTCGAGCTTGAAATGGAGCTGCGGGGTCCGTTTCAGGACAATGCGGCTCATCAGCCGCCGTTGAATGAGGCCGTGCTTTTCATTCAGTTGCGCCACCGCGTCGTTCTGTTGCGGTTCGCCGCCGATCACCCCGATGTAAACATGGCAGTGGCGGAGATCCGGCGTAATGTCCACGGCATTGACGGTCACCAGAATCCCGGAAAAATCAAAGTCCCTCTGCAGAATGGTTCCCAACTCCCGCTGGATCAGTTCATTGACTCTGGGCAGACGGTTTTTCATGACGAAACGGATGGTTCCTGACGCTGATCGAGTCTGAGAACTGCACGGAAGCAGCAGGGCTGCCCTACAGCGTTTGGGCGATCTTCTCCAGTTCGTAACACTCGATGATGTCGCCTTCCTCGTAGTCGTTGAAATCCCCGAGTCGAATGCCGCACTCCAGTCCATTGCGCACTTCGGTGACATCCTCCGTGAAGCGGCGCAACGTGTGAAATCCCCCATCGTAAACGGGAACTTTCTCCTTGCCGCGGAGCACCCGGGCCCGGGCTGAGCGGACAATGCGTCCATTCTGCACCACGCAGCCGCCAACCTTGCCCTTGTTGACCTTGAACACTTGTTTGATGAGGGCGTGCCCCAGCGTTTTTTCCCGGGTTTCCGGTGCCAGCAAGCCCAGCATCGCCTCCTTCACCTGGTCGAACAGTTCGTAAATGATGGAGAAGAGCTTGATCTGCACGCCTTCTGCCTTGGCGGCTTTTACGGCCTTGCCTTCCACCTTGGTGTTGAAACCGATGATGACGGCATTGGAAGCGCTGGCCAGCAGCACATCATTTTCGGAAATGGGACCCACTGCCGAATGCAGCAGTTCCAGCTTGATCTTCGCGGATTTGATGTCCTGCAGTTGTCCGATGATGGCTTCGAGGGAGCCCTGGACATCACTCTTCAAGATGACCCGCAGCGATTGCTTCTCCCCATCCGCCATTTGCGCGAAAAGCGTTTCCAAGGTGGCCCGGCGTGGCGTGGACAGTTTTTCCAACCGCTGCTCCTCGCTGCGCTGCTCGCTCAGCTTTTTGGCTTCGCGTTCATCCATCACCACGAGTTCATCCCCGACATTGGGCATGGCGCTGAAACCGATCACTTCGACCGGAATGGCGGGTCCGGCTTCCTTTACCGGCTGGCCGCGATCGTTGAGCATGCCTTTCACTTTTCCAAAAAGAGCACCGCAGATGAAACTGGCACCGGCCTTCAGTGTGCCCGTGCTGGGGATCACCGTCGCGCTGGGGCCTTTGCCGGGCTCGATGCGTGATTCCACGATGACCGCCCGACACGGAGCCGCTGGATTTGCCTTGAGTTCGAGCACCTCCGCCTCCAGCAGCACATGTTCCAAGAGTTCCGCGATGCCCGTGCCCTTGAGTGCGGACACCGGCAGGACTGCGGTGGCTCCACCCCAGTCTTCAGGTTGGAGCCCCTGCTCCTGCAACTGGGCCTTGACCCGGTCAGGATTGGCGGAATTGAGGTCCATTTTGTTCATGGCCACGACGATCTGAACGCCCGCCGCCTTGGCGTGGGAGATCGACTCCAGCGTTTGCGGCATCAGGCCATCATCCGCGGCCACCACCAGGATGACGATGTCCGTCAGATTCGCGCCGCGAGCGCGCATTTGGGTGAAGGCGGCGTGGCCGGGTGTGTCCAGGAAAGTGACTTTCTGGCCGTTGTGCTCCACGCTGTAGGCACCAACGTGCTGGGTGATGCCGCCGGCCTCACCCGCCGCCACCCGGGTTTTACGAATGCAGTCGAGCAGACTGGTTTTTCCGTGGTCCACATGTCCCATGACCGTGACGATCGGCGGACGCGGCAGCAGAACTTCGGCAACTTCCACCGGCGGTGGAGGCGGTTCGATGGGTTTTTCTTCCTTGTGGATACCACCGCCTTCCTTGCGTTTTTCCCGTTCAAAGACAAAGCCGTGACGCTCGCAAATTTTGGCCACCCACTCCACCTCCAGCAGGCTGTTGATGTTGACGAAATGCTCCATCTCCATCAGCTCCGCGACCAGTTTGAACCCCTTGATCTGAAGCCGATCCGCCAGTTCCCGCAGGGTAATGGGCGTCTTGAGGTTGATGATTTTGGATTCCGCTTCACCGCCTCCCGGGATTTCAGCAGTGAGGACTGGGGGTTCCTCCGACTGGCCAATGGAGGGCACCACGGCGGGGGGGTGGGAACCTTTTTCAAGAATGGCGGTCAACGCAGCCCGGTGCGCTTCTTTTTTCTCCTCCTTCTCCTGTAGAATTCTAGAAATGGCCGGCAGCACCGCGGGCTTGGCGGCGGCCGCGGCGGCGGCTTCCTCCTTGCGTTTTGCTTCACGATTTTTTGCCCGCTGCGCCTTGTTTTCATCCTCGTCGAAGAGGGAGAGGGCATTTTTCTTTTGTTCGTCCAGCTGGGAAGCTTTCGGAGGCTCTGGCGCGGCGGCAGGTGCTGGTGCGGCGGGTGCCTTCCGTTGACCGATTTTTGGCATGGCCGCGGAACCGGCCTGAGCGGCAGTTCCAGCGCCCTCGCCCCGGCGCTTTTTTGGCTTTTCCTCCAGCAAGTCCAGTGTTCCACCGGCCCGCAGGGACGAGATCGTATTTTTTTTCGGAGTAGTCTCCGGAGTTTCAGCGTCGGACTTGCCGACTTCAGCCGAGTCAGAAGCAGGGGCAGCCGACCGCTTCCTTCCAGATTTCACGGAAGGAGCTTCGGCACTCGTAGGGGGTGGAGCTTTCGGTTTGGCGGGCATGTAACGGTTTTTGACTGCGCATGGCTCGGAGCGGGTTGGTTTCCCTTTAGGCGGACTCCGCGTCCACTCCGAATTTGGTCCGGGCCTTCCTGATGATGGCTTCCGCTTCCTCGCTTCCCGAACCAAGAATTTCGGCAACATCGGTGGCATCAGCCCCAGTAGCAAGTAATTCCAGACTATTCATGCCTCCGCGCACCAAATGCAGGGCGATTTCTGGGTCGATTTCCAATTGTTTGGCCAGCACGTCTGCCGCCGCATTCACCCGGCCCTCCAATTTTTCATGGGCGGAAAAGTCTCGCTCCACCATCACATCCCAGCCCATCAGCCATTTGGTCAGACGCACGTTTTGACCATTGCGTCCAATGGCTTTGGCCAAATCCTCTTCCGCCACCCGAACGTGGATTTTCTTGTTGGCCGGATCGAGGGTGATTTTTTCGTCGGTGATATTGGCCGGTTTCAGGGCATCCTTCACAAACTGTTTCGGGTCGTCGGACCAGCGGATGATGTCCACCTTCTCGTTGTTCAACTCGCGGACAATGTTCTTCACCCGCCGTCCTTGCAGGCCGACGCAGGCCCCTACAGGATCCACCTTGGGGTCCGCGCTGAACACCGCGAGCTTCGTGCGGTAGCCGGCTTCCCGTGCGATGGAACGGATCTGCACCGTATGGTCGGCCAGTTCACTCACTTCGCTCTCGAAAAGTCGGCGAACAAAATTCGGATGACTGCGCGACAAGATGATTTCGGGACCACGCGGCCCGTTTTCCACGGCTGCGACATAGGCACGAATCTTGTCCCCGACCTGGTAGTCCTCCGTCGCCACCCGTTCCTTTTTCGGCATGGTGGCTTCAAATTTGCCCAAATCGATGATCACATCGCTCTTCTCGAAGCGACGCACCGTGCCCACCACAATATCTCCCGCACGATCCTTGAATTCATCATACATCATCGCCTTCTCTTCCTGCCGTACGCGCTGCATCAGCGCCTGTTTCGCAGTCTGAGCGGCGATGCGCCCAAAGTCCTTCGGCGTTACCTCAACGTCAATCTCCTGTCCCAATTCCGCGTCCTTTTTGATCTTCCGCGCCACTTTGAGCGGGATCTCATCATAAGGGTTCTGCACGTCCTCCACGACGATCAGCTTGGCAACCACCTTGATTGATCCTTTCTGGGAATCAATGTCCACGCGGAGTTCCCTGGCCGGCCCCACGCTTTTTTTGGAAGCCGTCAGCAATGCGCCGGAAATGGCCTCCACCAGTTTGCTCCGATGAATGCCTTTTTCCCTTTCGTAATAGTCAAACAGTGCGATTAACTCGCTGGTCATAAATGGGTTGCCGCTAGAATGAAAAAGAGCGGGAATTGCTTCCCACTCCGGCCAAGACGCTCACTATAAAAGCCTTCCTTCTCCCGTCAAGGGGCGAAAGCTGGCGTTTTGCGGGCCGCGCATTGCCTCACCCATAGAATACCAAATTACCCCGCGAGGGGCTGGCATGGCCGCCTGGCCGAAAATTTCAGCCAAGCGGCCCAAACGACTGCCGCTCCTGGGCAAGGTGCCCCAAGGTTTCAAGCCGCTTCAATGCTCCGCTGACAACGGTGGGCACCATTGCAAATTTCACGACTGACCCACCGCGCCATTTCAGGCACAGCGACCCAAAGCAGACGGGCGATTTCCCAACCGCGGCCTTCCCTTACTTTTCGTTCTTGGGTTCTTCTTTCTTCGGCTCCTCCTTGCCCTCTTCTTTTTTCTCCTTGTCCTTGTCCTTGTCCTCTTTCTTCTCCTTGTCGGGTTTGACGTCGTCCAACTTCTCCACTTTGAATTTTGGAGCGCTCTTCAGCGCCCTGCTGACGGCGGACTTGGAAAGCCGACCAGTGTCAACGGCGAGGGTCACATGGATCTTTTTGTCTTCAAGTTTCGCTTCCTTGGTCTTGAACTCGGTGGTGGTGCTCAGGCAGTTTTTCGCCTCTTCGGCATCCGCTTCGGTAGGCTCCCCGCTCACCAGTACGATGATGGCTTCATACAGTGTTTCCTTCTTCTCCCCTTTCCTGCCCTCCTCCTTTTTCTTCTCCTTCTCCTCTTTTTCCTTTTCTTTCTTTTCCTTCCGTTCCTTTCGGTCGGGCTTGTCGGCTTTTTCCTCCTTGGCGAACAGCGGGGCGGAGGAAATGAATGCCAGCGCTGTGATGGCGGTGATGAGATGTTTCATGGGAATGGTTTGCTGGATGGATTGGATGTGTGGGCTGCAGTGGATTCCGAAAAATCCTGCGCCATGCAGCGCCTTTTACCGCGCCCTTGCGGCGGGGCAAGCTGATTCCGCCAGATTTTGCGTAGCCAAATCCGACATCCGGCAAGCGCATTCCCGTTGTCAGCAGCAGAATCCGATCCAGAGTTCGGGCCATGTTTCACAAGGAAATCATTTCAACTGACAAAGCCCCCGCCGCCATCGGCCCCTACAGCCAGGCCGTCCGCACTGGAAATCTGCTTTTTTGCTCCGGTCAAATCCCGCTGGATCCAGCCGATCCAGCGGCGGCCTTCTCTCCGGATGTCAGCATCCAGGCGGAACGGGTGCTGCAAAACATCCAAGGCGTGCTCAACAGTCAGGGACTGACTTTTGACCACGTCATCAAGTGCACGGTGTTCCTGACAAATCTGGCTGATTTTGCGGTGATGAATGCCGTGTATTCCAAATACTTTACCGCCAATTTTCCCGCCCGCAGCACCATCCAGGTGGCCGGACTCCCCCGCGGGGCGAATGTGGAAATCGAGGTGATCGCGGCCTATCCCTGACGCAACCCGCGCCCCTGCGCGAGCCGTGGGCGGCGGCTGCACGGCAAACACCGCAGCGCCAGCCGGGGCATCATCCGCCTAATCCTCGGGATGAAATCCGCTTCCAGCGCCGCCTGGGGCGAAGTTTTTCTTACAATCGATTTGCTTCTTTGCACTGGTGGAACAGCCGCGCCCCGGCAATTTCGCATCCATGACACCCCTCTACATCCTTCTCATTGTCGGCACCCTTGGCTTGGGACTGTTCGCTTCCTGGCGGGTGCGTTCCGCCTTCAGCCGCTATTCAAAAATTCCCGCCGCTTCTGGATTGACCGGAGCACAGGTCGCCCGGCGCATTCTTCAGGCGCATGGGATTCACGACGTGGAAATCGTCGCGACGGAAGGTCAACTGACCGATCACTACGACCCCCTCCACAAGCGCCTGGCTCTGTCCGAACCGGTGTATGGCAGCAGTTCCATTGCCGCGCAGGGTGTGGCGGCGCATGAGTGCGGTCATGCCCTGCAGCATGCGGTGGCCTACGCTCCGCTCCAGTGGCGCATGGCTGCGGTGGGAATCACCCGGATTGCCAGTTTTGTGCCCTTTTTGGTGCTGAGCATCGGCATGTTCATCGCCCCCATGCTCTCGCTCAAGGTGGCGGCCATCGCATTTGGAATCATCATGCTCTTCAACCTTGTCACCCTGCCCGTGGAATTTGACGCCTCGCGCCGGGCCAAAGAAATCCTGCTGCGCATGGGCATGGTGCGGGCCGGAGATGAATCCGCCGGGGTCAATCACGTGCTCAACAATGCCGCCCTCACCTATGTCGCGGCGTTCATTTCGTCGCTTGCCACGTTCCTCTACTACCTCATGCCGCTCCTGACCGGACGCAGCGATGAGGGTTGATTTCCACATCCGTTTTCCACGGCATTGCGGCGGACACCGGCTATTTTGGACTGGCCGCAGTCGGACCTGAACCGGTTCCTGTTTCCGCGGGAGGCGGCGTTTCCGGTGCCTTGTTGAACCGGTCCGTCCAGACATGCAGGGCATATCCCTGGCCGAGGCCGCCGATTTTTGCCAGCAGTTCACCGCAGCGAATTCCCCATTTCGCCAGATTCGGCTGGGCGAACGGTTTGTCGGCACTGCCGGGGAAAATCAGATAGGTCACTTTCAAATCTTCCACGGGTCTGCGATAGGGACCGGCCTTCGGGTCCAGTTCCCGTGCCAGTCGCAGGCTGGCTTCGCCGATTTTTTCCCTGGGTCCAAAGTCACCGACGATGGCGGGATAAATTTTGTCGCCATAAATCACCACCGCATAGTCCCCCAACCCCGGAGCATAGCTGTAGAATCCGGTGTAGCTCTTCATCGACAAGGGAATGACCATGAAGGGGTCTTCCTGCGCGATGAGGTAGCTGCGGCTCTTCATTTCCGCGATGTATTTCGGCAGTGATTCCACCTGGTATTTGGCCTTTGCCTGTTCGTCCTTGGTTCCGTTCTTCGCCTTCTCCCTTGCGTTGGCCAGCAGCGTTTCATATCGGGAAAGCAGCGGATTGGGCTGTTTGGTCAGTTTCGGCCAGTTGTAGCTGGTGGTCGGCTGGAAGTGCTGGCTTTTGGCGATGTAGTCGTCAAACGAGGGCATGCGGTCGCCGTCTGATCCATCGCTGACCACATCCATTTCCCCCTGAATCAGCAATGCCTTCTGTTTGGAACCGCCGTCCTCCAGCTCCAGCACCGTTTCCAGATCGAAAAAGTTGTGCCGGGAAAGCGCCTTGTCCAGCCGGGTGATGTCAATCTGCACAGCCTTCTTTTTCAGCTCATACATGTAGTGGTAAAAGCCGCTCACCTTCGCTGCGGGCAGCAGGGTCTTGAGGCCCGGTAGCATGTTGGGAAGGGCGGGATTGAGCGCGGCCAAGTCACCCAGCGTTTGGTTGGGTTTGGGGATTTTGACGTTCACCTGGAACGAAATGGTGTAGCTCTCCGCGTCCAGCCGTTCCTTCGAAGCATAATCACCGGGCGTCACCTCGATTTCGTTTTTGATGCGAATTCCATTCCACATCTGGGCGACGTTCACCTCTTTGGCCGGAACAAATTTGTCTGGAAGCGGCGGCGGCGGGGCGGGGATTTCCACCCGCTCCTTCACGATTTCCTTTTCCTTCACCACCTTTGGGGGAATCACCCGCTGCAGGCCCCGTTTCCCCCACGGAGTGAAGGGCAGAACCACAAACAGGGCGATGATGCCCAGCAGAATCAGCTGGCTGCAGCCTCCCCGCCCGGATCCCCCCGCAGACTGCCATCCGTTGCGCTGCGCCTGCGCCGGTGGAATTCGTTCATCAAAATCCATCGTCCGGAAAAAGGTTATGGAACCAGCAGCAACCCGCCAACCACAATGCCGATGATGCCAAGCAATGCCATGACCCCTGCAGGATAAATTTTTTTACGGGCTAGAAAAACCGGGAGAAACCGCAGTGTCAGCAGGGTGGACACCGCCAGACATGTCCACAACCCTGCACGCTGTCCCAAAAGCATGAGGATGCCGCCAGCAATGAGCAGGATCCCGGCAATGCCGCCGGAAATCAGTGATGCCTTGCTCTTGGCCCGTGCATACCCCAGAAATCCCAGCGTCAGGCTCACTGCCCCGAAAAACAAAAAGTAGGAGGAAAACTGATTCATGACGCCCGCACCATGCCGCGGGGAGCACTGCAGGGCAAAGAAATTCCTGCGGAGCAGTTCAAAACCAGGCCTGTTTTCCAGATTGCCTGCGAATTCACTTTCTCCCGGGAACATTCGTCCCTCCCCCTACCGAGAACCACCCCGCACAATGGCGGCAACGAACGGTGGCGGATGTGTTCATCCACCGGGCGAAACAGACCCAGACTTCACCGGCTGCGTCCGGGCACGCGGCGCAGGGTGAAGGCGATGTGAGGATTCAGGATCGCCTCGCCAGCGGTGCCAGTGAGTTTCGCGAGGTTGAATTCGTAAACGAAGTTCTCGCGCAGTTCGGGCAGCGTGACCTCAGCGCTGCGGTGATCCGGGCTGAGGGTGATACCTGCAGGCGTGATGGCACCTTTCTCCATCTGCGGCGACCCGTAGGTTGGATGGTAGGCGTAGGTGTAGCGCTGGATTTGCCAGCAGGCCGGATCCGCGGCGGCATCGCTGAGCGGCGCGGTGAACTCGATGCGGAATCCGCGTGGCGTGGCGTGCATGGCGAGTGGATCGAACGGCACGTTCCCGCGCGGCTGCAGCACGGCGAGCCCCTCGCCGCCGGCCCACGAAAGGTGGGTGCGGCCGAGGAAAAGCTGGTCGCCGGAAAAGACGAGGCGATGCAGTCCGCGCTTGAGCGTTTCGCTGTCGGCGAGCGTCACGCAGGCACCCTGCCAGACGCCGTCCACTTCCTCCAACAGCACGCGAAACAGCCGCGGGTAGTTCATTTCACCGATGAGGACCTGCCCGCCAAACGGCCCCCACGCCGGGGTGCGCGGAATCACGACCGGCTGGGTCGGCGAGCAGGCGAAGGTGTTGTGAGGAAACCACACCGCAGCGGGTGTGCGCAGCGCGTCGAGTTTCGCGACGGGTACTGCGAGCGGGGCAGTGCCGTCCCAGTCGTCGCGCCAGACAAGACTCGCGGGATGCCCGTAAAATCCACCGCGCTTCACGACGTGCAGTTCGCTGGTGCCGCGCCAGTCGCCCTGGTTGTCAGAGACGAGCAGGTTGCCGTGGACGTCGAAACCAATGCCGTCGGGTGAACGAAAGCCGCAAGCGAACGGCTTGGCCTTGCCGGTGGCGGGATCGAGTTCCATCACCCAGCCGCGCCAGGCCACTCGGGAATACATGCGCCCCACGTCATTCGCGACTTTCTTCCAGTCGGTGAAGAACGCTTCGCGCGGAACGCCGATCGGGGACCATGCACCGCGATTTTCCTCACGGATGCCAGCTCCGTTGGACGCGAGATTGAGCGAGACGAAAAGGCGTCCGTCCGGACCGCGCACCGGTCCGTAACCAAATTCGCAGTAGTTTCCGCTCAGGCCGAAGCGGTCCCACACGGTTTCGTAGCGGTCAGCCACGCCGTCGCCATTGCGGTCGCACAGCCGGGTGAGTTCGGCGCGCTGCATCACCAGCAGGCTGCCGTCGCGTTCCGCGAGCAACCCAAGCGGCTCGTGCAATCCTTCGGCGAAAATCTTCCATTCGTGCGCCTGCGGATTCCACAGTGCCACCTGCCCGTGGTGAAAACACGCGGCGATGCGCCCGTCCGGCAGCACATCGAGGCCGCCGATTTCGGGATCGACGCCCGGCGGCGCGGCGATGTTTTCGATTTGATAAAACTCCGCCACGCGGTCCTGCGGCGGTGCTGCGATCAGGGGTGCGGCGAAAAGGAGGAGTGCGACTGCAGAGAAGTTCATGGCTTGCTGGAGTGAGGGTGCAGGCCGGCCGGTTCCGTTAGCGTGAGGGTAAATGCGGCGGCCTGCTGTGTGGAAAGCGTCAGCACTCCGTTGTCAATGCTGCCAGCGGAAGATTTCCAGATGCCGCCCGGCAGCCGACAGGTGAGCGGCTGCTGCGCCTGGGGAATCCGGTAGTGCAATTCCAGTGCAGCGCCGCCGGGGGTGCTGACGATCTTTTCAAACACCTCCGTGGCTGCCACGCGGTAGTGAAATTCCGGTACCCCGCCGTCCAGATCATATCCCAGGAAGGCGACATCGGGCGGCGGCGCATCGGCTCTGCCGAAACGAAGCGGAAAATCCTGCTTTGGTGCACGCCACCACGGCGCGACCGGCACCTCGGCGAGCCTGCTGCCATTGCCTCCCCAGTAGCCTCGGGCATCGATGAATGCGCCGCGCCACGCATAGCGCAGCCGGCACTGCCCGGCGTCCCAGCAAAAATTCTGACCATCGGGCAGCGCCACGGCGATGGCTGCCGGGCCGGCATCGGGCATGAACATGCGCTGCACAAAAGGCCGCCGTCCTCCGCCCGCCACGAGGCTCTGTGCGGCGTGCTGTGGAATGTTGGGATCCTTGTCCGCGGCAGGCATCGGCACGCCGGAGTAAATCGCGCCGAACATCACCACGCCGTGCCCGGGAAACGTGCAGACGTAGGGGTGAATGCCCGCGGTTTCTGGAAGGCGAAAACGCACCCGGGTCTTTTGTTCCGGCTGGAGCAAGGCGCTGGCGATGAGGACATCGTCCGTCGCGGGATTGAATTGTTTTTCCGGCCCGTGTTCGCCGAGCTGCAGCGCGGCTTCGACCACAGCCTTCAGCTTGCCGGGTCTGACCACCAGGAAATTGTGCATCTGATGCGTGGTGTCGGCGTTTTCGATCTCAACGAGCACTTCCTGCCCCGGCTGTGCGGCAAAACGCGGCGGATCGAAACGCATTCCATCGCGCATCGCGAGGGACACTTTGAGCAGGGGCCCGGCGGCGGAGGGCTGCACTTTTGGTGGAACCTGCACGGTGGACGGTGCCGATGGCAAGCCGGCCCAGCGCTCAAAATGCGCTTGCAATGCCGCGGGCCTCGGGTTGTCCCCGTGAACGATCACACGGTAGCGCAGGCGCAGTTTCTCGCCCGGTGCGAATGCGACGCCCTTGGCATCGATCCAGTTCATGGGGGTCGGCGAGAGGAAACCGTAGTCGCGGGTGAACCACGGCGACGGCGACCAGCGGTTGTCAGGATGCACCAGAACGGCAACACCCTCCGTCGCGCCGCCGCGCGTTCCGCGGCAATCCGCCCATGGCGCGGGCCGGCCGAAGGTGCCGCGTTCTGCGGAGCCGCCATGAGCATTCGTTAGGCTTCCGCCACCGGTGGGCGAAAGATCCGGCGCCATGCGCACCGAAAAGAGCGAGTGGTTGGTTTTTTCAATGCGCACAGCGAGGAGCGCCGTGAGCGTGATGTCGAAATCGATGATGCGCTCTTCTGCCGAAGGCGCGGAGATGGCGATGCGGCGGTGGTCGCTGAACGGAGCCTCCGAGCCGAGGCGCTCCCAGCGGCAGTCCTGCTCGAATACAACCTCGTCACCGCTGGCGCGCACCAGGCGCACGTCTTTGGAGACGATGCGTCCGCGGTCATTGCCTTCCTGCCAAAAGTTCCCCCCATCGACGCGGTCACAGCCAAAGAAGATCGAGCTGTGGTGCGGATACTTTTCGTTGCGCCGCGAAGTCACGCTCTCGCCGGAGTGCGGGCCGTTGACCGGAAAGAAATACGGATATTTCTCGTCGGCGGTGAAGAGATACTCGGTGAAGAGCCGTCCGCCGTTGAAGATGGCTACGCGGTCGGACTTCAATTCGGCGCGCATCGGCTCGCCGCCAATGGAACCTGCGAGCGTGGCGGCCAGTACCAGGGCCGAAAAGAGTGCTTTCATAAATCTTTGACGAGGAGCTTGGTCATGGCCGCTTCGTCCACTTCGACGCCGAGCCCAGGTCCCGTCGGAATCGGCAGTTCGCCATTCACGACTTCGAACGGTTTTGTCAGGATGCTTGCACCGAGGAATTGCGGTCCATTGAGCGCAGCGGGAAATTTCAAATCATAGGCCGCATAGAGCGCCAGCGAGGCGGCGAGCGACACGTCAGGGTCGGTGAGGCCGCTGCCGAGAAACATCAGCTTGTGATGCAGCACGGTTTCGATCTGGCGGCGCGACTCGGTGATGCCGCCGCAGCGCGCAGGTTTCATGGCCACTCCGTCGAGAAGATTGAGCGCGATGAACTCCTCCAGTTCGACGGTGGAGACAATGCCCTCGTCCATGATGATCGGCAGCGCGCCCTGCTTCTTCAGCCGCGCGTAACCGCCCAGGCGGTTCGCGGGCAGCGGCTGTTCGAGCACCGGAACGCCAATCTCGGCGAGCTTCGGCGCAACAGCGAGGGCGGTGGCTTCGTCGTAGCCGCCATTGGCGTCGGCCCAGAGAAATCCGTCCGGCACCAGCCGCTTCACCTCGCGGCAGAGTTCGAGATCAAACTTCGGATCGGGTGCGACCTTCACGTTGAAATGCTGGAAGCCCCGCTTGCGGCCGGCGGCAATGAGCGGTTCGATTTCATCCAGAGCGCGGGGATTGAGCGTCCAGCTCAGCGTGAGCCGGTCGCGGCCTTTGCGCTCGAAACGCTGGGCGGCGCTTTTCCCCAGCAATTTTCCCGTGAGATCAAACAGCGCCAGATCCACGCCCGCCTTGCAGATCGGCTGGCCGGTGGAAAACGACGGCGCGATGGCGTGATTCATCGCATTCTCAATGGCGGCGAGATCGAACGGATCGCGTCCGATCAGTTCCGGAGCCAGATACCGCGTCAGCGTGGAATGGACGCTTTCCAGCGTTTCGTAGCTCCACTTTGGTATGGGAACGCTCTGACCCCAGCCCACGGTACCGTCGTCGGCGGTGATTTTCACTACGACGGAAGGGCGTCCGCCCGGACGGCCTTTGGGACCCTCGAAAAACTTAAAGCGGCCCACCATCGGATAGAGAATCGGGAACGCCTCCACGCGGTCGATTTTCACCGCCTTCGGGGCCGCCGCAGCCGCCGATTCGCGGCCGAACAGCAGCGCGGAGCCGGCAGCACCGGTGGTGCGGAGAAAATCGCGACGGCTTCCCGGCCTGCCGGAAAACAGCGAATCATCGGAATGCTGCGGCGTGTTCATGGTTTCGGTGGGGCGGTTTCTTTGTCCGATTTTTTCGCGGTCGCCTGGTTCCACTGTTCCCAGCGGGCATCGAGGGAATCCGGCGTTTGTTTCTCAGAACCAACCGTCAACAGATAGCGCACGCGCCACTCGTCACCGCTGCGATGGAGGATCGGCTCCCCATTGAGCGCCTGCGTTGCGGAAAGATAGGTGTAGGGATCCAGCGTAGTGAAGAAGCGGGTGTCACCGCGGGCGTTGTCCGCGTGCCCGAAGAATGCCAGCATGCCCACGCCGGCAAGCGTGGTGCTTGTCCAGCGTGCCGGCAGCACATCGCGCCGTCCGCCATTCGGAAACGCCTTCCGCGTGGAGTTTGCATGCACCGCCACATGGTCCCACGGCTGGGCCAGCCGCATGCCGAGTCCGTTGTATTCGCTGCCGTGCAGGCGCACTTCGGACGCCGCCGGACCCACTGCAAACGCCCCCTCCCAATCCAGCGCCACTTCGTGCGCCTGCTCGTCCATGCTCACCCGCAGGGTGCGGGTTTCCACCAGCAGGGCTGCCTTGGCGGCATCTTCCAGCGCCTTGTCCTTGTCGGGAATCCAGTGGATCAATTCCACCAGCGTTGCCACCGGATGACCGGAGGCATCGGTTCCGGTTTCCTTGTGCAACCAGCGCACATGGCGTTCGTGGCCGGGTGCGCCGCGCTCTTCCCAAAAGTTCACCCCGTTGATGCGAATCGCATACATCAACCCGTGGTGGTGCAGGTGATCGGCCGGGGCGTCGCGCAGGACATTTCCGCCGCCGGGCATGCAGAGTTCCCTGACATACGGTTTGTGCTGGGTGCGGGCGAAGGTGTAGAGCAGCACGCGTTTCCCGCGAAACGTCACCTCCGCCTCTCCCTTGGATTCATCCACCGTCAGGGCAATGGGGTTGGCCGGTTCCGCGGCACGGGTGGTGAGGCAGCCAATGAACAGCGCCGCCAGCGTGCAGCCCGTGTGTTTGGATAGGTATGGCATCATGGGACGGTAGCGGACAATCGGCAGCGCCCGTTGGATCGCCTGGCTGCCTTGCAGCAGGTCAAGCACCGGGTCACCGGCCGAATTTGCCAGCACTGCCGCAGCCTGTCGCCGCAGAAAGGACGGCGCGCAAGACCGCATTCACCGCCATGTCTGCGGGTGAACGCCGTCCTGCCATCGGCGGATTTTCGGAATGTGCCCTGGTGCCGCCGCCGCCAGGGGCCACCGGTGGCAGGCTCCTTGCCTCTGCCGCATTTCCGCATGACACCAGGCCGGGTCTGCGCATGATGCGGTTTCGAAATTTCCCTGCCACCGCACCGCACTCCAACTCCTTCCCCTGTTTTGCTGGAATATCTCCGAGTCTGCCGCCCCGACCACTGGCTGAAGAATGTCTTCATTCTTTTCGGCCACGCCGCCGCCGTGGTCCTGGTCCCCGGAGTCTGGCAGGGAATGCCCACCCTGCTGTGGGCGCTTTTTTCCCTGGTGCCCGCCTGTCTCATCGCCTCGGCCAACTACATTCTGAATGAAATTCTGGATGCACCATTCGACCGCCTGCACCCCACCAAATGCCGCCGCGGCGTAGCGGCGGGACTGGTCAAGGTTCCGGTGCTCTGGGGGCTCAAGGCTGCGCTCATCGCGGCCGGATTCGGACTCTCGCTGCGGTTTTTCGACGGGCGCTATACCGTGGCGCTGCTGCTGCTGCTGCTCAGCGGCCTGGTTTACAACGTGCCGCCGCTGCGCCTCAAGGACCGGGCATTTCTGGATGTCATTGCCGAATCGTTCAACAACCCCATCCGGCTCTGGCTAGGCTGGTACGCCCTCGTCCCGGACAGGGGCGGAGCATGGCCGGGGGTGCCGCTGACGATTGTCCTCGCGTGGTGGTCCTTTGGAGCGCTGCTGATGACTGGAAAGCGCTATGCCGAATTCCGCTTCATTGGCGATGACCAGGTGAGCGGCAGCTACCGGAAATCCTTCCGGGTTTACACGAATCAAAGCCTGGTGATCGCCATGATCACCTACGCCAATCTCTTCTGTTTCTGCGCCGGTCTGGCCGTGGCCACGCGGCGCGAACTGCACCCGCTGATCTGGGTCTTTCCCATGATCCTGCTGGCCATCATCGCCTATTTCCGCCATGCCATGAGCGAAATCGGCGCCCGGCTGGAGCCCGAACAGCTTCTGAAAAATCCGTGGATCATCACCGCCACCATCGCCACCACGGCGCTTTCGGCGTGGCTGCTGCACACGGAGGTTCCCGTCACCGACTGGCTGGGTATTTTCCCAAAGTAAGCGGAAGCCGCCGCTGAGTCAGAATCCGCTTGTCATCGTTCGCGCTTTCCGCTCACAGTGGACGCATGGCACGCAAACGCAGCAGCATCGCCCCGGACTGGTGGGACTACACCACGCTGGATGAAGCATTGATCCAGGATGCCGCGCGGCTGACTGCCGAAGATTTGCTGCAATTGTCCCGGCCCGGATTTCGCGTGGTTTTTTACGACACCCTGGAGGATTTTTACCTGGCGGAAGCCCTGGAATACATCCACGCCTGGCGGCAGGCCGCGCCGGACAATCCAGTGGGCGTTTGCGGCCCCATCGGCCCCACCGAACAGCTTCCGCTGGTGGCCCGGCTGGTGAACGAGCTGGGCATTTCGCTGCGCCACGCCCATTTTTGGGGCATGGACGAGTGGCACGATGGCGTGGGGGAAGTTGCCGTCACTCATCCGCTTTCGTTCGAACGTTGCGACCGTGAGATGCTGTTCAACCGCATCCGCCCCGAACTAACAATGCCGGAGGAAAACCTGCACTTTCCGAAAGCGGACACCGGCGGTTTCCGCCAAAGCTGGAATGCCGGAGTGCGCTGTGCCCTGATGCAGGGCGGGCAGGGCGACATCAAGCACTGGGCATTCAACGACCCGGTCAAACGCGAGGGGGCCTGGCGCGACGCGCCCCCCAGTCCGGTTGAATACCGCCAACTGGCCACCCGGGTGGTCGATCTCCATCCGGTCACCCTCATGCAAAATGCCCGCACCTCCGGCGGCGGAAACGTGACCATGGTTCCCACCAAAGCCATCACCGTGGGACCGGTGGAAACCTGGCAGTCTGAAAAAGTCAGCATCTGGCATGCGGGAACGCACGACAATCCGCTGGGACAGCGCTTGACGGCGCTGATGATTTCCAAACACCTGGCCGACAGTGCGGTGCCGATGTCGCTGCTGGCGGACCATCCGCAGGTGCAGTTCAACTACTTCCGCGGCGGCCTGGGGACTTGTGCGGTGGAAATGCATTGAACCCGCCGGCGCCGCGGAACGGCAGCCCGCACATCTTTTCCCTGCACGCCGGGCGACTTCCGTCCAGAATGCGGCATGGCAGCAGTTCCCGGCACTCTTTACATTGTGGCTACGCCCATCGGCAATCTCGCCGACCTAACCATCCGTGCCCGGGAAACGCTGGAGGGGGTCGATCAAATCGCCTGTGAAGACACCCGGCACTCGCTGCGCCTGCTGGAGCATTACGGCATCCGCAAACCGCTGGTCAGCCTGCACGCCCACAACGAAGCCATGCGCTCCGCCCAGCTTGTTGAGAATCTCGCGGAGGGAAAATGTGCAGCCTATATTTCGGATGCCGGTATGCCCGGCGTTTCGGATCCCGGTCAGCGGCTGGTCCAGGCCTGTCTGCGCGCCGGAATCCGCATCGAAGTCATCCCCGGTCCTTCCGCGGTCCTGACCGCACTCGTCGGCAGCGGATTTCCGGCAGATGCGTTTTTTTTCGGAGGCTTCCTGCCAGTCAAAAGCGGACATCGGGAAAAAGCGCTGCGCCGCGCCCTGGAGCGGGAAGAAACAACCGTTTTTTTTGAAAGTCCCCATCGGATCGACGGCACGCTGGAACTGCTGGCAAGCCTCGAGGGGGCGCGTCCGGTCTGCGTTGCCCGGGAACTGACCAAGAAGTTCGAGGAATTCCGTCGCGGTTCCGCCGCGGAGGTTGCCGCGCATTTTCGCAGGCAGCCGGCCAAGGGGGAAATCTGTCTCGTCATCGCCGGGTCGGACCTTCCCAAATGGGCCGCACCACAGAATTCCGCGACCGGCGGAAAGCCAGAGACCGAAAACCCAGGCTGAGCCTCCGCCGCATTCCGCAAAAATGTTGACGATCCCAAATTGCCGCAGTGAAGGTGGGCATCTAGGATCGGCGCATGCTTCGATCTGTCTTGTTATCCCTCGGCGCTCTGCTGCTCGCCGTCGCCCCGGCAATTGCCCGTCCGCTGCCGCTTTCGGGGCCGCTCGAACTTCAGGATGGCGACACCGTGGTGCTGCTGGGCGACGCTTTTTTCGAACGGGAAGGCACTTACGGATTCATCGAATCCTGGCTGACGACGCGTTTTCCCGACCGGCAGATTCGCTTCCGCAATCTTGCCTGGAGCGGTGATTCACCTCGCGGAGAAGCCCGCGCCTATTTCGGGCCTCCGGACGAGGGACTCCAGCGGCTCCAGGGACATTTGGACCTGGTCAAGCCCACGGTCATTTTTGTGTGCTACGGCTCGGCGGTGCTGGCGGAAGGGAAGCAGGGGCTGGAACCGTCCCTGGCCAGCTATGCCCGGCTGCTGGATCTGCTGCACAAAACCGGTGCGGGCATTGTCCTGGTCTCCCCGCCACCGGCGGAGGAAAAGGGTGCTGCCGCACCGATTCTGAAACGGCGCAATACCGCTGCCCAGGAATATGCGCAGGCCATCCAGCAACTGGCCGTCGCCCGGAAGCTGCGCTTTGCCGACCTTTTTGCCGGCCTGTCCACTCCCGTAGCCCAGGGTAACGGCACCCTGACGGTCAACGGGATTCACTTCACGGAAGCCGCCTACAGACGACTGGCTCCGGCGATTGGGCGTGCGCTGCTGCAGACTCCGGGGGAAGCCAGTCCAACCCCGGTATTTCCTGACAATCCCCGCCTGCTCGCCGCCATTCGCGAAAAAAATCAACTGTTCTTTTACCGCTGGAGGCCGCAGAACGAAACCTATCTCTTCGGATTCCGAAAACACGAACAGGGCAACAACGGTGTGGAGATTCCGCACTTTGACCCGCTGGTGGCCGAAAAGGAGCAGCAGATCGCATCGCTGCGCGTCCAACCCGTTCCCTGAGGTGTTTTTCCGCACCACATTGACCGTCATCCTAACCGCTGCCGCCCCCCTGCTGGCGGGCGATGCCGTGCATCTTTTTCAGCAGCCGCACATGGGCTGCCTGTTTTCCATCAAAATCGTCGCCCCTGATTTCGCGGCGGCCAAATCTGCGGCGGATGGCGCCTTTGACCTGATTCGCGAGGCCGATGCATCCTTCAGCGACTACCGACCGGAAAGTGAATTGTCCCGCCTCTGCGCCACCGCTGGTTCCGGCAAATCGGCGCCAGTCAGCGCGGATCTGTGGAAAATCCTCACCGATTCCCAGCGCTACTGGGAGTGGAGCGGCGGGGTCTTTGACATCACCCTCGGTCCCTGCACGAAACTTTGGCGGGATTCCAGAAAATCGCAGCGGCTGCCCGAACCGGAGGTTTTACGGTCTGCAAAGAATGCGAGCGGGTTTTCCCTGCTGCATCTGAATACTGACGGCCACACGGCGCGTCTGGAAAAGCCCGGCATGCGGCTGGACCTCGGTGGGATTGCCAAAGGCTGGGTGCTCGATGCCGCAGTCCGGCTGCTCCATGACCAGAATCACCTGACAAATTTTCTGATCGACGCCGGCGGCCAGATCGCGGCCATGGGGCATCCACCCGGCAAAGAAGCATGGCATGTGGCCGTGGAGAAAGTGCCCTGGGAACCGGATGGGCACACCACGGTAGTCAGGCTGTGCGGCCTGCATCTGGCCACTTCGGGCGATCTACATCAGTTTGTGGAGATTGGGGGAAAACGGTATTCGCACATCGTGGATCCGGCCAGCGGACTCGGCTCCACGCTCGGCATGCAGGCGTCGGTCATTTCCACCAGCGGCGCCACGGCGGATGTTGCGGCGACGGTGCTCTGCCTGGTTGCACCGGAAAAAGGTTTGAAACTGCTAAAATCCTTCCCCGACACGGAAGCGCGCATCCTGATTCCTGCGGCAGCCGGGGGTGCTCCCCGGGAAGTGGTCTCGCCAGGCTGGCGGAAATTCGAACGCCAGACGCTTCAGAACCCCCAGTCGTCGCTCAACGAATAAACCAGGTGCGGCGTGTAGAGCAGCGGTTCCAGCAGAAAGGAATCGTGCCCCTTTCCCGAATGCACGGTGATGTGTGTGTTCGGAACGCCGTTGGTTTCCAGCAGGCGGACGAGTTCCTGCTGTTCGGATGGATAAAAACAGGCATCACTGTCGATGCTGAAAACCAGGAACCGCTGGCCGCGGCAGCGTGCAAACAGTTCCGGCAGGCTTTTCACCTCCGCCTCCGCCAGCAGATCGAACCACTGCCACGCATCCATGACCCGGAGGTAGGTGTTGGCATCGAAACGTTTCACGAATTTCCGTCCCTGGTGCAGCATGTAGCTTTCCACGCTGTGCGAAAGCTCGTACCAGGAAAGGTTGTCCTGTTTCCTGCGAATTTCCTGCCGGGCGCGGCGCTGCAGGGTGTCCAGCGAAATGAACGTCTTGTGCCCGATCATCCGCGCCAGGGCCAATCCGCGCTCTGGCAGCGGACCGTCATAGTAATTCCCAGCCTTGAAATTCGGATCGGATTCAATGGCAAAGATCTGCTCGAAATTCAAAACCCGCTGCAGCATCGACGTCTGGTGGCCGCTGCCGATGGAGACGACCGTTTTCACCCGCTGCGGGTAGCGGGTGGCCAGACTGAGCGCCATGATGCCACCCACGGACGATCCCACGACGGCATGCAGACAGTCGATGCCCAGGGAATCAATCAGCTTCATCTGAGAATCCACAATGTCGGCGAAACGCAGCGTTGGAAAATCGGCGCCGTAGGGCCTGCCGGTCAGCGGATTGACCGAACTGGGGCCGGTGCTCCCATAGCAGCCGCCCAGATAGTTGACGCAGATGATGAAGAACTTTTCCGTGTCGAGGGCGCGCCGCGGACCGATGAACAGGTCCCACCAACCGCTGACGCATTCCTCGGTCCACCGGCCTTCCACACCTTCCACGGAAGGATTCACTCCCGCAGCATGCTGACTTCCGGTCAGGGCATGAAAGAGCAGGATGCCGTTGCTCCGGTCGGCATTCAACTGGCCGTAGGTTTCGTAGGCCAGGGTGAACTCCGGGAGAGTTTCCCGCGTTCGCAGCATGAACGGCTCGCGGCAATGGAAAAACTGGGTGGTGACCTGCATGTGGGATGGCTCCGAGAGCGACTGGATGCAGTAGAAATCCGCCACGCCAGCCTGCAAGCCCGAATCTGCCTGCCTGGTGGTCCGTCCTTCCGGTGGAAATTCAGCCGCCAGCCACGATGCGCACCAGTTCCACACGGTCCCCGGCGTGGAGCACTGTCCCCGCCTGTTCCGATGCCAGCAGGGCCTTGCCGTTGACTTCGGCAAGCACCCGCTGGCTGGAAAAGTCGAGCACTTCCAGCAGCCTGCTCACGCTCGCCCCGTCTTCAATCTCGAACGGCTGCCCGTTGAGTTGGATCGTCATCGGCTACAGACCCTTGTTAATGTGACCCAGCGTGAGCACTGCATAGGACGTGACCAGCACCGCATCCTTCTCCATCCAGCGGCCGTTTTCATTGACCCAGGATCCGTCCGCCTGCTGCCGGTTGAACAGTTCCTTGGTCAGTTCCAGACGCCATTTGATCTTTTTCCCATCCGGTGTGTCCAGCGTTTCCAGATTCGCCACTGCCAGAGTCTTGGCCATGGTGTGGTAGTAGTAATAGAGCCCCTGCAGGCCCATGCCCGGGTTTTCCGAGAGCGAGTAGTTTTTTTCCAGCCATTGCTTCACCGCGGTGATGCGCGGGTCCTTCTGGTCCATGCCGGCATAAATGAAACTGAGCAGTCCGGCGTAGCTCATGGACCCGTATGCCCGCAGGGCCTCCTTGCCATCCGGCAGTTTCACGGGGTCGGCCTTGCTTTCTCCCGGACGATAAATGAAGCCGCCCTTGTTGGTGGCATCCTCGCTGACCCACGCCTGGTCATTGCCCGCCTTAAGCTGCTGACAGCGGGAAACGAACTTGATGGCCGCTTCGAAATCAAGCTGCGGTTCGTTTTTGGCCTCGTCCGGCTTGTCGGCGAAGAGGTTTTTGGAATAATACAGCGCTTCGAGTGCGAGATGGGTGTTGGAAAGATCGGAGTAGGGTGACTTGGCGGTGTAACCGATGCCGCCGTCATACGGACTGTCGGCTTTGGCATTCTGCGTTTCGGCCTTGCCCTTGTCGTCGAAATTCCCCTGCAAACCCACCAGAAACCGCCGGGCTTTGATTGCTGCCTGGCGCACTTTTTCATCGCCGCCGGTCAGGCTCAGCGTGGTTAGCGCCAGGGACGTGCTGTAGTTCGCCAGCGGCTTTTCGGTATAGATGCCGCCATCGGCCTGCTGGACGGAGAGCAGGAAAGCGATCCCCTTCTTCGCTTCGGGAGGAAGCTCTGAACCGGTGCGCCCGGGATCCGCCGCCAGGCTCAACACCGCCAGTGCCGTGAGCGCCGGCTGGGTTCCCGGGACCGCGGGATCCCCCCAGGCTCCGCTGGCAAGCTGTTTGGTCTTCAGAAAGGCCGCGCCTTTTTGCATCGCAGCACGGACTTCGTTCTTCAGGGAGGCATCCTGGGCATGGACGGCGGGCACCATCGCACTGATGCCAACGGCCAGCGTGCAGAGAAAGTGAATTCGGTTCATTTGGATTTTTGCGTTCGGGGTGTGGTCGGTTTCGCCTTTTTTTCAGGTGTTTTGCCGGAGGCTTTTTCCGGGGAATTTTTCAGTGGTTCCGGGGCCGCAGGGCGCAGCACCAGCGTGACGGCCGTTCCCTTTTTGGGAAGCTTCGCTGCGGGTTCCCAAATGTCGTCGCGTTCGTTGTCCTCGCGGGGATTGTTCATCAGCGCCAGCCCGTCCAGGTAAAGCGAAATCATGTTCCCCGAAAGCTGGGCTGCCAATTCCCCCTCTTCCCTGAGAAACGAGCCATTGTAAACCCAGGGGCCATCGCTCACGGGAGCGTTGGTTTTCAGGTTGTGAATCCAGTTTTCGGCCCGCACCCGTTTTTCCTCACCGGCTTCATTGCGGAATTCCACCCAGACATCGATCCGCGCTTCCGGGGTGATGACGGGATTTTTGAGCGGCTCCGGGTATTTCTCCGGCGTGGCCTTGGTAAAGAAAGTTTCGCACGGTTTGTAGCCCAGCAACAGCAGCGCCACGTTCATCTCAAACGGCGTCACCTTGCTCACAAACAGCGCCTCGTGGGCCGCCCCGTTTTCACCTACCAGCAGGTATTCCAGCGGACCCTTCACCATGTTCAACACCGCCGGCAGCCGCATCTCCTTCTCCTGCGCATTCAGCTTCATCAATCCCAACTCATACTCGTGATCGGAAATTTTTTTGATCGATTTGCGAATTGCCTCCGCATCCGGTTTCTGCGGGCCCGCAGCAGGCACTGGCGACAACGGCGGCGGCCCGGCAGGGTTTTCCTGCGCCTGCAAACAGGCTCCCCACGTCAGAGAGAGGGCAAGGGTGAAACACCAGGGAATGCTGCCGGATAAAAACTTCATCTTCCGGCCAGCTTATGCAGCGCAGCAACAATCGCAACCAATTCCAATTAAATCGTTTATGCCGCCTGACTTCCAAGGTTTTCGGACATGAAGTATCCCGCATGTTGGCGCTGTCGGATAAAAGTCGCCCCCGGTGGACCGGCGTAGAGCCTTCGAACCTCCCCTGGCAGAGCATTCGCCCGCCTGACTGAAGTCGAGCGGCAAAATCCGGAAATCCGGTTCCGTTGCAGCCGCTCACAGCCTGGGCGGGCACACCTCAGGGGGTGCCCCAGAGTCGGCCAAAGGCCAGCACTGCGTGGAGGCGCAGGTTCAAGCCCGGCGGCGGCGCAGGAACATGACCATTCCGACAAGGGCGGCAAGGCTGGCCGTGCCTGGTTCCGGAAGCGGATCAAACCGGGTGGCTCCAATGTCGATAAAGGAAATCATGCCCCGCATGGAAGCACCGGTGGAGGTAAAGCCGTCTCCGTTGGTGTCGAATCCCACATCGGAAAAGCCCATCCAGATCGTCACGTCGGTAAAGCCGCCTTCCGGATCCATTCCGAGTTCATTGACCGCCCCCACGGAAAGGGTGTCCGGTTTGCTGTTGTCGGGAAACCCGGCCGTTGGATTCACGAAAGGCGCCTCGGCCCCATCGGTGAATTTGACGTTGAAGTCATCGTTCACAAACCAGCCCGGTGCCACCACGCCGCCCGAGGGCGCACTGGAAGGCAAACCAGCCAGAAACTGGCTCATGCTGGTGCCTGGCTGCAGGGGTTGGCCAGTTCCGGCGTTGCCAGTCAAGGTTCCGTCGGCATTGAAAAAGGTGCTGCCGGCCAGGTTGCTGTAGTTCGTGTTCCGATACTGGCCGATCTGGTTGGGATCGAACGGCGCACTGTCATAATCTCCCAGCGTGACCATCGACCACTGGTAGAGTTCCCCGTAGCTGTTGACATTGGTGAGCCGAACCGAAAAATCCTTGGCGGACAACCCGAGGTCATTGCTGAAACCCAGTTCGTAAACCACCACGGCATGGTCGCCCGGTTTGAGCATTCCGGACTGCGCATAGGCGTTGCCGCGAAGATCGTCGTCCCGCTTGTCTGCGGTGATCGAGCTAAAGCGCCCCTGCGAGCCGTCGATGACCCGCGACCGGACGTTGAGGTCATTCACGCCATCCTGACCTGGACCGTAGATCGTTTTTCCGGAAACGGCATCCACCCCGACAGGCATGAGAAAATCGTAGGACCGCGATGTCGGGCCAGGATTCACCCCCTGTTTATTGTAAACGTAGTTGGCCACCCCATCCACCTCCCACCCGCCTGGGGTGCCTTCGAATTCTTTGAATCCGATGGTTTGCTGCCAAAGCGTGACTGAAGCCGACGCCGGAATGCTCAGGCCGACGGTCATCAAGGAAAACAGAATAGAATGGGACATTGGGTTTTTTGATAAAATGAATTTCATGGACGCGACATTTTTCAATTATGCAAAAAAATACCCCGATCAAGGTAGTTTGCAAGTTAAATATCTTAGGAAAATTGAATTTCGCAGCGTCCGCCGTTGGAAAAATAATCGAAATTATAAAAAATTTTACTTGTGCTAATCTTCATAGACAGTATAATTTCCACGCTATGAAATTGAACTCCCTTTGCACCACCGGCCTGCTTGCCGCCGCAATCCTGGCCAGTCCCGCGACCAGTCTGGCGGGCACATTCGCCATCGAATTCCATCAGGATGCGGCTTACATGGCTGATCCGTTCTACAACGACGTCAACTCCACCATCTTTTTTGGCACTGCGGTGGATGGGGACCTCGCCGCCCGAATGGCGGGTTATTACTATGACAGCGATCCGGTGGATCCCGGGCATAACGGGCTGATGAACCGCGGCCTGCCGTGGAACAGCGAGGACCCTGATCATCCGATTCCAGGCTGGCTGATTCGCTTTGGGCTGCAGTCGGACGCAGTGGGGAATCCGGTGCATACCTATCCCCTGCCCGGCGGCGGAACCGCCCAGCAACCGGCGTCCTACATCAGCTTCAAGGTGGACAGTCCGGACACCGTGTTGTTTGAGGAAGTCGGGGTGACCATCAACAACCTCCAAGGTGCCGGGCCGGGACAGCAGATTTGGGCGGGGACGAGCAAGGACAACTTTGCGACTGGCATCAGCCCCACGGTGGTCATGGATCCCAATAACGGTCTGCAAATGTCTTTTGGTTGGACCAATTTTGATTATCTGTCCGAAGGCGTTGAACTCCGGATTTATGGGATCATCGGAGCAGATGAGGGAACTTTCGACTCGGCCAACCTGTTTGGGCGCAGCACTCCGCCTCCGGTTCCGGAACCGTCTGGGGCTTCCCTGCTGGGATGCCTCCTGCTTGGAATGCTGACTCGCCGCAGCCGCAGAATGTAGCCGCCAGCGTTTCCAGACGTTCACGGCCGAGCCGCCATTCCCCTGACCCGGGAGGCGGCTCGCACCATTTTCCAGGAGAGAACCCATGCCCATGGCGCTTTGACAACCGGTGCGTTTTGCATATCCATTCCGCCCATTTCAAACCGCACCCCTTCCCAACGCCCCATGGAAACCACCAGCGCCCACCACCAGTTCCAAGCCGAAGTCCGCCAGCTGCTCGACATCGTCATCAACAGCCTCTACACGGATCGCGAAATCTTCGTCCGCGAGCTGGTTTCCAATGCCTCGGATGCCATCGAGAAGCTGCGGCACCTGCAGTTGACCCGGAAGGAACCGGTTTTTGAGCCGGAGCGTCCGCTGGAGATCACGATTACAACGGATGAAACGGCGGGAACCATCACCCTCGCCGACAGCGGAATCGGCATGACCCGGGAGGAACTCGTGCAGAACCTCGGAACCATCGCCCACAGCGGATCGAAGGCGTTCCTGCAGAATCTGGCGGACGGGAGTGCCGTGGCAGGAAATGTGATTGGGAAGTTCGGGGTGGGATTTTACAGCGTGTTCATGGCGGCGAAACGCGTGAGGGTTTACACCCACTCCTGGCGTGAGGACGGGGAGCATCTGTGCTGGTCGAGCGATGGCATCGGCGGCTTTGAAATCGAGGAAGCGCCCGATCAGCAGCGCGGCTGCCGCATTGTGGTGGAACTCAAGGAGGACCAGGCCGAATTCGCCAAGGCCGGACGCATCAAGGGCATTCTGGAACGGTATTCCAATTTTGTTTCCTTCCCCATCCTGCTCAACGGAGAGCGGGTGAACACAGTGGAAGCGCTGTGGCTCAAGTCGAAGGGCGACATCACCGAGGAACAGTATCAGTCCTTTTACCAGTTCATCGGCCACAGTTTCGATGATCCCCGCTACCGGCTGCACTTCAGCGCGGACGCGCCGCTGGCCATCAATGCCCTGGTGTTCGTGCCGGGCGAAAACCAGGAACGCTGGGGCATGGGCCAGATGGAACCCGGGGTGGCGCTCTACTGTCGCCGGGTGCTCATCGATTCGCATCCGGAGGGGCTGCTGCCGGAGTGGCTGCGCTTTCTCAAGGGCGTCATCGACAGCGACGACCTGCCGCTGAACATCAGCCGTGAAACCATGCAGGACAGCGCTCTGGTGCGCAAACTCAACGAGGTCATCACCAAGCGGTTTCTGAAGTTTCTCGAGGAAAATGCCGCGGAGGATTCTGCGAAATACACCGAATTTTTCAGGATGTTCTCCCGGTTTCTCAAGGAAGGCATCGCCACGGACCCCCGGCATCGGGAGTCGCTGGGCAGACTGCTGCGCTTCGAATCCTCCTTCACAGAAAAGGGTGCCCTGACCAGCTTCGACGAATACCTCGGACGGATGCGGGACGGGCAGACGGAAATTTACTATCAAATTGCCCCCAGCCGGGAGGCCATCGAAAGCGGCCCCTACCTGGAAGGCTTCAAGGCGCGGGGGCTGGAGGTGGTCTATTTCGAGGAGGCGATTGACGAATATGTCTGCGAGGCCCTGCGGGAGCATGGGGGCAAGCGCCTCGTTCCCGCGGACCGCGCCGACGTCAAACTGGATGAGATTCCTGCCACGGACGGCCAGCCTGAAGTGGCGGCGGAGGAAATGCACTCGCTTTGTGATTGGCTGAGCGAAGTGAGCGGTGGTTCCACCAAGGAAGTGCGTTCCAGCAAGCGGCTGGTGGAAAGCCCCGCAGCAGCCCTGACGCCGGAGAATCACCCCAGCGCCCAAATGCGAGCAATGATGCGGGCGATGCAGCAGGAGGTGCCCGCCCCGAGCGTCATCCTGGAACTCAACCCCCGCCACGAACTCATCCGCAAGCTGGCAGCGGCCCGCAGCACCGCACCCGACACCGCCCGGCTTGTCGCCCGGCAGTTGCTCGACAATGCGCTGATCTCCGCCGGGCTGATGGAGGACCCCCGCGAAATGGTCCGGCGCGTGCAGGACCTGATGCTGGCAGCGCTCCCGTAGGCGCCGCGGTTCCTAGGCCGCGTCGCGATCCGACTTTTTCCTGCGCCGGATGAGCGGGGCCCGCTCGCCTTCGACCACTTGGCGGTTAATGATCACCGTCTTGATGTCGTCGCGGCTGGGGACTTCGAACATGATGTCCAGCATCAGCCGCTCAAAAATGGACCGCAATGCCCTTGCGCCGGTGCCGCGCTTGAGCGCGACGCTGGCCAATGCCTGCAGCCCGTCGCGGGTGACCTGAAGGTTCACCCCTTCCATTTCCAGCAGTTTCGCATACTGGCGCACCAGGGAGTTTTTTGGTTCCACCAGAATGCGCAGCAAATCGTCCTCGGACAGAGGATCCACCGTGCTGAGCACAGGCAGGCGGCCGATGAATTCCGGAATTAACCCGAAGCCCAGCAGGTCTTCCGGGGTGACCTGCCGCAGCAATGCAGCGCCTTCCGCCTTTTTTGTCGGCTCGGCAGCGGCACCAAAACCCATGGTCTTTTTGTCCACGCGGCGGCTGATGATCTGTTCCAGTCCGCTGAAGGCGCCGCCGCAGATGAAGAGAATCTTCTCCGTGTTGACCTGAATGTATTCCTGCTGCGGGTGCTTGCGCCCCCCCTGGGGCGGCACATTGCAGATGGTGCCTTCGAGGATTTTTAGCAAGGCCTGCTGCACGCCTTCGCCGGAGACATCCCGGGTGATGCTCGCATTGTCCCCCTTGCGCCCGATCTTGTCGATTTCATCAATGTAAACAATGCCCACCTCTGCGCGGCTGACGTCAAAATCGGCATTCTGGAGCAGGCGCAGCAGGATGTTTTCCACATCATCGCCAACATAGCCGGCTTCCGTCAGAGTGGTGGCATCCGTGATGCAGAAGGGCACGTTCAAAATCTTCGCCAGGGTTTTGGCCATGAGCGTCTTGCCGCACCCGGTGGGACCGATGAGCAGGACGTTGCTCTTCTCGATCTCCACCTCGTCGCCGCTTTGCTGGTTGTGCGGGAAGGCTCCTTCCTCCTGCAGTGCGGCATTGTGCATCAGCCGTTTGTAATGGTTGTGCACGGCCACGCTGAGAACTTTTTTCGTAAACTCCTGGCCGATCACATACTGGTCCAGGTGTGCGAAAATCTCGGAGGGCTTGGGCACATGGAGCTGCGGCGGCGGGGCGGCTTCCTTCTCGCCCAGTTCCTTGTCCAGTATGTCCTGGCAGACGCCGACGCAGAGGTCGCAAATATACACGCCTGGCCCGGCAATGAGCTTCTTGGCATCCGTGTGGCTGCGGCCACAAAAGTTGCACATCGAAATATTGGTAGCCTTTGCCATGGGTGGGGGTGGGTCGGGGTGCAGGCGGAAATGACGCCGCCCGCTAATTCGCAGGGGGAACGACGCCCAAGTCCTTCTTGCTTTCAAGCACTTTGTCCACCAGGCCGTAGTCGCGGGCTTCGGCGGCCTTCATGTAGTAGTCGCGGTCGGCGTCCTTCTCCACCTGCTCCACGGATTTCCCAGTATGTTTTGCAAGAATGGCGTTGAGGCGCTTTTTCAGTCCGAACATGAATTCCACCGTCCGCTCCACATCGCTGGCGGTGCCCTGGGCGCCGCCGGAGACCTGGTGGATCATGACATGGGCATTGGGAAGGCAGTAGCGCTTGCCCTTCGACCCCGCGCAGAGCAGCACCGCGCCCATGCTGGCGGCCATGCCCATACAGTAGGTGTTCACGTCGCAGGTCAGAAACTGCATGGTGTCATAAATGGCCAGTCCCGCGGTGACGCTGCCGCCGGGGCTGTTGATGTAAATGTTGATGTCCTTCGCCGGGTCCTGCATCTGCAGGTAGAGCATCTGGGCGATGACATAGTTGGCCAGCGGGTCCGACACCTGCTCCCCGATGAAGATGATCCGGTCCTTCATCAGCCGGCTCAGCAGGTCGAACTGGAACCACATGCCGCCTTCCTTCTCCATCACGGTCACGTTGTGCACGCTGGCGGCGTGTCCGCCAATTGCCGAAGCCGCCCGTCCGCGCAGGTGAGGGGGAAGCAGGAGCAGGGAGTCGGGTTCGAGGTCGCGAAGTGGGTTCAAATTCATCAGGGTGGGGATTGTTGGTGCGGGAACCGTAAACGGACTGCCGGGACGCGCAATGGATTTTCAAATCCACCGCGCAGGTTCCTTGAAACACATTGACGGTTTCAGGCAGTATTGCTTTCTTGATTGCAGACCGAACCCAGCGCCGCCGAGCAGCGTGTCTGCACGTTCGCAGCCCTGTCGGTCCACCGCCGCCGGAACAGCGCGGACGGTTTCCGGCAACCTCACCCACCCTGACATGAAATCTGCGCTCCTCTCCCTGGCGGTGCTGTCCGCCGCTGCTCCCGCCCCGCTCAAGGCCGAAGGTCCTGGCTCCGCCACTCCCTTCAATGGCAAACGCGTGCTCTTCGTCGGCATTGATGGCCTGCGCTCCGACGCCCTGCGCAAGGCCATCGGCACCGGCATGGCTCCCCATCTCAAGGCACTGGTGGACTCCGGCACCGTCACCTGGAATGCCTTTGCCGGCGGCCATCCCGCTCCCTCCGCCACCAGCCAGCCCACCATCAGCGGCCCGGGTTGGACCAGTTTGCTCACCGGCACCTGGATGGACCGGCACCATGTCAACGGCAACAGCAGCCCGGCCTATGATGAGCCCGCCACCGACGGAAGTTACCTTGTTTCCCAGGCTCCGGCCTTCGCCCGGCGTCTCAAGGACGCGGAACCCGCAGCCTCCGTCGTCAGCATCGCCAGCTGGGACTGGATCGAAGACTACTTCGTCGCCGCGCAGCCCGCGGCATTCTCATGGCATGGCAAGGGCATCGGGGGAACGTATGCCGTGCGGGACCAATCCGTCGCCGATCAGGCGCAGGCCCGCCTCGGTTCGAGCGATCCCGATGTGCTCCTGCTCCACTTTGACCAGGTGGACGGGGCGGGTCACGCCGGTGGCTATTCTCCTGACAATGCCGCCTATCTGAATGCCGTGGCCAATGTGGACGCGCACATCGGCACCGTGCTGGCGGCCATCAAGGCGCGTCCGCAGCATGCCGCGGAACAGTGGCTGACCATTGTCAGCACCGACCACGGCGGCACGGGCACCGGCCACGGCGGACAGACGCCTGGGGAGCGCACCATTTTCCTGATTGCCAGCGGCCCGGGCGTCGCCGTGGGGCGCGTTACGGGTGAAATCATCGGCCAGCCGGCACTGGCGCATACCGTTTTCAAACATCTCGGCGTCGCCGTGAATCCCGCCTGGCAGTGGGCCGAGCGGCCATTCGCCGTCGCTCCCTCCGCCATCGTCAGCGGCGTCGGCACCCGTGCGTTCATCGAAGTCGTGCAACCGCCTGGCGGCAGCGTGCCAGGCTGCACGGGCATCGAACTCTTCCGCAATGGATCGCTGGTCTCCACGCAGCCGGCGAATGTCACCACCTTTTCCGACGCGCCGCCGCTGCCTCCGGCCGGGGCGGTCCCCTTCACCTATGAAATACGCTGGGCCGGCACCGGCGTCACCCCGGTGCCCGCCACCATCACGCTGGCGGCGGCGGCAGGTGCGAACCTCGCCACGGATCTCGTGGTGGACCTGCCTTTTGATGGAAACAGTCAGGATGCCTCGCCGCGGGGCAACCACGCCACCGTCACCGGCACTGCGGGCTACACCACGGGTCGCACGGGTCAGGCGCTGGTGCTCAGCGGCGCCCAGTTTGCCACCCTGCCAGCCGGCTCAGCGGATTTGAAATTTGGAGCTGATGCCAATTTCACCGTGGCCTTCTGGATTCAGGCTCCCACCCAGTGGACCAGCGATCCGGTGCTCATCTCCAACAAAAACTGGGATTCCGGCGCGAACCAGGGCTGGGTCATCGCCTGCCAGAACCTCGCGGCGAACAACACTTCCTGGCAGTGGAATTTCAAGGGAGTCCTGCAGAACCGCAGGGATTTCGATGGCGGAGGCGTCATCCGCACCGGCGGCTGGCACCACGTTGCCGTCAGCCACAACCGCACTGGCAACGCCGATTTTTATGCCGACGGCAATCACATCGGTTCGGTTAGTCTCAGCGGAGCAGGCGACGCGGACACCGCCTTTCCCATTCATCTGGGACGCGACGGCAACGGCGGCAATGCCCTCAATGTCTCCATGGCCATGGACGATCTGAAAATCTGGCGTCGTGCCCTCACCGCAGCGGAAATCCGCAGCCTGGTGCCGCTCCCGCCACCGGATGTGACCACCGGACTGGTGCTCGACCTCCCATTTGACGGCAGTGCGGCTGACAACTCCGGACGCGGCAACCACGGCGTCCTCCAGGGCGGCTCCGCCTATGCCGCCGGGCGCAACGGCCAGGCCCTGGTGCTCAACGGAGCGCAATTTGTCAGTCTCGGACAGCCGTCCGATCTGCAGTTTGGCGCGGCCACAGACTTCACCATCGCTGCATGGGTGCGGAGCACCAACCCCTGGACTGCCGATCCCGTGCTCATTTCCAACAAGGACTGGGCCTCCGGCACCAATGTCGGCTGGTTCCTCGGCGGCCAGACGGACGGCTCCACCTGGCAGTGGAATTTCAAAGGAGCCGCCGCCGTACGCAAGGATTTCGAAACCGGCGGCGCCATCAGCGATGGCGCATGGCATCACCTTGCCGTCAGCCACCGCCGCGCGGGCTTCGCCGAAATGTATCACGACGGTGTCTTCCTGGGCTCGGTGGCCATTGCTGGCGCTGGCTCCACCGACACGACGGCACCCCTCGGCATCCACATCGGACGCGATGGAACTGGCACTGCCTATGCCTGGTCCAGCGACCTCCTCGTTGATGATCTGAAAATCTGGCGTCGAGCCCTCAGCTCCGCGGACATCGCGCAATTGGCTCCGCCCCCGCCCGCCGGTTACAGCGCCTGGCGTCAGGAAAATTTCAGCAGGACGCAAGCCGCCGATCCCGCCCTCAGCAGCCCTGCTGCCGACCCTGACAATGACGGCCTCACCAACCTGCAGGAATGCGCCTTCCGGTTTGCTCCGCTCCAGCCGGGACCTTCTCCCACCACTTCCGCCCTCGGCGGCATCACCTTCCCCATTCCCGCGGGGGGCGTGGGCGATCCCGCCAACGGATACAGTGCCGGAGGCATCCGGTTTCGGCTGGAAACCTCCTCTGATCTGAGTGCCGCATCCTGGACTCCCACAGCGAATCTTCCTCCGGCATTGCTTTCGCCCGGTCCCAGCGGCACCGTCCTGGCAACCATCACCGTCCCCGCTGGCGTCACACCGCGCCGGTTCCTGCGAGTGCGGCTGGAACAGGCGGATTGATCTGTCAGGATCCTCATTGTCCGGCGTGGTAAACGCTTTCCCGCAGCGCGGCGCATCCGTTCACGGTGGCTGAATGCGGCGGATAGCCCGCCTGCGCCTTCCCGCCAAAGTTCACCGTGATGGTGACCTCCCCGCCTTTCGGATGAAACGTCGTCCGCTGCACCAACCGGTCCCCGCTCAGCCAGGCAAAACCGTCCAGCGGCACCGTTGCCAGATCCCGGTGGAGCGGCCCCCAAAATGCCAGGTGCTTCAGGATGTCCGCACGGCGCTTGGGCCAGCTCGCACGGTTCAGATGATACATCGGCGGCACCAGGTAAAGAATTTCCATCAGTTCACGGAGCACTTTGACGTCAGCGAACTTCAGCGAATCAAAGCTCCAGTGGTGCGTGGTCACCACCTCGTCGCCCAGCGCGGCGCAGTAGAGCGGGATGCGCAGCGCGGGATCGAAATACGGCGTCCGCAGCGCGGGTGGGACCAGTACTGGTTTGAAGAAAATTTCCGGCGCATCCGGCGGCCAGTAACGCCCGAGAAACGACGGGCTTTTGGGATCGCGAAAGGATGGGGAAAGGTGGCCCAGGTACGGCGTGTGGACTCCGTGGCCGAAATGAATCACATCGGCGAACAACACCGAACCGCCTTCGCTGCCCACCACCAGGCCGTGCTGCGACTCCAGCCAGGCCAGCCGCTGGCGGCGCATCGTTGTATCATCTACGCGGGTGGCCGGATGCCCGGCGCTGAAATCATCGAAACATTCCGCCGTGGCGTCGCAATCGATGAACCAGGCCGTGCAGGGAGCCTGCCGGGTGATGTGATTCACCCTCTCCTGCACGTATGGCCAGGCGGCTTTGGGAGAAAAATGATAGCCGCGATTTTTGAATCCGGCATCGCCCGAGCCGTCGGCACGGATGATTCTCCCCGTTTCATAGGCGGTGCGTCCGAATTGGGCGGTTTCCCACGTTTCGTCAGGGGCAGCGTCGGGAGAATGCACGGAATGATAGGAATCGTACGGTCCCAGCAGGTATCCCAGCGCCTCCGCCCTGGCCACGACTTCGGGCCGCACGGCGCGGCCATGCAGGTCGCTCAGAATCAGGAGCGCCCGCTCCACGCCCGCCTGCCACAGCGCTTCCAGCAGCGGCAAGGACAGCCCGTCCCCCCAGGATTCCGGTGGACGGACAAACTCGGCAAATGCCTCCGTCAGCGCCTTCCGATTGCGGCGGATCACCTCCGCATCCGACGCCGCGGCGTCCTGCCGGAGCATCTCCCGCCGCGAGAGCGCCGCATCGATGGCGCCAGCCACGCCCACCGTCAAATAATCGGCCGGCCACTCGGCGGCGGCCAATTGCCGAAGCCCGCCGCGCTGTTCCTCCGAAAATGATTTCACCAGGGTTCCCCCAAAGCTCTCGCCCGGGGCATCGCGCAGTGCTTTGGCGAACGCGCCCCACTTCGTTCCCGGCACATCATGCCGACTGAACAGCGTCGGCCCCCACAGATAAATGTGAGGAGCCCCCAGCAGACGATCCCCCTTCGGCAGTTCGGCCATTTTGCGCAGGAGCGGACGCGGACGGGGGATGGCGCCGGTAGCGGTGGCAGTCGCACGCCATTCGCGGAAGCACCGAGCCACCTCCAGCGGATCCGCCGGACGGCGTTGGGCGACGATTTCCGCAGGGGCGGCCCGTTCGCGCCCCTTGGGAGCGGAGAAGCGGATGCCCAGCCGGTCAGTGACGATCAGTTCTGCATACTGTGGCCAGGGGACGATCACGACGATCTGTTCCTCGCCAAAACGCATCCCCAGCACGGGCAGCTCCGCAAGTGACCAAGGCGAACCTGTCCGGAGCATCTGCATGAGGTCGGCGCGCGATGCATCCACCACGATGCCAGCCGAGATCGGCAGGACCTGCGCGTCCGCCCCATCGGGCAGCCACCAGGTGAAGTGCCCGGCCTCGCCGATCCCGGCACGGAAGGCAGTGCGGATCGCAGAAATCTCATCGCGCCTGAGCGTGCGTTCCTCGGCTGGCGTTGCGACGGATGCCTGGCAGCAGCACCCGGCCAGCACCACACGAACAATCAGCAACGCTCTGTGCGCAGGGCTTCGCATGATTGGGGCTTCATCAGATCATCCGTCCGCTCACGGACGCTTCCGTGCCGAAGTTCGCTTCACCACGGTCACCGCCAGATTTGAAAAACCTACGCAGGAAGCTGCCTGAGCGCCTTGCGGCTATGGTTTCCGGTCTCCCAGCATTTTCCGCAGATTGTAGGCGGTATAGCGAGTGTGGCTGGCGACGTTTTGGGAATCGGCATTGGCAACCCAGAAATCCAGGGTGTCCGGGCAGAACAGCACGGAATGAATGTTCGATGACATGCACACCGGCTTGGTCATCAGGTCGCGCGCGGAGTCGGCGGTAAATTTTCCAAAGCCGGTCTTGGCCCTGCGGACCAGTTCCACATAGCGGTCGCCGGCGGAAAGGAGCACGCAGTCCTCCAGCGCATCCGGCAGTTGCGGATGCTTTTCTCCATCCCAGATCATTTCAAAGACATCGGGCGTTGTCTTCAGCCCCACTGCCTTGTGCGCCTTCGCGTCGGAAATCACATAATAATACTCGCAAGTCCGCGGGCCTTTGCGCATGATTTCCAGCGCCTCGTCGATCGTCCCGGCCTTTTCCATGACTTCGCGCATCAACTGCGCCATCGGTTTTCCGTCCCAGTTGCCCTCGCCGCGGCCGCCCATTTCACCGATGGCCACCTGTTTTTCATTCATGCCGGTGACGCTGCCGACAAAGCCGGCGTAGCTGATATTTGCCCAGGCATTCCCCACCTCGGGCTGCACGACCATGACCACCGCATTCTCCTCCAGACCCACCCCTTTGAGATAGTCGAGGATGCGCCCGTGGTAGATTTTTCCATCGGCGGTTGCCTTGCCCATCAGGGCGAAACCCGAGCAATGGAACAACTCGGGAAAGTAGTTTGCCAGCCGGAGTTCCTCCTTGTCGAGCCCTGCTGCCGCGGCGATGGCGTCCATCTCCCTGGTGTAGCGGGCATCGACGAAGGGGGCTTGCCGCCGCTGCGCCTCCTCGATTTCTGAAAAGAACCACCGGCCCTTTTCAAAACTGCTGGCGACCCCCACGCCGTAGAGGATTTTGTCCACCACGCTGCGGATTTCCTTTTTCAGCAAGGTGCCGTGCTGCCGGCCCATTTCTTCCGGCGTGCCCTTCAGAAACAGCACCCTGGTGCCGTCCCAGTTTTCAAGACGGCCCTCGCCGCAGGTCGCGACCACCTTGCGCTCTCCCTTGGCTGGAGGAAGGGTGGGGATCCGGGAAGTCAGACTGCCCAGCAGCGTGCTCACAAATTTGTCCAGATGGGCGGCGGCGACTTTTTCCACTTTGTCGCCGGCGTTGGGGCGCAGGGTCCAGGTTTCCTCGCCCACGGCATCGCCGCTGGAAAAGCTCACGATGTCAAACACCAGCTTTTCATCTCCATCCTGATAGGAAAGCTGGTCCGGCGAGCGGTCCGACCCTCCCAGGCGCACCTGGATCTGACCGCCCGGCATCTTGAATGCCTGTGCCGCCTCCTTCGTCAGCTGCAGTTTCACGCAGTCATTGCCCGCCGCATCCGTCGCCAGGTTCATGATGGTGACCGCAGGCAGCAGGGCCAGCTGATCCCGCGGAACGGAAACCGGCAGGGCACCGGATTTGACCTTTGCAACGCTGTCCGGGCGGGTCGAAAATCTCGGCACATCGGAGGAACCATCCAAGGCAAATTTCTTCTCCGGAACGTGGACCCAAAGGTGTTCCCCATCCCGTCCGAGGATGAAGTGGTGCCCTTCCACGGTGGCCTCCAGCCGGAGGCGGCTGGGGTGTTGATAGGAAATCCGCAGCGTCTGGCCGTCCAGCAGCTTCAGCCCGCCTGAAGCCTGCGAACACTTCAGTTCCACGGAAATCGGCAGCCCCTCGGGACCCGAGGGAGCCACCACCTGCAGCACCTGTCCCAGCGCTCCGCTAACCAATTCCTGTGCGGCGGGATCGGATTTGGGAGTCTCGGCGCGCACAACCAGCGCCCACGGAAGCAGGAGGGAAAGGGACCAGCGGAGGGAAAATTCAATTTTCATAAGCGCCGCTTTTACCCGCCTGCCGCCCGCCAAGCCAAGCACAAAATGACAGCTTTATCCGGGAAAACCACGGATTCCGGCGGCACTGGAAATTCTGTTCGGCCACCCCGCCCGCTGACGAAAACCGGAATCGGGTCGAGACCTGGGTCGCGGCTCACGGCACTGCGCAACAGGTGGTTTTATTGGTTCCATTCCCGTTTGATCGGGCCGAAACCATCGTCGAATCTTGCCCCCTCATGCTCGGAAAGCTGGAAATCACCTCGCCCCACCCGCTCGTCTATTCGCTGCCCATGGAGTCGATCTCCCTGGGCGGAGGAGCCGGTGACCAAATTCAAATTCCCGGCCTGCCGCCGGATTTGGTGCGGTTTTCCTGGGACGGCAGTCTGGCGACGTGGCGGCTGGCCCTGGCCAGCGGGGCCGCGCAGGAGGGGATCGTCAACGGTGTGCTGTTTGGAGCCAACCGTCGTCCTCCGTTGCTGGACGGCTATCATCTGCGGGTGGGAAATTTCAGCGCGGTGTTCCACCGGGAACTGGCGATGCCGCGGGTGCGCAACGCGGAGACGGCGGAGATCGTCCTGGGCCGAACGCCGCTGGTATTCGGACGCGGTGCATCCGGAGCCGAGGAGGGTGAGGAAAAAGTGGAACTCGACGCGCAGGACAACCGCGTGTCCAAGCGGCATGCCGTTCTGGCGCCGGTGGGGGGCGAGTATTTCCTGACCGACGAAGGGCGCTTCCTGCCGACCGTGCTCAACGAAAATGCCTTTGAACGACAACGGCTGGTTTATGGCGACCGCTTCCGGGTCGGTGACTATCTTTTTGAATACACCGGATCCACGGTGCGGCGGGTGGACCAAATCCGCACCGGAGAGGTGCTGGCCCGCGACATCCGGTTTGTCGTTCAGGCGAGGCCCAAACCGTTCCGCAACGGCCTGGTGCAGGCGCTGGCCGGGGTGAGCGGAATCAACTGGCTGCGCTCCAAACTCGCACCGGAAAAGCGCACCATCCTGCAGGGCATCACCGTGGCGATCAAACCTGGCGAGTTTGTCGGGGTGCTGGGCGGTTCCGGCCAGGGAAAATCCACGCTGCTCAACGCCCTCTGCGGCATCAATCCGGCAACCAGCGGAGCGGTGCTCATCAACGGACTGCCGCTCACGGACCGCAGGCGCATGAGGCAGTTGGGCATCGGCTATGTGCCGCAGGATGACATCGTGCACCGGGAACTTTCCGTGGAGCAGGCCATTTCCTACAGCGCCAGGCTCCGGCTCAAGCTGGCCCGGGCGGAAACCGCCGCACTGGTGGACGGCGTGATCCGGCGCATGGGACTGGAGGAACACCGGGCCAAGCGGGTCTCCCAGCTCAGCGGCGGCCAGCGCAAGCGGGTCAGCATCGCCATCGAGCTGCTGGCCAAGCCGACCATCCTGTTCCTCGACGAACCTTCCTCCGGGCTGGATCCCGCGACCGAGGAGGAACTGATGAACCTGCTGCAAAAGCTCGCCAAGACCGGCCTGACCGTCGTCTGCACCACCCATGTGCTGCAGTTGGCGCACCTGTTCGACCGGCTGCTCATCATCCACGGCGGACGCTGTCTGTTTTCCGGCACTGCGGACGAGGCGCGGCGGCTTTTTCTGGAACGCGAGCAGACGCGCGAAATCACTGCCACGCAAACCTCCATCCGCGGCGCCACCTCGCTGGCACCGCTCCAGCGCATCTACAGCATCCTGGCATCCGACCGAAAATCGGCAGAGCAATGGGAGGCGGAATTTTTGCAGTCCGAGGTTTCCCACGGCCACCGTGAGGCATTGAAGCAGGTCGAACTCAACGCCACCCGACCGGCGGCTCTGCCGGAAATGGGGCGGCGCAGCGGGGTTGGCTATGTGAGGACGCTCTGGCTGCTGATGGCGCGGCAGGCGAGGATTCTCCTGGCTGATCCGCTCAATGTCCTGTTCCTCGTGGCCCAGGCGCTGATGATCGGATTTCTGGTTGGGTGGGTCACCGAGGATGTGTCGCTGCGGCTTTTTCTGGGGATGATCGCCACCATGTGGTTTGGCTGCAGCAACGGGGCGCAGCAGATCGTGTCCGAGCTTCCCATTTTCCGCCGCGAGCGGGTCTGCGGCCAGGGAATCAACGTCTATCTGCACAGCAAGCTGCTGTTTCTGTCCATCATCACCATGGTACAGAGCATGGCCCTGCTGGCCACCATCCAGGGCACGGCGCTGTTTGCCCATCCGCCGCTGACGCCGCGGCATGAACTCTGGGACCAGACCCTGGAAAAACGGTTTCCAGTGCCGCTGGAACTGTCAGCGGATGAGGAAATGGCCGCCATGGGTGCGGTCGGGGCCGACGGACGCACCGACACGCCCCCGGTGGTCCCGCCAGTCAAAACCGAGGCAGCCAAGCGCCCCTCGGATTTTCTGCTGGGCGCCCTGGTGAACACCGCGCATTTTTTCGATCTTCAGAAAAACCTGCTCGACTCTGCCGCCGGGGAGGTGGACGGAGTGAAGCGCAGTGCCATTGCGCTGCCGCAGGTGCTCCTCAACAGCCTTGGCCTGAAACTGCTCTCCCTGCTGCTGGCGGCGTTTACGGGAGTCGTGCTCGGCCTGACCATTTCCGCGGTGGTACAGTCCGCCACTCAGGCGGCCATGTGGGTGCCGCTCATTCTCATTCCCCAAATCCTTTTTGGCGGTTATGTGGTGCATATTCCGGAAATGAGCCGTCCGGTCCGCATCTTCAGCGGAATCCTGCCGAGCTGTGCGGCGCAGCAGATCATGGACGTGGGAACGCTCTACGGGCAGGACACGCCCCGCATGTCCAACAGCACCAAAATCGCGGTGTTCATTGACACCACCGAGGAGAAGGAAAAGCTCAGGTGGAAGGAATCCCTCACCGGCCGGGAACTCAACACTTCATGGGACCGCAAATCCCTGTTCAACAGCGCCTGGCAGAATCTGGTGATCGACCATGACCGCGCCGGCCAGTGGAAACCGGCACGGGAAACCAGCGGACGGGAGCCGAATTCAGTGCCGATGCGCTGGGATGTGAACTACGCCCAAAACCGGCGCTATCTGAACCTCGCTCCCTTCCATTACAATGCCCAGGTGCTGGCCGTCTGGGCGGCGGCTTGCTATGCGGTCATTGTGATCTTTCTGGCGGCGCGCCAGACAGGGAAATGACCCGGCGCATTTCCCGGGTGCGCCGGACCAGCCCGCGCCAGCCCGCCGCCGCCATGACCAGGCACAGAATTTGATAGCCGCTGAGCCATCCCCACCATTTCGGCGTTTCGCGGAGCCATTCGTGGACAAAGCGAAAGCCGCCATAGGCGATGAGGAACACGAAGAACAGCCGGTGCTGCAGCAGGCGCCGGCGGTGCAGCAGGTGAAAAACGAGCAGCATCCCCAGCAGGGATCCCGCCTCCGCCTGCGGGGCCGGCCAGCGCCAGTGGCCGCCGCCATGTTCCAGGATGATTCCCCCACAGCAGCCATGCAGGCAGCAGCCGATCCTCCCGAGGATCAACCCCAGCGGGCAGGCCAGGGCAAACGCATCTCCGGTAGGCCGGCGGATGCCGCAGAGGTGTTTCACCCATTCCACTCCGGCATAGCCTCCCAGCAGGCCGCCAATGATCGATTTTCCCGTGGCGAACCGCACCCAGCGGTCGGGCTGTTGCCAGTCCAGGAATCCTTCGGCGAAAAGATAGGCAATTTTTGCTCCGATGAAGGCCCCGCACAATCCTCCGAGGAAGACCACCCCCAATTCAGGCTGCCGCCGCTGGCTGCGCCAGAATGCCAGGGCGCTGACGGCGAGACCGACGGCCAGCAACAGGGCATAGGACCCGGCGGGCGGCAGGAGGTAATGCATGACGCTGGTCAGGGGGCGGGCCGGCAGTCCGGAAAGCCGGAATAATAGCGGCAGAATGAATCCAGCTTTCCATCCGGACGAATGACGTGGGTGCAGCAGCGGTCGGTCCGGTCGTCATCCCAGCTCCACGCATCCATGAACGGCTTGACAATGATGCGAAAGGCCACGGAGCGCCGCAACTCCATGCTTTTTAACAACTGCCCGAGCGGTTCCGCTTCGCAGCCGCACTGCGCGAGATCCTCCAGCGAGTAGTTCACCTTGTCGTGCAGAAAACCCTGCAGCCGGGTGAAGTCCAGGAAACGGCTGATCGGCAGTGCTCCGCCCTCCTGCCGCATGAGGTAGCCGATGATCGCGCAGTTGGGGTCGCCGCAGGGAAGGGGCGTGAAATCTTCCGCGCGGAGCAGGCCGCAGGATTCCGCAATCAGGCTCAACAGCACATCCGCGGCATTGAGGCGTCCGTGATCCCGCCCGCGGCCGGAGGAAAACGCCGGCTGAAAGGTGATTCCGTGGATGTTGGGATTTCCGAGCCCAAACGCCGCCGCCTCCCAGACATGGGCAAGGTTGTCCGGCGTCACGGTCATGGCCAGGGTGACGGGAATGTCCGCGGCGGAAAGGTTGTCGATGGCCTGCTGGCGGAGCGTGCGCAGATCGCCGCCGCGCAAATCCATCTGACCCGCGGCCTGCGGACCGTCGAACTGCAGATAAATCTGGAGTCCGCCGTGGCGGAAAATTTCGCCCAGCTCAGCGCAGAGCCGCGGCTCTTTTGCCAGCAGGACCCCGTTGGTGTTGAGCAGCAGAAAGTCGATCCGGGAATGGTCCCTGGTCCAGCGGCAGAGTTCCGTCAGTTGCGGATGCAGGGTGGGCTCTCCTCCGGACAACTGCAGGATTTCAATGCGGCCCTTGCGCTGGATCACGGAATCAATCCGGCGCTGCACATCCGCGAGCGGCACCGCATCCACTCTGGATCCCGAGTCGACGGGGGAATTCGCATAGCAGGTAGGGCAGGTGAGGTTGCAGGAATGGACAATTTCGATGAGCGCCAGGCAGGTGGAGAGCGTTTCAAACGGCGAACCGGCATGGCCGCGGCTGTTGCGGCCCAGGGTTCCGGCACCCTGACCATTTGCGTTGCAGCACCCGCCGCCGCCACAGCCGGAGCCGACAGCGTCACGGTTTTCCCCGCTGCCCAGCGCCACCCAGTAAAAGCGGGCGTCACTGGCCACACACGCTTCCGCCACGCCGTGGCCGGGGCATTCCCTAACCAGAAAGATGCGGTTTCCGCGCCGCTCCACCACTGCCGGACACTTCTCCAGACACACTGGACAGCGGCTGGAGGTGTGTTTCAGAATTTCGGACGCCGAAGTTGTCAGGGATGGCCGCATGACGGGACGGGGTTCAAAAATTGGCGACGATCAGACAGCCGGCAAAGATGGAGGCCAGCACCAGGCCGCAGCTTCCCATGGCAAAGAGAATTCCCAGCCCGATAAAGCGTCCGGCGTTTTGTGAGGGCGGCGCCAGGCCCGCTGCCAGGACAAAGGAGGCGACGATCCCGCAGAATGCGGAAAGCGCTCCCATCGCCAGTGCGCGATCAAAGTCCTGCATGAACAGCGCCACCAGGGGCAGCCCCACGCTGAAAACCACCCACAGACACCAGCGCCATCCCATTTTGCGGCGGGCAGGAGGAGGACCATCGGGCGATGGAGTATAAAGTGGCGGCGGCAGCGGCGGCGGATTCATCGGCGCGGCATCCTACCCGCCTCCTGACTGTTGCCACAGGGAAATTTTTGACGGCTCATCATGCCGGGTGCGCCGGTTTCGTTTCGGCCGCCGCCCGCAATGCCCTGACCAGAGACCGGCGGGCAGCCGCCAGCCCCTTGTAGTGCGCCACGGATTCCGGCATGGAGTTGAGCCATTCAGCCAGCCGTGCCGCCGCGAATGGAGGGAGCTGCGTTAGGCGGTGCGCCTGGATGCGGATGGCAAAAAGAATTCCCCGGGTTTCGGGAAGCCGCAGGAAGGTCTGCTCCTCCAGGCGCAGCCAGGTGTCTGCCAGGGAAGCCGCTTCCGACACCGGCCCGGGAGATGTTGCGGGATGCAGGTTCAGTGCGGGGCTTGCGGTGAGGCTCCAGTTCCAGCGCTGCCAGACCGGACCAGGCTTCAGGGCCGACAGGAATGCGTCAATCCGCGCTGCCAGGTTTTCGTTGAGGGTGGGAACCGGTTCGTGAATGGCCTCCAGGCCAAGACCCAGCTTTTCCCGCAAGTCCCACTTGGTGGGAAAACACAGGCAGCCGCCCGCCAGCCGGTGCTTCCCGCCCGCTTCCGGAAGCAGCAGCAGAAAGTCCGGCTCCAGCCGCTCCCCCAGCCACCGGCAAAGCGCCGCGCCGGTTAGGGTCGGGGGCTTTTCCGGAACCCAGCGCGCGGTGAAGCCCACCAGTTCGTGGAGCACCGGCGCGCCTTCTGCAAGCATGGCGGCATGAAGCAGCGGGTGTTCCGACAGCAGCTCGCTGCGCTGCGCCAGCAGCGCGGCATCGGTGGGCGCAAAAAAGTCCGCCGTTCCCTTTCGCAGCCCCATTTCAAAACGGAAGATTCCTTCTGCAGGCAGGGCGGCGGTAAAGGCTGATGGCTGTCGGGGAGGCTCCATTCCAGACACCCATGAAACAGGGCATGGGCGGCGGCAAGCGGCTTCACTCCTTTCCCCTTGCCCACTTGCGAAATCATTCCAGAAAACGCCCCTGATCCGCCGCTTTTTGGAGCAGGAGCGGACACGGCGCGAACAAGGGATCGCCAGTGGCCTGTGCTGTCTTTTCCAACCGGCCCACCAGCACGTCCAGTCCGACCGCATCCGCATGGCGCAGCGGGCCTCCGTGCAGCGGGGCAAACCCCGCGCCCAGCAGCATCGCCAGGTCCACGTCCTCCGGCTGCTGGACCACGCCTTCCATCACGCAATAGGCCGCCTCGTTGACCATGAGCATCACCAGACGGTCGCGAATCACCTGCCGGGCGGCGTCCAGTTCTCCGGAAATGCTGCGCGATGCCAGCGCGACCGGATTGGGCCGGTAGTCCGCCTGGTGGAGGTAAAAACCGGCGCCGGTTTTCACTCCAAGGTGGCCGGATTCCACCAGATGCGTCAGCACCGCGGGAATTTGCAGCCGCTCAGGCATGGCCTCGCAAAGCGTCCTGGCCACATGCAACGCCACGTCCAGCCCCACTTCATCCAGCAGTCGAAGCGGCCCCATGGGCATGCCAAAGGCCAGCATTGCTTCATCGATATCCGCTGGCGAGGCTCCGCGATCAAAGAGCCTGCCAGCTTCCAACAGATAGGGCATGAGGATGCGGTTGACCACAAATCCAGGGCTGTCATGCACCAGGATGGGCACTTTTCCCACCGCGCAGCAAAAACGCATGAGACGCTTGGCCGCGGTGGCGTCGGCATCCCTCCAGGTTGCCACCTCCACGAGTTTCATGCGGCTGACTGGATTGAAAAAATGCATTCCCAGGACCCGCTGCGGATGCGGCACCCCTGCGGAAATGGCTTCAATGCCCAGGGCGGATGTGTTCGTGGCCAGGATGGTGTCGGGTCGGACGCGGCTGGCCAGATCGCGGAAGATGCGCCGTTTCAGCGCCAGATCCTCGGTCGCGGCCTCAATGACCAGATCCACGGCGGTCAGCGGGCCGGCTTCGCTCACCGGAACAATGCGGTCCATGCCAGCGGCGGCTTCGTGGCGCGTCATCAGGCCGCGCCGGACCGCTTCACGGAACAGGCCGGCGCAGGTTTTCAATCCAGCGCCCACACGCTCCGCAGAAATGTCATGCAGGCGTGTTTCCACGCCACGGCTGGCCAGCCACTGGGCGATGCCCGCGCCCATCACGCCGGCGCCGATGACGGCCGTCCGGGTGATGGGCGGGGCGCTCATAACCACCGATGAACCAAATTTTTTCGCACGTTCCGTGAGGAGAAATGCCCGGATCAGATTGCGCGCCACCGGAGTGGCGGCCAGTTGGGCGATGGCATTCCGCTCCAGCGACTGGGCACCTTCCAGCGGCAGCTTCAAACCAGCCGCCGCCACCTTCACCGCCATTTCCGGCGCTGGATAGAGCCCCCGCGTCTTTTGGCGAAGATCGGCCAGCACCCTGCGGCGAATCCATGCAGCGCCCAGGCGGTTGTTTGTCAGGAAATGAGACGACCTCGAAACCGGATGCCGCGTCAAAAATGCAAGCGCTGCCGCCTCCAGCCGCCCTGCGGGAACCACCGCATCCACCAGACCCAGATGCCGTGCCTGTTTCGCGGAAAGCGGCTTGCTCCCCAGCATGACCTGCAACGCCCGCGGCAGTCCCACGAGGCGCGGCAGCCGGGAAGACCCGCCCCATGCCGGGAGGATGCCCAGCTGCACTTCCGGCAGGCCGAGTTTCGTGGCGGGATCATCCGTGGCCACGCGCCAGTCACAGGCCAGCGCGAGTTCCAATCCCCCGCCCAGACAGGCCCCGTGAATGGCGGCGAGCTTGGGGATTGGGAGCCGGCTCAACCGGTTGAAGACCTCCTGGCCCAACGTGACCAGCGCAGCCAGCTCGCCGCTGTCAGCGGCGGAAAGCGCCTTCAGGTCCGCACCGGCAATGAAGATGCCGGGCTTGGCGCTGATGAGGATGAGGCCCCGCAGCGAATTCTGCCCGACCCAGGCAAGGTGCGAGTCGAGTTCACGCAGGACTGCCTCGCTCAGCACATTGGCGGAGCTGCCTGGGCGGTCAAATGTCAGGGTGAGCATGCCGCCGGAAAACTCGCGGCGGATCGCTGGAGGCGCTGGAGCAATGGCCGGAGCCGCGGCTGCGGGGGGTGGCGTGAGGGAGTTCATGGGAATGGGGGGGACGGGGTGAATGCATGAAAATGGTCAGGATGGACGCTCCAGCCAGGCCGCGCCCCCCTGACCTCCGCCAATGCAGAGGGAGACCAAGGCACGACGCCCGCCGCGGCGCTGCAGTTCTTTGAGGACCGTGAGCACCAGCCGCGCACCGCTGGCTCCGACCGGATGGCCGAGGGCGATGGCTCCGCCGTTTACATTCAGGCGGTCGTTGGGGATGCGGTGCGGGAGTTTCCGCAGCACCGCCAGCACCTGCGCCGCAAAGGCTTCGTTGATTTCGACCAGGTCGGCATCTGCAGGCGTCAGGCCTCCCAGGGAGCACGCTTTTTCCATGGCGCTGACCGGCCCGAGCCCCATTCGGGCGGGATCGCATCCCGTCCAGGCAAAGCTGCGCAGCACGCCGAGCGGGCGAAATCCCAGCGAGGCCGCCCGGCTTTCGCTCATGGCCAGCAGCGCCACCGCGCCGTCGCTGACCTGTGAGGAATTCCCCGCAGTCACCGTGCCCGTGCCGCGTTCAAAGACCGGGGAGAGTTTGGCCAGGGATTCCAGCGAACTGTCCGGGCGCGTGCCATTGTCCGCCGTGACGGGCTGAAAATCCTCGCCGGCATGCATCGGGCAGATTTCCTCCCGGAGCCGTTCCGCGGCCGCGGCGGCCAATTGATGGGAGCGCAGCGCAAAGGCATCCTGTTCCTCGCGGGAAATGCGGTTTTCCTTTGCCAGCAGTTCAGCGGTCTGACCCATGTTCAACGCAGCCACGGGATCGGTCAGCCCCAGCATCAATGCGCTGCGGGGAGCCAGATCCCGGGGGCGGAATCTCGCCCACGCCGCCAGTTTTGCCGCCGGCGATCTGGCCTTGGCCAGAGCGGAAAATTTCGCCGCTGCCGACGCCGGAAACAGCAGCGGGAACTGCGACATGCTTTCCACGCCGCCCACGATGAAAATTTCCCCAACTCCGGCAGCCAGCCGACAAGCGGCGGTAGTCAGG
>JAGNEJ010000041.1 GCA_018003315.1 Verrucomicrobiales bacterium
GGGCCGCTCAAAGGAGGGCTGCTGAACCTGTCCTACGGCATGGGGCAGATTTTTCTGGTGATGACGCAGCAAGCGGGCAGTCAGATGCAGGCAGGTGTCTGTCGCCTTCCGATTCCGGATTTTCCCACCGGAGTCATGCGGGGAAGATTCCATCCCGGAAATGGCCACCTCTACGCCTGCGGGATGACGGCATGGGCGTCCAACAAGTCTGGGGACGGTGGATTCTACCGCGTTCGCAAGGCATCAGCACCATCCTGGATGCCGGTCGGCCTGAACGTTTATCCTGACACAATTTCCCTGACATTTTCCGACGCACTGAATCCGCAATCGGCCACGGCTCCAAAAAACTATGCGGTCAAGGCATGGGACTTGCACCGCAGCGCAGGGTATGGCTCTCCTCACGTCAAGGAGCACCCGTTGACGGTTGCCGTCGCCAGTCTTTCCCTGGACGGAAAAACCGTGGAACTCAACATCCCCGGCCTGGCCCCGACACGGGGGATGGAACTCCGGTGCAGCTTGCGCAGCGCAGACGGAATCGAATTCGAGCGTGTCATCCACAACACCATTCACGCCCTGCCCGCCCGCAATCCGTGACAGCCATGCGGCAGCGCAGCGGGCGGAATTTGAAGGTGGTTGAATTTGCACGATGACAGGTGGCCGGACCCGCCCAATGATCCCGCATGAACGTTTTTGGCATTCCCCACCGCACCGTCTGGCATGCTCCGGCTGACGGTCCCGGCGTCCACATCATCGACCAGCGCAGGCTGCCCTTTGAGTTCGTTGTCGAAGGCCTTTCCAGTGTGGAGGAAGTGGCGGTGGCGATCCGCGACATGCATGTCAGGGGGGCGGGCTGCATCGGCGCCACCGCGGCCTGGGGCATGTTTCTCGCCGCGCGTCAGGCCAACGGAAACCTGACGGAACTGGAGCGTCTGGGCCGCTTGCTGTGCGCCACCCGGCCCACGGCGGTGAATCTTTCCTGGGCGGTGGAGCGGCTGCTGCAGCACCTGCGCGGCACTCTGCCAGGAGACTGGATCGATGCCGCGCGGCAGGAAGCGCAGGCGCTGGCTGACGAGGACGCCGCCTTCTGCCGCCGCATCGGCGAACACGGGTTGGAAATGCTGCGGCGACGGGCACAGGAACGGGGCAGGGGAGGGGAACCGCTCAACATTCTCACCCACTGCAACGCCGGCTGGCTGGCCTTTGTCGATTTCGGTTCGGCCACCGCCCCCATTTATGCGGCGCATGACGCCGGACTGCCCGTGCATGTGTGGGTGGATGAAACCCGTCCGCGCAACCAGGGAGCCCGGCTCACCGCCTGGGAATTGGCGCAGCATGGCGTGCCACATACCGTCATCGTGGACAATGCCGGCGGGCACCTCATGCAGCATGGGAAAGTGGACGTGGTCATCACCGGAGCCGACCGCGTCACCCGCTGTGGTGATGTCGCCAACAAAATAGGCACCTATTTGAAGGCACTGGCAGCGGCGGACAATGGCATTCCCTTTTACGTGGCGCTGCCCTCCTCCACGTTTGACTGGAGCCTGTGTGACGGCGTGACGGGCATTCCCATCGAGGAGCGCAGCGCCCGGGAAGTCACCCACATTTCCGGCACCACGGACACAGCCGATGGGGAGCAGGAATTTCGCCTTTTTCCGGAATCTTCGCCCGCTGCCAATCCGGCGTTCGATGTCACTCCCGCCCGGCTGGTCACCGGTCTGCTCACCGAACGCGGACTGTGCCCGGCCAGTGAAGCCGACATCCTTGCACTGTATCCGCAGCAGGGCTAATGCCGGGATTGCCGCTCCGCGCCTTTTCGCCTTGGCAATTCATCCAGTCTGCCTAGCCTTGGCCCTGCACTCGTGAAACTTTCCTCCCCTGCCACCCGGGCCAGCGCCCGTGAACTTCTGCTCGCCTTCCTGCTCTTCCTCTTCGCTCTGGGGGTGGCGGTGGCGCTTCGCGTGCCACAGCTCGACGTCCGCCCGATGCACACGGACGAGTCCACCCAGGCGGTGAAATTCGGTCAACTGCTCAAGGGAACCTATCAATATGATCCCACGGAACACCACGGTCCCACCCTGCTCTACGCCACCCTGCCGGTGAAATGGCTCGCGGGCACGGAATCCTTCGCCGCAATGACCGAAAGCCAGTTGCGGCTGGTGCCGGTGCTTTTCAGCCTGGGGCTTATTCTGTGTCTCCCGCTGGTCTCCAGTGGGCTGGGAAAAATGGCCAGTGCCTGGGCTGCACTGTTTCTGGCGGTCTCTCCCAGCTTCGTTTTCTACAGTCGCTACTACATCATGGAAATGCTCCTGGTGTTTTTCACCTTCACCGCCATCGGGTGCGGCTGGAGGTTCCTGCAGTCGCGCCGCCCCATCTGGCTGGCGGGTTGTGCCGCCAGTTTCGGGCTGATGCATGCGACCAAGGAAACGTTTGTCATTCACGTTGCCGCCATGGCCGGGGCCATGGGGGCGGTGGCGCTGCTGCAGTTTGTCACCGGCAGCGCACCCACGGTGAACCGCACCCGGCTGGAACGGATCGGAAAACGCCACTGGATCACGTTTTTCCTCGTTGCTGCCGGTGTTTCCATCCTGTGCTTCACCCAGTTTTTCACCCAGCCGCGCAGTGCCATCGACAGCATTGCCACCTACTTCAACTACGCCAGCCGCGCCGGCGGCCAGGGGCATGAAAAACCCTGGCATTACTATTTCCAACTGCTCTGGCACAATCAGGGAGGCAGCTTCTGGCTCGGTGAGAAGGGTGGATCTTTCTGCTGGAGTGAAGCCGCCATCCTCCTGCTGGCGCTGACCGGCATGGTCCGGGCCTTCGGCGGGCGGGTGCGGCATGCCTCCCGCAGCTTTGCGCAGTTTCTCGCCATCTACGCCGTGCTGAACTTCGCGGCCTATTCGTTCATCGCGTACAAAACCCCCTGGTGCATCCTGTCCGCTCACCACGCCTTCATTCTTCTGGCAGGTTTTGGAGCGGTTGGCGTATTGAATCTTTTTGAATCCAAAATCGCAAAAACACTCGTGGTTCTGATTATTTTTGCATGCAGTGCGCACCTGATGCTCCAGTCCTACCGGGCAAATTTCCGGGACAATCCGCACGCTTCTCGCTGGCTGCAAACGCGCAACCTCCACTCATCGAAAGCAAACCCCTATGCCTATGGGTTCACCCCGCTCAGCCTGCGCGACAGCATCGTGGCAAAGATCGAAGGCTATGCCAGCCGCAGTCCGGACGGGAAAAACCTCCACATTGAAGTGGCCTCACCCGGCGGCGGCTGGCCGCTGCCCTGGTATTTGCGCAGCTATGGAAAAGTCGGCTGGCGCCTGGCCGTCAGCCACGAAGGCAAGCCGATTGTGGACAGCACTGCGGATGTGATTCTGGTGGCGCCTGGCAGCGTGGCGGAACTTCCGGAATCCGTGAGGGGTGCGGATGGCAACGGTTCCACGGAGTATGCCAAGGACATTTTTGGATTCCTGAACGAACAGTACGCCATTCAGGGCTATGTGCGGCGCAGCCTGCTTCCTCCGGGAAGCCCGTCGGCTCAGCCTCCGCCATCGCCCGTCACCCCGGCCGTCCCTCCTGACAACTCGCCTCCGGCAAATCCAGCAGGCGATCCAAACAAAACGGAACCTCCTGCCAGTCCGCCGGTCGAACCGCAGAAGCCGGCCCCCGGACCGCTGCCTGCCCCCACGCTGCTGCCCGCGCCGACGCTTCCGCAGCCGCCGGACTCGCCCCCTGCTCCCGCCGCACCCGAGAAGCCTGCGCCCCCATCCGATGCTCCTGCGCCGCCACAGCCATGAGGCGATGTTTACCCGGTTTGAGTTGATCCTCCCGCACGAGGATCCGCTCATCGCCAACGGCATTGCGCAGGCCGTTTTTTCTGACATCGACCGGCTGGAAAAGGAACTCAGCCGCTTTGTCCCCTACAGTGACATTTCCCGCATCAACCGTGCCGCTGCCGGTGAGGAGGTCTGCGTGGACGCCGCCTGCATGGACTGCCTGCTTTTTGGCAGGGATGTGTGGCAGGCAAGCGGCGGCGCCTTTGATGTCACCATCGGTCCGCTCTATCAAATCCTGCGCCAGCCGGACGGTTCTCCGCGCAAACCGGAACGCGGGGAAATGGAGGAGGCGAAATCCCGCTGCGGATTCCATCTGCTGGAACTGGATCCTGACAATTTCACCGTCACTCCCGCAGTGGCTGGAATGCGGCTGGACCTTGGAGCCATCGGCAAAGGGTATGCCCTGGATCAGGCAGCACGGCTTCTGCGTGATCGAAATGTCGAGCACGCCCTCCTCAATGCGGGTGAAAGCACCGTGCTGGGCTTGGGATCCATGCCTGAACAGGACGGCTGGCCGGTCCGTGCCGGGGCGGGGGAACCCGTGGTCCTCCACGGAAACGCCTTGAGCGGCACCGGATTCATGTACAAGGGCGCCCACATCATCGATCCCCGAAACTTCAAAACAGTGGACACGGAACGCATCCTGCGCTGGGCCATCGCTCCCAATGCCACACTGGCGGACGCCCTGTCCACTGCCTTCATGGTGCTCAACCGCCGCGAAATCGATTCCCTCTGCCGGCAGCAGGCTGGTGTCCGTGCGCTGTTTTTCCAGTGATCCTCGCCGTCGCGGGATGCCTCCTTATTCCAGCCGCTTCAGTTCAGAAATGCGGTAGCGCCGCGGCATCGTTTCCCGGTTGTCCAGGTCCGCCTGCGCCGCATCGACATAAATCACCATGGGAAATTCAAGAAACTCGATTTTGTGCACGCCGTCGGCCGGGTTTTTCAGGGCTTCATCCAGTGCTTTGAGATCCGCAATGAAGCGCCCGTTGACTTTGGTTAGAATCAGTCCGTTGAGCCGCTCGTAGCCCTGGTTGCTCTCCGCCGGGAGAATCGCACTGAGAAACACCAGCTTGCGGCGTCCTTCCTGGCGGAAGGGTTCGGAGTTTTGCGCTGCATAGGAAAGCATGAACGGCATCCGGTCCCTCCGTTCCTCGCTTCCCGACTGCAAATATGGTTCCGTCAGTTCCTGGAAGAGCAGGCCACCCAGGATCAAAAACCGCGGACCACGGTCAAACATGTAGGGGTCAATGAGTTCGTCCGCCGGGTTGCGGCGCAGCAGCGGGAGATCCAAATCCACCGGCGTTCCGTCGCGGAAGATTTTCAGCTTCACCACTTCACCCACCATGGCTCCGCCCTTCGTCAGGTGTCCCATCGACAGCAGCCCATAGCGGGGATGATTGAAATTTCCCCGGCTGTCGATTTTGAAACCGTTCATCTCCAGAATGACATCTCCCTTTTTCAGCCCTGCTTTGGCAGCGGAGCAGTCAGGCAAAACTTCGCTGACAAAAACCCCGCCGTCCTCGGTCCGGAGGCGCAGGTAGCTGCGGAACTGCTGATCCAGCGTCGCGGCAACTTTGATCCCGAACTGGGGAAACCCGTCGTATTTCCCGTCCATCGAGTCGTTGAGGAAATGCTCGATGATGCTGCCGGGAAGAATCTGTGCCACTTGGTCCTTGCTGGAATACGAAAGCAGCATGCCGGCCAACTTTCCGTGATGGATGACCGGCAGGGTAAACGTTCCGCCTCGGTACTGCACCGCTCCCGCGGCCTCAAAGGTCAGGAATCGCTCCCCATTCAGAAAATATTCCCCAAGGTCCACCCGGGTGAACTCAATGGGAGTACTGACCGACGAGCCGTTGGCCTCAAACTGCCAGACATCCAGCGTGTCCTTTGGCTTGCACTCCGTGTCGATTTTCAGCGGTTTTTTCCCGGCAAAGAAATCGCCCGGATCCTCTGCCGGAACCAGCGTGGCCAGATTGCACTCGTAATCGACGGCGTCCACTTTGGCGGTCAGTTTCCGTCCGCTGTCTGGAAGTTCCAGTTCGACGTAAGTGGCGTCCTGCGCCAGTTCCGCCGTGACCAGCACGCGATTCCCTTCCAGCAGCGCCCCCAGGCCGCGGCGCGTGTTGGGGTTTTCCTTCTGCCACGGCACGATGAAATTCCACCCCTGGCTGGTGATGTTGACCCGCACCATCGAAGTCTGCGCGGAAACCGCATCGGCCGCCTCCTGCGCCGCAAGCGGTCCCGCCACCAAGAGTAGTCCTGACAAAATCCGTTTCGTGAACATCTGAAAAAGCGTGTGGTGTTGCTGCGTTGTCCGGTGTCGTGGAAATCTGGCCCCGCGCCTATTCCGCGATGTAGCTGTCATGCTTGACATCGTATTGCTCCATGATGCGCTGCTGGGCGGCAGCGATGCGTCCTTTTTCGATGACGATGGGCCGTCCTTCACCCTCCAGCAGGATGCGCACATGATCGCCTTCCACGGGCTTTTCCAGTGCGGTTTTGACATCGCGCAGGGTTTTGATTTTCACTCCGTTGATCTCCTCCACCACGGTATGCACATAGTCGCGCAGGTGGGTGTTGATGGAATCCGGCAGCACCTGCGTCAGTAGGATCACCTGGGGGCGCTCCTTGAAGATTTCGTTGGTCGAGTAGTAGTTGAAATAGTAGCGCACCCTCGGTTTGGAAATGTTGTGCGCCATCATGACATCCAGGTCCAGAGGTTGAAAAACCAGCCCGCAGAACGTCACGTATTCCGGACGCCGCTCGTACTGGCGGGCATTCATAAGGTAAGCGGTGAACGGTTTGAGTTCCATCTCCAGGTCCAGCGCCTGGCGCTCCCGCCACACCTTCACCTTCACTTTCTCGCCGGCAAACTTCCGCTCCACGATCTCCGACATGTCCACCTGCTCTCCGCCCAGGTCGATGAATCCGTTGCTGGCAATCGCCTTGCCGTCGATCTCCAGCAGCACGTCGCCGGTTTGCAGCACGCCACCTGCCGAACCCTGAGAATTCACCGTCGCCACCATGATGCCCCGGCCGTCGTCGGGCAGTCCCAGCGCCTTGCGCTGCGCGGGATTGAGGATCGGAAAATCCGTGGCCACCAGATCCACGTAATGGTCGTATTTGCCATCCTCCACATCCTTGAGGAAGCGGCGGATCACTGGGACTGGAATCATGTAACCCACATTTTGCGCCACATTGCCGCTGTAGCCCTGAAAGGCCACTCCCACCACTTTTCCGCCTTGGCCGACCGGACCGCCGCTGTTTCCCGGATTGATCGCCGCATCGATCTGAATGGCCAGGTGGTGGTCCACCCCGCTGTGGCTGTAGGCCACGAAATCAATGCGGCTCACCACGCCGCGAGTCACTGAAATCCGCTCCCCGCCGACGGGGTATCCCACCACTTTGACCGTGGTGTCCAGTTTGGGAATCTCCGTACCGATTTCCATGGGCGTCACGTCGTTGAAGGCATCCGGCTTGCGCAGTTCCAGCAGCGCCAGGTCGCAGTCATGCGCGATGTGCCGAATCCGCGCCGGGTAGGGCTGGGCGTCGCCCACTTTTTTGATGATGATGCGGTTGGCATTGCTCACCACGTGCGCATTGGTCAGGAAAAGATTCGGTCCGATCAGGAAAGCCGTGCCGCTGCCGCCGCTGGGCAGTCCCGGATTCCACGGCGTCCGGTAGTCCGGAATGATCGAAGCGCATTCCACCCGCACGATCCCCTCATACTGCTTGCCCAGGGAGGTGGTTTTCTCATCCTCTGGCGGATCACTGTTCTGCCCCGCGGCCAGGTCGATGGCACTCAGGAAAGTCAGCAGAAGTGGAGTCAAGAAGCGGAAGGTCACAGCCATGGCGGTAGAGAAAAAGATGCGCAGCCAGACCCGGCTGCGGCGGCCACCACTAGACGGCAATGGCCACACTGTAAAGAATTTCCAGAAAAAGACCCACAGCCTGCCAAATTCGCGCCGCGCGCTGCGACAGAATCAGATGGCCTCGGGCTTTCGGAGGGCCCGCGGCTTACGGTTCCTGGTCGGCGGCGGCATTGGACTGGACCGTCTCGACGGTGATTTCGGCATGCTGCACCAGGAAATCCACGGTTTTGTCGAGCAGTACCCGGGAGCGCAGGTTCTCCAGACCATCGTGCTTTTTCAGGATCTTCAAGACCTGCTTGGCGGTGGTGCGGGCAGTGGCGGCAATGTTGCGGACACGGAGCATCAGTTCATCGTCGGTGACTTTGAGTCCCTCCTTTTTGGCAATGGCACTCAGCAGGAACTCATCCTTGACGTCCACTTCCGCCTGCTGGGTGGCGGCTTCGAGAATGGTGTCTTCATTCGCGGTCAGGGTTTCCTGATCGATTCCGCGGTCGAGGTTGGTTTTGACCAGTTCGTTGACGCGGCGCTGGGCTGCATTGTTGACGAGGAGTTCCGGCAGTTCGAACTGGACCGCGCTGCGCAGGGCCTGCAGGGCCAATTCGCGTTTTTTCTGTTCTTCATTCCGTTCGGCATTGGCCTCCATCTGCTCGCGCACGGCTTGTTTCAGTTCAGCCAGGGTTTTTCCAGGCATCAGGCGGGCGGCAAAGGCATCGTCCACTTCCGGCAATTCCTGCTCCTTCACCGCCTTCACAGTGACTTCGTAAACCGCATCCTTTCCGGAAACGGCGCTGTTGGCCTCCGCGGGAATGTGGGCCACCACGATTTTTTTCTCCTCCACGGTGGCACCGGCGACCTGGTCGCAGAAGCCTGGCAGGAAGTTCGCGCTGTCGAGTTTCACCAGATAGCCGGTGTTTTCAGCCAGAAATGCTTCGGCATCGGGCAGCAGATCCCGCATCGGCTGGCCGTCGATTTTGCCGGTGTAGTCCAGGACCACGAAATCCCCCATCTGGCTCGGACGTCCGACCACGTCCTTGAGCGTGGCGAATTTTTCCCGCTGGTCGGCAATGACGTCATGGAGCAGCTCGTCGGTGATTTCCAGTCGCTCCACCTGAACCTTCAGGCCGCGGTATTCGGGTAACTCAAATTCGGGTTTGAGCACCACTTCGAACATCAGCACCCGGCCTCCGTCGTCTGCGGTATCGAATTTGGAGCTAGCCAGCGATATCACCTGCAATTTGTCCTGCTGAATCGCCTGGTACAACGCTGACTCCGTGAGTTCTTCCTGCACGGCCTTTTGGATTTGTTCGGCAAAACGCTTTTCCACTACCGGACGCGGAGCCTTTCCGGGGCGGAAGCCGGGGAGTTTCGCCATCTTGACATACTCACTGACGACCTTGTTGCGCGTCTCCTCGGCTTTTTCCCTGGGGATCTCGACGCGGATTGTGGCGATGCAGTTCGGCTTTTTTTCGACGGTGATGTTCATGAATTCGGGGCTGAAACGTGTGAAAGGGGAGGGGGAGTATAAAGAGGATTTGGGTTTGGCAATGAGGAAAACCCGGCATCGTGAACATCCTTTTTCCCAGGGTATTTCCCCCTGCACGCGGAATCCTGCCGCCGTGCAGGCGGAGCAGGCGTCCGGCGGCCCGCAAACTGGAATGCCGCGTAACCGTGGGGCCGCAGGGCGGAAATTTCGCGGGTCTTGCCGATGGGGCTTGACCGTTCACCCGGCGGCTTTTATATCGCCAAGCATGAGCAAAGAAGAGTTTTTCCCTGACATTTCCAAGATCAAATTTGAAGGCCCCAAGAGCAGGAACCCGCTTGCGTTCCGGCATTACAACGCAGAGGAAAAGGTCGCCGGAAAAAAGATGAAGGATCATTTCCGGTTTTCGATCGCTTACTGGCATGCGATGAAGAATCCGCTGGCGGATCCGTTTGGCGCTGGAACTGCGGTGCGCCCGTGGGATGACCGCAGTAACAGCGTGGAAAATGCCAAACGGGTGGCGCGGGCGGCCTTCGAATTCATGGAGAAACTGGGCGTGGATTACTATTGTTTTCACGACCGCGACGTGGCACCGGAGATGGGCACCCTGGCGGAAAGCAACGCAGCGCTCGACGCCGTGGCCGATGAACTGGAGCGCCTGCAGAAGAAGACCAAAAAGAAGCTGTTGTGGGGCACCGCCTGCCTGTTTGCCCACCCGCGCTACAACCAGGGGGCTGCGACATCACCCAATGCGGACGTTTATGCCTACGCTGCGGCCCAGGTAAAGAAGGCGCTGGAAGTCACCCACCGTCTCGGCGGGGCGGGTTATACCTTCTGGGGTGGCCGCGAGGGCTATTCCACCCTGTTGAATACCAACCTCAAACGCGAAATGGACCACCTGGCCCAATTCCTCTGGATGGCGGTCGATTACAAGCAGGCGATCGGTTTCCGGGGACAGTTTTACATTGAGCCAAAACCGCGGGAGCCGTCCACCCACCAGTATGACAGCGATGCGGCGGCCTGTTTGAACTTCCTGCGGGAATATGGCCTGCTGGACCACTTCAAGCTCAACATCGAAACCAACCACGCCACCCTGGCCGGTCATACCGTCCAGCATGAACTGGAAGTGGCCCGGGCTGCGGGGGCCCTGGGGTCGATCGATGCCAATACGGGCGACGAACTGATCGGGTGGGATACGGACCAGTTCCCCACCAACATTTACATGACGACGCACATCATGCTGAATCTGCTGCAGATGGGTGGCTTCAAAACCGGCGGGCTGAATTTCGATGCCAAGGTGCGCCGCGAAAGTTTCGAACCGGTGGACCTTTTTCACGCCCACATCGGCGGCATGGATGCGTTTGCGCGCGGATTGAAGATCGCAGATGCCATCATCCGGGATGGGCGGTGGGCTGCCTTCAAAAAGCAGCGTTACAGCTCCTTCGACAGCGGGATCGGCAAGAAAATTGAGCAGGGCAAGACCGATCTCAAGGAACTGGAGGCCCACGTTCTGAAAATGAAAACCGGACCGATGGTGGGCAGCGGCCGCCAAGAGATGCTGGAAAACCTGCTCAACGATTTCATCAGTTGATCTCAGGCCGGCTCCTGATGGGAGCAGCCCTTCCGAGCAATCTTTCCTGCTGAATCCCTGCGCCGCCCGGAAGCCTGCATGGCAGGCATTCCCGGCGGTGTGATTCAGGCGGATTTCACCTGCCGAAGCCCTGCTGTTCGGGGGGGAGGGAATTACTGCAGCAGGTGGATTTTCAACCGAATGAACCGTCGTGCGGCATCCAGCGGAAGCTGCTCCCGCACGGTCACTGTTTCTGTTCCGTCGTTGTTGTCGATCACGGAGACGGGAAGTTCCTGGAGGAGTTGCCAGTCTGTTTCCAAGTCTGTGCATGTCTCCACCACATACTGGAGATCCAGTGCATTTTTCTGCCTGCGAAAGGACAGCGTCAGGTAGTCAAGTCCATCCACGGTGGTTCTGCCGCCGACTGGCAGCGGTGCGGAGACGGCGGATTTCGGGTTTCCACCCAAGGCATACTCCGTCAGGTTGGCCAGGCCGTCACTGTCGCCATCCACCCCGGGTCCGCTGGTCAGTGGATCGTCCCTTTCTTCGCGGGTGAACGGTGTGTTGGCCCAAAAATTGTAAACCATGCCCAGCGGAGAGACCGCTGCGCCAGGAGTTCCGTTGGGTGCCAGACTGACTCCCCAACGCGGGCGTCCGCCCCACTCGTTGTAGGGTGTGCTGGCTGGATCCACCATGACCAGGGAATGTCCCGCGCTGTCGGCGGGAGGATACCAGGAATCATTGTAGGAAAATTCCAGAACCGATTCGCCCGCGGCATCCAGCAGATGCAATTGTTCGCCGGAGTTGCTGAGTTGGCCAACCCACGGCCCCAGCACCGGGGAAACAGCCGGATAACGCAGGGCAAACGCCGCCGGATGCGCCGCCAGGATCAGTTTGGCGCCGGCAGCCAGGGTGACATTTGCTGGAAAGGTGTAGGCAATGCCTTCCGTAAATTGTGCGCCGGAAAGATCCAGCAGCGTCGAGCCGATGTTCGTGATCTCCAGCCACTCGAAATCCGATGCGATCAGTTCGGGAATTGCGGTGAGTTCTGCACCCGTTGGGTTGTTTGGTTTAAACAGGATTTGGGTGATGCGCAGCGCCTGCTGGGCCGCGGTGGGGCTGGGTGCCCAGGTGTTGGTGTCGATCTGCGTGCCCTCGGCATTCGAGAGCACGAGCGTTTCCCCGCGCGCCGAAAGCTGGCCCTTGTAGCCGCCGACGCAGAAGCAATACTGCCCAGCCCGGGGTCCGGTGGTGCGGGCACGAAAACCGTTTTTGTCCTTCACCACGAACAGCGCGCCGATGTTTTCCGTGGTTCCATTGCCCGTGGGGATGATGGTGCCGTCCGGAATGCGGAAGTCGATGGCGCCACTGAGCGTCCATCCGGAAACATCCACCGCCACGGGTCCGGTATTGGTTAGTTTGACGTATTCCTGATTTCCGGTGCCTGGGTTGTAGTCCACGGAGGAAATGGTGATGGCTGGCGCCGCGGCCTGTGCGGCGGGCATGGCCTGTCCCTGGTGGACGATGGAATAGAGCGTGGTGCGCCGTCCCGCCAAAAAGGCGGGGATGGTGGTGCGTCCCAGATGGGCGTTGGGGTTGGAGGAGGGATACGGCGGATTGGGGTTGTAGTTGATCATCCGGCGCAGGTGGTTGCGCAGGGTGTGGTCCGCGGCCGCCGCATTGGTGTAGGGGAGCTGGGTGCCGCTGCCATCCACCCAGTATCCCCATTTTTTCCACTCCAGAGCGGCGTCGCTGGTCCCAGCCGGCAGGGACAGGGGATCGATTTGATCCGCCCAGTAGTTCATGCGGGTTTCGAATTCCGCAGCCGGAGTCGGGGAGGTGCCGACGAAACGGTCCAGCAGCGTCCGAATCCGCCGCAGAAACATCTGCACCAGCTCCGGAGCCGCGGTGGCACCGGAACCGCTCCCGCTTCCTTCCAGCAGGGATTTGAGGCGGTTGCTGGCACCCAGGAAAAGCCCCTTGGAGGAGTCAATGTCATCATCAAAATAGCCCTGACCACCCACCCAGGTGTGGCCGAAGCTGAGGTCCACATCCCACGGCAGCAGATACCATTCCTTGGTGCCGTCGCTGTCTCGGTACATGAAGTAGTTCTTGTGCCCCCAGTCGTTGTGCAGGATGACGCCGGAGACTGCCATCATGTTCACCAACTGCGGGATGTTGACATTGTCGTAGGCATACTGGCGGCGCTGTGCCAGGGAGTTGGTTTCCGCCAGCGAGGTGATCATCGCAGCAAAATCTGCCGTGCCCGTGGGGTCATCCCGCCGTGTTTTCTTTTCCACCCCCCCGGAATTGGTTGTGGTGATGTTCGCACTGTTGAGCGTGTTGTACACCTTGTAGAGCGCTCCGTTGGGATCCAGCCCCAACCGATCGATAAACCGATCGTCGGCATCCTCCACAAAATCCATCAGCGCCTGGAATTGGCCGTTGAACTGCATCCGCACGGGGAAGGCATAGTGCCCGAGTGCACCGGCTGCCTGGTAGGTTTCGTAGGCCAGCGTGGTGCGCATTTTCGACTTGTCGGCGTAGTTGGACAGCAAATTGATGTCCTTGGCGCGCCGTGCCATGGGATCATCGAAAACCTTCATCCGGTGATCACTCGGCGAGTCGATGTCATAGCTGCGCTTGGGAAAACTCGCGGTGCTCTGGCCATGTCCGGTGGACCGGCAGTTGTCATACAGTTCCCCTTTGAAATACAGTTCGATGCGCGTTTTGGTGGAGCCGCCCGGATCAACCCCTGTCGGCATGAACCAATGAATGACCGGCAGCAGCGAAGTGGCGGTGGCTGGGTTTTCGACGATGGTTCCGTAATACTGCTGATCTTCAGCCGGGAGCAGATACGGGGGATCTTTCGTTAGGTAGCTGAAGGAATCCACCGCCTCCACCCGCCAGCGGATCATCTCTCCGGGCAACAGGCCGCTGCTGGCAAGGCTGGCGGTGTAAATCCCGTCATTGGCCAGATCATCGCCGCCAGTGCCGTTGTCCACCATGGACGCTGTCTGCTCGGCATAATACATCCGTCGCCATTTCAGCGAGACCGAGGCGATGGGATGAATGGTTCGCGCGACGCGGGCCGTGATTTTAATGGGCGTGTTGAGCAATGGCGGCGGGTGCCCTTCCCGGATTTCGGCGACGTAGGTGGTGCTGTCGAAGCTGTCCGAATCGCCAGGTCCTACGTCCACCAGAAAGTCAACCTGATCCCCTGCCGCCAGCGTGACGGGAAGCTGAAAGGGCTGGGTGTTGGCTAGCGTCAGGGCGCTGAAGATCTGGACTCCATTCAGGAATACCCGGCCAGTGGTCCCGTCGTCGGCACCATTGGCTCGGGTAAAGCTGCCGTTGATCGTGTAATTTCCGGCCACGGTGGACGTCCAGCGGGCAATGGGAGCCTCGCGTGGTCCGGGATTCGAATCGTTGGGGTGCATCAGCGTGCCGGACAGGTAGGTCCATGGCTGAGCCCCTGCGGTGTTGTGGTCCCAGCCCGTTCCTGACCACCACTGGGTCGTTCCATTCCAGGCGCCCTGTCCGGCACCGCCAGGAGCGGCCACAAAGGCGGCGGCGGAATAGGCGCCATTGCCCGCAAAGTAGCCCCACTGCCATCCACTCTGCCCCTGTGTGCCGGAAAATCCCGTCGCCGCAGACGTAACCAGCGGCAGGCTTTCAATCCCACCCCAGGGTGCCTGAAGGACAATGGGCGGAAGGTCTTTGGAGGTCTCCCCCACGGCAGGTCCCAGGATTTGTGCTCCGGCATTGTTCGTAGCATTCGGCGTCGGCACGCTGAAATATACCGTGGTTCCATTCAAAGCGGGAAGCAGCTCTGCGCTCAACTGTGGGTTGATCAGGGCATCATCTCCTGATTCGCTCTCGTTGAAACCATGAATGGCCAGCAGGTTGCTGCCGTTGGACAGAACTCCGCCGTCATTGGCGCCAAGAATAGGAATCTCCACCAGGGTGGCGGCATTGGCGTCGGCATTGGCAATGCTGGGAACTGCTCCCGGACCGGAAGTGGGCACATTCCAGGAGACCGGCGTGTCGGGGAGGGCCGGTGCGGTGGCGGCGTTGGCATGGGCCTTGAGCGTCCCGTTGATGTAGGCCACGAACCCGTCGTCATGGTGCATCTTGAGCGTGAGCTTTTTGATCCGGGAAGCCTCGGCAACCGTGAAGGGAATGCGGATATAGATGCCGCGGTTCTTGCCTTGCCACAGAGACAGCAGGTTTCCGTCCGGTGCCAGCAGCGGGGGAAAGAGATTCCCGCTGTTCGGCGGCTGCGGATTGACACTGGGAGTCACCAGGGTGAATCCCAACCCGGTGTGGGCCGGGGTCCATTCGGCCCCCGAATCGTCAAAGCCCGGCAGCATCCAGCTCGCTTCATCGGCATTGTCCGGCGTGGGTGGTGCCGGGTTGGCGACCGGCACCCGCACCCGGCAGGCCGGTCCGGGAAAGGCATTTGAACCTGCAGCCAACAGGATCACCGGCGGCGGCGTGGCTTCTCCCAACCCGTAGGACACGTCCGGAAACTGTGGCGGATAACTGGCGCCGAAGTCCTGCTCCACGGTCTCATCCGGGCGCACCAGCGCCAGATATTCTCCCGAACCCTTCAGGCTGAAATTCGTGTGCAGTGCCTGGGCCGGGTCCCGCCGGTCTTCATTGGATGCCCACACCAGAATCCTGCCATAAGGTGGCAGCACCAGCGATGGAAACGTCCATTTGTCGAGCCTTGCGGCATCATCCGTCAAATGCCAGCCACCGATGTTCACCGCCGCACCGGAGGTGTTTGCGATTTCAATGAAATCGGAATCTTTGCCGTCGTCGTCCAATACCGTCCTGGTATTGCTGGCCATGAATTCGGTAATGCGCAGGTCCGCCTGCGCCGGGCAGGTGAAACTTGATAAAGCGGCCAGGGCAGCCACATGGAGCACCGTATGGGAATAGGTCATGGGGGGGATTTGACTGGATGTTGGCACTCGGTCGTACACGGAGGAACGCTGAGTGAAATGGGGGGGGGGCGAGAAACTGTGAGCGGAGGACCACCTGTCCGCGTGGGTGTAGGCCGCTGTATAGCAACATCCGGAGGGGGGCCGCAATAAAAATGTCCGCCTGAGAAAATTCCCCTGCCCCCCCCCCGGCGGGCAGGGACCTGGGTGGTGCCGGTGCTTGACGGGAAGCGGAGTGAGGGGCTTGGTGGCGGAACGTTTTTCCGGCGTTTCCATTTTCATGTCAGGACTCATCGTCAAACCACGCTCCCGCATTTTCCACGGCCACGAATGGGTCTATTCCACGGAGGTTCAAAAGACCTTCGGGGAACCGCAGCCGGGCGACGTCATCACGCTCAAAGATTTTCGGGACCGGCCAATGGGCACGGCGATTTACAATCCGGGATCGCAAATCGTGGCGCGCCGCATTTCCCGGCGCAAGGAAGACCTGACCGTGGAGTTTTTCGAGCGTCGGCTGCGCCGTGCCCTGGCCTGGCGGGAGAGCATCGGCGGGCTGGATCTCCATTTGGCCCGGCTGGTGTGGAGTGAGGCAGACGGGCTGCCGGGCATCGTGGTGGACCGCTATGGCGAACATTTGGTGGTGCAAACCCTGACGCTGGCGATGGACCAGCGGAAGGCGCTGCTGGTCGAGGCTCTGGAAAAATCCCTGAGTCCTGCATCGATTGTGGAACGCAACGACAGTTCCATCCGGGCCGCGGAGGGCCTGCCACTGGTGACAGGAATGCTGCGAGGGGAAACTCCCGCTCCGTTCCGGGTGACGGTGGGGGGCGTTTCCTTTGCGGTGGATTTGCTCGCCGGCCAAAAGACCGGACTTTACCTCGACCAGTTGGATAATTACCGGACGGTGGCAGCCCTGGCCGCAGGGAAGCGGGTCCTGGACTGTTTCTGCAACCAGGGGGGCTTCGCACTGGGCTGTGCGGTGGCCGGTGCGGCGGAAGTGACGGCGGTGGATGCCAGCGGGGAAGCGGTTGCGGCCACCGTGGCCAATGCCGCTGCCACCGGAGTGGGGGACCGGGTGCGCGGTGTGACCGCCAATGTGTTTGATTTCCTGAAGGAAGCGGAGGCCGCCGGAAAAACCTGGGACCTGATCGTGCTGGATCCGCCGTCATTTACGCGGAACAAAAAATCCCTGGGCGACGCCCTGCGGGGCTACAAGGAGATTCACCTCCGCGCATTAAAGCTGCTGGGCACTGGAGGCATTCTTTCGACCTACTGCTGCTCGCATCATGTGAGCCAGGCGGATTTTCGCAGGGTGATCTGCGAGGCGGCGGTGGATGCCAAGCGCACCCTGCGGCAGCGGGCCTTTCATTCCCAGCGGGCCGACCATCCCATCCTCCCCACCATCCCGGAAACGGAATACCTCAAAGGCCACACGTTTGAACTCATGGCTGGCTGGTAGGGGCCGCCAGGGCAGAGGTCCGTTTCTGCCGCGGAGGCGAGGTTACGAACCATTCAGCGGAGCCGGTTCAGCGTGTAGCTGGCCTCGCGGTTGGCCAGTGGTTCTCCCGTGGCGGATTTGACCGAGTCCGCAAAGCGCAGCGTCCAGATTTTGTCAGGGACCGGCGGCACCTTGGCGGTGACGATCAATCCGTCAGCAGAAAGGGTGACGGATGCGGGAGTCACCGGCGTCCGGTCGAGGTCCGGCGAACCGTATTGCCCGCTGTAGCGATAGTGGAAATGTTCCATGGTCAGCCGGTCGGGACGGACGGAATCCGACGCCGCGGGCTTGGTAAAGGTGATGGAAAAGCCATCCGGCAGCAGCGAGACGGCTTTGATTTCGAAGGGAATGGTTTTCCCATCCCAGAGGATTTTTTGCAGGCCGAACTGTTTGCCGCCCGCGCTTCCCCAGCCGCGCCCGGACTGGCCCAGCCACAGGACTCCGTTGCGGTCGAATTTGGCGCGGATGATGCCGCACTGGGTGCGATTGACGAACGGGAAGACACACCCCTGATATTCGCCGCCGACTTTTTCCAGACTGACTCGCAACAGGGTGTTCCTGGTCTGGTCGCCAATGAAGACCTGATCTTCAAATGGGCCGAATTTGCCTCCGGATTCATTGAAGACCGGTTCACCCGCGCTCTGGCCCAAATGATAGGGCAGCCACACCGCGGGCGGCGTGCGCAGCCTGGCGTAATCCTCCGGCGTCAGTGCGTTGAGGTCTTTGCCCTTGAACTGGGGATCATCCTTCAGGCTGCTGGGATGCCCGTGGAACCGGCCTTTGAGCACATGGTAGAGGGCGTTGGTCGCATTCCAGTCCCCCTGGTTGTCCGTGTAGAAAAGTTCATCGTGCCGGTTGATGCCGATGCCGCACGGGGAGCGCAGCCCGGAACTCCACGGGGTGAAGATGCCGTCCGGAGTGACCTGGAAACTCCAGCCGCGGTATTTTGCATCGGCGCCCATGATGCTGCCGCCCACGGCGCCCTCGTTGCTGTGGGCGAGGTTCAGCGTTCCGTAGAAATTGCCCCTGGAGTCCCGGGGCAGGCCGAATGCGTAGCAATGGTAGTTCCCACTGTAGCCCCAGTCGGCGTTCACCGTTCTGAAGAAATCGCAGGAGCCGTCGTGGTTTTCATCGATGAGTTCCGTCAACTCCCCGCGCTGCAGGACAAAAACCTGCGCGGTTTGCGGGTCGATGTTCAGCCCCAGAGCCTCGTGCAGGCCTTCGGCAAACAGGGACCACGCGCCATCATGCAGCTTCCAGACCTCGCCGTGCCGGGTGCAGCACCAGGTGTCGCCATTCGGGTGAAAGGCGATGCCGCCGACCGCAAATTCCACGCCCGGAGGTGTGGGCACGGTCTCCAGCCGATAGCCGGCGGGAATGATTTCCGGCTGCGTTTCCTGACCCGCGGCGATGGCGGAGAACGCAATAAGAATGGTTAGTGGGCAGGGGCGCATCATGGCTTATCTGGCTTTCAGAAGGATGGAAAACCGGGAGGCTTTGCCGGAGGGAATTTCCACCGTGCAGCCGCTGACGGTTCCTTCCGGCGAGGAAATTTCGAGTCCTGCCGGGTCGAGCAGAAAGAACACCGGGCCGGGCGGCGCATTTTTGATGGCAAAATCAAAGCGGAGTCCCGGCTGCGAATTGTCCAGCGGGCCGATGGACTGTGTCACCTCGGCAGCGCCCACCCGGTAGAGCATCTGCGGAATGGCAGCTTTCCGATAGCCGGAAAATTTGACTACCGCCTGGCTGGCAGCGGAGCCGAACCGCAGCGGTGCCGGTTTTCCGCCGACGTTGAACGGCTGGCCGAGAATCCGGCAGAGATTGCCACCCCGTCCAGTGTGGTCACCGGCCACATTGAGAAAGCCTCCGCGCCATCCGTTGACCACGCTGCCTTGTTCGGTGTCGAAGCTGTAATTGATGCCGCCGGGCAGTCCGACGGAAACGGTGCGGGTGCCGCCGCCCGGCACCAGGACCCGGAAAATGCGCGGTTCGGAGCCGACGGTGATGTCCAGTTCCCCCTCGACGGCGGCATCCGGATTGATCGCATCGTCCGTCAGGTTTTGCAGGGGCACGCCGGGACCCTGCATGGCCAGCCGGAGCACCTGTTCATTGCCCTGTTCAAAGTAGAGGATTTCCACGTCGTGATCGCCAGCCTGCAGCCGGCACTGGCCGGTGTGGGCAGTGCCGGAACCGTGAATGCCGTCGTTGGCAACGACGAGTTTTCCGTCGATGAGGCATCCGCTGCCGTCGTCCGAATCCAGAAAAAATTTATAGGTTCCGTCCGCCGGGACGTTCAGTTTCCCCTTCCAGATCAGGCCGAAGTTGTCCTCGCGCTTTCGAACTTTGAGGCTGAGCAGGCCGTTTTCCACGGTGCCGCTGGCGATGGGCGGGAGCTTTTTCAATTCGAACACGGAATGCACGCTGCCTTCAAAATACTGCCAATGGACGCCATGCAGTCCGGGCTTGGGAATGCCGACGAGCAGCAGGCCCTTCATGGTCATGGCGTGTCCGGGGTAGGTGCAGACGTAATGGTAAACTCCGGCTGCCTGCGGTGCAGTGAAGGTGATCGTCTGCTCAGCCCTTGGCTCAACAATCCGCGTGGCCGCCAACACCCGGGCGTCGTCCGGCACGTAGTTTTTTTCCAAACCCTTTTCGCCGAGCGCCCACGCCTTCTGGGCCAGTTCCAGTCCGGTTTTCCCGCCCGGTGCGGCGAGGATGAAATTGTGCGGGAGATCGTCGGTGTTTTTCAGCGTCAGGGTGATTTTTTCCCCAGGCTTTGCCTCCAGCACCTCCCGGTCGTAGCGCATTTGCCCGCGGAGGACTCCAAGCGTGATGGTCTGGTCCGCCTGCACGACGGCGGGAATCAACAGAGCGCCGAGGGCCAGGGCTGCACGAATGTCCATGACGGGAAGGCTAGGGAGGCGGCGTGCTGCCGCAATTCTGCCGCTTGGCGCATTGGCGTAGCTGCAGCGCACCTTGACACTCCAGTGCAGCGGCGGCACTGACAGCAGTCGCATCCCTGCCAGATGAACCCCATCCCGCCCACCGGAACGTCCACTCCCGTTTTTTGCTCCGCCAATCCACGCTCCGGAGCGGAACGATTCTGCCCGAGAAGTTGCCCGCAATGACCCGGCTGGTTTTCATCCTCATGCACCTGTGCCTGGCCGCGGTTTCGTTTGCCGACGGGAAAGTGGTGCTGACATTGGAGCAAGCCTACGACCGGGCGCTGGCCACCGACCAGAGCATCCGCCAGGCGTTTTACGAATTGAAGAAGGCGGATCTGCTGCCGTCGAGCGCCCTCGCTCGGCTCGGCCCGAGCATCACCGGCAATGCGGGCCTGACGCAGGGGCGGGACCAGCGCAGCACCTCCGGCGCTTCCACCACAACTCCGCTCGGACGGGCCTCGGTGCAGGAGACTTCCTCCGTGCGCACGGCGCGCGGCACGGCGGACCTGACCTGGCAGCAGCCGTTGCTCGATTTTTCGGTTTTTCCGGCCCATCGGTTCGGAAAGCTGTCGATCGCTGCGGCCGAGTGGCAGCAGCGCTTCACCATCCGGGAAACCCTCTTCGGAGTGGCGCAGTCCTATTACGAAGTGCTCAAGCAGCAGCGGCTGGTGGCCGTCAACCGAGAATCGCTGCAACTGTCCAACGAACAGCTTGCCGTTTCTGAAAAACGGGCGGCCGCGGGGGAAGTCACCCGATCGGACGTGCTGCGCACCCAGGTGGTGGTGGAAACCGCCCGGCGGACACTGGTGGAGTCCGAAGCCACCCTGGCCATCAACGAGGATACCCTGCGCAATGCCCTGAATTTCGGCCCGCAAGTGGAACTCTCCCTGCTGGAACCGCCGGACGCTCCGGTGGGCCTTCCGGAGTTCGCCGATCTGCTGCAACGGGCGAAAGTTTCCAGGGAGGATTTGAAGGTCCGCAGTCTGGCCATCGAACAGGAGATGGAAAAACGGCACGAAATCAAGGCTCAGTACTTGCCCAGGATCGTCGCCCAGGTCAACGGCGGCTACACCGACGATTCCGGAACCACCAAGGCCAGCAACGAATACTGGTCCGCGGAGATTGGCGTGCAGGTGCCCCTCTTCACCGGCGGGCAGCGCGAAATCGATTTGAAAAACGCCCGCTATCTCATTGAACAAAGCCGGCTCGAAAAAGTGCAGTTGGAAAAGACCGTGGAGGCGGAAGTCCGGCAAGCCTGGCTGGATGTGCGCCGCCTGCGGGAAACCGTCAAGGCCCTCCAGGTGCAGGTGCGGGCTGCGGAGCAAAGCTACCGGGATTTGCAGAACCAATACAAGGCCGGAACGGCGACCAGCGTGGATGTCCTCAGCGCGCTGAGCCAGCTGAATGTCTCCCGTCAGGATTTGTCAGCCGAAACCTACGACTATCAAGTGGCTCTGCGCAGCCTGGACCGGGTTGCCGGAGTCTTCCAGGAGGCGCGGGTGCAACGGACAAAACTGCGATGAAAACCTGGATTCTGCTCATTCTGTTGGCGGCGGGAGCCGGGGGCGCATGGTGGTTCTTCAGCCGCGAGGAGGAGGACCGCCCTGCCTACATCACCGCCAGGGTAACCCGCGGCTCCCTCACCCAGGTGGTCACGGCCACCGGGACGCTCAATCCGGTGATTAACGTGCAGGTCAGCAGCCAGATCTCCGGGAACATTCAGCAGCTGTTCGTGGATTTCAATTCCCCGGTTAAGGCCGGCCAGGTGGTGGCCCAACTGGATGCGGCCACCTACCAGGCAATCAAGCACCAGGCGGAAGGAGACCTGGCCAGCGCCAAGGCCGCCCTGGAACTGGCCCGGCTCACGGCGAAACGGAAGCAGGAACTGGTGACCCAGAATGCGGCCCCGCAGGCGGACCTGGACGCCGCCATGGCGGACCTGCACCAGACGGAGGCCTCGCTGGCCATCAAGCAGGCAATGCTGGAAAAGGCGAAGGTGGACCTCGGCAGATGCACCATTTATTCTCCGGTGGACGGCACGGTGATTTCCCGTGACGTGGACGTGGGCCAGACGGTGGCAGCCTCGCTCAATGCTCCGGTGCTGTTCCGCATCGCCAATGACCTCACGAAAATGCAGATCCACACCGCGGTTGCAGAGGCGGACGTGGGCAATGTGGCGGAAGGCCAGATGGTGGAATTCACCGTGGATGCCTTTCCCTACAAAACCTTTGAAGGAAAGGTGAGCCAGGTGCGCAATGCAGCGACGACGCTGCAGAACGTGGTGACCTATGATGTCATTGTGGGCGTGGACAACGGAGAACTGCTCCTGAAGCCGGGCATGACCGCGAACGTCTCCATCATCATTGCGCAAAGGATGGAGGTGCTGAAGCTGCCCAATGCCGCCCTGCGCTACCGCCCCGCAGCGCCCGAAGGCGAGGCTGGAAACGGTGAGGGCCGCGAGCCTGCGCCACCCACGCGGCAGCAAAAAGCGGAAGGCAGGCTGCAGCGCACGGTGTATCTCCTTGGGCCGGATGGAAAACCCCAGCCCGTTTCCGTCAAGCCTGGCATCACCGACAGCATTCACACCGAACTGCTCGAAGGATTGAAGGAAAACGATGAAGTCATCACCGGCATCGACGAACCAACCACGGTCGGCCAGCGGCCGAGCAGTCCGCTGGGCGGCGGCCGGTCGCGCTGGCGTTAGGACAGCCAGCGAACGCCACGCTTTGAACCGAGCGCGATTTTTTCACCATGACGCCCGTCATTCAGCTTGAGTCCGTCTGCAAAACCTACAGCAGCGGCGATGTGGAGGTGAAGGCCGTGAGGGAAGTGAGCCTGACCGTTCTTCAGGGCGAATTTGTGGCGCTTCTGGGAGCCAGCGGTTCCGGGAAATCCTCGCTGATGAATCTGCTCGGTTGTCTGGACCGCCCCACATCCGGGCGGTATCTGCTCGACGGGGTCGATGTCTCCACGCTGGGGCGCAATGAGCGGGCGGACATCCGCAGCCAGAAGCTGGGATTTGTTTTTCAGGGGTTCAATCTTCTGCCGCGGACTTCCGCATTGGAAAATGTCGAGCTGCCAATGATCTATGCCCGCCGACCGTTCAGCGCGAAGCAGCGGCGCGAGCGTTCGCTGGCTGCTCTGGAAATGGTGGGGCTGGCTGGTCGCGCCGGACACACTCCCAACAGGCTTTCCGGAGGACAGCAGCAGCGGGTGGCCATCGCCCGCGCCCTGGTGAACGAACCCGCCCTGCTGCTGGCGGACGAGCCAACGGGAAATCTGGACACGCGCACCAGCGTGGAAATCATGGACATTTTCCAGCGGCTCAACACCCAGGGCATCACCATTGTCATGGTCACGCACGAACTGGACATCGCCGCCTTCACCAAGCGCAGCCTGGTCATGCGCGACGGGCGGGTGGTGAAGGATGAACCGACGCGGGAACGGCTGGATGCCGCCGTCCAGCTGGCCGCACTTCCCCTGCCGGCATGAGAATCGCAGGCACATTCCGGCTCGCCATCCGGGCGCTTCTGCGCAACACCCTGCGGAGCATCCTCACCATGCTGGGCATCATCATCGGCGTCGGCGCCGTGGTCGCCATGGCCGGCATCGGAAACGGAGCCAAGGCGCAGGTGGAATCGCAGATCGCCACGCTGGGCCAGAACATGATCCTGATTTTTTCCGGCAGCGTCACCAGCAGCGGCGTTCACACCGGCTGGGGCAGCGCCAGCACCCTGAGACTGGAGGATGCCGCGGCACTCAAACGGGAACTGCCGGAAACAGTGGTCAACGTCTCGCCGGAAATCCGCACCACCGCACAGATTGCCTACGGCAACCAGAACTGGCTGAGCCAGCTGCTGGGCGAGTCGGCGGAGTATTTCGAAATGCGGCAATGGGGCGTGCAGTCGGGAACCACCTTCGGGGAGCAGGAAGTGCGCTCTGCCGCGAAAGTGGCGGTGATCGGATCCACCGCATCCCGGCAGCTTTTTGGCAGCGCGGACCCTGTCGGATCAGTCATCCGGGTCAAGCACGTTCCCTTCACGATCATTGGCGTGCTCAAACCCAAAGGCATCTCCCTCATGGGGTCGGATCAGGACGACGTGGTCATCATCCCCTACACCACGGCCATGCGCCGCGTCACCGGGGACAACCGTCCGCGCAGCCTCAACGTGCAGGCGGTCAGTGCCGAGAAGCTTTCCCGCGCCGTGCGGGAAATCACCGAACTGCTCCGCCAGCAGCACCGCATCGGTCCGGGGCGCGATGACGATTTCATGGTCCGCAGCCAGCAGGAAATCGCCGAGATGGCCACCGCCACCGCAAATGTCCTCACCCTGCTGCTGGGAGCCATTGCGAGCGTGTCGCTGCTGGTCGGCGGCATCGGCATCATGAACATCATGCTGGTGAGCGTCACCGAACGCACGCGGGAGATCGGCACCCGCATCGCCGTCGGCGCCCACGGGGCGGACATTCTGGTGCAGTTTCTCATTGAAGCGATCACCCTCAGTTCCCTGGGAGGGCTACTCGGGGTCGGCTTGGGGCTGGGCGCTTCCTCCCTGCTGGCGAACACCGTGGGCTGGCCCGTCTCCACCTCCGTGTGGACCATGGCCGTCGCTTTTGTCTTCAGTGCCGCCGTGGGCGTTTTCTTTGGACTGTTTCCCGCTTGGAAAGCATCCACACTCGACCCCATCGAGGCACTGCGCTACGAGTAGGCGTGGCGGCGGCGGCTTCATCCTGACAATTCACCAATGCTTTCCTGGCTCCAGGCATTCCTGATGACGGAGGCGGTCGAGGCGCCCATTTACCTCTTTGCCGGCAGGCGACTTCCGTTGCCGCAGCGCTGGGGGTTGGCACTTGGGACCAGTGCGCTGACGCATCCTCTGCTGTGGTGGCTCTTCCCGGAAAATGCGGATCTCTATGTGCCAGCCGTGGTCATCGGGGAAACGCTGGTCATTCTGGCGGAAGGTCTTCTCGCAAAACTGGCAGGCCTTTCCCACCCGTGGTTCTGGAGCGCCGCCGCCAATGTCAGCAGCGTCCTGCTGGGTTTCCTGTGGATGGTGCTGGCTGCGGGATGATTTGCCGCGACCAGGCGCATTGTGTGCGCAGGGCGACAAATGGCAGAGGACAGCCAGGACAGGACATGCCAGTGTATCACAAACATGGTTCTAACCAAAATCTCGTCATGCAGGGAATTGTTGCCGCTGGATTGCTGAGTTTTTTCGTGCCTGCGCCGCAGAAGCCGCGGGTGGCTGCACCATGCTGGCCGCAGCAGTGGGCGCAGGCGGAACGGGTGACGGAGGGGAAGGAACGGAACTTCGCTGGAACGATCCGGGTGCTGGGAGTGATGCCGCAGGTGGTGAAAGAGTATGGACGTCCGGCGCTCCACGTGCAGGCGGGCGGGGTGACGGTGCGAAATTTTGCGTGGCGCGGGAGCATGGAGGGAGTGCATGTGGGCAGTGAGCCGTTCAATGGCCGGGGAATGCGGCAGCGGCACTCCGCAATCCGGGTGACGCTGGACGGGCTGTTTTGCGACGACATCGGGGAGGACTGCGTGAGCATCCAGCCGCGGGCGGTGGTGACGCTGCGCAACAGCACGTTCCGGGGCAATTTCCGGCTGAAACGCGGAGAGGGGTGCAACCCCGGACTGGACAAGATTCTGCAGATCGACGGAGCGACGGTGATCGTTGAAAACTGCGGGTTTTTCAATGGACGGACCGCCATCCGGGCCAAGGCAAACTCCCGCGTGGTGGTGCGCAACTGCTGGTTCGTGGACTGTGCCACCTGCATTTCGGGGGATGGCAACGCCAACCCCCGCCCGGTCAATCCCTACGACAACGGACAGGCCGGTCCTGCCCGTGTGGTCGTGGAAAACTGCCGGTTTTGGGACTGCCGCGAGGTCGCCCGGGCTTTTCCCGGATGCGAGATCGAACTGCGGGAAGTGCAGCTTTACCGGACGTGGAAGTTGAAGCGGGAGGACGGCGGAATCGTCAGGGGCGCTGCCCAGTGAGGAGGCGGACTTGCGCCGCGCTTTGAGGTCTTGCCAAGCCGGAGCAGGTCGCTAGGATTTTTTCCACGTCAATGTTCTTTCTTTCGCCTGCGCTCCTCTATGGATTGTCCGCCGTGCTGGTGCCGGTGATCCTGCATCTGATGCGGCGGCGTCAGGTGGTGACGATTCCCTTTGGCACGCTGCGCTTTTTGAAAAAGGCCGCTCAGCGCACCCGGCGCAGCGCTCGTCTGGAAAATCTGCTGCTGCTCCTGCTGCGCTGTCTGGTGATCGCCCTGGTCATGCTGGCCGCAGCGCGTCCGGTGCTGAAACGGGCGCGGTTCTTCCTTTTCGGAGGCGAAGCGCCGCGCACCGTGGTGCTGGTGCTGGACCATTCGCTGAGCATGGGCTGCACCGCCGGAGACAAAAGCCGCCTGCAACTGGCGAAGGAGCAGGCAAAGGCCATCGTCGCCAGCCTCAAATCCGCAGACAGCGTGGCCCTGCTGGCCGCCAGCGACCGGGTGCGGGCGGTGATTGGGGAACCGACGGTCGATCACGAGGCCGTGCGGTCGGCGATCGATTCGCTGGAGTTGTCGTATGCGCGAACGGATTTTGCGCCAGCGCTGCGGGAGGCCCGCCGCATCGCCGCCAAAGCCCCGGACGGCCTGCGGCAGGTTTTTTTGCTGACCGACAGTCAGGAAGGCGGCTGGCGGTTCGACAAAAAAGCGGTGTTCGACAGCGCCTGGAATGAGACCGGTCTGCGGCTCATCGAAGTGCGTCCGGATGACCGAACCGCACGCAATGCCGCAGTGGGAGCGGTCAGCGTGCGGACGCCATTCGTTGCCGCCGGGTCAAAAGTGAGCGGCGTGGCCACCATCGTCAATCACAGTGCGGCGCAACTGGCGGACCTGCTGGAGGTTCGCCTGGAGGATGCCAAGGTGTTCGAACGGGAGGTGGACGTGGCAGCCAATGAAGCCCAGTCGGTAAAGTTCGAATTCACGGTGGACGCCGCAGGGGGGAGATTCGCCCACGGAGTAGTTAGGAAAAGCGGCGACGCCCTGCCGGGGGATGACCAGGCATTCTTCCTGCTGAGTGTCTATCAGGCACCGAAAATTCTTTGTGTCGATGGTTCGGACGCTTCCGTGCCGCCGAAACTGCGCTCCAGTTATTTCCTGCAAAAAGCCCTCGGTGTGGGCACGGGCTCCGGGGGTGGAAGTGGCTCGGTGATTTCCCCGGTCGAACTGGAAGCGGCGTCGCTGGATGGGATCGCAGCGGTGTTTCTGGCGGACGTTTCGGCGCTGGGTGACCGGGCACTGGTGCGGCTGGATCGCTACCTGCAGGCGGGCGGCACGGTGGTTCTGCTGCCGGGAGACCGCGTTGCCGCCGCTGATTTTTCCCGCTGGGAATTTTTGCCGGCCGAGCCTGGGCGGGTGGTGGACCTGCCACCGGGGCGGTTGCGCATGAGTCTGCTGGAACCGGAACACGACTATTTTTCCGGAACCTGGAGCCCCCGCGCCCCTTTTCCTGCCTTGCCGCAGAAACGACTGCTCGACTGGAAACCGCGGAGTGACTCGCGAGTGCTGATGACGGCGGGAGAGGGCGGGGGAATCCCCTTTGTGGTGGAGCGAAAACTCGGTCTTGGGCGCGCGGTGATCATCAACGCTTCCCCGGATCGAACCTGGGGCGATTTCCCATTGTCGCCGGCGTTTCTTCCGCTGGTGCAGCAAATCGGTGGCCGCGCAGCGCTGGCCGCAACCCAGGCACAAACACTGCTGGTGGGGGATCCGGTTCCGGCGCCGCCGTCAGGAAGCGTTGGAGATGGGCATTGGACCATCAAGTTCCCTGACGGTTCCTCGCGGGACGTGGTCCCCGATGAAAAGGGCCTCCTGCTGCCCCATGCAGACATGCCCGGCTACCATGAGATCGCGGCCAGGGGCGGCGAGGTCAGCCGTGCTTTCGTGGTGAATCCGGACATCCGGGAATCAGATCTCGCGCCCATCCCGCCGGAGGCCCTGGAGGAACTGGTGCCGCACCAAAGCGTGAGCGGTTTGGAAAATCTGCTCATCTGGCTGCAGCAGCGCGAGGGGTTGGTTCCGCTCTGGCCGGCCATGCTGGTGCTGGCTCTGCTGGCTTATCTAGCGGAGGCGGTGTATGCCAACCGGCTTGCGCGGCGGCGTCTGACAGGCGCAAACATCAAGATCCGCACCGGAAGGCTGTTCCGCCGTTTGCCTGGAGGGCCGGTGCGCTTGGAATCGGCGGCGGCCCGCAAAGCTCAGCCGAACCTCGCGGAGGTGTGAGGCTTGGCATCCTGACCGTGCGCAGCGGAAGCGGCTGGCCTGACAAATCGCCAGATCGCCGAGCCCGCGGCAGCCGTACCCGACGGCGTTTCAATGCGTCACCGTCCAGATGCCATAGATGACCAGGGCACTGAGCGCGAGCAGCAGCAGATAGCGTAGAAACGGGTGGCGTCCGAGGGTGTCAATGGTGTCGTCGGTGATTTCCGAAACCAACCCCAGATCGATCTGCCTGGGGACCATGCTGGAGACAGCCAGGTCGGGGCCGCTTTGTTCGATGCGCACCCGCATGCCCTTGGTCATGCCGGGGGGCAGGGCGTCGCGGCTCAGAAAATAGTGCGGCCAGTGCCGCGGCCCCTCGCAGAGCAGAAAGGCCAGCCGCCCATTCACATCCATGCGGCCCTCGGAAATGTTCAGGTCGCCAATGATGGCGCGCATCCAGTCGCGCTGCATGCGGCGGGCCACATGCAGAGCGACAAACGTGGGAGACTTGTCCGGGTGGGCGGCATGCGTTTTGGCGGCGCGCCGCAGAATTTCCAGGACCAGCCAGGTGCGGTGCAGCCGGCTGTGGATGCGCATGGCGCGGAAGTAGTCGCCCAGCCGCGCATAGGCTTCATTCCATTCCTCCTGGGTGCCGGTGCTCGAGGAAAAATCGATGGCAAGCGCGGCGGCAACGTCCTTTGCTTCCTCCGGTGCCAGCAGCGGGGCGAAGGCCGGACCGCTGTCGCTGGCCTGCGGCGGGGCGTGGATAACCGGGGCAGTCAGGGCTGTTTTTTCCATAAGTAGCTCCACTTTTCCGAGGTCTGCCTGCCACCGCTGAGCAGACGGCAGGACATTTCCACATTGTCAGCGGACGCGGGAATATGCACCCGGATCACCGCGCGCCAACCTCCGGTATGGGGATTTTTCGAAACGCTCCGGTCCAGCAGGCGAGCCTGCAGGCCGGCCTCGGCATACACGGCGGGCATCTGGGCCTCTGCACTGGCGGACATGATGGGGGAAAAATCGACGACATACTCGTGCTCCTCACCCGGCTTGGCCGGGTCGGCGGATGCGGTGATGGCGCGCCGGGTGGAAAGCACCTTGCAAACCCCGGGAATGCTCATTTCCGGAAGCCAGTGAATGCGATAGGAAATCCGGAATCGCTGGCCGGGTTGCGGGCGTTTGTCCGGCTCCCAAAAGCACACCACATTTCCCCAGGTGGCTTCGCCTGTCGGGAGTTCGACGAGGTGGATTTTCCCCGTCGGCCAGGTTCCGAACGGCTCCACCCAGGCACTGGGGCGCTGTTCGTAGGCGGCCTTCAAATCCTGATAGTGGTCGAAGCCGCGGTCGCGCTGAATCAGTCCGAAGCCGAGCAGCTTTTCGGCATTGAGCACGGAATGGCGCACGGCGCGGCCGTTGTCGAGCGGCCGCCAGAGCACCTCGGAATCACCGAACTGGACGAGCAGTCCGTCGGAATCATGCACTTCCGGGCGAAAATCGGTGGGTGGCTGCGGGGAGATTTCCCCGTGCCAGAACATGGACGAAAACGGCGCAAAACCGATGCGTTCCACCTCCTGCCGGAAAATGACTTCGGCATCCACTTCCATCACGGTGCTCCGCCCAGGCGTGGTCCGGAACCGATAAGCGCCGGCGGCACTGGGGGTGTCGAGCAGCGCATAACAAACGAGAGACTTGGCATTGACGCCGGGCCGCTCGATCCAGAAGCGCTCGAATTGCGGAAATTCCTCCCCCTTCGGCAGTGCCGTATTGAGCGCCAGTCCCCGTGCCGCCAGCCCGTAGTGCAGGCCTGGCGCTACGGCGCGGAAAAACGAGCCACCGGCAAAGGAAAGCAGTTCGTCCCTGTGGGAAGGATCGTTGACCGGCGCCAGGATCTGAAAGCCGGCAAATCCCCCAGGGGATGCCGCGTCAGCCGGAATCTTGAGCGAGCCGTAATCGAAACATTCCGGCTTCCAGAAGATTTCTGATGCCGTGGCGCTGGCGATTTCGGAAATGACCACGGTTCTGGGCAGCGGCCCGCCGGGATGGGCGAAGAGCAGCGAAAAGGGACTGTCCGGGGCCGCCCAGAGCGCGGCTTCGCGGCGCGGCTGGATTTTTTGATAGTCCTCCGCCGCAAGACCGGCCCAGAACGGTGCCAGGTCCGTTTTCCGATCCACGTAGGGTGCCGCGGCCCGTTCCGCGGCGAGTTGCCGCACGTCGTCGAACTGGAAGCCCGGCACGCTGCCCCCCTGGCCGTGGGAGGCGACGGCAAACCCCAGCCAGAAAGCCGGGAGCATGGTGCGCAGGGTCATGTCGGAAGGAGCAAAATTTGTTGGGAGCCACTATTGCGGAATCGCCGGCAAGCAAGCGCAATGTTCCTGCATGAAAAATGTTAGATGGAAATGCGCCTGGCGCGTCCGACCACAGGCCAGGGTTCGGCGGCGGCGCCGTCGCGGACCACCCAGACCTCGGAATGCAGGGCGACGGTCGGGCAGATGTGCCAGGGGATTCCATACACCAGGCTGCCGACAGAAAAGTCCGCGGCCCTCGCCGTGCGGATCACCAGGTGTTCCTCGTTGTGGATCAGCGGTGCGGCATCGGAAATGTCAGGGAAAACCACCCGGGGCGGGGCCATTTCAGAGGCCACCGCCTTGTGGCCGAGGTCCAGACAGAGCCGGTCCGGAGCCGGTTTGCTGACGACCCGGGCCAGCAGGACGGCGGCATGCAGAAAGGGAAGATCGGGCAGGTTGACGCCGTATCCGGCATCCCACAACACGCAGGTTCCCGGACTGCACTGCACTCCAGCGCGCCGGGCATGCATGGGAAAAGTGGGCGTGCCGCCGGCAACGATTTCGGGAACCTCGAAACCCTCGGCTTCCAGCGCTCTTTTGAGTTCGGCCACCGGGGCAAAGGCGGCATCGCAGGCCGCGGTGCGTTCGGCGACATCCGTCTGGTGCAGGTGTCCGTCATAGGCATGAAGCCCGGCAGGCAGCAGAAACGGATGTTCCGCAATGGTCCGGCAGAGAGCCAGCGCCCGCTCGTCTGGCGCAATGCCGGTGCGGTGCTGGCCGACATCCAGATCCGCGAACAGCTCAAACGTCTGCCCGGCACCGGCCGCCACTTCACCGAGGAATGCACAGGCCGCGGCATCGTCCACCAGGGCGGAGAACCGCGTGCCGGGAAAGCGGGAATGCAGCTGAGCGAAGCGCACCGCATTGGCCCCCAGCGGCTGTCCTGCCAGCAGGATGTCAGGAGCACCGGACAGCGCCGCCATCTCGGCCTCGGCAATGGTGGAGCATTTGAACCGGGTGATTCCCAGGTCCAGCTGGCGGTGAATCACCTGAGGCAGCTTGTGGGTCTTGATGTGCGGGCGCAGCCGCTCTGGGCTTCCAGCCATTTCCACCATGCGGCGGAGGTTTTCATCGATGCGCTCCGGGTCAATCAGGAGCGCCGGAGTGGGCAGCAGGTCGGCATTGGAAACGGCGGGCCACATGACTTGTTGGATGGTGGGGGAATCGGTGGGTCGAACGGGAACTCCGGAAATGGTTTACGGCGGGCAACTTGGAAGCATCTGGAGAAAAGTCCCGTCCAATTTCGCCGGGCCGCCGGAAAGGTTTGCGGTGCCCGGGCGGAACGCGTGAATCCGTTGCACTTTCCGGTTTGTGATCTTCCATGCACCATGCCGAGCTTGTATTTTGTCAGTGGAGAACGCAGCGGGGACCGTCACGGTGCCGGATTGATGGAGGCGCTGCGCTCCCGCAGCGGGGAGCCGTGGACGTTTTCCGGGCTGGGCGGTCCGCAAATGCATGCCCTAGCTCCGGAGGTGCGCGACTGGGTGGAGGAGGCCGGCGTCGTAGGGCTGTGGGAGGTGCTGCGAAAGTATGGCTGGTTCAAGCGCCGGTTCGACGAAACCCTGCAGGGCATTCTTGCCACCGCCCCGGACGCCGTGGTTCTCATCGACTATCCAGGCTTCAACCTGCGAATGGCCAAGGCTCTGCGCGCCGCAGCCTATCCGGGAAAAATTCTCTACTACATCAGCCCGCAGGTCTGGGCCTGGCAGCGCAGCCGCATTCCCAAAATGGCCCAGTGGCTGGATCTCATGATGTGCATCTTCCCGTTTGAAAAGGAACTCTATGAAGGACAGGGGCTGAAAACGGAATTCACCGGACATCCGCTGGTGGCTTGGCATCGCGCCCAGGACCGCGGCCTGGTGCGGGAGGAAAACCTCATCGGGCTCTTCCCCGGCAGTCGGCGGCGGGAAATCGTGAAGCTCTTTCCGGTCCTGCTGGGAGCCGCGCAGATGCTTCAGGCCATGCATCCCCACCTTCGCTTTGTGGCTTCCGCGGCCTCGCCAAAACTGGAGGCCCTCATGCGCCAGATGCTGGTGGAAATGCCGGTGGACGGCCTGGTCATTGAGACTGGCACCGTCTATGATCTCATGCGCCGCTGCACCGCCGGGGCCGTTGCCAGCGGCACCGCCACGCTGGAAGCAGCCATCCTCGGGCTTCCCCATTGCCTGGTGTACAGAGTGGCCTGGCCCACTTATGCCGTCGGCAAAATGGTGATCCGGGTGGACTGGCTCGGCATCGTGAACATCCTCGCCGGAAAAGAAGTGGTCAGGGAACTGCTCCAGTCACAATGCACGCCGCAAAGCGTTGCCGCCGAACTGGCGCGGCTCGCGGACTCCCCGCCAACCCGCGATGCGCTCCGCAACGCACTGGGTGAGGTGGTGGCGAAACTGGGCTCTGGCGACGCCTACGCACGGGCTGCGGAAATCATCGGAGCAACCCTGGACCACCCCTGGTGACGGGCGGCAGACAGGGAGATGGTTCTTCTTTGATGAACTCCCGCTCCGCGGTTCAGTGGGCCGTGAAATCTGACGGCGCATTGGGGAATGCAATTACGTGAACCGTTGTCATCCTTGCGGCCACAGGAGACTGAAACGGGCTCCCTGACCGGGGACGCTTTCCACGGCTGCCGATCCGCCATGAAGTTCCATGATCGCCTTGACGATGGCGAGACCGAGCCCGGTCTGGGGCGGTGCGTCCGGGTCATGCGTTCGGGCGGAGTCAACGCGATAGAATCGATCAAAAACGTGGGCAAGGTGTTCCGGCTGGATTCCTTCCCCCGTGTCGGCCACCGTCAACGCATGGCCGCCAGCGTCTGCGGCATCCGTGAACGTGATGGTGATGGAACCGCCGGATGCAGTGTGCCGCAGGGCATTGCTGAGCAGATTCGTCAGGGCCTGACGAAACAGGGTGCGGTCTGCGATCAGCACTCCGGCGCCCTCCTGACGGAGGGAGATGCCCTTTTCCTGTGCGAGCTGTTCATGATAGTCCACGACCTCCCTGACGGCTTCGGCCGCGTCGAACCGGGTGATGCTCAGGGCGTGCTTCCGGTGGTCCGCCCGCGAGATGAACAGCAATCCGTCTGCAAGTCGCCGCAGCCGGTTGCATTCCTCGACGGTGCTTTCCAGCGCCACTCGGTATTCCTCCTCGGTGCGCCCGCGCTGCAGTGTCAGGCTGGCCAGCCCGAGCATGTTGTTGAGGGGACTGCGGATTTCATGGGCGGCATCATCAGAAAACTGGCGGATCTGCTGAAACGAACGGCTCAGTCGTTCGCACAGTCCGGAGAAAGCCGAAGCCACTCCGGTCAACTCTCCCGGCCATTTCTGTGAGATCAGCGGCGGTTCCACGGATTGCCCGGACTGCAGTATGTCGGCACTGGTTGATTCAATCTGCCGGGTGATTTCATGCAGCGGCCGCAACCCGCGGCGAACGATCCACCAACTCAGCACCGCACTCAGCAGACTCCCCAGAATGACGACTCCGGCGAGTTCCAGGCGGAATGCCTGCATGAAGTGCTGTTCCGGAACCGCATCGGCGGTCATGTAATACGTGAGCAGAGAACCGGCACCCTGCGGCGCAATGCGTGCCGCGGCCAGGAAAACGGGTGCACCACTGCTGTTGGTGGTGGCATGGATGAGGACATTGCGGTCATCGACAGCGGACGGCAGGGGAAAGGCGTGCAAGGGAGGGCTGGCTTCAGGGAATCCCGGCGTTTCAATGATCACCCGGCCATCCGTGGAAACGAGCCGGCCATACGATTTTTCATTCTTGGTCCCTCCGATGGAGTGGTGCAGCAGTTCACGAATGCGCTGCTGTTCGGGACCGTCGTCCAGCACCGCGTGCCGGACCGCGGAAAGGTGATCCGCCAGCATTTCCTCGTGCTCATGCACCAGGCCGCGATGCATGGCGCGATCCAGATAGCAGGCCGCCAGCGTCAGCGTTCCGGCGGATGCCAGGGTGATCGCCGCCATCAGCCTGGTGCCGATGGAAATGGACCTCCGTTTGCCTGGCCGTTGCGCCGGTGCGGAGGAAGGATTCATTCACGGACCTCCAGCGTGTAACCGAGACCGCGCAGCGTATGGATGAGTCTGGGGCCTCGTCCGTCATCCACCTTTCTGCGCAGTCGGCCCATGGCCACGTCCACTGCGTTGGAATCCGTGGAGAAATTCATGTCCCAAACCTGCTCAGCCAGCGTGGTGCGGGAGAGCACCTGCCCGCTGCGCCGGGCCAGATAGGTCAGAAGCTGGAATTCCTTGGCGGTCAACTCCAGCACTCTGCCGCCCCGCCGGGCCTTCATGCGCAGGGTGTCGATTTCCATGTCGCCGACACGGATGGTGTCAGGGCTGGACTGCGGGCATGCCTGGCCTGCGGCATGTTGCCGGCGCAGAATGTTGCGCACCCGCGCGATGAATTCCGACCAGGCAAACGGCTTCACCAGATAGTCGTCCGCACCAAGCTCCAGACCCTTCACGCGATCCGGCACGCTGTCCCTGGCGGTGAGAAACAAAACGGGAAGGCTGCATTTTCGCGACCGCAGCCCTGCCAGAGTGGTCCAGCCATCCCAGCCGGGCATCATGATGTCGAGCACCACCAAGTCGTAATTCCGATCCCCTACTGCTTCCATCGCCAGGTGGCCATTGGCTGCGGCATCCGCGATGAATCCTTCCTCGCGCAGGCCCCTGGCCAGGAATTCCCGAGTCTTTGGATCGTCATCGACAATAAGGATTCTCATGGCTTCAGTCTGGTTTTCACGGCGGGGATGCGCCACTGGAAAAATGATCGCGCAGCGGCCATGTCATGCAGGGCCGACATCTGCTGCCGGTCCGCCGCATGGTTCCGGGCCGGCAGTGTTCCTTCCCCAGCGACCGTAAAGTGCTGGAAGCAGCAGCAGGTTCATGATGGTGCTCGTGACCAGCCCGCCGAGGATGACCACGGCCATGGGGTGTTCGATTTCCTGTCCGGGAATGCTGCCGCGGGCGATGATGGGCGCAAGGGCGAGTGCCGCACAGGCAGCGGTCATGAGAATGGGCCCCAGCCGTTCCATGGCTCCGCGCATCAACAGTTCGGGACCAAAACACATCCCCTCTGCATCCACCAGATGGCGGTAGTGGCTGATGAGCATGATCCCGTTGCGGGCGGCAATGCCAAGCACCGTGACAAATCCCACCAGCGAACCGAGTGAAACCACGCCGCCGGACATCCACACCGCCAGCACGCCGCCAATGAGTGAGAACAGCAGGCTGAGCAGAACCAGCCCGGTGTGACTCAGAGCCTGGAAATCCGCCTGCAGCAACGCCGCCATTCCCAACAGGGAAGCCAGGCTCAGCCAGAGCAGTTGGCGAGAACTTTCCTGCCGGGCGGCATGTTCCCCCAGAAACTCTGCATGGTAGCCCGCGGGGAGACTGAGGGCGCCAACCCGCTTGCGGATGTCATCGACGACGGAACCAAGGTCGCGTCCCGCTGCCTCACAGGTGATGTCAATGCGGCGTGAAGCGCCCTCGCGCTTGATTTCATTTGGCGCGGGGGAAATGCCCACATCGGCCACTTCCCCCAGTCTCACGGTGCCGCCTCCCGGTGTGTTCAGGAGCAAATTTTGAATCGCCGCCGGATTGCTGCGCACCGCTTCCACACCCCAGACGGCGACATCGTGAATGCGCTGCTGGCCATAGGTTTCACCGACCTTCAAGCCCTTCATTGTGGCAGTGACCATTCTGCGAATGTCCGATTCGGTCAATCCGTGCAGCGCTGCCTGGTCGTTGTGAATCCGAAGTTCGATCTGGGGCACCAGCATCTGCGCCTCCACTTTCAAGGATTTGATGCCGGGCACCGTCTTAACCACATCAGCGATGCGTGCTCCTTCCGTCCGGAGGGCGGCCAGATCCGGCCCGAACAGACGGATGACAATGCCGGCTCCCGCACCGGTGAGCACCTCCTTCACCCGCTCGCGAAGGTAGGTCTGCACATCGCGATACAGTCCGGGGTAGCCATCCACAATCTCTTGGATTTTGTCCACGGAAGTCCGGTAATCGACCTCCGGGCTCAATGAGATCCAGAGCTCCGTAAAGTTAGGGCCTACGACTTCGTCGCCAAGTTCCGCACGGCCAATGTGGGATCCAAAGTGGTGCACCCCAGGCACCGAGCGGAGTTCCCTGCTGGCAGCCGTGGTGATGCGGGTCATGGCCTGCAGCGAGGTTCCGGGTTTTTCAATCCAGTGCATAAGGAAATCCCGCTCCATGAACGATGGCAGAAACTCCTGGCCAAGCCTGGTCGCTAGACTGCCAGTGCCAGCCACCATGGCTGCGACCGCGCACAGCGCCATGCGCGGTCTGGAGGTAAACACCGGCAAAATTCCGGAATAAATCCTCTTGAGAAACCGCAGCAGGGGTCCCTCCCGGTGAACGCGTGTTGTATTTCGCAGCAGCATAAAGCTGAGTGCCGGAGTTACCGTCAGGGCGACGGCCAAGGAAGCCAGAATCGACAGCACGTAGGCCAGCGCCAATGGTCGGAAAAAACTGCCAGCCAGGCCAGTGAGAAAGAACACCGGCAGCATGACCAACACCACAATCAAGCTGGCATACACCACGGCGCTGCGCACTTCGAGCGAGGCGGAAAGCACGACCTGCGCCGGGGATTGACCTTCTGTCCGCTGCCGCAGGCGGCGCAGAATGTTTTCCACATCGATGATGGCATCGTCCACGACCTCTCCCAGAGCGATCACCAGACCTGCAATGACCATGGTGTTGAGCGTATGCCCCATGGCCTGCAGCACCAGCACCGCGGCCAGCAATGACAAGGGAATGGCAGCAAGGCTGATGAGCGCCGTCCGCCATTCATACAGGAAGAAAAACAGCACGGCTGCCACCAGAACGCATCCGATCCACAGGGCATGGTTGAGGTTTGCGATCGAGGTTTCGATGAATGTGGCGGGCCGGAAAATATGGGGATCGAATTCCATGCCCGGCAGCGCCGGCTTTACGGCGGTGAGCGCGGCTTCCACCCCCCTGGTCACATCCAGGGTGTTACCCCACGGTTGTTTCTCCACGATGAGCAGCAGACCGGGCACATCATTGATAATGGCGTCTCCAATGGGCGGAGGATTGCCCAATCTAACCTCGGCAACATCGCCCAGACGGACGGGAGCCCCGTTGCGGAACTCGACTGCGGTGCGGGCGAGATCCTCCACGCTGGAAAGGTGGCCGACCTCCCGCAGGGGAAGCCTCTGGTTAGGCGTGTCCACGAAGCCTCCGGGCATGAGGACAGCCGCCTGTCCGGCGGCTTTGATGACCGCATCCAGACTCACGCCGGTCAGCCGCAGCCGCTCTGGATCCACCAGAACCTGGTACTGCTGATCCCGCTGCCCCCAGATCGCCACGTGAGCCACTCCCGGAACGGCCAGCAGGCGGGGGCGCAGCGTCCAACGCACCTGCTCGCTCAATTCGGATTGAGGCAGGGTTCCTGACGTGATGCCGATCTTCATGACCCGACTGAGTGAAGAGTGGGGCGACAACAACGTGGGTGCCTGCACCACCGCCGGGAGCTGGTTGCGCACCTGGGCAAGCCGGTCCTGCACGGACTGGCGGGCCTTCATCAAGTCCGTTCCCTCCTGAAAGATCAGAACCACAGAGGAAAGCCCTAGCACGGATTTGGAACGGACTGTTTTCAGCCAGGGCAGGCCGTTCAGGGCATTTTCCAGTGGAACGGTGACCAGCGAATCCACCTCCTCCGTGCTCAGACCAGGAGCTTCCGTCTGGACTTCTGCCAGCGGCGGAGCGAATTCCGGAAAGACATCCAGCGGCGCGTGCTGCAGGCCGCGCAGCCCAAAGAACACCAATGCCAGTGCTGCCAAAAGCACCAGCATCCTGAAACGAAGGGCGCCCGATATGATTCCGCTCAGCATTCAGGTTGCCGTTGAAGCGACGCCCATCCCGGCGGTGACCAGTGATGTTCCCATGATTCCTTCGGGGTAGGGGTCATTTGAATCCTCCAAACTCAGCTCCAAAAAGTTCCGCCGCACCCACGCTGACAATGTTCGTTCCTTCCACTGGGCCGGATGTCAGAATGGCGGTGTCACCCGCAACCCGCTGCAATGAAACGCGACGGCGGGCAAACGAGGTCTCCTCCTGCCTCTCATAAATCCACGTTCCTCCCGTGGCATCAAAAATGATGCTGGACCAGGGAACTGTCAGACATGGGGAACCGTCATCCCCGCGGCTAGGGATCTGCATTTCCACCAGTTGACCTGTTAGCAAAGTGGCATCAGAAATCGCATAGCAGATTTCCACGGAGCCGCCGGGGAGGGCCGTGGAGATGCGCCTAACCGGAGCGGCAGACTGGAGTTTTTCCTTCCCGGTTCCTGGAATCCGCAGGGAGGCCGCCCGCTGCAGGTCCGCCACGGCAAGATCGGCGGAAGGCAGGACCACCGCGATCCAGCGCTCGGATTTCGCTACCACATCCGCTGCCGGACGCCCGAGCAGCGCCCTGCTGCGCTCTGCGGCGGCCAGGGCTGCCGCGGCCTGAAGCTCGGCCGCCTTCGCTTCATCCAGAACTCGTTCACTCCCCGCTTTGGCGGCATTCAAAATTTCCGCCCGCTTCCGTGCCTGAGCCGCCACTTCCAGCGCGGCTCTCGCGGATTCCACCATGCCATCCGCAGCGGTTTGAAGTTCAGCCTGCCTGCGCAGCTCCTCCGGACCGGAAACGGGCGCAGGGGCCAGCGAGTCCGCTGCGCCTCCCAGGGGGATGCGGACGGTTCCGGGATAAAGCCTGACATTGGGAAGGGATTGGCGTTCCACCGTGGATGTCACAATGCCCAGACGCTGCACCGCCTGCGAGGTCAGCCGCAGCACCGGCAGCGCCTGCTCCGTAATGGCATTGTCCACCCTGGATGGCGGGTTGCCCGATTCGGCAGCGTTCAGAAGGCCAAGCATTCCGAGGATTCGCGATGCAGACAGGCATGTTTTCATGCAGCGTGCGGTTTTCTATTGGTCAGATTTTTCCGAGTGCCCTGCGCAGTTCCGCGGCGGCGGCCTGCTGTTGAAAGTCACTGTCCGCAGCCTTGCTGCGCGCCTCCGCAAGCCGCCGGGCGGCATCCAGCGCCAGGAACGGCAGGGCCGCGCCCTCCGTCACGGCTTTGCGCGCTTTTTCGAGGGCCGTCTCCAGTTCGGGCAGCACGCTCTGCCAGCCTTGGAAAACCGCTTTGGCCTGCCGCAGTCGCGCCAGGGCCTCTCTTGTCTCGGCCGCGGCACGGTGGCGGGCCGCCGCCAATTGGCGCAGGGCCTTTTGGAGCCGGGCGTCGGCCAGCACACGCGCTGCCTGATTCTGGTTGAAAATAGGAATGGGCAGATCAAACCCCGGCTGGGTGCCGGCTCCGTCGGTGAATTTGATGGCAGATGTCAGGGAGAACACCTCCGCCTTTGCCAGTCCCGTCCGCTTTCCGGCAGCAATCACCGCGAGTTCGGCTGCCCTGACATCGGCACGGGCGTGGACCGCCTCGTTGATGGCAGCTTTCAGGTTGGGTGCTCCCGGCATTTCACGGTTGGGGTCGCGAATTTCCAGGATGCTTGGTTCTGCCGCCATGCCCATGAGGCTGCGCAGGCGCTCCAGCATCAGGCGTTCCTCATGATTCAACCGGTTCTGTTCCTGGGCAGCAAGACTGGCGTCCGCCCGGGCTTGCGACAATTCCAGTTCGCCGCTTTCACCGGCTTTCCTGCGTGTTTCCGCGATGCGCAGCAGTTCGGTGGATAGGCGGAGGTTTTCCGCGGCAAAGCCAGCCTGCCTCCTGGCC
>JAGNEJ010000105.1 GCA_018003315.1 Verrucomicrobiales bacterium
ATCCTTCCCGCAGTGCCTTGATCACTGACTCTCGATCCATGTCTCCCAAGCTGGCTTCCGGCGGCATCATGTTATTTAAGAAATCTTAAACACTTTTTCGTTGAACTGCAACCGCTAATCAGTTACGCCCCGCCTGCTCACCCGCACCCAAACCATCGGTCGTCCCGAACTCAAAATGATCCGTACCAAAAAATCCTGACATTGTTAAACTCAACCGCATTGGGGTTAGGGAATCCGGGTTACACTCAATCTGAGATACAGATTGTTGAATGGAGGTTGTGGGATGGTAACGCTACCGTTTTGAGATGATTTTGCTGGAGATGTTGCGATGGGCGACCAGTTCTTCAAATCCGGAGAACTTTCCACAGTGTATGTTATATCGTCCCGAACCTGAGGAAACGAAAACGTCAAGGTTCCTTCCTCGTTGTTCAGTGTCAAAACCGGAAGCTGCGGCAGCCCGGTAGCGGTCGGCTCTGAACCGAGTGCGTATTCCATCAGATTGGAAACGCCATTGTGATTCGCGTCGGCCTCAGGGGCCATTTGCTCGGGCGGAGTGCCTGGGGGGAAATCCTCACTCCAGGTTTCCAGCGAAGTGGCAATTACGATTTGAAGCGAACCGTTTCCGGTCCCGGCGGCGTTGGTGGCGCGGATGGCGATGTTGGAAGATCCGGCGGCGACGGGAGTGCCGCTAATGATGCCGGTTTCAGGGTCCAGTGAAATACCCAAGGGCAGACCGCTGGCCGTGTAACCGGTTGGATTTCCGCTCGCACGCAGTTGATAGGAAAAGGCATGCCCTGCCATGCCTCCGGCCACCAGCGATGTGGGGAAAACCGGCGCACCGTGGCTGATATTCAGCGTTAGCGTGGCATGGCCCGTTCCGGCACTGTTGGTTGCGGAAAGTTGGATTTGGAAAGCGCCTCCCTCGATCGGGGTGCCGGAAATCAGCCCTGTGCCGGGCTGAAGAATCAATCCGGCGGGCATGGGTGATGCCGCAAAGGACGCGGGCTGATTGGTGGCTGTAATTTGAAAGGAAAAGGGGGAACCGACAATGGCGTTGACGGAGGGCGAGTTCGTGATCTGGGGAAGAGCGGGAGATATCGTCAGCCGAAGCAATCCCGATGCGGTGCCAGATCCGTTGGTTGCGGTGAGAATGACGAGAAACTCCCCGGCCGTTTGGGGTATCCCCGAAACCCAACCATCGGAAAACCGAATACCCAAACCAGGAGGAAGCGCAGCTGCAGCGAACGACTGCGCGCCGGACACGCCGGTCGGCGTGTAGTTGAAGGACACACCGACCTGACCCGTGGCTGCTAGTTCACCTGAGAAAGAAGGTGGCGCGGGCGCGACGGTCAGGCTCAGCGTTGCTGTTCCCGTCCCACCGTTGTTGGTCGCGCTGAGGGTGATGGAAAATACACCTGCCGCCGCTGGCGTCCCGCTGATGAGGCCGTTCGCAGGATCGAACGCAAGTCCGTCCGGCAGCCCGGTGGCAGTGTAGCTTGCGGGTTCATTCGAGGCGGTGGTTTGATAGGTAAAGGTTTGCCCCACCGCCCCCGTGGCCTGCGCGGAACTCGTGACCACGGGAGCCGGCGGTTCATATAATGCATTGGCGACGATGAAGAGGTCCGCCACACCGTTGGTGTCTCCTCCCACCAATGATGTGGATGAGGAAACGAAGACAATCCACCTGCCATCCCGGCTAAGAATCGGGCCCAACGTGTCGCTGGTGCTCACACCGCCCGAAGCTTGTACCACAGCGGTAATGTTGCGTGCATTGTTCACGTCGTTCACTCTAAGAGGCGAGGACGCTGAAATTGCATAACGCCCGTTGCCAGAATGGCCAAAGGCTCCTCCGTTGACGGTGGCGGAGACTAGGGTCAGCGAATTGTCGGACAATTTCCTGCGATAGAGAAATGGGGGTGAGGAAGACGTGACAGAGGGATCGATATTCGTCGCAGCAGAGACAAAAAACACATAATTCCCATCGGCACTGACCAGGGCGGGATAGCTTTCGGAGTTGGCCAAACCACCGGTTTTGGAAGCGCTCACGTTCCTCATGACGCCTGTCGTGCGATCCAGCAGAATGGCGTCAGTAAATCCTCCGGTGTCTCCTTGGATCAATCCCAGGCCGTCCGAACTGAAGGCCACGTAGCGGCCATCACCGCTGATGGTCGCCTGAGTGCTGCCTTGTGAAAAGCCGATTGGACGTGGCGGCGCAGTTCCATCCGGCAATTTCGAGAGTCGCGAAACCGTGGACGCCACGCGATCATAGAGAAAGACATCCGAAACGGTGTTGGTGTCCTGGTTGTCGAGTGCCACTCGGGAACCAAAGACCAGATACCGTCCGTCGTCGGACAATGCCGGCTTAAACCCTCCCTCGGTGCCCGTTAGAATAGTGGTCGTGTGGTTCAGCCGATCCCGAAGAAACAGGCGGACGAGACTGAGGCCTGAAGGAGAGCCGCCGAAATTCGTCGGGGAGGAAACGAAAGCCACCCAACGTCCGTCCCCGCTGATCGCAGGAGCATAGCAGTTCAGGGTGCTTTGTGTGCCGCCGGTGCCCACGCTGACCCGTTCCACAGTGCCATTGGTCCGGTTCTTCACAAACACGTCGGTGACGCCGTTTGTGTCGTCCGGGACCAGATTCGAGGCATTGCTGGCGAAGGCGATCCATTGGGCATCCGCAGACATGGAAAAGAATGAGTCGTAACCGGTGTAGATGCCTCCATTCGCCTGTTCACCTGCCGGGCTGATGTTCAAGCGCGTGGCAGTCCGCGGCGCGGTCGTGACGGTTAGATGCAGCACATTGTAGTGCGTGCCGGTGTGGTTTGTGGCGGAGATCTGAACGTGATACTCCCCGGCGGTAACAGCAGCTCCACTGATGACGCCCGTCGCGGGATTGACCGAGAGTCCCTGCGGCAGGCCGGTAGCAGAATAGCTGGTGGGTTCGTTCGTAGCTGCAATCTGCCAAGTGAACGGCATGCGCATCTGCGCGTCCACATAGGCCATGCCGACTTCCGGAGCATGAGGATAAACCACCAAGCGTACCGTTCCAGACGCGGTTCCGCCTTGGTTGGTGGCGGAGACTGCCACATCATAAGTGCCCGATTGCGTGGGCTGGCCATTGATAATGCCGGTACTTGCATTCAGTGTCATCCCCGGCGGTAATCCCGTTGCGGTGTAGCTCGATGGCCAGTTGGTGGCTGCAATGTTGTAACTGAAGTAATTACCCACCTCATGGCCTGGGTCCTGCGACAGATCCAACACCGGCGGCACTGCGGCAATTTGCAGTGTCAGTGTTTGGGTGCCCGTCCCGCCGTCATTCTGCGCGGTTAGAGTCACGGCGAATGCTCCCGCTACCTGAGGGATGCCCGTGATGCGTCCCGTTGTGTTGTTAAGCGAAATTCCCGTGGGCAGTCCCGCTGCCGTATATAGTGTCGGAGAATGGCTCGCGGTAATCTGATGGATGAAAGAAATTCCAACCTCACCAGTGGCACTGGTTGCACTGGAAATCAACGGTGCGGGAGGCAGCACGAAGGGATTGGTAGCTACAAATATGTCCGAATACCCGTTTGTGTCTCCGGGGATCAAGTTCCGGCGAATCGAGCCATCATCAGCATCGAAAGCCACCAAGCTGCCGTCGCTTGAAAGCGAAGCATGTTTGCAAGTGCCATCCGTTGCATATCCACCCGCCGTGGCCGAGATGAGTATCAGTCGATTCGGCGCAGATTCCCGTCCGAAGATATTTAGAGATCCCACCGTCAGTCCCGGCAGAAGACTGTTCCCAAATGAAAAACAAATCCGCGATCCGTCTGGCGAGATTCCGGGATACTCAGAATCCATTGAGGATTCCTGCCCCGAAGGGCCTACACTGATTCGCTGCGTGGTGGACGCAGAGACTCGCCGCAAAAAGACGTCGTTCCGCCCGTTGGTGTCCGAGCCAGCAAGGTCCGAAGCGGTGCTGACAAAGCCGATGGCGTCGCCATCCGCGCTGATTACGATTCCCACGCTCACCAGGCCCGAGGATTGATCTCCAGCCGAACTGACGCTCACCCGAATGACCTCTCCGCTGGTTCTGTCTTTGCGGAAACAGTCGAGTTGGGAGTTCGTGTCATTGGAAACTAGATTTGTAGCGTCAGATAGGAAAGCCACATAACGACCATCTGCGCTAACGCTTGGATTATAGCTTCCATGGTAGGGGCCGGAGTACGCCGGTAAGGCTCCATTCGCAGCGGTGTTTACCATCGTTGTAACACCTGTGAGACGGTTGAACGCGAAAATGTCTCTCCTCCCATTCGTATCCCCGGTAACGAGATTCGTCGCATCGCTTTCGTATGCGATGGTGGAACCATCCCCGCTGATGGTGCACCTGCCACTGAATGACCAAGTGGACGCCTGTACCCCGCCGGGTCCCGTGTTCACTCGGACGGTGGTTTGGTTGAGTCGGTCGCGGAGGAAAACATCGTATGCGTTGTTGGTGTCATTCGGGACAAAGTTTGACGCGTCTGAGCTGAACACGATATAGCGTGCATCCGCGCTCATTCTGGCGAATGTTGAGTCAACGGATGAGTTTCCCTGGGTCCCGGAAGTAGCCACGGAAACGCGTTCGGTGGTGTCCAAAGTCCGATCCCTCAGGAATACATCGGATCGTCCATTGGTGTCGCCCGGCACCAGATTCGAAGCGAAAGAGCAAAAGAGAACATACCGTCCGTCCGGAGAGATCTGATTGCAAATACTTGCTCCATTGGCTTGGCCTCCGTCCGCAGCCAGACTGGCGCATTCGATTCCTTTGCCTAGCAAGTAAGTTAAATCATACGTTCCGGTTCCGCCATCATTGGTAGCGAAGAGGTGAATGACGCCCTTCGATGTAATCGCAGGCGTGCCGGAAATCAGTCCTGTCTGGGAATTGAGTGATAGCCCGGAGGGAAGTCCTGTTGCGGCAAACAAGGTGGGAGAGTTCGTGGCGTTGATTTGATACGTGAGCGGGACACCGGGATTTCCGGTCATCACGGCGGTGCTGGTGATCACCGGGGGCGGCGGCAGGACGGTGATCGCCAAGGTCCTGCTCCCGGTGCCGCCGGCATTGGTGGCGGAGATGGTGGTGGAAGTGGTTCCGAGAACGGAGGGCGTGCCGGAGATCACTCCTGTGCCGGAAGAAACGGTCAAACCCGGTGGCAGGTTCGTGGCTCCAAAACTCGTGGGGTCGGAACTCGCGGTGATGCTGTAGCTGAACGCGACACCCACCGTGGCATTCACAGTATCCGCGCTGCTGATGACGGGCGTGGTGGGTAGAACCGTCAGGGTCAGCGATCGGGAGCCAGAGCCGCCCGCATTGAAAACCTGAAGTGTCACCATGGAGACACTCGCAGTGGTGGGAATTCCGAAAATCAAGCCTGTTTCCGAATTGACCGTCAGCCCTGCAGGAAGGCCGTCCGCTCCGAACCGCGTTACTTCCGGACCACCGATAATTTGATAGGAGAAACCCACTCCCACCTGTCCGCTTGCGGTGGTGGCGCTGGTTATGGCAGGTGCCGGTGGCAGCAGGGAAATGGTGAGCGTCTTTGTGTCAATGCCGGCCGCATTTGAGGCAGAAACCTGTACCGGAAACTCCCCATAAGCCTGTGGTGTTCCCGTGATACGCCCTGTAGCGGAATTGATGGTGAGTCCGGAAGGAAGTCCGGTGGCGGAGAAGGATGTCGGCACGTTCAGCGCAGCCAGGAGAAAATCGAAACCCACTCCCATCTGACCGGAGGTCGTCAAGGCGCTACTGATGATAGGCGGGATGGGGGCGATGGGAATATGCAGGGACTGGCTGCCGCTCCCGCCGACGTTACTTGCGCGTACCGTCACTGTGAAGTCGCCCGGGTAGGTGGGAGTTCCGGTGATGATGCCTGTGGTGGTGTTGATGACCAGACCGGGTGGAAGTCCGGTTGCCGCGAATGAAGTTGGGGAATGAGTGGCCGTGATTGTCCATGAAAACGGGTCGCCCACGCGGCCCGCCGCGGCTTCCGCCCCGCTGGTGATCGCGGGCGGCGGGGGAAGGATGGTGAGGGTCAGCATTTGCGTGCCGGTACCGAAGCGGTTGGTGGCCTGCAGCGTGATTTGCGCCAGGCCCGCTTCCGTGGGCGTGCCGCTGATGAGGCCCGTAGAGGCGTTCACCGAGAGACCCACGGGCAGATTGAGTGCTCCGAAACTGGTAGGTGCCCACGCCGCCGTGATCTGGTAGGAAAACGCAGATCCCACGTTCCCGGTGGCCGTGGCCGCGCTCTGGATGATGGGAATGGCCGGCTGGGTCTTGATATGCAGGCGGGCGAAGGATCCTGTAGAACCAAAAACACCTTCGGGAACAGCACCGGACATGTCCAATGTCGAAATGTAGCCGCCAATGCCGATCAGGGCGGATGGTTTTCCTTGGAGCGGTGCCGCTGCCTGCGAAAAGGCCGAATTCAAAACCACGGTGACGTCCTTCTGTTTTTCACTGGCCTGAAAGGCGTGGCTGCCATAATCCGTTCCCGAGCCGAGATCCTCGTAGATGGCCTGCCCTCCGCTATTGGATGCCGAAATGCCCGCCAGCGGCGTGGTTTCGATGCTGGTCAGCTTCCAGGTTTCCGACGTGTCGCCGACTGGATATACGCCGCCTGCATTCAAGGTCAGGGTGGCGGAGGTGATCTCCTCATCCGCAGGAACTCCCGATAAATCGAAGGAAAAGAAATTGCGGCAAAGATCAGCCGTTGTGGTCCCGTCCCTTCCCGCCCAATAATTGGTATTGGGTTCGCCATGCCAGGCAGTACCATTTTGTCCGGCTGCATTGAACCACCCCTGTTCCCGCGCGGTGAGGTCATAGGAGGCAGCAACGAGGCGTATGCAGAAAACAACAAGCCACAATATGGTAATGAACGGGAGTCGGAGGGACATAAAAATGAGAGTATATCAGAATCAATCTGCACAAAGCGGGTCATTTGTCACTAGCGGAAATCACGAGTATTAGCGGCGCTTGGGGATTCATAGGTCGATGGCATCTGTCCTCCAAACATGGCCCCGATCCGTACCGCTTCCCGGCGAGCGAGAATCTTCCGCCGACGAAGCAAGACCAAGAAACTGCAGCCGACAAACAGGAGCCTGCCCGGCTCCGGAACGGCGGTCATCGTCACGAAGCCCGGGCCGGTGAGATCGCCGCTCCAGTTGCCTCCCGCGGACGAGTCATTGTAGTTGAATTTCCAGTCCATGCCGCTGAATGCGAAGAGCGAATCATCCGCCAGCGTATTGCCGCCGAGTTTGAACAATCCGCCGTTCCATGCGCCGCTGTAGCTGATGAGGGTGAGTTTCTCGCCAAGGCTCCAGGAACCGGAACCGAGTTCGGTTAGGCTGAGATTCGCGTCGTTGGACAGTGGCAGATTCAGTGTTCCCGTCACGACCGTCAGATCTCCGGCGACTCCGGGGGAAGCGTCGTTGTTCATCTCGAAGGCGAACAACGAGTTGCTGGAGAGCGTCAGGTTGCCGGTCGCCAGACTTTCGATGCTGTTGCCGGCGGCGAGCGTGCCACCGGACAGGACGTTGACCGCGCCCACGGTGCCCGAGCCGCCCAGCGTGCCGCCGCTCTGCACCGCCACATCGCTCGTCAGGCCGCCCGTGACGGAAAGCGTTCCCGCCTCCACCGTGGTGGGGCCGGTGTAGGAATGGGTTCCGGTGAGTGTGAGCGTGCCTTCGTCCTGCTTGGTCAGACCGCCGCCGCCCTGGAAGACGGTGGCGATGGTCACGTTGTGGCCGTTGGTGACGATGAACGCCCCGCCGCTTTGGATTTGCACATCCCCGGCCTCGAAGTTCTGGAGGAAATCGGCGCTGTCTGCCGTGGCACGCAGGATGCCGCCGTTGAAGTTGATGTGCCCGCCGCCGGTGCCGCTTCCTTCGCTGATGAAGGCCGTCTCCAGCACACCGCGGCTGCCGCTGGTGCCGTTGAGGTTCAGCGTACCGGTGCCGCTGCCATTGTCGGCAAGGGTGACAGAGGTGGCAGCCGCCCCCCTGCCCCCGTCCGCCACCGTCAGCGTGCCGTTGCCGGAGTAGCCGACGTAGAGACTGCTGCTGTTCGTCAACTGCGAGCCGCTGCCGCTCACCGTCACCAAACCCGTGCATCCGGTATTGTAACCAATGAGGCAATCGGTGGTGCTCACCATGCCGCCGTTCTGGATGGTCAGCGTCCCGCTGTTACTGACGTAGCCGATTCCGATAAATTGGCCGTTGTTCCACTGGGAGCCGATGCCGTCCACCGTCACCGTCCCGTTGGAACCACCATCAAAACCGATATGACCAAAGGAACTGGTCACCGTGCCACCGCCCTGGATGGTCAGCGACCCCGACCCATTTCTACCAACCAGGAGTTCGTCTGTATTGATCCACTGAGAGCCGGGACCCGTCACCGTCACCGCCGCCGTGCCACTGTTGTTGCCGACGGCACCATCGGTATCGCGCACCGTGCCGCCGTTCCGAATGGTCAGCGTCCCGCTAGCAAATCCGCCGATGTCGAGGCTGTACATGTTGTTCCACTGGGAGCCTGAGCCATCCACCGTCACCGTCCCCGTGCTGCCCGTGTCGTAGCCGATGAAGCCATAGTCGCTGCTCACCACGCCGCCGTTCTGGATGTTCAGCGTGCCGTTGCCGCCGTAGGCGACATAGAGTCCGCCGCTGTTAATCCACTGCGAGCCGGTGCCGTCCACCGTCACCAAGCCCGTGCTACCACCGGCGCGGCCGATATAACCAGTGCCGCTGCTCACCACGCCGCCGTCCTGGATGTTCAGCGCGCCGTTGCCGCCGTCGGCGACGTTGAGTTCACCGCTGTTCGTCCACTGCGAGCCGCTGCCGCTCACCGTTATGCTGCTGGTGTCACCGCTGCCATAGCCGACGTACCCGATGGCGTTGGCCAGCGTGCCGGCCTCCACGGTGTTCGTCGCGTAGTAGGTTCTATCTCCCGTCAGGGTGAGTGTGCCCGCGCCCTGTTTGGTGATGCCGCCGGTGCCGCCGAAGAGCACGGTGCTGTTGACGGTCACGTTGTGGCCGTTGGTGTCGAAGAATGCCCCGCCGCTGGCGATCTGCACATCTCCGGCCTCGAAGTTCTGGAGGAAGTCCGCGCTGTCCGCCGTGGCGCGCAGGATGCCGCCGTCGAAGTTGACGTGGCCGCCGCCCGTGCCGTTGCCTTCGTTGAGGTAGGCCGTCTCCAGTACTCCCCGGCTGCCACTGGTGCCGTTGAGGTTGAGCGTGCCGGTGGTGCTGCCAATAATGGCCAGGGTGGTGCCATATCCGGCTCCGGTGCTGACCTTGCCGCCCGCCTCCACCGTCAGCGTGCCGCTGCCAGATCTGCCGACGTTGAGATTACTGCTGTTCGTCCACTGCGAGCCGGTGCCGCTCACCGTCACCAAGCCCGTGCTGCCAGCGACTTGGCCGATGATGCCATTGGTGTTGCTCACCACGCCGCCGTTCTGGATGTCCAGCGTGCCGCTGCCATAGTAGCCGACCTGGAGATAACTGCTGTTCGCCCACTGCGAGCCGGCGCCGCTGACCGTCACCAAGCTCGTGCTGCCAGTGCCATAGCCGATGGTGCCAATGGTGTTGCTCACCACGCCGCCGTTCTGGATGTCCAGCGTGCCGCTGCCAAAGTTGCCGACGTAGAGCCCGCTGCTGTTCGTCCACAATGAGCCGGTGCCGCTCACCGTCACCAAGCCCGTGCTGCCAGTGCCACTGCCGATGGTGCCAGTGGTGTTGCTCACCACGCCGCTGTTCTGGATGACCAGTGTGCCGTTGCCGTATTCGCCAACCGAGAGACCTCCGCTATTGATCCACTGCGAGCCGGTGCCGGTCACCGTCGCCAAGCTCGTGCTGCCGGCGTTGATGCTGATGTGGCCATGAGTGTTGCTCACCGTGCCACCATTCTGGATGGTCAGGGTGGCGCTGCCGGAGTTTGTGCCGATTTCCGTGTCCCCGCCGGAGGACAGGGACCCGGCGGAAACCAACAACGTTCCGGCTTCGACATAGGTGCTGCCATTGTTGGAGCTTGCCCCGGTGAGCGTAAGCGTGCCCGCGCCCTGCTTGGTGAGGCTGCCTCCGCTGGTGCCTTGCAGCCCGGTGGCGATGCTCACGTTGTAACCATTGGTGTCGAGGTATGCCCCACCGAAGAGGATTTCGACATCGCCAATCTCAAAGTCTTGGATAAAATCCGGGTCGTCCGCCGTGGCTCGGAGGATGCCGCCGTGGAAGTTGATGTGCCCGCCGCCCGTGCCCGTGCCTTCGTAGATGAAATTCGTCTCCAGCACGCCGCGGCTGCCTGGGGTGCCGTAGAGGTTCAGCGTGCCCTTACTGCTGCCGACATAGGCGAGCGCGGCACCATATCCCACATCGGTTTTGATCGTGCCGTCTGCTTCCACCGAGAGCGTGCCAGTACCGTCGTAGCCGACAAAGACCCCGTTCCTGCTGATCAGTTGTGAAGCCGCTCCGCTGACACCTATGGTTCCGGTGCTGCCACTGTTCACACCGATAACGGTAGCAGTATTCTCGGCAACGATTTTTCCGCTGGACTGGATGGTCAGGGTGCCCGCGCCGTCGTAGCCAACGTAGAACCCGTCGTCACTGGTCAGTTGCGAGCCCGCACCCGTAACGGTCACGAAGCCGGTGCTATCGGCACCGTAGCCAACGATGGGCACATAATCGTGGGCCAAGAATTTGCCGCCGGACTGGACATTCAGGGTGCCGGTGCCCTCGTAGCCGATGAATGAGTTCATGGTGTGGCTGTTGAGGGTTCCTCCGTCCACGGTAACCGTGCCAATGTTGCCGCTGTTGAGGCCAATAACCACGCCCCACGCGGCGGCGTTGGCAGTGGTGACGGTGGCGGTGCGGTTGGACGAGGTGGTGCCGATCTGGGCCTGGATGCTGGCGTCGGGCACGCCACCGATCCAGTTCCCCGGCGTGTTCCAGTCGCCACTGGGGACGTTCCAGACGGAGGCGGAGGCCGCCTGTGCGGCGGGGGCGAGGAGGAGAATGGTCAGCAAGGGGGCGAGGGCGGAGAGTTTCATGGGGCTGGCAGGAGGGTTGAGGTTCACAACGAGGGCGTTACCCGGTCCGAATCCGGGTGTGACGGAATTTTTTCGGGCTACCTCAAAATTTTCCTCGGAAATCCCTCCGGTGGAGGTGTTTTGGACCGGATGCCACCGTGGGAAAAGGGGATGCTCCCGCCATTGGAACCGCCTTTGCGAAGAATCCATGCACCCCTGACCATGCAGGGTCAGCCTTCCCGCCACTTCACTGCCGCATCTCGATGCTGTGGAAGACGACGTCACAGTTGAAAGCTCCGATGCCGAAAATAGGGGCGGCGGCGACATTTTTGAACAAGGGGGAGGCGGCGCGTCCGCGCTGGTCGAGCTTTGACCAGTCGGCCACCCAGCGGAGCACTTGCTCGTCATCGACGGATACGATGACTTCCTTTTCCCTCACCTGAAGCAGCACGGTGCACATCTTGCCTCGCGGGAGCCAGGCCTTCCGGCCCGCCTTGGGTGCGGAGGGGGCGAGGGTTTCCACGGATTGGAGGTGCTCCAGCGTGACCCAATGGATGCCTTCGGCGTGGCCGGGACTTACGCCTTTGTTGAGGTAATCGATCAGCACATCCCCTCCCGCATCTCCCTTTCGGAAAAGAAAAAACATCGCGAGGTCGGAGCCCTCGCCGCGCGTAAGACGGTAGCGCAGGTCATAGTCGCCCTTGGGGACCTGCACGGGGATGTTGCAGAGCGCCCATTCCGCACGCTGCACGGTGAGGCCCGTTTTGTCCACGGTCCAAGTGCCGCGGATGGCATCGCGTTCCGGTTTGATGGCGGGAATCAAGTCTGTCCAGCCGACCCCTGCGACGATGGCGGGTGCGGGTGCCGACCATGTCCTGGTCGGGCCAGGGGCTACGGCAGGCGGAGCATCGGGCTTGGCGCTCTGGCCGGAGGCAAGGGAAGTGGATGAACCAGCAGCCTCCAGCGCGTCGGCGCCGGTCTGCGGCCGCATTTGCTTGCGGAAGAGCCATATGGCAGGCACGGTGATGATGACCGCGGCGACGATGAGGATGTAAGGAAAGCGTTTCGCCTGTCCTGCGGCTTCAATCGCCGCCTGCATCTCCGCGGCACTGGCATAGCGTTTTCCGGGGTCGGTCTTCATGGCCCGGAGCACGATGGCATCGAGGCGCGGGTCCATCCGCTCCACCACCCCGCTGGGCGCATCGAAGCTGCCACGCGGGACCTCTCCCGTGAGCATCTGATAGAGCATGACGCCCACGGCATAGACATCCGCGCGCGCATCCGTCTTGACGCCGGGAGTCTTCGCTTCCGGCGCGATGAAATCCGCGGTGCCCAGGGCGAGATCGCTGCGCGTGAAACATCCGCTCTCGCGCGTGACGACTTTCGCGAGGCCGAAGTCGACGACCTTCACACGGCCACGCGTGTCCAACATGATGTTGGAGGGCTTGAGGTCACGGTGGATGATGCCTTCCTCATGCGCGAAGGCGAGCGCGTCGAGCACGGCACCGGTGATGGCAAGGGCGCGCCGCGGCGCCACTTTGCCCTCGGACTCAAGGAGACGGGCGAGATCCGTGCCCTCGATGAACTCCATGACGAAATACAACAGGCCGGATGCCGTCTCTCCCGCATCATGCACGGTGACGATGCCGGGATGCGGGAGCCTCGCCATGGCCTTGGCTTCCTGCTTGAAACGATCGGCGTAGTGCAGGTCGTCGTGTCCGATGTCGGGCGGGAGAACCTTGATGGCGACGACGCGGTCGAGGGTTTTCTGTGTTCCCTTGTAAACCGCGCCCATGCCGCCGCGCGCGACGAAATCGGTGATTTCATACTGCGGAAGCTGCGCCTGGAGTTCCCCGACAGCGGGCGGCTGCCACGGCGGCGACGGTGAAGTCGCCGCGCTGCGAAATCCGAGGTCGAACAGCGCGCCGGGCGGAGACTCCGGTCCTTTGGGCGGCGGCGGCGGTATCGCATCATCCGGCATGGTGCGGAGTAGAGCAAAACCGGAAGCTTGGCAAGTGGCGTGGCAAACAGGAGCGGCGTTCCTCTTCACTCCATCGCGGCACGAAGCGCGGTCAATTCTTCGTCGATCATGTCGCGGCTCGGGTGAGTGAGCGTTTCGGCCACGCGCCTCCGCAGGTGAATGCGGAACTTGTCCCGCAGACGTTTCAGCATCTGGCGCGTCGCGGCGGCATTCAGACCGAGCGCTTGCGCGGCCTGCTCATGTCCGGACGTTCCGCCATCCGGCGAAAGAAAAGGCTCCAACACCCTGAACGAAGCGCCGCGTCCCGCCTTCTCTTCGGCTTCAGCGAGATCTCTCAAGGCGGCTCGTAAAATCTCCGCCGCCCAAATCCGCTCGAGCACCTTCTCAGGCGTCAGATCATCCGCGAACGCTTCGTGTTGAAAGCGCCTTTCCACATCCGCGTCGATGCTGATGTCGCCAGCATGCCTCCGGTTGTCCCGATGCCGGTTCATGAGGAAGCGCTGCAAGGCAGTCGCCAGGAAGGTGCGCAGCCTGCCCTTCTCGGCATCCGCCTGTTTGAATGCCTCGAGCCGAAGCAACTTGCTCAGGAAATCATGCAGGGCATCCTGCGCGTCATGATGTTTTAGTCCGCGCCAGCGCAGATAACAGTAAAGCGGGTAATGATAGCTGACGCACAGTTCATCCAGCGCCGCGCGCGATTCGCCTTCGTCTCCCGCATTGAGCCGCTTGATGAGCGTCCAGCGAGTGGTGGGAAACCGGCCTTTCGCAGCCTCTTTCATGACGTTGCCAATAGCGACAGTGTGCGGCCAGGCAACGCAAAAACTGCGTGAGCGAAGTCCCGGACTGCAAAGCGCTGGAGTTCGGTGGCGGGCAGATGGGTGACCGTTATTGATTCGCGCTTTTGGGTTTTTGCAAACGAAAGTGCGCGATCCGCGCTGCACCTGTTGTTTCGCACCTACAGTGCTCAGAATCACGAACTGACACGATCCCGGGGCGTTGCCCCGGGCTGGCTTGTTCCGGGCTTTCAGCCCCAAAAGCAGCGCCAAAGGCGCTGGGCATGCCAGCCCGGGGCAACGCCCCGGGTTACCGTAACCAATGGATGATGAGGGCTGAAGGCTCGAGACATCACCGGCCGCAAGAACGCTAACCAATTACAGGCGGCCTGCCTGTCCCGCGGTGGATCCATTGTCCCGAGGCAAAAGTCAGACAGCCTCCAGAGCCGCCGCGGCCTTGTCCAGGCTGAGGGTGTCGGAGATGCTGAAGACGGTGACGCCCTTCTGGATGCGGTTGAGCATTCCGGCGAGTTGACCGCCGGGACCCAGTTCCAGGAAGAGATCATGCCCCTGAGCAAGCAGCGCCTGCATGCTCTGAGCCCAGCGCACGGAGCCGGTGACCTGGTGTTCCAGCGTGCGGCGAATGTCGGCGGCGTCACTGACTGCACGGGCTTCCAGATTGCAGATCACGGGGAACGTTGGCGTCGCCAGGGGTGTTTGTGCCAGTTCTGCCGCCGAATACAAAAATCCGCCACCCGCTTTGCCCCCGCTGTTCAGCAGCAGCATTTTGTCGCCCGGCTTGGCATCCTTCGGACGAAAGATCACCAGGTCGTGCTCCCACTTGATGCCCTGCCACACCTGGGACACCAGCGAAATTTGCGTCACCTCGCAGG
>JAGNEJ010000008.1 GCA_018003315.1 Verrucomicrobiales bacterium
CCCACGGAGTCCGTGGATGCTGTTTTGACACGGCGGGGATTACGGTGGACGGATGGCCTGTTCGACTCATGAAATACCGCTTTTTCGCCGCTGCCCTGCTAACCCTGAGTGCCTCCGCCTCTCTGGAGGCGGCTCCTGCCCAGGCACCTGCTTCGACGCCACCTGCTCCTCTCGATCAAGCGGCGCTGCTGCGTGTCTGGAAAGCGAGCGCCTACCAGTTCACGCCGGCAGTCAAGCAAGCGTGGCTTTCGCAGGCCAAGGACCGGGCGCTCAAGGAAATCAATGCCGCGGGAAAATCCCTGCCTGCAGATTTCCTGACATGGATTGACGGCGATCCTGTGGTCCAAGCCACCGTTTATGGAGCGCGCCAAAATGCGGCGAACGTGCTGCTCCTGCTCCGCTCGCTGGAAATTGATCTCGGCCAGGAAACGGTGCGCAAACAATACACCAACCTCGCGCTGGCGATGGCCGTGGTCCACGCCGACAAGGGTCCGGAGGCGGACCTTTCCCCGCGCGGTCTGTTGAAGATGGTCATCCCGGGCGATCCGCGGGTGCCGGTGGACACCGCGGATCCCAAACGCAAGCCCGACCGCAACGACCACATCATCAATTTTCTCAAGGCGAACACGGTGGTGGAAGACGTGGTGGTGGGTCAAAAAGAAGAGCCGCCGCCTTTGAAATACGACGACAAGGGCATCGCCATCCCTCCAGCGAAAAATGCGAAGCCGGTAAAGGTGCCGATCATCGAAAAACGCACCCGTACCCTTTACGCAGCCGACGTGCTGGCCAGCCGGGCGCTGCAGGAAAAATTCAATGTCTGGATGAAGGAACGCGGGGAGGATGTATCGATCGACTGTGGCGACCAGGTGGTGAGCTGGAAAAGCACCGCCGCGGTGCGGGCTGAGCGCAAGCTCATCAACGATGCATTCGTCCTGTTCCGCACGGCGTATGAGGAAAAGGGACTGCTGCCGAAGGCGCGGGACGCCTCGCCCACTCCGGCGGAAAGCGCCGCCTGGTGGATCCGCAACGACGCTTTCCGGTTCCCGGCGGACAAGGCCAAACAGCGCGGCTGGCCGAAGTATCCGCTCAATGCGCCGTGGCCGACGCTCACGCTGCTGGCGGCGGACAACCAGCCGCTGCGGGAGCGTGAGGAGCGCTGGGTTGCCTTTCGCGACAAGGGGGAGATGCGGACCTACGGTGAATACATCGGCCCGATCGCCCAGCAGTTCGACATGCAGTCGGCACGGCGGCTCAGCCCCCATGCCTTTTACTACAACACCTATCAAATGATGGCCAAGGATGGCGGCGTCTGCGGCACCATGGCCAACATGGGGGTGCGCACCTACAACACCCTGGGCATGCCTTCCTGCACCGCGGGCCAGCCGGGCCACTGCGCATTGATCCGCTTTTCTCATGATCCCAAGACTGGCCTCTACGAGTGCGTCGGCGGACAGTTTGCCACCGGAGGGCCGGAAAAAACCCACCCGCACACGCCCTGGGTCTTCAGCGACACCAACGCGAAAAAGCCAATGATTTACTATCAAACAGTCGGCTGGGCGGTGAACCATGGGCTGCAGTCCTATCTCGATTCCACCCTGGCGTGGCAGATGTTCCGCGCTTTGCCGGAAGCCGAGCGCGCGGCCCACGGGCTTTCGTTGCTTTCCAGCGGATTTGTGTTGAACCCCTATAACATTCTGATCACCGATGCCCTGCAGGCAGCGGCGAGCAATCCGGTTGATCTGGTGAAATTTCAGGAGTTCTTTCAGCAGACGCTGGCGGGGGTGGCCAAGCCCGGCTGCCCGAAGGATGGACTCTACAATCAAACGGTAACGGCCGGCTGCTTCGCACGGATTGCAAAATTGCCGCCGCCCGGAAACCGGTCGGAGGCCCAGACGGTGCTCGCCGCCCTGCAAAAGGAACACTGCGACAACGCCGAGGCGCTGGTCCGTTATCAGGTGGCGCTGGATGGGCTGGACACGGTGGTCCGCCGCACGGAAACCGCCTTCAAGTCCCACCTGAATGCAGCGCGGACCGAGTCGGCCTGCGCGCTGATGGTCGGCACCCTCTCCGCGGTTTCCAGCCGCATCAGCGACAAGAAACAGAAGCAAAGCTGGCTTGCTGAACGCTGGAGGGAAATCCAGGGACGCGAAAACTTTCTCGGATCGAAGTCAAAAATCCTAACCGATCCTTGCGCATCCACGCTTGCGAAGCTGACCCGGAACAAACTCCCTGACGCCACCGTCCTCATCCAGCCGGTGCTGGATGCGGTGCTTGCCGAGTTGAAGGCCAGCGTGGCTGGCAGCCGTGATCCCAAAGCGTGCAAGGACCTTGCCGGGCGCATCGGTGCGGTGGCCAGGCAGTTGAAGGATGCAGCCCAGTCTGCAGCGTGGCTTCAGGCAATGGCCTCCACCGTGAAAGGGCGCGAACAATTTCCCGGAAAAAACGGAAAACCCCAGAACGATCCCTGTGCAGACACGATTGCGAAACTGCTCGTCCAGACAACCGCCGCAGCGAAGCCGTGACCGCCACTCTGCCGGCTGCGCTCACCGCTTCGGGACGAGCTGGTTCATGCAGTGGAGCAGCGAACGGAGTTTGAGGGGCTTGCGCAGGTGCAGGGTGCCGCGGATGGCGACGATGCTGTAATCCGAGTTTTCGAGAACCGATTCAAGGATGATGGCCGGAACGCTGCGTTGGAGGATCCGGTTGATGTAGTAAACCAGACCCTGTCCGTTCACGGAGCCGGGCAGCGCCATTTCCACCAGCAGCAGCTCCGGTGCAAAGACGGTTGCTTTGCGCATGGCCTCGCGCACTTCCGTGGCGGTTTCCACCACATACATGCCGGTTTGTGCGAGGATGTGCCCGAGCCGCTCTGCGGCTGCGTTCTCCAGGTCCACCACCATGACCCGCACGGGGGCGGGATGCGGGGTGTTGCCATCCGATGCGGGCCGGCGGGCGGTCACCGCGTGGCAGCAGAGAAGGGTGGCGGGACTGACGCCTTTGCGGGTGGCTTCTTCACAAAGGGCATGGATTTCCTCCTCATCCAGCCAGCCGGTGTGATTCGCATTCTTCGCCTCCTCCATCATCTGCCGCTTCCACGGCAGAAAGGCCGGATTCGGGTGGTGGTGTGCATTCATTGGGTGCTCTCCGGTGAAATGAGATTGGCCGTCAGAATAGAGTTGGGAATTTTTTGCCGATTGTTACATGCCATCGGTAAAATTTTTGAGTTGCCGCCTGCTTGCGGATGTCTCCGCCGCAAAATCGCCGTGTTCGGCTGGCCTGAAACTCGCTGCGGTTGCCAGCGCTCGCCCATCAACGCGCACCGGATAAAGTTCAAATCCCCAAGCCAGCCATAGGTGCCATGATTTTCCCGGTGGTAGCAAGGTAAAATCAGACGGCGGCACCCCTTGCCCAATTTTCCTGGTGAGGATAAAAGTAGCACCTGCAATTTGCTGGCAACCCTTCACTCTGCGAACTCATTTTCCTTTTACTGAACTCATGAACCTCACCCGCTTGTTCACCATGGCCGGGATCGCTGTCTTGGCGACCGCACCGGCATCGGCTGATTTTATCATCAATGAAGTGGATGCCGACACGCCGAATAGTCCGATCAACGATGATCGGGAATTCGTCGAAATTTATGGCACCCCTAACACTTCGCTGAACGGATACGTGCTGGTGTTTTTCAACGGGAGCAACGACCAGAGTTACTTCGCACTGGATTTGGATGCCTTCACCACGAATGCCGCAGGCTTCCTGGTGGTGGGAACCAAGGCGGTGAACGGACGGGCCACGGATGACTGGGCGGCGAATTTCCTGCAGAATGGCGCGGACGCGGTGGCGCTCTTTCTTGGAAATGCCGCTGATTTTCCCAATACTACGCCAGTGGCCACAGCACCCGCGGGAACGACGCTGGTGGATGCGGTGGTGTATGACACGGCGGATGCGGACGATGCCGGGCTGCTGGGAGCGCTGATGCTGGCAGGCCAGCCGCAGATCGATGAGAGCGCCAACGGGGCTCCCGCCAATGAGTCCATCCAGCGGGTGCCGGACGGCGGCGTGCCGCGGGAGTCCACCACCTATGTCACCAAAGTGCCGACGCCGGGCGCAACGAATTCACCGCAGGACATGCTTTCCGTGGAGTTTTCCCAGGGAACGATTGTGGAAAACGCCGGTGCGGGAGCGACCACGGGGACAGTGACCCGTACGGGATCGACCGCGGCGGAAATCACCGTAACCCTGACAAATGCGGATCCCTCGGAAATCAGCATTCCCGCCACCGTGGTCATCCCCGCGGGACAGGCTTCGGCCACGTTTCTGGTGGATGCCGTCAATGACGCCTGGGCGGACGGCACGGCGGTGGTCATCGTGGCGGCGGTATCCGCCGGATACAACGGAGGTTCCGGCGGCCTCAGCGTGCAGGACGATGGCGATCCTGTGGGGCTGATCGTCAACGAGGTGCATGCCTCCGGCATCGGCGATGCCAATTTGGATGGAACCAATGCCAACCGGGGGTTTGATGAGTTTGTGGAAATCGTCAATGGAGCCGCCACGCCCTATGACCTTTCCGGAATGACGCTTTGGGACGCAGCGGCGGTGCGCCACACCTTTCCGGCCGGAACGGTGCTGCAGCCCGGCTGTGCGCTGGTGGTTTTCGGCGGGGGGATGGTGGCCGAGGGAACCACCCTGGCCTTTGGCAGTGCCTGGGTGCAGAAGGCCAACGGCAGCAACCAATTTGGGTTGAGCCTGAACGACACCGGGGACATGGTTCGGGTGCTGAATGCCTCCTCGGTGGAAGTGGGCGGCCTTTTGTATGCCCCGGAATCGCCCCTGACGGCATCCATGACGATGAATCCAGACCTGACCGGGCCGTATGTGCTGCATGACACCACCGCCAGCGCCCTGCCGTTTTCTCCGGGGGTGAAGAACGACGGGGTCACGCCGTTTTGCCCACCGCCGACTGGCAGCCTGACGCTTGGCGTGGCACCGGGCCAGATTGTGGAAAATACCGGCAGCAACGCCGCCACGCTCACCGTGACGCGGCCTGCGCCTTTCACTGGAAATTTGATCGTCCATCTCTTCGGGAGCGACCCTTCGGAAGCAACCCTCGCGGCGGCCTCGGTGACGATCCCCGACGGTCAGCCATCGGCACCGGTATTCATCCATGCCGTCGATGACACCGCGGCTGACGGCACCCAGACCGTCATCCTAACCGCAGCGGCGGCCGGATTGCTCAATGGAACCACCACCCTGGATGTCACCGATGATGGTGCGGATGTTCCGCTGAACGCCGTTTACATCAATGAAATCGACAGCGACCAATACCAGACCGACACGGCGAGCTTCATCGAACTCTACGACGGCGGGCTGGGGAACCGCGCACTGGACGGCTTCATTGTGGTGCTGTTCAACGGAGCCAACGACCAGTCGTATGCCGTTTATGATCTGGCCGGGAAAACCACCAACGCCCAGGGCTTCTTTGTCATCGGCAACACCGGAGTACCCGGAGTTGGGTTGGATGTCGGGACCGGTGACTTCCTGCAAAATGGCGCGGATGCCGTGGCCGTTTACAAGGCTCAAGCCGCTTCGTTTCCCACGGGCACCCCGGTGACGGCGGCGGATTTGGTCGATGCCGTGGTGTATGGCACGGATGACCCGGAGGATGCCGGACTCATCGGCATCCTCAATCCCAACCATTCCCAAGCGAATGAGGGTCCAGCGCCGGCCAATGCCGGGGCGGAAAATCGCGGCAGCTCGCGGCTTCCAGATGCCACTTCAGCATTCGGGGCGCTTGTTCAGGCACCCGTCACGCCAAACGCCACCAATGGCACCGCACCGGAATGCCAGTTTCCAGCGTGGGCGGCCAGCAATGGAATCCCTGGGGCGCTTCCGGGTGATGATGCTGACATGGACGGCATTGCCAATCTGGTGGAATATGCGCTGGGAAGCAATCCTCTGGCTGCCAACGCCCTTCCAGGTCTGGTGCCCAGCGGGCAGGACTTCACGGTCACATTTCCGAAAGGAACCGCGGCGGCCGCGGATACTGTCTTGAGCTACACCATCCAGGTGTCCGGCGATCTGGCGGAATGGCTCACGGTGACGCCCAGCATCAACGATGCGACCCAGATTTCCGCGATCATTCCCGGTGGAGGCGGCAAGCGTTTCGCGCGGTTGAAAGTGGCGTGTCCCTGATGCGGGGGTGAAGTTTTCCTTGCCACCACTGGCGCCGGTGCCACAGTTCCTGCGGCTACGGTGCATGGAATCCGGTGAAACCCCGGAACAGTGTGCGCTGCTGTAACTGGTTACGACGCTCCAGGGTGCCAATCCGGACCGCAAGGCCCGGGTGAAGGCGGGGCGAAGGCATGATGCCAGGAGTCAGAATACTTCGCTGTGGCCGACGGTGGGACGGCCTGTTTTGCAGGCCGCTCCATTCCTGCGACACCACACCGGAATCACCATGAACCATACCCTACTCGCCGGGATTTTCCTGGCCACCTGCGGGGCAAGCGCGGCGCATGCCGCCTTTGCCATGACTGACATCACCCACTGGACCGGCATTGCCGACGGTCCAGGCGTCGCCAAAGCGGCCGTCGTCATCGACTGGAACGACGGCCAGCCGCCGCTGGCTTGGGGCTTCCGCTGGGATGCCTCCCTGCGCCAAACCAGCCAGGACATGCTCGCTGCCATTCTCGGAGCGGATCCTCGACTTTCCGTCCAGGGGCTCGCGGGCGGATTTCTTTCCCATCTGGGATTTGATGCCGACTTGGATGGAAATCCCGAACGATTTCGCCCGGGCTTCAACGGTTCCACCGGGGAATACTGGCTCTACGCGGTCAACAATGACGTGTATTTCCACCCGATGGACTTCGGCTTGAATTCGCACATCGTCCCGCCAAACACCACGGTCATTCCCAACGGCAACCCGTTCGCCGCCACCAGTCCCGGACACTGGGTGACTTCCAGCACCGGCGTCAACGGACGGGAACTGGCGGACGGATCGTGGGACGGATTTGTCTATCGAACCTTTGCCGAAACCAATGCCGGACCGGCCGAACCCGTGGCCGTTTCCATTCCCGAACCCACGGCTTCACTGCTCATGCTGCTGGCCCTGGCTCCGTTGGTCCGCCGCCGCCGGGTGTTTTTGTTTGCCGCGGGTGCGGCCGCAGCTCAGGCGGGACCCTTTCCCCCTGCCGCCGGACAGCCCGGCAGCGATGCGGTTGCGGCAACCAGTGTCCTCATCACCGGCTGGGCGACGGGCGTTTCCAGCGTGGAGCGCGGCCCGCAGCAGATGGGGGCCGCGCTCGGACCAGCCACCTACGGAAACACCGATGACGAAGGTGCTCCAGTGCCGCCGACCCACTGGGTCACCGGCCCCGCGTCGCAGCTTGCGGATGAAGTTTACGATGTCTTCAGCCTTGGCGACGGCGGCCGCATTACCCTGACATTTTCCCAGCCCATCGGCAACGGAACCGGTCCTGACTTCGCGGTGTTCGAAAACGGATTTGCCTACATCGGCGGCACCTATTTTTTGGAGCTTGCCTTTGTGGAAGTCAGCTCAAATGGAACGGACTTTTTCCGTTTCCCAGCGGTTTCCCTCACTTCCACCACCACGCAGGTGGGAACGTTTAACGGCATTGATCCCACCAACCTCCGCAACCTGGCCGGAAAATACCAGAACGGCTGGGGCACTCCCTTTGATCTTCAGGATCTGGCGGGAGTGAGCCCCGCGCTCAATCGCAACCGGATTACCCATGTCAGGATCGTGGATGCCGTCGGCTCCATCAATCCTGCTTACGCCAGCCTGGACTCCCTGGGAAATCCCGTGAACGACCCCTGGCCCACGCCCTATGATGCCAGCGGATTTGATCTGGACGCCGTGGGCGTCATTCACACCACCCAGCCGCCGTGGCAGCAGTGGCAGCAGCAGCATTTTTCCCAGAGCCAGCTCGTCAACCCTGCCATCAGCGGCCCTGCTGCCGATCCTGACAAGGACGGCATGAACAACCTGCTCGAATACGCCACCGGGTCCCATCCCCTAACCGGCACCGGTGCGGCTCCGCTGGCCATTGCCTGGAACAATGGACTGGAACTGCGTTTCACCCGCCGGCCATCCCATGCGGACCTGACCTGCACCGTCCAGCAATTCACCGGCGGCGCCTGGACCAACCTGGTTCGCAGCACCGCGGGCGGCCCCGCCGCAAGCCTGAATCCTGGCGGCGGGCTCACCCTCACGGAATCCGGAACCGATCCCGTCGAGGTCACGCTGCACCTGCCAAAATCGCATCCCCGGGCCCAGTTTCGCCTGCATGTTTCCCAATCCTGAGCTGCACCGGCATCGACGCGCCTTCACGCTCGTGGAACTGCTGGTGGCCGTCGCCATCGTCGCGCTGCTGGCGGTCGGAGCACTGGCGGGCTACCGTGCGGTGATGAATGCCGCCTACAAAGGGCGGTCGATTGAAAACATCCGTCAGTTGGCGATGGCCAACATTGCCTATGCCGCCGACCGCGGGACGTTTTGTCCGGCTCAGGACCGGCGCAATCGGAAACGGTGGCATGGCGGACGCTCCGGAAGTTCCGGTGCCTTTGACGCCAGCAAAGGATTCCTCTCCCCCTATCTGGGCGATGCCCAGTCGTTGACCGCCTGTCCGGCATTCAAAACCTTTCTCCGGCAGGGTGCCAGTTTCGAGGACAACAGCGGCGGCTACGGCTACAATGCAGCCTACGTGGGCGGCACGCCGGGGAATGCCTATCAGCCGGCAGCCATCGAGGCGATCACCAACCCCACGCACACCGTCATGTTCACCACGACGGCCCTGGCCAAGGCGGACGGTTTGCAGGAATACCCGTTCTGCGAACCGTTTTATGCGACCAGCGGCGGCACCGCGCTGCAGCCCAGCGTCCACTTCCGCTTTTCCGGCCGGGCGCTGGTGGCCTGGTGCAGCGGCCGCGTCACGGAGGAGCCGCCTTCCAGATTCAGCGAGACGAATTTCTACGGCGGCAACAATGCCGAGGCCAAAATCGGATGGTTCGGGCCGGAGCAGGACAATGGATTCTGGAATCCGGATTCTCCCGCGGCGTCAGGGCATTGAGTCCAGAACACCACAGCCCAGCCTAACGCACATCCACGCGGCCCAGGCGGATGGTTTCGTCATAAATGGCTTCGAGTCGGGCCGTCTGGGCGGACTGCTCGAAATTTTCCCGGACATCCTGGGCGGCAGATGAGCCGATTTTCTGCCAGAGCCCGGGCTCCCTGGCCAGACGGCGGAGATTGTCCAGCAGGCGGTCGCCGTCGCGTTCCTCCACCAGCAGGCCGGTTTCGTTGTCCCGGACCGCCTCCGGGATGCCTCCGTGGTAGGTTGCCAGCACCGGCAGGCCGGTGGCCATGGCTTCGAGCATGGAGTTTGGGATTCCCTCCTGATTTTGGTCGGCGGTCATCTGGCTGGGATGCAGGAAGGCATGGCTGCGCGCATACAGGGCGCAGAGGTCCTGTTCACTCAGAAACCCCGCAAAATGCACCTTCCGCTCCACGCCGAGTTCCGCGGCCAGCGCCTCCAGCGGCTCGCGCAAGGGGCCTTCGCCTGCGATGGTGAAGGCCGCCTCCGGATAATCCTGACAAAATCCGGCGAAGGCCCGCAGCGCCACATCCAGGCCTTTTTTGTCGATGAGGCGGCACGCTTGGACGAACCTCCACCGCCCGTCCGCGGGGAATTCGCGTTCCGTCACGGGAAAATTGTTCATGGGAATGCCGGTCCGGTTGATGCGGATTTTTTCCGCGGGGCAGCCCAGGTCAACGAGCCGGTCGCGCAGGGAATGGGAACGCGCCAGGACCAGCGGCAGGAACTGGAGCATGGCCTGCAGCGTGGTCAGGTAACCGGGCCGGTCCTCGCGCGGCTGGATGTCCATGCCATGAAACGACACCACGCAGGGCCTGGGCCAGCGCAGCATGAACGGCAGCAGATGCACGCCGGTGTGGCCGAAATACACATGCATGAGGTCCGCGTTGCGGCGCTCCAGAATGCGGCTCAGCACCCCGTATTCTCCCCGATAGACGATCGGCGGCTCCTTGCGCACATATTTCATCCAGAACCGGCGCACAAAGTTCTTGCGCACCGGCGGCTGGACTTCCACATCCCCGAACGGAAATCGATCCGCCGACTGGCGTTCCCGGCAGATGACAAAGGTCCGGTAGCGCCGCAATGCCGTCACCTGCCGGTAAATGTGCAGCATTTCCGGCTTGAGAAACGTGGTGCAGTAGCTGGCGACGACGGGCATCAGCGGCAAAGCAAAACCTGCGAACGACGCGGGGAGTCAACCGGATCGTTCATTTCTTTTCCCCCTTCTCCCCGGCTTCCTTTTCCGCCTTCTGCAAATCCCCCGCTGCCCGCAGCTTCGCCTGCAGGTCGCTGGTGGAAAGCGGCTGACCGGATTTTGCCTCCGCACGGGCCTCGGCCTTTTTCGCCGACCACAGCTGAAACAGAAAATACCCGCCCGCGCCCAGCGTCAGCACCGACAAAATGGCGATCACCAGCGGCAGGCTGCTCTTGGGTTTCTGGCGCAGCATCATGCCCGGCGGCATGCGGACACCGGGTCTGCCGCCGCCCATCTGCGGCGGTCTGCCGTAGCCGGGCTGGGGATAGCCGCCTTGGGCGAAACCAGCTTGCTGGGGAATCGGCTGCTGATAGACGGGCATCTGTTGCCACGCGGGGGGGGCGGATTCCGGTCCCGGTGGCGGCGGGGGAAATGCCAAGGGATCGGCATGGGCTGGTTCGGGAAGATTCAACTGCGCGGCAATCTGCGGAGGCGGGCGCATCGCCACCACGGGAACGGAGGACGTGGGCGGCTGCGCTTCAACCAGGACCGAGGCGGGCGGCTGCAGTGGGACAATGGGCACGGAAACCGGCACCGGTTGAGCAGCGGGCATCGTGGATCGGATCGGCTGGGTGGCGGCGGCCGCCGGACGCATCGGCTGGGTCACGCGGCCGCCGGGACGCATCGGCTGGGTTGCTGTGCCGGGCTGTCTGGCTGGGGCGGCTGGCTGTGGCAGCGGCGGTGGATTCAGTTCTGCAAGCGCCCGCATGACTTCCGCGGTGCTTCCCGGACGCTTTTCCGGCCTGAGTTCCAGCAGGGAGATCACCAACTTCACCAACTTTGAATGGAGATCCTTCCGGATCTTCTTCAGCGCCTCCGGCTTGGCCCGGCCCCACGCCGCCTGGATTTCCGCAGCGCTTTTCCCGTTGACCAGGGTAAAACCGGTCAGCAGATAATAAATGGTGGCCCCGGCGGTGAAGAGTTCACTGCGCACCGTGGGACCGCTGCCATCCAGCCGTTCCGGCGCCAGAAAAATGAGCGTTTCCTGGGGCTGGCTGGACCGGGTCTGCGCTAGCGCCCAGTCGGTCACTTTCACATGGACCCGGCCATCCGCCATGGTGCCGAACCGGAGGTTCGACGGTTTGAGATCGCCATGCAGCAAACCCATCCGCTCTCCCTCGGCGATGGCATGGACGAGCTGGTTCAGGATGTCCACGGCCATCCTGGTCGGCATTTTGCCCTTTTCCGGATGCTGCAGCCCGCCTGCGCCTTCGATGAATTCGGACACCACTTCCATCCCGTCAGGAACCGGTGTGATTTCCAGCGTGCTGGCAATGTTGAACCCGCGCAGGGCCGCCAGTTGCGGTGCCAGCTGCAGCAGCGTCTGGGCATCGCAGGGGTGAGCCGCCTGGCCATTGGAGGGCAGCTGTTTGATGATGACAGCCTGCCCGGTCTGCGTGTCTGCAGCCTTGAATACCGGTCCGGACTTGCTGACGCCAAGCTGCGTGCGGTCTGTGTAGCGTTCCATGAAGTGGCTGGGGTGGGGGAGAAGGCAGTGGTCGCCACATGAAACGGGAAAATCCGCATCTCGGCAACTCCCAGAAATGAAAATTCACACCCTCCAGCAGCGGCGATTCCGTGGGAACGCGCCAGGGTGTCGGCCCCGGCAGGAAAGCGGCTTTCATTTCTCGCGCCGGGAATTAGGATGGCCGCACATGACCCAAGGGCTGCAAACTCCTCGCTGTTGGCGGACGCGCACTGTCAGTCTCGTGTTGTCGTTGTTGGCCGTGCTTCCGGTCTTTGCGCAGGAGGAGGCAAAACCCTCCGTGTTTGATCTGCCACAGGCGCAGGCCCGCTACGTGGCGGCGCAGCAACAGATCATTTCCGCACTTCAGAAAAAAGATTTTGCGGCGGCGGAAACCCTCTGCAGGGAAGTGCTCAAAGCCATGCCGAACGATGGTGGCACGCTCTACAACCTGGCGTGCATTCAAGCGCTACAGGGGCGGAAGGACGAAGCCTTTCAGGTGCTGGAACAAGCGTTCGGCGCAGGCTACTTCGAGGCGGATCACTTGGAGAAAGATGCCGACCTGGCGGTGCTGCGCGAGGATGGGAGATATGCCGCCCTGGTCCAGCGAATGCGCGAAGCGAGGGAAAAAGCGTCCAGGGATGCCGCCGCGAATCAGCCTGACGAACCGCCCCCGGCGATGGCAAAAAACGGTGTGGTCACCGTGGAGGAACAGAACGTGCGGTGGGACCCCGGGCTGGGGGTTTTCCGGGTGTTTCTCAAGGCGGAATCCAACTTTGAGGCGCCCATCTGCAAGGGCTACGGCAAAGCCGGCGACCTGTTGCGGGAATGGCAAAAGGACGGATCCGCCGCCGGCAGCGTGGGTGACTTCTACGACAACCGCGACAGTGACCACTCGAACATGAGCTGGGAAACCTTTCCCCAGTTGACGCGCATCGAATACGGGGAGGCTGCCAAAAAACACCAGTTGCACTACGGATTGCCGCTGCGGCTGCTCTTCAACGGCATTGTCATCGGCAATTCCTCCACCGCCCTGACCAATGGCCCGTTCTGGCGCAGCCAGGTCCGCTATGCGCTCACCTTGCCCGACTTGCCTGCGCTCCTGAGCCTGCACTACTTCGGCAACCATCTCTATGTCTATCCCGAACACCGGGACCATGATCCCGAAGGCCCGGGAGCGGACGGAAAACCCCGCGAGGGGCACGGCGATGTGTTTTTCTGCAACATCCCCTACGTGTTGATTTCGCAGGGTTCATCCGGGTCCGATCAACCGTTTCTCAACGCCGCCGCCGCCGCCCTGGCAGCATTTGCACCCGAAGTGAAACAGGAACTGGCCCGTCGCGGACTCATCGCACCCGCTCTGCAGATGCTCCTGAGACGGTCCCAGAAAAACGCCTCCGCCGCGGACGACTATTTCACCGGAAAAGCCCACCCGACCGTGTTTGACTCCACCCAGCTCGACGAGGTCAGGCTGGTCACGCTGGCCCATGAGATGAAGCCCGACAGCCTGCCTCCAGCCGTCATCCTCCGGGTGAAGGAGGAGGACCCTATGCCGACAGTGGGTGTGGACTGTTTCGATTCGCAGACGGCAGAACGCATTTTCGACACTCCCTGCGCCATTTCCCGCGTGGCCAAGTCCACCCGCTACTGGCGTCGCATGGTGGTCAGCGCCGAAGCCAGCCGCGATGCCGACGGCAAGCCGCTCACCTTCCGCTGGGCTGTGCTCCGCGGCAAGGCGGAGGAAATTGAAATCAAAAAGCTCAACGAAGCCGGATCCCTTGTGGAGCTGCGCATCCCCTGGCATCAACGCCGGCCCGTCTGGCCCGGCGCGGACATTTCCAGCAACCGGGTGGACATCGGAGCCTTCGCCAGCAATGGCAGCGAGTGGTCCGCCCCCGCGTTCGTCTCCATTTATTTCCCCGCCAACGAAATCCGCACCTACAGCACCGACGGACGGCTGCTTTCCATCGACTACACCAACGGAAACTACGCCGATCCCCTGCTCTGCCCCTCACGAAACTGGCGCGACGAGCGCCACTATGACGATGCGGGGACCCTGACCGGCTGGACCCGGTTCCGCGGCGAGAAAAGGGAGGAGTTCACCGCCGACGGAAGGCTCATCGTGAAACCGGCCACCGACGGACAGCCAGCAGAAACCAAACCCGTAAAATACCTCCGCACCGGCAAAACCGGTGAAGCGGCGAGCATCGAACAGCAAAACGGTTAGGCCGACTCCGGCTGCTCTGCGACCGCGATCTGGCGCAGCCTTCTCCGCGCCGGTTCGCAGGCCCTGCCCGGCTTTGCGGCACGCTTGATTGTCGCCGGAAGGTTGGGCGCGCCGCTTGGTTTCGCCCGCACTATTTGATGAAATAGCCAGAGATCCGCCAAACGCCATCAACCTTCATCGGAACGATCGTCTCCACCGAATCACGCTTGTTCGCGAATTTAACCTTGAACTGAATGACCACGTATTCGCCATCCGGTGCGCCTGGGAGGGAGGAGGTGTGTTTCGCAGAAACAAGATCCCGCGATTCCACCTTGCCAAAAGGCTTTCGGGCCGCCGCCATCATCTGGGACCACTGTCCCTTCTTCACTGCTTCCTTGAATAAGGGGGCCGCTTCCTGCCAGCTTTTCCCGTAACTTTCGGCATCCACAAGCGCCAGCCATTGCTTCGCAGCGGCCACGGCAGAGTCCGTTTTTCCATCCGCCATCGCATCGCCAGTCAGCACCGACGCCATACACGCTGCCAGGACAGTTTTTACAAATGAGGTTCTATTCATGACATGGTGGTTTCAATCGAATGTCTCATCCAAGGGACCGGAATGATTCATGGCGGCGGAGATGGGGCTGCCGGAGCCCTTCACCGCACGGTGCAGTTGTGAACATTGCCATTTGTTGCGCGGCTTGCCAAGCTCTCTGTGTTGCTGCTGGGCGAATGGACGCCGAAGTAAGCGGGGACAATGCGCGGGGCGTGCGCCCAGAAAAACGCAATTGACCGGATTGGAAATCGCACTGACGATACCGGCCTTTTTCTGCCGGTTCGGTGCGTTTTCAAGGCCAGCCGCACCCAGGAAAGGAAATTTGGATTCAGGAACCACTAACAACAATTATGCCCGCAAAAATTTATACGGACAAGGACGCCGATCTCGGCGTGTTCAAAGGAAAAACCTGTGCAGTGCTCGGCTTCGGCAGCCAGGGCCACGCCCATGCGCTCAATCTCAAGGACAGCGGAGTGAAGGTCATCATCGGCCTGTATCCGGGCAGCAAGTCCGCCCCGGTGGCAAGGGAGTATGGGTTTGAAGTCGTGGACACGGCGGCAGCGGTGCGGCGGGCGGATGTGATCTTTGTGGCGCTGCCTGACACCAAACAGCCGAAGGTTTTCCGGGAGGACATCGAACCGAACCTGACCAAGGGCAAGACGCTGCTGTTCAGCCACGGGTTTTCCATCCATTACAAGACCATCGTTCCGCCCAAGGAGGTCAATGTGATCATGTGCGCTCCGAAAGGCCCGGGCCATATCGTGCGGCGGCAGTTTACCGAAGGCAAGGGAGTGCCCGCGCTCATCGCCGTGCACCAAGGCGGCAAGGAAGCGAAGAAGACAGCCCTGGCCTGGGCAAAAGGCGTCGGCGGCACCCGCGCCGGCGTCATCGAGACCAGTTTCAAGGAGGAAACGGAAACCGATCTTTTCGGAGAGCAAACCGTGCTTTGCGGCGGCTGCAGCGCCCTGGTCCAGGCGGGATTCGAAACCCTGGTCGAAGCGGGCTACAGTCCGGAAATGGCCTACTTCGAATGTCTGCACGAATTGAAGCTCATCGTGGACCTGATGAATGAAGCGGGCATTGCCGGCATGCGGTTTTCGATTTCGGAGACAGCCAAATGGGGCGACGTGTCGGTGGGGCCGAAGATCATCGACGGCAGCGTGAAAAAGCGCATGCAGAAGGCCCTGAAGGACATCCAAACCGGCAAGTTCGCCAAAGGCTGGATCGCCGAATACGAAGGCGGTTACAAGACCTACCACAAGCTGCTCAAGGACGGCGAGAAACACCCGATCGAAAAAACCGGTGAGCGCCTGCGTTCACTGATGCCATGGGTGAAGAAGCGCAGCATCAAAGGTGCCCAGGCATCCTACAAATGATGCTGCTTCCCTTGGCCAGTTGCTGATCTGCGGCGCGGCAGTCCGGAAACGGCTGCCGCGCTTTTTTCCGGACGGTCTTCAAATGGATGCGCTGCAAAAAAACGCCCGGCTGTTGTGAGCCGGGCGCGATTTAAAAATGGACAGGCTGGACGGGCCTATGCGTCTCCATCGTTGCCAATGGCTTCCACGGGACAACCGGACAGGGCTTCCTCACACTGGGCGCGCTCCTCCTCCGTTTCCGGCTGTTTGAAAACGAAAGAGTAGCCGTTGTCGTTCTGGCGCGTGAAATTTGCAGGGGCGGTTTCCCGGCACAGGTCGCAGTCAATGCACTGGTCATCGACGAAATATTTGCCAGGGGTATTTTCCGGATGCTTGTTGGAGCTATCAGCCATGATGGTTGGGATGAATTGGGGCGGGACATATAAGGCCCCCATCTTTTCTTGCAATGGCTTTTTTCACCGCCAAGTTCCGTCCATTCCCGCCAGCATTCCAGTCCGTGCCGCATGGATGACGGACGCTGGCGGCCAGCCAATTTTATCCGATCCGATGAGCAAAAACCGCCCGCGCAAACCGCCCCGGCCCCGTGACCGTGAACCGGAACTGTTCGCCGATTTGGTGGACGCAAAGCCGGATCGTCCGCTGCCAGGCAAACCGGACGACGATCTGGTCCTGGATGCAGAGGACCTCCCCGCGGTTGCGGCGGAATCCGGCGCGTCACCGGCAGCGGACGCAGCGTTCATCGATCCCACACCTGAGCCGGTGGCTGTTCCCGCGGAGATTCCGTCAGAGAATCCGGCCTCTGCGCCGCTTGCGGACAATGACTGGGATTTGAGCGCCCGTGCAGAACCCGTCCCGCCCGTGGAAAAGCAGCCAGAGTCTGGCGCTGCGGATCAGGACACCGAGTTCGGCACCGAACCGGGCGAAGGTGATCAGCGCAAGCGCAAGGAGCGTCCCTCGGTGCAGCAGACGGGAAATCCGGTGCTGGATAAGGTTGGAAAAATCGTCGCTTTGGTGCTGCTCCCGGTGCTGTTGATCGGTGTTTTCTGGATCATTCTGAGCGGGAAGCACGCCAAGGGTGGTTCCTCCATGGCGCGCACACCCCGCATTCCGATGGAAGGGAATCTGCTCACCATTGTGGAGGCGGATTCCGGCTGGCGCAACCGCACGGAAGCTGACCGCGTGAGTTCGGAAAAAGACGTGTTTACCAAGGAATCGGTTTATCCGCAAAAATTGCCGGAGGTAAAGCTGAAGGCGGCGGGAACAAAAACCGCCTATCTGCGCATCCTGTTTCTCAATCCGGAGCGCAAGATTGCAGGCGACCCGCGGGTGGTCAAACTCGTCAGTGGACGAGTGGAAAGCGCCCCGTCCGGCGTGAAACTGGAGGGAGACGCCTTCACGGTGACCGCGAGCAGCGGGCTGCTGCACGAGGAGCGCCTGCGCGACTATCTGGCCAGCCGGGAAACCCGCTGGAGCATCGAAGTCAGCGAAAGTTCAGACTACCAGGCAAAAGGCGACGAGTGGAAAACACTTGGGCATTTCGCCGTTGCCGACAAGGAACTGTGAGGCGGAGGCCGCGCGCGGCGGGCCAGCCAGTTTCGACCATCCAACAACGACCGACGACAAATTCCCAACGTGAGCAATCCCCCCCCGCTTCTGCCCCGTGAAGGCTGGCATGTGCAGCACCTGTTTTATCATGTCGAGCAGTCCCAATGGAACCTGCTCAGCGCGGCGGAGCGCATCCGCGCCAAGACCGACCTGACCCAACTCGTTCAGGAAATCCGGGCCACGCCGGAAACGCAACTGCTCACCTTCAGCGTGCTGACCCCGAGGGCGGACCTCGCCTTCATGCTCCTGACACCTGACTTGCAAAAGGCGAATGAATTCGAAAAGCGCCTTTCGCTGTCGCTGGGTCCGGATGTGTTGACGCCGGTTTTTTGTTATTTGTCGATGACGGAATGGACCGAATACGCCACCCAGCCGGAGGAATACGCCGTGAAGCTGGAAAAGGAAAAGGGACTGCCACCCGGCAGCCCGGAATTTGAGAGGGAGATGACCACCTTCAAAGAGCACCAGGAAAAATACTACCGCGACCGGCTCTATCCCAACATGCCGGACTGGCCGGTGATGTGCTTCTACCCGATGTCGAAACGGCGCACGGATGCCAACAACTGGTATTCCCAGTCCTACGCGGAGCGTCGCCGCCTCATGGGCAGTCATGCGACTACGGGGCGCAAATGGCATGGCAAGGTTCGCCAGTTGGTGACCGGTTCCGCAGGCCTGGATGAACATGAGTGGGGCGTCACCCTGTTTTCGCATCACAGTTCGGACATCAAGGGCATCGTCTATGAAATGCGCTTTGATGAAGTGAGCGCCAAGTATGCGGAGTTCGGTGATTTTTACATCTGCATCCAGCTGCCGCTCGATGAATTGTTCCGCCGTGTGATGCTGTAAACCCGGCGCCGCGCTTCGGCCCGCTTTCTCCCCCCTATTTGATTCTGCGGAGGATCCGAGATGGGCCGCTGAGCGGGGTGAAGGCGAGGGTTTCCGCCTCGGATCCCGGAGCGAGCAGGCCGATCGTTGCGCCGTAGTTCAGGTACAGCCGGGCCGTCTGGCTTGCGGCATCGCAGACACTCCAGTGGGACTCCGCGAAAAGTGCGGTACCGACGCTGGCAAAGCGGCCCAATTCGAGAACCGAACCGTCCGGCCACTGCCATTTCCCCAGCATTTTTTCCTCTGCGTCATGAAGCGGAAGGCGGGATTCTGGCGGTTCGAATTCGACAACAAATCCCGTGGCTTGCGCGGGATTTCGGAAAAAACACCCCTTGGTGGAACCGTTCATGATCAGGTTGGCATCATAAAGATCCGCCGGCTTATCGACGGGCAGATCCGTCGGAAACGCCTCGCCGGTTGGCCATTGCCAGGGAGAGGCCGCATCCTTTCGGAAGGCACCCAGCAAAAATCCGTTCGCCCCCATTTTCCAAAATCCCCGCTCGAACGCGTTGCACAGGGCGAGCCATTCTCCCGTGCTGGTCACCGTCATCAGGTGCCCGCCGAGAAAGGCGGCGAACGCCTCCGCATCCGGGCGGGTCATGGACCATTGCAAGGGCAGCGCTCGCGTGCCAAGCACGTTCCTGGCATAGGCAAACGGCCCGTGCCGCCCTTCCCGGACCCAGTTGAGCAAGGCCTTCCCTTCGGGCGAGGTGAATCCATAGCCCGGAACGGAGGAATTTCGCGCAGGTCTGGAAAAGACATTGTCGCCCTCCAGCCAGTCCCGCATCCAGGGCAGCTTGCGGCCTGATTTCAAAAGCGGTTCCAGCCATTTTGCCGCCGCCTCGCAAGACTGCTCAGCAGCCAGCTTGTCAGCGCTGTGGAGATGGGAGCGGTAAAAGGGAACCGCCCTGATCTGGGTCATCGGCAGAAGCAGCTCGGGCGCGGCGAAGACATGACCTTCCAGCACCACCGTCTCCAGGGGAAGATCCCGCAGGCATTCGTAATTCGCCATCCGGGTGAAGGAAAGGTCCAGCAACCGCAGCGCGGGAAAGGATGGCAACGGCACGTCGGGCGGACCGTCGAAGGAACGCCAGCCCAGGCCGCGCAGTGCCGTCCGGTTCAGCGGAGCCAGGGATGGCGCCGGGCCGCCTCTGCCCTCCAAAATCAGATAGTCCAGAACCATTCCGGTTAGTGGCTCCAGGGACTTGACCGGCCCGGCGAGCACCACGCGGCGCAGCGGCATGCCGCGCAGAGGTTCCAGATCCAGCGGTTCACCGCCCGCATCACTGCCGGACAGAAATTCCGTCACCGGCAGTCCGGCGAACGCCCGCAAGTCCCGCTTCCCCCCCACGCGGGAAAGATCCAGCCGGACCACATCGCGGTTGACCACCACCTGCGGCCCGGTCCCGGGTGCGGGGTCGCCCCCCCAATACTGCCGCACCGCTTCGCGCAGTTTCAAACGCAGCGCCAGCCCCGGCTGCGATTTCAAATCCAGCACCACCCGGAAGCCTAACGTTTCATTGCCGATGTCGTCAAACTGGCATTCCGAGCGGCGGGAAAGCCGCCACGCCTGCTCGCTGATCCCGCGAAAACTGCAGGATCGCGCGGCATGCTGGCGCAGGTGAAAATGGATCGGATCACAGGTCCACTCCCGGGCATTGCCACCCAGGTCGCTCAGACCGTTGATTTTGCCGGGAAACGATCCCACGGCAGCGGTGAAGGCATACTCACCCGTGAGGACGTCCGATGTGGCAAATCCGCGGCCTACGTTTTCGACATCGGACACTACCTGCGTCGAACCGGGTGAAAACCAGTCGCGCTGCTCGCTCCGCTCCCAGGGGTAGTCGCCATCCTCCCTCCACAGGCCGACGGCCTCACTCCACTCGCGGTCGGTTGGCAGGCGGTATTCCTGGCCGGCCTGGATTTCGCCGGCCGCTTCCGCCTTTTGAGTCAGCCACTCGCAGAACGCCACCGCGTCCCCCCAGCTGACGCAGACCACCGGATGCGTCGGCTGCTGCGGGAAATACACGGTGTTCCACTGCATGTTCGGCGCCTGCGCGTCGAGTTCGCGGTATTCCGGGCGGCAGGTGCTGGACTGGTGTCCGGTGTCAGCCACAAATCTTCCGAAGTCCGCCTGCCGCGTTTCCCAGACGCTGAACAGCACCGAGGGCATACCCGAAATGGACTGAAAGGGCATGCCCAAAAAATTCGTCCGCACTACGGTCGGCGGATGGACAGCGCGCGGAGACGGAAGCCCGCCCGGCTGCGGGTCGGGCATCAGCCAGGGCAATGCGGCTGCCCCGCCCAGTCCGGCCACGGCTGCCGACCACCGGCCTGCCCGCCGCCATTTCCACCGCCTGCGCGGCACCGGATGGTCGCGCAGCGTGGATAACTCGCCGGTCATCTCCTTCACAGCGCTGTAGCGCTCGTCAGGTCGGGCACGCATCGCCTTGGCCACCACTTTGTCCACGCCCTCATCCACCGGCATCCGATGCGACGGAGGCTCGAATGAGCCCCGCGGCAGTTCGCCCGTGATCATTTCATAAAGCAGCACCCCGAGGGCATAGATGTCCACGCGGTGGTCCCCTGGAGCGCCATCGCGCTGTTCCGGGGCCATGTAGTCCAGCGTGCCGAAAATCTGCCCCGTGAGCGTCATCTGCTCCCGGTCTGCCTCACCATCCAGGGGTCTTGCCAGGCCGAAATCCGCGAGTTTTACGATTCCCTTGGAAGAAATCAGCACATTGGCAGGCTTGATGTCCCGGTGAACGATTCCAGCTTCGTGGGCAAACTGCAGGGCACCGCACAACTGCTGAATGATCTGGAGCGTTTGCAGGAAATTCAATTCCTCATGATCACCGGCAGCCTTGTGTTTGCGGCTGGACCGCAGCAGCTTCGCCAGGTCCGTGCCCTCCACGTATTCCATCACCAGATACAAATGTCCGGCCACCGTTTCGCCCCTGCCATGAATGCGCACGATGTTCGGATGATCCAACTGCGCCAGCGCCCAGGCTTCGCGGTTGAACCGCTGTTCAAAGTCACTGCGCATTCCAAGTTCCGGTGGCAGCAGTTTGACAGCCACCAGGCGCTCCAGATTCCGGTCGCGGCACTTGTAAACCGCCCCCATGCCGCCGCGCCCAAGCAGTTCCAGCACCTCGTAATCGGGCAGCAGTCCGGACACTTCCTCCAGGGGCGGCGGCATCCAGTCCATGCCAGCCGGCAGCGGCACGGCCTCCTCGAGCGCTGCATCCACCAGCGCATTCACATTCAGCCCTTCCAGCAGACTGTTGCGGGTGGTCACCCGGCTGCTCGGCGGTGACTCGAAGGATGGTTCGGCGGGCGGCTCAGTCATGCAATTTCCCTCACACAACTTCCCAATGGACACTCTTGGCGGTTTGTTGTCCACCATTCCCTTCAGCCGTCCTCCGCATTTCGCCACGCAGCGGGCCGCAGAGATGCCCGGGAATCTCCGGTTGCACCCGTGCTTCCAACGGTGAAACCTCCCTGCCGACAAATCATGGACGCCCCTGCCACCACCCCCCATCCCCCTCCCGCCCGGCACAAAACCGTCATCTGGTTCTGTGTCATCATCATGGTCCTGGGGTTGGTTATTTTTTGGAACTATCTCATCAAAATGAAGCGGGATGGTGCTGCGATGCAGGACCGCCCGCCCTACGCCGGCGAATTGCGCAATAATCTGGAAGCCACCGAGATGTCAGGAAAATCCGTCTCCCTTGACCAGCTCGACGGCAAAGTCTGGGTGGCCGGATTCCTCTATACCCTCTGCCCCCGCGGCTGTGCCGGTCTGGCCATGCAAATGCACGACCTGCAGAAAAAATTCTCCGGGGAACCCCGGTTCCAACTGGTTTCCGTCAGTCTCAACGCGGAATGGGACACTCCGGAACGTCTCCGCGCATGGACCAAAGAGCAGGGATTCAGCGGGGACAACTGGTGGTTCCTCACCGGCAATGGTGAGACCCTGCGCGGATACATGAAGGACCAGTTCCACCTCTTCCTGAGTGAGGTTCCACCCGAAAAGCGCACCAACGAATTCGACAAATACGACCACAAGCTCGCTTTGGTCCTCGTGGACCACAAACGGCGCATCCGCGGCACCTACGATTTCAGCAGCCCGGACCTCTGGGATCTGTGGCAGGAAAAACTCGAAAAGGACATCAAAACAGTCCTGGTCGAGGCCGCGCAGGAAAAATAATCCCGCACTGCGGGCGCATCCAACCCAGACACAAAAAACCAGCCCGCCGGAAACCGGTGGGCTGGTTCTGAAAATGCGGTGACGGGGCGAGAAATTTCAGCTCCGCTGCTGGACCAATTCCTTGACGGTGGTGGCATCGCGCCCCACCCGACCGCGGAGATAGTGCAGTTTCGCCCGGCGCACCTTGCCGCGCTTCGTGACCTCCACCTTGGCAACCTTCGGGGAATGCAGGGGCCATACCCGCTCCACGCCCTCGCCATAGGAAATCTTCCGCACCGTAAACGCCTGGCTCACGCCCACGCCGTTCCGGGCGATCACAATGCCGGCAAAAATCTGAATCCGCTCCTTGCCGCCTTCCAGCACCCGGGTGTGGACTTTGACCGTGTCGCCTGGGGCGAACGGCGCAACGTCGGTTTTAACCAGCTCTTGATGAATTTTTTCCAGCTTGTTCATGGGAGTCGAATCTTCGTGAAAGGAAGGTTTGGAGACTAAAAACCGGACCATCCGCCAAATTCGGAAGGCCCGGAAAGGGAGGCGGAATTAAGTCCCCCGCCGTCAAAACGCAACCGCAAATATTTCGCCGCTCCCACCCCGCCGGAAAGGGCACCCCACCGGAAGCCTCCGTGGACCGGTCTGGTTCAACCGGAGCGGAGCGCCCCCCCGTGGCAGCCGCCACCCATTGGTGCAACGCATAGGGGGGCCTGCGGGGTTCACGGCAGGACGAGCACCCGGTAAAATTTCCGTGAACCGTCCGGATTCTGATCCGTGAAGGATGCTTCCACCGCATCCGCTGTCAGGTTGACGCAGCCGGGGTCATCCTCGTCCGCCCATTCGGTGAGATTGGTGGAGGACTGGAGGGTGTAGCGTTTTCCGATGACGGTGCTGACGGAAAGCGTCAGGGAATCCCCCGGACTGCGGAAGGCGCTGACAATGCGCAGGGCCGAGGCGGGATTCAGCGCATCGGTGCCCGCCGCATGCTCCGCGGCATTGCTCTGGCCGTCGCCATCCTCATCTCCGGCAGGGGAAAGCAGCCGCATCTGAGTGGTCACCGGTGAGGAGTGGATGCCGGCTGCGGACACCGCACGCAGCGTCACGCTGACCGTCTGCCCGTCCGTGCCGGTTTTTGTCAGGGTCGGCAGGGACAGCGGCGTGCCATCCGCCAGGTATCCGGTGATCCGGTCATCCGGCCCGGCATTGCGGTCATCCCAGGTGAAGACGGCATGAGGTGCAATGCCCCAGGCGGGATGCGCGGGCACGGGCGGCGGCGGCGGGGTCACATCGAAGAGTTTCAAATACTGCGCTTCATACGGAGCGCTTGTCCAGCCGGCGCTGGCAGTCGGCACCCTGGGAATGGAGACAAAGATCCCTCCGGAAAGCACGGCGCTGCCGCTGCGCCCCGCCGCACCCTCCGGCCACAGCCAGGCGTCAGCGCGGGAGGCATCCTGGGCGGTGTAGGCCGAAAGATTTCTAACATTGTAGTTCCGGTCGCTGCGGATGCCGAGGAGGCTGCCACCGTTCTGGCTGATGCTGACATTGAAGGTGCCGCTGCGCGCGGCATTGCGGTCGGTGTTGACAAAGGCCAGCACTACATCCGTCCAAGCCGGAGAAGCATTGGCCGTTTCATATTTTGCCACGGCAAACAGTTCATTGTGTGGCGATCCGGAGGTCTGGTTGAGAAAATACCGGCTGGCAGAGCGCAGGGCGGCACTGGCATTTCGGGCACGGTTGATGGCGGCATACACGGGGCTGAGCTGGTCCAGCCCGAAATCCGTGTTCGACCACAGCGGCATCAGCGAGTTGTAGGTCTTGAAGTGAGGCACGTATTTGCCCAGGTTTTTTTCCATCAGGTCGTAGCCGTAGAAATCTGACAGCCCCAGTTCCTGTCCGGGGAAGATCATGGGCACGCCATCGACCGCGGCAAAGACGGCATAGCGCACCAGTGCCTGCCAGGGATCATTGTAATTCTGTTCATCATGGCTGGAAGTGTTCAGCAGCAGCAGGCCCTGGCCATACGCGCCGCGGCGGGTTTCCAGGGCATTGCGCAGATTGCCCGGCAGGGTTTCGCCAGGCTGCAGCGGGGCCTTGGCGGCAAAGAGCAGATTTTCGTTGAGGATGTCAAAGTGACGGTTTGAACGGTAGGTGACCGCACCGCCATCGAGGCTCTCCGCCATGAAAACGAAGTTCCATTTGAAGCTGCGGGCCACGTTGATGATGTATTCCCAGGCCTGCGGCGGCACACCCTGGGCGAAATCGCACCGGATGCCGTCGAGGCCCCGCGCATCCCACGCCTTTCGCACGGCGGCATCCCCGTCGGCGGCGGAGGAATTGCGATTCTGTGCGGCGGGCCGGGTTTTCTCCAGCCAGTAGGGTGCGTAGCGGGCGAAGTATTTCCATGCGCCCTGGGTGATGCCGTCGAACGATCCGCCGCTGGACCCATTGTAGGTTGCGGAGGAGAAATCGAACCAGTCCCCCTCATTCTGATGCGCACCCGCCGTGCCGCTGTTGCGCCACAGGGCCGCGTAACGGCCAAAGAAAATGTCCTTTGCGTCCAGCCATTTGTTGAAATCGAAGCGGTCCGGTGCCGGTGCCGGTGATTCGCCCCCGCCGAGCCCGGCCCGCTGCCAGTAGTCATTGGATCGGGAAAAAAAGCGCACTTCCCGGCTGTCGATCCGGTCGGTGGACGCCCAGCCTCCACCGGGGTTGCCAGTGCTCGCCAGGAATTGTCCGCCGAAGGGGCCCAGTTCGACATCCTGCGCCGCATGGTTAAAAGCAGCATCGGGCATCACTCGGATGCCGGCGGCGTCGGCATCAGCCACAAAATTCTGCAGTGCGCTCATGGCTTTGGCGCGGTTCGCCGCACTGGAGACATCGGCTTGGCTGTCCACACTGCCGGTGAAATCCGCGGTGAGGCGCGGCTCAACCTCGAAGAAATTTTTTACGGCATACGGACTGCCCAGGCGGTAGCCGTAATTCACATCCTCTCCCGGCGCTCCCGCATTCCATTTCCAAGTGGTTGCCCCCGCACCGGGGTCGCGGGCATTGATGTCGGCGGCGCTGAGGTGCCGGTTCTCCCAGCCGTAGGGATGCCACGGCTGGAACCACAGCGTGTTCACCCCCAGCGCCTGGAGGTAGGCCAGATTAAAGCGATTTGCCGCGCCGGTGCGCAGGGCCCCGGGCCGGTCGCTCAAATCCTGCAGGGTGGACCGCTGCGCCGACCCCGTGCCTGCCGCCTCCATGGTCAGGGTGTTGATTTCATAGATCACAAGCTCACGCGCTTCCGCCGGACTAACCGTTATGGCGTGGTCCCGCCGGTTCGCGGCACCGTTGGTGAACCACCTCCAGTTGGCATCGCCCGCCACCTTCCAGCGGCCGGTCAGGCGGTAGGCCCCGGTTTTTTGCACCGGCAGCACCAGCACGAACATTCCCGGAGGGTCCGTGGGGGTCATGGCATATTTTCGATAGTAACAGGAATCGTCGCTCCCAATGATCCCTTCCGTCTGATTCGATTCCATCGCATCCTCGATTCCATTGGCATTCCGGTCCGCCGTTGCGAAATCCCGCCGGTTCAGATTCGTCACGATTTCCACTTCTGTCAGGCTGGCATCCCCCGGAGCGAACCGGACCGTCATCGAAATGGAATCGCCCCGGATTTCGTCCACGAACAGCTTGGACGTCGTGTAGTTCGCATTCAGCGTCCCGGTCGTCGGTGTGGCCACCGTCAGCACCGGATCGGCCGCAGCCGGCAGCAGCGTCAGCCCAGCCACCGCGGTCAGGGAAACAAAGGGGGAAATCATAAAGCAAAATCCGGACTCTGAAGTTGTCCGCATTGTTCCAAGTTCCCCGCCTTCCGTCAATTCGCGAGAAGTCGGTGCGGAGGCGGAGGTCGGCGCATTGGCTCAAACAACCGGCACCGGCGGCGGCGAACGCAGCCAAGCCGGCCAAACGCACCCATCCATTGTTGCCGCTGGCAAAGCGCGGAGGATTGGCTACGTTGCCGCAACCGCGGCACTGCCAGGCACTTTCCATGACCCCGAAACCCTCCCAGAAAACCGAACTGTTTGTCGGTATTTTTGTGTTCTGCGGACTCAGTCTGCTGGCGGGGCTCATTCTGAAGTTTGGCGACTTCAAATTCTGGTTCCGGGACAAATATCCCCTGACGGTGGTGTTTCCGGATGCCGGCAATCTGGTGAAAAACGCCCCGGTGCGGCGCGGCGGAGTGGAAATTGGCCGCCTGGTGAAGGACCCGACGCTGGCTCCGGGGCTGCGCGGTGTGCGGGTGCAGATGGTGGTGTATCAGGAATTTCACGTCGCCAGGGAATCGACCTTCCAGATCAAGACGGATGGAATCATCGGCGACACGTATGTCGAAGTGACCCCGCCGGACAACCCATCCGGAGAAATGCTAAAGCCCAACGACGAAGTGGCCGGCCAGGGCGGCACCGGATTCAACGACCTGAGCAATACCGCCAACCGCGTGGCGGAAAAAACGGTGACGGTCCTGGAAGACATCAAAAAATCCCTGACCGACCTCCAGACGGCCATTTCAAAAATCAACACCGGGCTGCTTTCCGAGGAAAACCTGACCAGCGTCCGCAGCGCCCTGAAAAACCTGGATGAGACCATCAAAAAGCTCGACAACGAAGTGCTGAGTCCGGACAACGTGGCCGCGGTGACTGCTTCCATCGCCAAAATCAAGCAGGCAGCAGACAAATTCGATGTGGCGCTGGAGAAGGCGGGCCAAGCCATTGACACCGTGGACAGGGCCGTTTCCCAAAAACTCAGTCCGGGGCTGGATGAATTTGCCAAAGCGGCGGCCAGCTTCCGCCGGATGTCGGAAAACCTGGGCATGGTGGCGACCGACATGCGGACCGCCCCCGGGCTGATGAGCGCCCTGCTGCGGGATGCCAACCTCCGCGATGACTTCGTCCGGCTGGCGGACAACCTCAGGCGTCACGGGGTGCTCTGGTACAAGGACGATGCCGCGAAACGGGCCGCCGAATCCCAGCCGGGGGCCAAACCCGTGCGTCCCGGCCTGCCCTGGAAAAAAAACTGACCTGCTCCCGCTTTATTTCGCATGCCGACCGTTACCATCCTCAAACTTGTCCGCGCCGTTTTCGTCATTCTCTGCGTGCTGCTGGGCACCTCCCTGGCACTGGGCAGCAATGGCCGGGTGGACCTCTGGGTCGGTGCGCTCGGCGGGCTGGTTTTTTCCAGTCTGCTCATCCTCGTGGACATGCTGCTCAAGAGCTTCACCATCCGCAGCTTTTCCTCCGGCACGTTTGGACTGATGATCGGCGTGCTCTGCGCCTGGCTGCTGACCCGCATTCCAGGATTTCCCGCCATGGAGGGGGACCAGGAGGACCTCAAGCGCATGCTCGCCGTCATGCTTTACTGCGCCCTGGGCTACATCGGCATCGTGCTGGCCCTGCGCAGCAACCGGCAGGAATTCTCGCTCATCATTCCCTACGTGCGTTTCCGCAACGAGGGGGTCATGCGCCAGCCGCTGCTGGTGGATACCAACATCATCATCGACGGACGCCTGCCCGGCATCTGCGCCACCGGATTCCTCGACGGCACGCTCATCGTTCCGCGGTTTGTCCTCGACGAACTGCACCTCCTGGCGGATTCCGGCGACCAGATCAAGCGGGAGCGCGGACGGCGCGGACTGGACTGCATGGAGGTGCTGAAAAAAATGCCCAATCTGGAGGTCAGCATTCACGACGACTATCAAACGCAGGAAAAAATGGTGGATACGAAACTCATCCAGCTCGCCAAGCTGCTGGATGCCCGGCTGCTCACCAACGATGCCAACCTCGGCCGCGTGGCCCAGTTGCAGGGGTTGAGCGTGCTCAACCTCAACCAACTGGCCCAGGCGATCCGCCCGGTGCTTAACATTGGGGATGAAATCGAACTGGTGCTGGTCAAGGAAGGCAAGGACGCCCACCAAGCCGTCGGTTACACCCCGGACGGGGCCATGATCGTCGTCAACCATGCCAGGGAGCGCATGGGCTCCACCGTGACCGTCACCGTCAGCAGCGCGCTGCAAACCTCCGCCGGGCGGCTCATTTTCGCCGAACTCAAACCGGGGTCGGCATCCTCCAGTGGCAGCCCGCCTCCATCTGCTGCCAGAGCGCCCCGCAGCCTGCACTGAGCAGATCCACAACGCTGCTCACACCGCGCAGGCAGCAACGGTGGAACTTTTGTCCGCGACGTAAATGCTGGCGACTCCAAAGTTCAGCGCCACTGCTCGCGCTGCCGTGAATCCATTTTCCTTGAGCAGCGCGCACATCGCCTCTCCGCTGGGAAACTGTTCGATGGATGCGGAGAGATATTCGTATGCCTGGCGCTGACGGGTGATGAAACCGGCGATTTTTGGAAGCACCCGGTGGAGGTAGAAGCGGTAGCCGCCGCGCAGCCCCGGCAGCGTGGGCAGCGAAAAATCCAGCACCACCAAATGTCCCGCCGGAGTCAGCACGCGGGCCATTTCCGCAACGGCTTTCGGCCACGATGCCATGTTGCGCAGTCCAAACGCCACCGTGACGACATCGAAAGCTCCGGCGGCAAAGGGAAGATTCATGGCATCTGCCACCAGCAGTTCCAGTCCCGGCACGTTGCGCTTGCGCGCCTCTTCCAGCATCGGCGCACAGAAATCCGCCCCCACAATGTGCACGCCCGGACACACCCTGGCCAGTTCCATGGCCAGATCTCCGCTGCCAGTGGCCAGGTCGAGAATTTTCCGCGGGGCAAACTGCCGGACGATGCGGGCTACTTTCCTGCGCCACAAAATGTCCGTTCCCAGCGAGAGCACGTGATTGGTGACCACATAGCGGCTGGAAATCTGTGAAAACGCCTCCTGGACGAACTGGGGGTCTTGCATGAAAACAGCGAGGGCGAGGGTTTTTCAAATCTCCCCCGCCCGAAAAAGTGGTGCTCGCGAGAGGACTCGAACCTCCACGGCTCTCACCATATGATCCTGAATCATACGCGTCTACCAATTCCGCCACGCGAGCAATAACCGCCAGACTGCCTGGGCCGACCGAACGGAACGCGGAACAAATGCAGCTTTGCCGGTTCCACAACCGAAAATCTCAGGATTTTATGATTCCGCCCGCAGCACCAGCATGGCGGAATCAAAAAACGCCACCTTATCATACCCCGGCGCGTTCAACCCCTCCCCGCAGCAGAAACTTGCGCAGAGGGGAGCGGTTGCTATCCTGCGGCCCGTGATGATCCGAGTGTCGATGTGCATGGTGGCGCTGGCCGCGGCAGCGGTGGCTGCCGCGCAGGAGGCAGGCGCGCTCAAGCTGCAGCAGAGTGGCATCAAGGGTCTGGTGGTCATGGAACTGAGCGCCGGGGTGTTCGCGGCAAAAGCCACCCAGATGAACTGCACGGCGGTCCCTGCGGCGCCGGGGGCAGCGACTTCCCTGCAATTCAACCAGACCGTGGGACCGGACATGGCCAAGGCGCTCGCCGAAGTGCAGAAATTCCTGGCCGTGAGATATGGCCGGCTGCCCACGGGTTATCGCCTGGAGCTGGCGTTCGAGGACAAATACAGCCCCAAGGACGGACCGTCCGCCGCAGTGGCTTGTGCGCTGATGGTCCATTCATTGATGACCGGAAGCGAAATCGATGGCGGTTTTGCCGTGACCGGCGACCTGAATGCGGACGGCAGCGTGCAGCCGGTCGGCGGGGTGGCCGACAAAGTCCGCGGTGCTGCCAACCGGAACTGCACCCATGTCGGCATTCCCGCGGGCAATGCGGGGGCGATTTCCGACCTGCTGCTGCTCGAAGGACCGGAAAAAGTTTGGGACATTCAGATTTTCAGCCTGGAAACCTTTGACCAGGCGCTGGGGCTGGCCGCACCAAAACGGGAGGTGAAATTGCAGCAGGCGATGGATCAGTTTGCCGCGGTGCAGAAGGTGCTGAAACAGCGCCGGGATCCGGCCCTGCTCATGAATGCCAAGGTGCAGCAACGGCTGCAGGCGGTGGTCGAAGCTGCCCCGCAGCATCTTTCTGCGCGCCTGCTGCTGCTTGCCGGCAGCGGAAAAGGGGCGCGAATGCTTTCCCTGGGCGGCTCGCTGGAGCAGATCGAAAAAGCGGCTGCCGAACTGTTGAAGCAGACGCGGACGCCCCGTCCGGAAGGGGTGGACCAGGATGTGCTGGCCAGCCGCATGGCCGAACTGCGCCGCCTGCGGGGCAAGCTGGATGGACGAACCGTGGCCTTCGCCGATGCGGTCCAAGCGCTCGGCGACGGATTCCGCGCCTTGAAAAACCACCCTCCCAAAAGCTCTCCGGAACAGGTGCGGGCAATCGAAAAATTGACGGCGCTCGGGCTGAAAGTGGATGCGGAGGCGGACAAACTGCGCACCAACAAACAGTTGATGGAGGAACTGATGAAATGAAAACCACGTTGAAGCCGATGCTCGTCTGCGCCGCCGCCGTGATGGCGCAGTTGTTCGTTGCCTGGTGTCCCGCCGCAGAGCAGCCGCGGGCGGTCTGGCTGGCGGTGGGCCATGCGGAATTTCTGGAGGCCGTTCAGCCGCTGGCGGAGTGGCGTCGGACGCAGGGTTACGAAACCGTGCTCAGTCCGCTTCCTCCGGAAGAAGCCATCCGCGCCAGTCCGCGTCCTCCTCAGTTCGTGCTGCTGCTGGGAGACGATGCCTGGGGGCCGGTGCCGCCGAGCGCGTCAGCGCCGCCATGGCAGTTGGCTTCACGCCGCGCTCCGTTTTACCGGTGGAAGAAAACCCAGCCGGAGGAATTCGCCACCGACATGAGTTTTGGCGACCTGGACCAGGATGGCGTGCCTGAGGTGCCGGTGGGGCGCATCCCCGCACACACTGCGTCCGAGGTTTCCGCCGCCGCGGCAAAAATCCTCCGCTGGGAAAAACGAACTCCCGCACTGCAGGACCTTTCCATGCCCATCTGGACGGGGGACCCCGCATTCGGACCGCTGTTTTCCCAGCTTTCCCTCGGCATGCTCTTTGCCTCGCTCAACCTCCATGCCCCCAAGTGGGTGGATTTCTGGTTCGTGGACGGCAATCCCAGCCTGCCCCTGTGCGGCAACCCGTTCGACCAGGCGCAGCGCTACAATGCGCGCATCACCAAAGGCGGCGGCGTCTTCACCGCCATGATGGGGCACGGGCATCCGGACCACTTCTGGAGCATGCGGCTGGACGGCAAATCCATCCACTATGGAATCAGGGACGCCACTGCCCTAACCGGTGATCAGCCCACGCCGCCCCATGTGATTTTCGCCTGTTCCTGCGGGAAATTTCAGGCAGCGGACCGGGTGAGTCTTGCGGAAGCACTCTTCGCCGCGCCGGGAGGCCCGGTCGCCTGCGTGGCGGCTTCGATCGATTCCCACCCCCTGACCAATTATTACACATCCACCGCGCTGCTGCGGGGTCTGAAGCGCGAGTTCCGTCAGTTCGGTGCGCTGTGGATTGCCGCGCAGCAGGAAGCGAAACAGCGCACAGAACGCGACAAGGAGCGGCTGCTGGCGGAAGTGGAGGGGAAACTCCACGGAGTGATGGACCCAGCCCTGCTCAAGCGGGATCAGGTGCTGATGTACAACATCCTTGGGGACCCGGCTACCGCGGTGTTTCTGCCAAAACCCCTGACGGTAATGACCCGGCAGAGTGGCGCGGAATGCATCTGGGAGGTGACTGCGCCGGCCAACGCAACCCGCCTGCTGGTGCAGTTCCGCAAACCCCTGCAGGCGGCACTCCCACTGCGCGACCCCAGGATGCCCGCGGAGCCTGCCAATGCACTTTGGGAGGAAACCAACCGTGGATTTGCCTTCCGCACGGTGGCGGAAAAAAAGCCCGGCGAACCATGGACGGGCGAAATCGCGGGGCCGGGAGTGGTGCGTTTCGTGGTGGAAAGCCCTGCGGGTCTGCATGCGGCCGGAGTCGAAGTGAAATGACGCCTGCATGTTTTCACGCAGCCTGATCCTCGTCCTGCTCGGCGGTATTTCCGCGCTTTTTCTGCACCGCGAGCAGCAGCGCGGACTTTTTGCGAAGCTGGATGCCGCGCATGTCCGCTGGCTGCTGGACAACCGCAGAGACGCCGTGCCGCGGGCGGAGGCGAACGTGATTTTTGTCAGGATCGACGACCGCGACCGGCCCGAGGGGGAACGGCAGTTCGAGACCTGGCCGCTTTCCGCCGCAGACTGGACCGGGTTGCTGGAGGAAATCGCAACCCACCGGCCGGGTGCGGTGGCCGTGCAGCCTGCACTGGGCTGGGGCGCAGCGCCTGACGCTTCCCTGACAAAACTGGCAGGCGGCTTCCCCCGTGCGGTTTTTGGCGTGTGGGGCGAGGCGGGAGCGGGCAGCGAGGCGGCACCCGCTGCGGTGCCGCTTGCGGAAATCACCCGCATCGAGGGCAGCCGCGATGCGGTGCCGACGTTCACCAGCATTCCCCTTGGGCAGGAAGTCGGCGCGCTGGGAACGATGGCCCTCACGCATCTGGACCTCAGCGATGATCCGGCGGCAAAAGCCGCCGTGCATGACCGGGAATGCCGGATCCCGCTGCTCTTCCGCCACGGAGACCGCGTGTATCCGAGTTTCCTGCTGCACTCGCTGTGCCTGGACCTGGGAATTTCCCTGGCAGAGATCGAAGTGCGGCTGGGGAACGCCGTGGTCCTGCAAAACCGCATCCGCCTTCCCATCGACCGCGCTGGCGGCTTTGTTCTGCACCTGCTGCCGGTCAACGAGGCGGAGCTGCCAACCTTGAATCTCGACACCTTCAAGCTGGATGCGGCACAGCTCGACCGCTTCCTTCCGAAAGGAGACCCCGTGCGCAGCGTGCTGCCGAAAGTCCCCGGTGCGCTGCTGTGGATCGCGCAGGATGACAGCGCTGCGCGGCGCTTGCCACTGGCGGACGGGCGGACCGTTTCCGCAGCGGAGCTGGCCGCGCGGGCGCTGCTGGCCATGGAAACCGGACGCAACATCGCCCCGCTGGCCGAACGCTGGCAGGCGGCGGCCTGCGGTGCTGCGGTGCTGCTCTGCGTGTGGCAGGGCCGTTTCCAGCGCCGTCATGCATGGAAGTTCGGCCTGCTTGCGGCGGTCGGCCTGGGCATGGTTTCACTCCTGACATTTCAAACCTGGGCGGTGTGGCTTCCGCTGGGCCCGTGCCTGGGCATTCTGGCCGCGGGAACGGCGGCCAATGCCATCCTGCGCCGGGAGTCCGCGCCGCCCGCCAGTGCCTGAGCGGAGTTGACGCGGCGATTCGGAAGCCGCTTGCCATTCAGGCCATCCGGTGGCATGAAACGGGCCGACGCTTTCCTCTCCGCTTTTCCACCCATGCCGAAGATCATCATCCACAATCCCGACGGGACCACGGTCAAATACGGCCTCAACGGAAAAAATTTCACGGTGGGCCGCGCGGAGAACAACGACATCGTGCTGCCTGGCGGCTCCAGTTCGAACCACCATGCCGTGTTCAAACTGCAGGATTCCGGCGACTTTTCGGTGACCGACCTTGATTCCACCAACAAAACCAAGGTCAATGGCGAGGAAGTGCAGACGCGGGTGCTGCGCAACGGTGACAGCCTCCTGTTCGGCGACATCCGCGCCGATTACGAATCCGATGTGCCGTCATCCCCCACCACCCCGGCGGCTGCCGCGACGGATGCCCCCGCGGCCCGCAATCCCTCCCATGCCGTCATCCCGGACCCCCAGCCACGCGCCCCCATGCCGGCTGCGCCCGGCGCACCGCGCCAGCCCTACGTCATGGCCCGGCCCGGTGCTCCCGCTGGCCAGCAGACGGGCGCCGCGGATGGCTGCTTCGCCCTGGTGCTGTTTCTTTTGCTGGGCGCTCTGGCATTTCTCGGCGGGATGTGGGGACGGCACTATCAGGACCACAAGCAATCCCTGCCGGCCTGGGCCAAGGATGTGATGGCGGCGCACCAGGCACCCAAACGGATGTCGCCCTGACCCTGTCCGCCCACCGGCGCACTTTCCTGCCCTGACTTGACTCCATCCTGGATTGCAACCCTGGCGGATTTCCTGCAGCACGAGCAGGGGGTGGAAGCGATGTTGCTGGACCCAGCGGAAAAAACCGTTTCCCTGGCGACGATTGGACAGGTGGATGTGGAGCGTCTGCAGGAAAAGCTCCATGCGGTGCTGGGGGAATTGGACGCCGCGGCGCTGCACGGAGTCACTCTGGCCGACGCGGCGGAAGCCCACATGCCGGGAGGCCTGACGCTCAAGCCGCTGCCCAACCAGACCCTGCTGGAAAAACCGTCCTGCCCGACCTCTCCAAAACTCTGGCACTGGCGCAATTTCGAATGGCCGGAACCCGAGGAAATCGAGGCGAGCAGCCGGGAGGAATGGACCAGCCTGGCACTGCAGGCCGGCGGTTGCGGGCTGGCGCTGCTGGTCGGCTGGCTTTGCGAAAAATTTGCGCTTGGGCCGCTCTGGCTGCCAAAGGTGTTCTACAGCGTGTCGCTGCTGAGCGGCGGCTGGGATGCCGCCAAGGACGTCTGGGAAAAGCTGCGGCAGGGCCGGGTGGATGTGCATTTTCTGATGCTGGCGGTGGCGGTGGGGGCGGTGAGCATCGGAGCGTGGACGGAAGGCGCGCTGCTGTTGTTTTTGTTTTCCGGTTCCGAGGCCATGGAGCACTACGCGCTGCACCGGACGCACCGTGAAATCAACGCCCTGACAAAAGGTGCGCCGAAAACCGCCGCCCTGGTGCTGCCGGACGGCACCACGGTTCCGCGGATGGTCTCCCTGCTCCAGCCGGGAGACGTCATCCTGGTAAAGCCTGACGAAGTGTTTCCCGCAGACGGCGATCTGGTGGAGGGAAAGACCGCTGCGGATGAATCCACCCTGACCGGCGAGAGCGTGGCCGTGGCGAAGGAACCCGGGGACGGCGTGTTCAGCGGCACGCTCAACCTGTGGGGTCTGGCCAAAATCAAAGTCACCCGCCTCGCCAAGGAATCCGCCCTGCACCGGATCATCGCCCTCATCCAGCAGGCGCAGCACCTGCGCGCACCCAGCCAGCAGTTCACGGACAAGTTCGGCACCGGCTACACGCTGGGCATCCTGGCCCTGACCGTGGGCATGTTTTTTCTTTGGTGGCTGGGTTTTGGCATTCCGCCCCTGCAGAATACCGAGGGGGTGAAGTCCGCATTTTACCGTGCGATGACCCTGCTGGTGGTAGCCAGCCCGTGCGCCCTGGTGCTCAGCATTCCCAGCGCCATCCTCGCCGCCATTGCCAGCGGCGCCCGGCGCGGCATTTTGTTCCGCGGCGGGGCCGCCATCGAAAAACTGGCGGAGGTCGATGTGGTCGCCATGGACAAGACCGGCACCCTGACCACGGGGGAAATGCGCGTGGAAAGCATCGAAAGCTTTCCACCGGGGCGGGAGCGCGACGTGGCGGAAATCGCCTTCACCATGGAAAGCCACTCCAACCATCCCCTGGCCAGAGCCATTACGGCCTACGGCAAGGCCCAGGGCCTGCAGCCGCGGGAAATGAGGGAGTTTCAGTCGCTGACCGGAAAGGGACTGCGCGGCGCCATTGACCAGCAGGTCACCTATCTCGGGCGGCGCGAGCTGCTGGCCAGCGGGACGCTGCAGGAATGGATCGCCAAAGTGCCGGACCCGCCGGTGGCGTTCACCGAAGTCTGGATCGTCCACGGAAAACTGCTGGGCCGGATTCTCCTCAAAGACCAGATCCGCGAGGAATCCCGCGCGGTGCTGGCGGCATTGCGGGCGGACCACATTCGCACCCTCATGCTCACGGGCGACCGTCGATCCGCCGCGGAAACCGTGGCGCGCGACCTCGGCGTGGAGGATGTCCGCGCCGGCCTCACGCCGGAGGACAAGCTGCGCATCATTTCTGAATTCACGAAAGACGGACACAAGGTGGCGATGGTGGGCGACGGAGTCAATGACGCACCCAGTCTGGCGGCGGCGTATGTGAGCATCGCCATGGGCGGACGCGGGAGCGACGCGGCCCTGGAGCAGGCGGATGTCGCGCTGATGAACGACCGCATCGACAAATTCCTCACCGCCCGCCGCCTCAGCCAGCAGGCCCGCGCCATCATCCGGCAGAATCTGGTCATCGCCCTTGGCACGGTGACGCTGATGGTTGGCGCATCGCTTTTCGGAATCGTTCCGCTGACCCTCGGCGTGCTGGCACACGAAGGCAGCACCGTGCTGGTCTGCCTCAACAGTCTGCGCCTGCTCCTGGCGAAATAACACCGCCCCTGGGAACGCCACCCGAAAAAGCGCGGGTCGCAGGCTGTTTTCCGGTTGAGAAGTGGAGGTGCGACGATTATGAGCCGTTGCGCCATGGATGAAAACTTTTTGGGACAACTGCTGCTGACTGGGGTGCCGGGTCCGGAACTGGATGCGGAGACAGCACGGCGTTTCCGGGATCTGCAGCCGGGGGGATTCATTCTTTTTGGCCGCAACATCAAAAGCCCCGGACAGTTGCGCAAACTAATCGACGACCTGCGTGATCTCAGCCGCGTCGAGCCGTTCATCACGATTGACCAGGAGGGCGGACGCGTTTCCCGCCTGCGGCTCATCGGATCGGAACCGCCCAATGCCGTCGCCCTGCGCGACAAGGCTGACCGCCGCCTCATCGCCCGGCACGGCCAGCTCACCGGGGAAATTTTGCGGCTTTTCGGATTCAATCTCGACCTCTGCCCCGTGCTCGACATTTCCCATGACGACACGGCGGACAATTCGCTCAAGGGCCGCTGCTACGGGCGCAACCCGCAGGAGGTGATCACCAATGCCGGCGAATTCAACCGCGCCCTGCGCAAAATGGGGGTGCTGAGCTGCGGGAAGCATTTCCCCACCTACGGGAGCGCCGACGTGGACCCCCACCACGAACTTCCGGTCATCCGGCGGACGAAGGCGGAATTGCTGGCGGAGGAAGTCCTGCCGTTCAGCGCGCTGATTCCGGAACTCGATTCCATGATGATCGGCCACGCCTGGTTCCCGGACTTTGAACCCGACCGCCCGCGCTGGCCGTCCAGCCTGTCCCATAACATCATCACCAAATTCCTGCGCGACCAGCTCGGTTTCGACAAGGGTCTGGTCATGACCGACGACCTCGACATGGGTGCCATTCTCAACGAAGTCACCTTTGAACAAACCATCCGCGAGGCGGTGCTCGCGGGCAATGATCTGGTGATGATCTGCCACCGGCTGGAAATGGTGGAGCTGGCCAGGGAACACCTGCGCACCGTGCCGGAGCTGCCCCTCAACCTCGCACTGGAACGCATCCACCGGGCCAAAAAGAAAATGCACCGGCCCCTGAAATGGAGCATCGAAGAATTCGACCGGATCAACCGGGACATTTGGGACCTGCGCGTGGCGGTGCTCGGCGAGGAGCAGGCCGGCAACCTGAGCGTGGAGGATGGAAAACGTTCACCCGTGGAACTTTACTGACCCCTGCACCCGCCTCCAGCCATGCTTCCTGCCATCGCACAACTGCTCATTCTCCAGGACAAGGACCAACTGCTGCGCCGACTGCAGAACGATCTCAAGCGCCTGCCGCTGGAAGAGGAGCGCGCCAAACAAAAACTGGCGAGCGATACCGAATCGGTGCGCCAGGCGAAGGCCCGCCTGCAGGAAAACGAAGTGGCCACCAAGAATTTGGAACTGCAGATCGGAACGCGCAAGGAGACGATCAGTCGGCTCAAGGTCCAGCAGTATGAGACCCGGAAAAATGATGAATACCAGGCGCTGGGCAATGAAGTGGTGCGCTACCAGGCGGAGGTGTCCGGCCTGGAAGATCAGGAAATCGAACTGATGGAGAAGGCGGAAACGCTCAAGGCGGAACTCGCCGCCGTCCAGGCCGGACTGCAGGCCACCCAGACTAGAGTGGACTCGGAGCTGGCCCAACTGGCCGAACGGCACGGCCACGTCAAAACGCAGATCGCCGACGCGACGGCGCAGCGCCAGACTCTTGCGGAAAAAGTGGATGAGGACCTGCTGGAGTCCTACGATCGCATTTTCAAACACCGCGGGGACGCCGCCGTCGTGGCCATCGAGGGCAACGTCTGCCGGGGCTGCAACATGAAGGTGGCCCCTGCGGTGCTGGTTTCCGTCAAGGGTGGCAAGCATCTGACCCACTGCTCGAACTGCGGGCGCATGGTCTATCTGGGCGAATGATCCCGGTATTTCCCGTCTGCCCTGGCAACGTGCAGCCACCTTGAAAGCCGGACCGGGCGGGGTTATAATCGGTTGCAAGGGGGAAACATCTGCGTTTTGCTGGCCACCCCCCAAATCAGAATACCGCCATGCCCACCTACGATTACGTTTGCGAAAAATGTGAGAAGGAATTCGAGGTCTTCCAGTCGATGAAAGACCCGCACCTGAAAAAATGCGTGGACAAGTCCTGCGGAGGCAAGGTGTCCAGGAAGATCGGCACCGGTGCGGGCATCGTTTTCAAAGGATCGGGATTTTACCAGACCGACTACCGCAGCGAATCCTACAAATCCGCCGCCAAGAAGGACTCCACCCCCGCCGCGGCCCCGGCCTCCGCTGCCGGCAGCAGCAGCACCGAGTCCAAGCCGGCGGCGAAATCCGGCGGCGGTTGCGGCTCCGGCTGCGGCTGTCACTGAAGCCGCTCACCCGCCGCGGTGCGCGAAATCCACCCGCAATTCTCCCTTCTCCCTAACTTCGAGGCCGTCCGCTCATGTGGAATTACATCCGGTTCTATTTCACCAACTACACCCCGCAGATCATCTTTTTCCTGGTGTTCATGGCGGCGGCGGTGCCCATTTTGATTTATTACCGGCGGAGAAATCCCAATCCCCGCTTTCGCCCCTCGCTGGGTGAAATGACGATGGTGTCGCTGTTTGCTGTGGTGATCTGCGGCGTGATGGGGGTCGGCCTGGGCACCATTTTCAACAAGGAACAGGACCTCCGCAGACTGGGGGACAAGCCGGTGGCGGAATTCAACAATTATGATGCCGGCATTTCCGGCCGAAACGGTGGCGGAGGCGAGGAGGGCAAAGCCAAAAAGGAGCAGGGACCGCCCGTGGAATTGCTGCTGCAGGGCGGCGGCAAATGATGCCGGAGGCGAGGCGAAATTTTTATTTTCCGAACCACGACGCGGATGATCAAAGTCGGACTCATTTCCCTGGGGTGCGCCAAAAACCTCATCGATTCAGAAATCATGATCGGCCACCTGCACCAGGCGGGCATGGCGATGACTCCGGATGCGAAGGAAGCCGACGTGCTCATCGTCAACACCTGTTCCTTCATCGACATGGCGAAAAAGGAAAGCATCGGCGCCATTCAGGACGCGGTGGACGACCGGACGGATCAAGGGCGCAGCCGCCAGAAAATCATTGTCGCCGGATGCCTGTCACAGCGTTTTTCCAAGGAACTGCCGGGACTGATGCCGGAGGTGGACGCCTTCATCGGCCTGGACCAGGTCACCCGGGTGGCTCCGATCATTGAAGGACTGCTGGGCCGGAATCGGAGCGCTGGCGAGGCACCGGAAAATCTGGTCAGTGCCAAACCTCACTACATTCCCGACTACGACACCCCGCGGTTCCGGCTCACTCCGCGGCACTCCGCCTATGTCAAGGTGGCGGAAGGCTGCAACCACACCTGCAGCTTTTGCATCATCCCGAAAATCCGGGGAATGCACCGCAGCCGCACCCAGGAAAGCGTGGTCCATGAAGTCCGCGATCTGGTGAAAAACGGCGTCCGGGAAATCAACCTCATTTCCCAGGACACCACCTATTTCGGGATGGACAAATGGGAGGACGCCCGGCCCACGCCGCGCAGTCCGGTCGATTCCAGCCGCGGGGAGAGCCTGGCCACCCTGCTGCGCGAGCTGAACGCGATCCGGGGGGATTTCTGGATCCGGCTGCTCTACACCCACCCGGCGCACTGGAGCGACGAACTCATTGCCACCATTGCAGCATGCAAAAAGGTGGTGCGCTACGTGGACATGCCGCTGCAGCACATCTCCGACCGGATGCTGAAGCTCATGCGGCGGGAAACCAGCGGGGACTACATTCGCGGGCTGATCCGCCGGATGCGCGAGGGCATTCCCGGGTTGTCATTGCGGACCACGTTCATCGTGGGATTTCCCGGCGAAACGGAGGAGGATTTTCAGGAACTGCTGGCCTTCATCCGGGAAGAGCGGTTTGAACGGGCCGGCGTCTTCAAATACAGCCGTGAGGAGGGCACCCGTGCCTTCAACTTCGACGGCCGGCTGCACCACAAAACCATCGAAAGCCGGTGGAACCGCGCCATGCAGACGCTGCAGGAACTTGCCGGGGAATTCAATGGCACGCAGGTCGGGAAAAGTCTGCGGGTTCTGGTGGAAAAGCCGGGCCTCGCCCGCACCACGATGGATGCCCCTGACATCGACGGAACGGTCATGGTTGACGGCGGCCTTCCCGTGGGTGAATTCGCCGATGTCACCATCACCGGCTGGCGCGGCTACGACCTGGTGGCCACCCGCTGAGCAGCCCGCACCCTGCCCGCCAGGTCGCAGGATTACAGCGGGCCGAGGCTGAAGTTCTCCAGCACGATGTCGCCTTCTTCCATCGGCTCAGTGACCGAGGTGGCGAAGGCTTCATCCAGTTGTTCGCGCAGCAGTGGGGCAAAGCGGCTCAAGGCGCTGCGGACGATTCCCAGGCGGGTTTCGTTTCCGAACACGGTGAGCAGAAACACGGTGGGGGTCAGCGGGCTGAGACAGAAATGGCGGCTGCGCCCCTGGTGGAAGAGGCCTTCGCAGGCAGTGTCTCCGAGACGTTTTGACAGTTCCTGCACGGCAATGAAGGCGCCGTTGGCCAGCGCACCGATGACCTCGGCGCACTCCGGTCGATTTTCTGGCAGGTCGATGAGGATGGCGCCGCTTTCCTCCAGCAACGCGGCATAGCTGGCTTCGGAACTCAGCCGGTAGTCGGCCAGGCTTCGGGTCAACAGCGAGGAATGCCTGCCGTCGAGCACAACATGATGACCGCTGGTTGGGGCGCGTCCGGACATGGATCAGGTGCGGTTGGGCGTTCCCACCGGGGCGGTCTGGCGGGGCGGTGCCGACGGCGCGCCGGATTCCGCTCCCGCACCTGCCGTGCGGCTGGCTGGCGCGGACTGGGGACGCCGGGCGGTGGCGCGGTGAAAGCGCTGCAGGATTTCCTCCGCGAGGGAATTGAGCGTGGCGAACACGTTGTGCCCGGTGCTGGCGGCGGTTTCGAAATGCCGGCGGCGCGGCGACCCGTTGTTGAGCAGGTATTCCAGATAAGGCACCGGCGCGACATGCTCCAGGTCCCGCTTGTTGTACTGGAACACCAGCGGCAACTGCTCGATGGCCACGCCGTTGTCGGCGAGGTTTTTTTGCAGCGACTGCCAGGCGCTGACATTGTCCTCCATTCGGTCGAGCAGCGAATCCGCCACAAAGACAATGCCATCCACCCCCTTGAGCACTAACTGCCGGGTGGCATTGTAACAGACCTGCCCCGGCACGGTGTAAAGCATGAAGCGGGTGGCATAGCCGTTGATGACCACCGTGTGGATCGGCAGAAAATCAAAAAACAGCGTGCGGTCGGTCGAAGTCGCCAGCGACACCAGATCTCCCCGCTGCGAGCGGTCAATCCGCCCGTGAATGTAGTTCAGGTTGGTGGTCTTGCCGCCCATGGGGGTGCCGCAATAGACGATCTTGAAGGCAACCTCCCTGGTTTCATGATTGACGACGGCCATGGCGCTTGCGGATGTGTGGGTGGAACGGATGATGGAAAAAGGATCAGCCCGGCTGGCCGCCCAGCTCGCGGGTGACGAGGATGAGTTTTTCGCGGACTCCGGGGCGGAAGCCCGGCTCGGAATGCAGCACGGCCAGACACACGCCCGGTTCGAGGAAAAACGAGCGGATCGATTTGTCAGCACGCAGGGTGAAGGTTCCCTGGTCGGCCATGCCCAGTGATTCCGCGAGGCCTTTGAGGTAACGGTAGCTTTGCGGAGCCGCGGCGGAAAACCCCCGCACTTCCTCGCATTCCTCCGGGCCGCTGCTCTGGGCCATGCCCGCTGCCGTGATGATGACACAGGCGCAAATGCCTGGAAATCGGGCGGAACGATCCGCAATTTCCTGCGGAGTCAGGACCCGCTCCGTGTCGAAGATGGCCCGCGTGGCGATGTGCCGGACATCCGCCTGGCAGCCAAATGTCAGGGCTTCCCCTCTCGGTTTTGCCGGGGGCGCTTCGGTTGCGGATGGAGTCGCTGCCGGGCGCGGGACTGCCGGTGGTGCCTGCGGCGGAGCCATGGGCTGGCCTGACCGGAAATCGCCAGGCGGGGCCGTCGAAAGGGTCTCCGCACGCTGGGGAACGCCAAGGTCCGCGTTGTCGGAAAAAGGTGTCAGCGGGTCCTGCCGTTGCTCCGCTGGTTGGGAAATGACAGCATTTGCAAGCGGAGCCGATTCTTCCGGCCGCGGCACCTGGGTTGCATCCTCAATGGCCACCGCTGAGAACGGCGTGGCAATGCCCGCAGTGGTCAGGCTTTCCGCCGAAGCGGTGGACGCGGGTGGAGCCTGAGACAACAGCGCAGGCGGCAGGAGCGGAAGGATTTCGGACAACGGAACCACCACTGCCAAACCTTGGCGGGCCTTGGAAAATGCCCCGCGATACTCGCGCATCACCCCCTGCTGAAGCAACGCCACCGGCACGGCGATTTTTCCTGACGCCAGTTGGGACACAACCGTCTGCACCGGCAACTTCACTTCCACGGAAGGGGGCACATTTGCCGGGTTGAATCCCAAATCCCGCCCCGAAGCATTGCGCAGGACTGCCGCCAGACTCAGCGTCAGCATTTCCGGCTCCTGGCTTGCAACGGGCTGGACCGGGTGCTCCGGAGCAGCGGGCAGGTTCTGCGTGCTGGCCGGACTCTCCGGCTGGGCGCGTGGGGGTTCCGCACCCGCAGTGGGCATTCCAGGCACCGGGGGGTCCGTACGGCGCACCACCGGCACGGAGACGGGCCGGTCCATCGGCTGGAGCGGCTGCAACACGTCCCCCGCGGGCACCGGATGGGATGCCGCAGATCCCGTTCCGACGGTGTGCTGTTGGGAAACAAAATCCGGGCGGCCATCTCCGCCTGGAGTGGCAGGGGCCTTCGGCCCTTCGGCGTTGGCGGTGTGTGGGGTAATGACCTGGAAGGGGGAAGGCGTTCCCGGAGTGGGAATTCCCGGAGTTGTCACAAACGGAGAAACCGCACCGGGCACGGGAACGGCTGGTGGACGTGGTGCCGACGCCGTTCCAACAGCAGCAAAAACAGGCTGGGGGGCCGGCTCCGCCTGGTGGGGATTTGCGGGAGCGGAGGTTTTAGGATGCGCCGACAAGCCCGCCGGGCCAGCCATCTGGAATGGCGATCCAGCTCCCGTGGCAGGAGGCGCTGGCAGGAAAGTGCTTGCGCCTCCCAATGCTGCAGGTCTTTCCGCTTCCATTGGGGGAAATGGTGACACCACCTCCTGCGGCCGGGCTTGAGGCATTGCTGCAGTGTCAGGAAATCCCAGCGGGGCATTTCCTGCATGGCCTCCCTGCGCCCCGGAGAGGGCCGTCATTGGTGCCACCGCAAAGGGGGATTCCACCACCCGCGGTGCCGGGCGGGAAGATTCCCGGCCAGGTGGCCAGGGATGCATTTCGTTGGCAGGACCACCGCTTCCGGCCATTCCAAAGGGGCTCGGAAAGGGGGGGGGGTGAGCGCTCCCATCCAGCAGCCGCCGCACCTTCTGGTAGGGCAGCACCACGTCCACGTCCTCGTGCTCCCTGACCTGACGCACAAACACCTCCGGACACAGTTGAAAAACCTGACTGAGTCGCAACGAGGGCCGCCCCTGCTGGAAGGTCCGGCGCAGGTCCTCCATCGGCAAGGCCAGCACCTGATCCCCGAACACCCGTCCGGGTGCCACGAATTGCGGAGGAATCAAAATGCTCATTTCCCGAACCGAAAAACCTTCTCCCCCGGCGGTTTGGAACGGTGACGTAGAATTCATGGGCGATGGATGTGGGCGGTTGGGTTGGGGCTCAGCCGCGCGCTCCCTTGCTTCCGCCCCGTGAAACGCCAGGACCAGCCCGGTGGTGTTGACTTCCCGTTCCTTCCCGGCATCGTTGCCATCGGAACCACCGCGCCGGAACAGCGTCCGTAACGAAAAGGCCATGCAAATAAGTTGGGTTGAGCCGCGACCAGTCGAGTTCGGTCAGCAGATTTTCTTGGAAATAATAAACTTTAGCCTAATTGTCAACATTTACAGGCATTTCCGCAGCTAAAAATTCTGCATTTCTTAAATTTATTTTTGTAGTTAATGCGATTGATTGAATTCAGTATTTTAATCGTGGAAATTATATGAACCACCGTGCTGCGCAGCCAAACCTGAATCGACATTGCGACGCAGTGCGGACGAAGCCGTAAACCGGTGGGGCGGTGACGAACCGACTTTCACGCAAAAGCAAACCGGGCGATCAAAATTCCGTGAAACCGCGGAAGTCCGGCTACATTGGGCAATGACTGATCCGTCCCCTGAGCAATCCGCCCGCCCGCCCTGCCGGACGAATCTGCTGATCGGCCTGGTTGTCGTCTGCGCGGGTGCCCTGGGGGTGGTGCGCGGACGAAGCTGGACGTCGGTGCAGCAAGGAAACATGGCTTTCATGATCACGCTGGCCATTTCCTGCGGATTGGTGTTGCTGTGGTTTTTGCTGTTTTCCGGGCTGTCCTGGAGGGTGCGCCGATTGGTTTGTGCGGTGCTGGCAGTGGCAGCGTTGCTGGGGCTGGCATTGTTCAAATACGATGGTGTGTCCGGCGATCTCATTCCAAAATTCCGCTGGCGCTGGGGGAACACCGGTCCGCCGCCGCTGCAGGTGACCGCGGCGGATGGTGCGCAGGTGGTGCCCGCCCCTCCTGGCGCGGCGGATTTCCCGCAGTTTCTGGGACCGCATCGGAATTGTCGGCTGGACGAGCCCGATCTGGAGACGGATTGGAAGACGCATCCCCCGCAGGAACTGTGGCGGCTGCCGGTGGGCAAAGCGTGGACGGGTTTTGCGGTGTCCGCGGGCATGGCGATCACCCAGGAGCAGCGCGAGGATCAGGAACTGGTGGTCTGTTATCAACTGGACAGCGGCAAGATTCTCTGGTCCCATGCCGATGCCACCCGACACGAGGATCCGCTGGGCGGCGTGGGGCCGCGGGCCAATCCCCTGGTCGCCGACGGACGCGTCTTCACCCAGGGGGCCACCGGCATCCTGAACTGTCTGGACCTGGCCACCGGGCGGGTTGTCTGGTCGAAGGACATCCTGACGGGAAATGGCGCAAAGCGTCCGGAATACGGGGTCAGCGCCTCGCCGCTGCTGGTGGGGGAAATGGTCGTGGTGATGCCGGGAAACCGCAGCGGAGCCACCCTGGCCGCCTATCATCGGGACAATGGCACCCGTCTCTGGATTGGCGGAACCCAGTCGGCCAGCTACAGTTCGCCCGTGGTGGCAGCCATTGGTGGCGTTGAGCAGGTTTTGCACCTCGGGAGGGATGCGCTGGTAAGTTATGAGCCGACGAATGGCAAGGTGTTGTGGGAATTCCCCGCCTGGCCGCAGAACCAGCAGCCGAACATTGCCGTTCCGGTGACGCTATCCGGTGATCGGGTGCTCATTTCCAGCGGTTACGGGCGGGGCAGCCGCCTGGCGGAAATCAAGCGGGAAGGCACCGCCTGGACCGCCCAGGAAGGATGGAGCACCAACCGGATGAAGGCGAAATTCACCAACCTCGCCGAAAGCGGCGGGCTGGTTTACGGACTGGATGACGGCGTTCTGGCGTGTCTGGACCCGGCGGACGGGCAGTTGAAATGGCGCGGTGAAAAATACGGGCACGGCCAGGTGCTGTTTGTGAAATCGCGCCTGCTGATCATGGCCGAAGACGGCAGCGTGGTGCAGGCGGAGGTGAACGGCACCGGAATGAAAGAACTGGGACGCTTCCAGGCCTTGAACGAGAAAACCTGGAACCCGCCGGCGCTGGCCGGAAATTATCTCGTGGTCCGCAACGACCAGGAAGCCGTTTGTTACCGGCTGCCGGTGCGGACCTGATACATCTTGCCGCCCACCGCCCGGCTGGCTTCCACGAGTTCCGGATAGGGCGTGTCCGCCACGTCGATGAATCCGATCTGGTAGTTCTCCTCGTCATAGACGCGCCCGGTCGTGGGTTCGTCCATCCACTGGAACCAGTGGGTGCCGACAAACTGCGGGTGCTGCAGCGCGCCCTGCAGATAATTCCGATAGGCCTCGGCGCGGGCGGCCTGGCTGGCCACCGGCACCAGCCCGGTGTGAAACAGCCCGCGGTCCAGCGCTCCGAAATGGAATTCCCCAATGAGCAGCGGCTTGTCCTGGCTGGGGTTTTTGAAGGCGGCAATGCTGCGCTGGTAAATGTTATAGCTGATGACATCGCAATGCTTGCCCGCCGCCAGGTCCGCCAGCGGATTGGCCCAGGCAAAACGGCAGCCGAGGTAGAGCTGATGGGGTGCCACGGAGTGGATGGCCTCGCGCACGGTGCGGAAGTAGGTTTCCGCGGTCTTTGCATAAAAAGCCGTCAGGTCGGCCCGGGCGCGGTGGACATCGGGCGTTTCCCGGCTGCTGCGCAGCGCCTCCCAGGAGGCATGGTTCGCGCCCCAGGCGGCATTGAGTTTGGCAATTTCCTGGTATTTGGCTTTGAGGTCGGAAAGGAAGGCAAGCTTGGCGGGCTGATCCTCCGGTGACTTGAGCGCACCGAGTGCCAGCGAAGTGTCGTCACCCCAGGACATTTCGTTGTCGGAAAAGTAGCCGATGCACCAGGGGTCGCCCGCAGAGCCGCCCATTTTCCCCTGCATCGCCCGCTGCAAACGAACGGAGAAACCGGGGTCGAAGACATCGGGAAACTTGCCCCAGTAGCCCTCGCTGCCCTCAATCATCCGCGCGCCGTAGGAGCCCACGTGGTCGGTGTAGGGGGTGCGCCGCAGCCCGAACACCTCGTGGGATGACCAGTTTGCAATGGTATTGAGCCCCCAACTGCGCAGGCGCTGGTGGATCACCCCGGCATAGGCCGATTTCCAGTCGGGACCGTATTTGCGTTTGAGATTGGTTGCGCCGAACGAGAAGGTCTTCGGAGAACGCCCGGCATAATGCCCTTTCAAGGCAGTGCTGCGGCCGAGGAACTCCACAAACTCAGGCTGGTCGCCCGGAAAATCTTCAAACCAGCCGCCGCGTTCCTCCACCGGCGTGTAGTCCACCGCCCTCACGCAATCGATGCCGTGGGAAAAAAACAAACGGCCATCCGGATCGACCAGCCACCATTTGCCCAGGTGTTTTCCGGTCCGGAAAAAGCCCGTGGCCGCCAGTTGCGGCCCGCCCGCCCAGCCGCCAAACTTGTCCCAATCCGCCGGGCCGGGCTGGGCCGCCAGTTCCTTGGCTTCCGCTTCCCGCCGCAGCTTGAGTTCGTCCAGTGAGTGGACTTTGCCGGGCCAGTCCTTGTGCTTGTATTGGCCGAAGGTGTCGATGAACGGCAAATAGGGATCGGCATCGGTCACCCACGCGGTGGGGGGAAGGTAACTGCCGGAAGCCCGGATTGGATCCAGCTCAAACTGGCTGATTTCCTTGGGTTCGTGGACGAAGAGAACGATCTGCGTGATGTTGGTGGCATCCACGGTGCCCGTGCCGCCGGCGGTGACGGGATAGCCCCGCAGGCCGAAGAGTTTCCCGCCCAGCTTGTCTTCGCTGGTGCGCCGCAGCCGGACGTGGAGAACGTCGCTTTCGCCGGGGTTGAGCGTCAACGTGCCGTTGACGCAGTTTTTAGTGCCGTTGGCTCCGGGATTGTCCACGCGGCAGTTCAGGGTCTTGCGGAGTTTCCCCACATTTTTCACCCGCACCTGCACTTCGTCAAAGCCTGACAAATCCCACCGCCCGTCCGGTGCGGGCAGGGTGATGCCCGGCCAGCGCTCCTTGGTGCCGGTGGTCAGGCGCAGTTTTCTGCCAGTGCCAACGCCCACCAGGGAGATCTCCGCATCGGTCTTGACGATCTTCCCGAGGTCGGCATCCGTTTCGCAACGGAACAGCGTTTGATCCGCCCCGGTGGCCGCCCCGCCCAGCAGCAGTCCGGCAAACGCACTTGTCAGGATCCACCGGGAAAAATCGTTCAAAAAGTTCATGCGGGCGGAGCTTAGGGACGGCTCCATTTGCGTCAAGTCCGCGACCCCGCAGCGGGCCGGTGGCCAGCCTGGCCAGCGCCCTTCCGACCGGACTCCGGGAATGGGGGAAAAATCGCCGCCTCTGGCGGTTGAAACCCATCGCGATGCAGTTAAGTAGTTGCCGACATCCCATGGCAACCGAAACCTGCAAACTCAATCTTTCCCTCCGCGTGTGGCGGCAGGAGGGGCCGGACAAAGCCGGTCGCTTTGAAACCTACCAGGCCAAGGGCATTCCGGACAGCGCCTCCTTCCTCGAAATGCTCGACATCGTGAACGAGGATCTGATCGAATCCGGCGGCGATCCCATCGCCTTTGACCATGATTGCCGGGAAGGCATCTGCGGGATGTGCAGCATGGTCATCAATGGCATGCCGCACGGTCCGAAAGGCGGGGTCACCACCTGCCAGTTGCACATGCGCAGCTTCCGGGATGGAGACACCATCTGGATCGAGCCATTTCGCGGACGCGCCTTTCCAGTCATCCGCGACCTGGCAACCGACCGCAGTGCCTTCGACCGCATCATGCAGGCCGGGGGGTATGTGAGCGTCCGCACCGGATCCGCCCCGGAGGCCAATGCGGCCCCGGTGTCGAAACCGGATGCCGACGACGCCTTCAACGCCGCGTCCTGCATCGGCTGCGGCGCCTGTGTGGCCGCCTGCAAAAACAGCAGCGCCATGCTCTTCGTGGGGGCCAAGGTGACGCACCTCAACGGCCTGCCGCAGGGCAAACCGGAGGCGGACCGCCGCACGCTGGCCATGGTGCGGCAGATGGACGAGGAGGGTTTTGGCAACTGCACCAACCAGTACGAGTGCTCCGCGGTATGCCCCAAATCCATCAGCGAGGACGTCATTCGCCAGCTCAACCGCCACTACCGCAACGCGGTCATTCACGAACTGCTCCGCTGATTTCGCCCCATCCGCCCCGCAGCTTGCGCATTTTCACCGCTGATCCATAGTTTCCCGCGTGAGCAGCAGACGACGCAAACCCACCTTGGACCTTCCGGAATTCACCGATGACGGCAGCGGATTCTTCCGCAAGCCGACCATGGACAATTTCAGCGAGAAGAAGAAGAACATCCCGGAAGGACTCTGGCACAAGTGCCCCGGCTGCGCCGCCACCATCCACGAACTTGACCTCCAGGAAAACGTCCGGGTGTGTCCGAAGTGCAACCACCACTTCACCCTGAGTTCGCAGGAACGCATCGCCAACCTGGCCGATGAAGGCAGCTTCCAATGCATGGATGAGGCATTGGCCTCGGTGAATGCCCTGGGCTTCAAAGCCTACACGGAAAAAGTCGCCGAATACCGCCGCCGCACCGGACTGAGCGAAGCGGTGGTCACCGGGCGGGCGACGATTCACCGGCATCCCGTCACGCTGGGCATCATGGATTTTCGGTTTCTGGGCGCCAGCATGGGCAGCGTCGTCGGGGAAAAACTGACCCGCGCGGTGGAAGCCGCCACCGAGGAAGGCCGCGGGGCCATCATCATTTCCTCATCCGGAGGAGCCCGGATGCACGAAGGCATCCTCAGCCTCATGCAGATGGCCAAAACCAGCGGAGCCCTCGCCCGGCATCACCGCGCCTGCCTGCCCTTCATTTCCATCCTCACCCACCCCACCACGGGCGGAGTCACCGCCAGCTTCGCCACCCTGGGCGACATCATCCTCGCCGAACCCAAATGCATGATCGGCTTCGCCGGTCCGCGCGTCGTCAAGGAAACCACCCACCAGGACCTGCCTCCCGGATTCCAGACCGCGGAATTCATGCTCGAACACGGACTGGTGGACCAGATCGTCCATCGCAAACAACTGCGCGACACCCTGGGACGCTTTCTTTCCTATCTGATGCCCCCGGCGGCTTCCGCTTCTGCCGCCTCCACCGCCGAGTGATTCCGGCGCAGGGTTGACATTGCCGCGGATTATGGCAGTTGCCCTGCCTCCGTTTCGTTTTCGCACCCCAATTTCTCCTACCACACACGCCATGCCTGTCGCCACACCCAGCCAATTCGCCGCCATGCTCGATGCCGCCCAGGCGGGCGATTTCGCCTTTCCGGCCATCAACGTGACTTCACTGCCCACCATCAATGGTGCGCTGAAGGCCTTTGCGGAGCAGAAAAGCGACGGGATCATCCAGGTTTCCACCGGCGGCGGACAATTTGCCTCCGGTACGGCCGTGAAGGACATGGCGCTGGGTGCCATTGTGCTGGCGGAAGCGGTGCACTTGTTGGCGGAACGCTACGACATTCTGGTGGGCCTGCACACCGACCACTGCCAGCCGGACAAGGTGAACACCTTTCTCAAACCGCTGCTGGAAGCCACCCGCCAGCGCCGCCTGGCCGGAAAAGGAAATCTTTTCAACAGCCACATGCTCGATGCCTCCTCGCTGCCCTTGAAGGAAAACATGGCCCTGAGCGCCGATCTGCTCCGGGAATGCGCCGCACTGGAAATCATACTGGAAGTGGAAGCCGGCGTGGTGGGAGGCGAAGAAGACGGCGTGGACCACGGCGACCAGCCGAACGCCAAACTTTACACCACCCCTGAAGACATGCTCCAGGTCCATGACAGCCTCAAAGGTTTGGGGCGCTATCTGTTCGCCGCGACCTTTGGCAACGTCCACGGAGCCTACAAGCCCGGCATCGTCAAGCTGCGCCCGGACATTCTGAAACAGGGGCAGGATGCCGTCATTGCCAAACACGGTCCGAGCGCGGAGTTCGACCTGGTGTTTCACGGAGGCTCCGGCACCCCGCTGGAAGAAATCCGCGAAACCCTCGCCTACGGAGTTGTCAAAATGAACATTGACACCGACACCCAGTATGCCTTCACCCGCCCGGTGGCCGATCACATGATGAAACACTACGACGGGGTCCTCAAAATCGACGGCGAAGTGGGCGACAAGAAGGCCTACGACCCGCGCAGCTATTTGAAAAAAGGCGAACAGGGCCTTTGCGACCGCATGAAACAGGCCTGCGACGACCTCCGCAGCACCGGCCGCACCATCTGCGGCAAGGTCTGACGGCAAAACCCCACGCAGGCGCATTTGCGAGGGGTGCGCGCAGTTGCATGGACAGTGGGCTGGCAGTAAAGGGACGCTCCTTTCTTCCACCATCCCCACATGGCCAAAACCCGCAGCAACCCATCGCGCACGTCCCGCCCCGCCAGGGCAAAGCAACCAACGGCAGCGAAGCCGTCCGCTCCGGAAATGGACGAGCAGGCCGAAGCCGATCCGGCATTGGAAGGCCAGGCGGTGGAAGCCTCCCCGCAGATGAAAAGCGTGCTGGCGCTGCCGGTGACCCGTCCCGCCGGACTGCGCGCGCTGTTTCAGTCGGCAAAATCCGCGGACGCAACCACGGCGACTCCAGCCTCCGGCGCGGAAACCCTGGACGCCAAACCGACCCCGAAACCAAAACTCAAGCCGGGTCCAGCGTCAGAAATCAAATTCGAACCAAGACCGGAGCCCAAAGCAGCAGCGGAACCGAAGCCCGAACCAACACCGGAGGCACGAACAGAAGCAGCACCGGAGCCGTTGCCAGAGCCGGCAGCCGAAGTGCTGCCAACTCCGGTGGTGGAGCAAACCGGAGCGGCTCTGCCAACGGTGAGTGCCGCTCCGACGCAGGAAGCAGCACCCGCTGTGGAATCGCCTCCCGGCCCGGCTGCAGAACCGCACCCCAGCCCGCCTGACACGCGGACGGCACAGCTTTCCAGATACGGGGCGCCCGCCGGAATCGGGCTGCTGATTTTGCTCACCGTGGCGGTGTCCCTGCTGCTGTTGCAGCGGTCCAAGGAGCGGGCGATGGCCCGGCAACAGACCGCTGCGGCAGCGAGCGCCGCGGAAGTGGCCGCGCACCGGCAGGCGGAGGCCGAACATCAGGTGGTGGCGATGACCGCCGCGCTGCGGCAGGGGCTCATGGACCACGGGGATACAGGCACTTCCACAACCTACGAGGCGGGTGCCCTGGCCATTTTGCAGACGCTGCCAGCGCCGACGGATGCCGCCGGTCGCCAGGCGCGGCGGCAACTGCGCCTGGATTTGGCGGAGATCGCCCGCAACCGGAGCGATTTTCGGACCGCCATGACCCATGTTCGGGAAGCCGCCGCGCTGGAGGGCGGAGCATGGGCGGACCTGTTGGGCGGCGAGATGCTGTTTGAAGCTGGCGACTGCCGCGAAGAGGCGGGCATCCGGGCCAGCCGGATTCTGGCGAGCCTCCCGGCCGCAGCCAGTGACACCACCGCCCTGCTGGCCGCCCGAGCGCAGCATTTGCTGGCCAGAATCGCCACGGCAGATGCCGTCGGTGCCCTGCAGGAGGCAGGAACCGTCCGTGAAACCGCCGTAACCGCCTTGAAGACCAGGGGGGCCGCGCTTTCCGCCAGCCTGCGCGCGGAAATGAAGGAGGATTTCCAGCGCCGGGAACAGAAACTGCAGGATGCCCTGACAAAAAACGATGCGAATCTGATCGCGGAGGCGGGCCGGGAAAAGGAGGCGTTTGACCAGAAATTCCACGCGGAACTGCAACGCCGGGAAGCACGGTTGCAGCAGGAACTGGCCGAGGCACAAAAGCCCTCACCAACGTTGGAAACCCTGCAGGAAAAAGCCGCTGCCGCCTGGAAGGCAGCCTTGGAGAGGGCGGGCAAGGTCGCGGAGGCTTCTTCGGACATGGAAGCCCGCCGACTGCGAACGGAATGCCGGGTGGAACTGGCCGGCGCCCTGGCAGTGCAGCGAAAATTTGACCAAGCCCAGGCGCAAGCCGAAACCGCGCTCGCTGAGTCGGAAGCGCTGGCAAAGGCAGCCTCCACCCTGCCCCTGCAGCGCTTGCAGGGGTTCGCCGCATCCCAGGCCAGTGACATCCTGCGGCTTAAATCCCTCGGCGTTCCCGCAGCCCAAGCCAAACCGCTGCAGAGTCAGGCGCTCGCGCTGATTCGCCGTGCCGTGGAATGGTCCACGGGCGCCACCCAGCGCATTCCGGATGCTCCGCTGGTCTGGTCGCGTCTGGGCAGTGCGCAGCTTCGTTTGGCGGCCCTGCTGGCAGACGGAGGAAATGCCGCAGAGGCCGCGTCCGTCCAGCAGCAGGCGACGGAATCCCTCCGCCGCAGCGAGCGGGACGGTGGACTGCGGGAACTGCAGTTTCTTGCCAGTCAGCGGCTGGCCGCATTGCGTCCGGTTCCTGCCAATGCCGATGCGGCCAAAGCGGCTGCCGCGGTGCAGGCCGCGCAGACCCTGGCAAACGAAATCGCCGTGCTCCGCAGGCAGCTGGCGCTGGCGTGGCTGGACGGGACCGCGACCGGAGCCTGTCAGGAGAGCAAAGCCCGCCTGCTGGAGCACTGTCAAGCCGTCCCTGAAACGCAGCCCTGGAAAGCCCTGGTCGAGGCGGCAGTGCCCTGAACCTCCGCACCCAGAGGGGAGCTACAGGCGGAACGGTGAACTCCGGGCTTTTCAGCCCGCGGGCGTTCTGATTCAATGGACCGGAATTCCACATCCAATCCCCCCATGAAACAGCTGCTCCTCCCTGTGATGCTCGTGTGTGCCGGCCCTGTCTGGAGTTTTGACACGGTGGTCGTCATCAATGAAATCCAATACCATCCGCCGACCGCCGGGGAGGAGGGCGAGTGGCTGGAGCTGCACAACCAGCAGGGGGTCAATGTGGACATTTCCGGCTGGCGGCTCAGCGGCGCCGTGGACTTCACTTTTCCCGCCGCCACCATCATTCAGGGCGGGGGGTTTCTGGTGGTCGCACGCAATCCGGCGCTCAGCGGAGTGCCGGGCGCCATGGGGCCGTGGACGGGGGCGCTGGACAACCGCGGCGAAACGCTGCGCCTGCGCGACAACAACGACCGCATCATGGACGAAGTGACCTACGGCGACAAAGGGGACTGGCCCATTCCGCCTGACGGCAGCGGTGCCACGCTTTGCAAACGCAGTCCGGATGGCGGACCGAATGCGGCTGATTGGAGCTTCAGTCCGGCGGCAGGCGGCACTCCTTTGGCATTGAATTTCCCGCCTGCTCCGAGCCCGGTCACCACCAGGGCGGTTTCGCTGGTCAGTCCGTGGAAATATCGCAACTCCGGTGCCGATCCCGGTCCGGCTTGGAACACGCCGGGTTTCGACGATGCGGCCTGGCAGGATGGCGAGAGTCTTTTCAATTATGGCGGGACGCAAATTTACCAGCCGGGCGTCGCCGTGGCGCCGGGGGGCATCTGGGACCAGTCGGTCTGGACCGGCGATGCCGATTCCAAAATCAGCACCGGCAAGACCTACACGCACAAAATCGGGCTCAACCGCACCGGCAGCTATGCGGCGATCAACGGGGTGGCCTTCACTGCTCCCGGTTCCGGGGTGCGCAGCGGCGCTAACTGGAGCCTGACGGGAGCGGACAACAGTTATACCGGCAACGGAGTCAACCAGGGCGCCAACAACCTGCATAATCCCAGCGGGAGCCGCGAGTTGTGCGTGGAATTTTTTTATGGCGCCAGCGACAACGGGAAGTCGCGGCTCACGATTTCCGGACTCACCGGCGGACAGGCCTATGTGGCGCGGTTCTACACCACGGGATTCGGCGGCCCGGGAGACCGTCTGACACGCATCACGCCATCGGACAGCGGGACCGCCTATCTTTGCGATGAAAACGCCACCAATTCCGGCAACGGACTCATCGTCAGCTACCGCTACCAGGCCCCTGCCTCCGGCACCATCACCTTCGACTTCCTGCCCCTGGCCCCTGGCAACACCTGGCACCACTATGCCTTCAGCAACGAGGTCACCGCAGCGGCTCCCAGCGAAATTGAGGTCAGCGGAGTCACGGTGGCGTCCGTTTCCTCGGCATTGACCAGTGGATTCGCCCGCGCTGCCGCGAACACCATCAACGAATCCGGCCTGGCATCCGCCCAGCACGGTACCGTGCCGGACGGAACCATGTGGCTGAGCAATGGGCTCTTCGCCGCCCCGAATGACCCGCTTCCCGCAGAGCTCACCTGGGACTTGGGGACCAATGTGGACCTGAGTTCGCTGCATGTCTGGAACTACAACGAAAACGCTCCGCCGGACCTCTCCACCCGCGGCAGCCGGCTGGTGGAAATCCTGACAACCGACACTGCGGGCGGGCCATTTGTCAGCCGCGGGACGTTCACGCTTTACCGGGCCAGCGGACGCGCCACCGAGCCTGGACAGCATCTCGACCTCAGCGTGGCGAACGTCCGCCAGGTGAAATTCAACATCACCGCCAACCACGGCGGGGACAACCAGTTCGCCGGACTGAGCGAAGTGAAATTCTACCGCGAGGGCATTCCGGGTCCGGCGGTCCCCGTGCCCTACCGCGAACGGATCGCCACGCTGTTCAATTCCGGAGTCGATGCCACCGGCCAGCCGCTGCCGCCCGGCCAGACGGACCCGCACTTCACCGATCAAAGTTCCGCCGCTCCCGTGCTGGCGATGGCCGCGCATCCGGCCTGGATGCAGGACGACGGCATTTCCCGCTTCATCGGATTCACGGGAAACGGGATGGACAACGTGAATGCCGGCACCTTCACCTACCGAACCACTGCGGACTTCACCGGGCACGATCTGGCCAGTGCCCTGGTGAAGGTGTATGTCGCCGCGGACAATTCCCTGGACCTTGTCAAACGGAACGGCACCACGGTTCCCGGCGCGTCCGGCAGCGGGTTTTCCTCATACATTGGACCGCTTTCCATCCCCGGCCCGTTCAATGCGGGGATGAACACCTTTGATTTCCAATGGACCAACGCCGGCCCTGCCGCCAACCCCGGAGGACTGCGCATCAAATGGGATGCCACCAGCATTCCCAACCACACCCGCACCGTGCTGGCGGCCAACCCGACCACCACCTGGTTCCGGAAAACATTTTCTTTGTCAGGAAATGCAGGCTCCACCTTCACCGGATCGCTGGTGCATGTGGTGGATGACGGAGCGGTGATTTATCTCAACGGAACGGAAATCGCCCGGACCAACCTCACCGGCGTGCCCGCGCCGGCGACGTTTGCCGATGCGGGTATTTCCCACCCCATGTTCAGCAGCCCCGTTTCCATTCCGCCGGGCCTCCTCCAGGCTGGACCCAACGTGCTGGCCGTGGAACTGCACCAGGCTGCCGATGGCGGTGCCGACGCGCTTTTTGGCCTCACCCTGGATGTGACGGAAACGCCCGCCTCCGCGGCAGGAGGCGCGCTGCAGTTGGACAAGGTGACAGCGGCCACCGCGGGCAACTTCAGCCTGGACCTGCGCAACGGCACCGCTGCGCCGCTCGATCTCACCGGCTATTTGGTCCGTTCCTCCTCCGGGCAGCAGCGGCTGCTCAGCGGCTCCCTGGCCGCCGGAGCCTGGCTCACCCTGGACCAGACCGCTTTGGGATTCCGCCCGCTGGACGGTGACAAACTCTTTCTCCTGGGACCGGGATCGGCGGTCCTGGACGGCTTGGTGGTGAAAAACAAGCCGCAGGCACGCACCAGCCAGGGTGCGTGGATGACCCCTGCCAGCTCCAACGCTGGGGGCCAGGCGGTGTTTTCCGTTCCTGACAGCATCGTCATCAACGAAATCATGTACCATCACCATCCGGTCTGCCTGCCCACGGGCACCACGGACAACCCCGAGGAATGGGTGGAATTGTTCAACCGCAGCGCAGCGCCCGTCAGTCTTGTCGGCTGGAAACTGCGCGGCGGCATCCGCTTCGATTTTTCCACCCAAGTCATCCCCGCCGGCGGCTTCCTCGTGGTGGCGGCCGACCCGGCGGCCCTGGCGGCGAAGCATCCGTCCATCTCCATCGCCGGGCCGTGGTCCGGTTCCCTCTCCAACAAGGGCGACGTGGTCATTCTGGAGGATCCCAACGACAACAAGGCGGACGAGGTGTCCTACCGCACCGGCGGGCGCTGGGATGGCCGCGCGGATGGCGGCGGCTCCAGCCTGGAATTGCGCGATCCGGATGCCGACAACGGCGTGCCGGAAAGCTGGGCGGCGAGCGATGAATCCGGCAAAAGTTCCTGGCAAACCTTTTCCTGGAGCGGACTGGGGGCTCCGTTTGCCGGAACCAACGACCCTGCCCAGTATCATGAATTCATCCTCGGTCTGCTGAACTCGGGGGAGTGTCTGGTGGATGATGTCAGCGTCAGCACCGGCGGCACGCCGCTGATCCAGAATGGCAATTTTTCCGGCGGCAATGCGGCTGCCTGGAGACTGTTGGGAAACCACGGAAGCCACGGACGCAGCATCGTGCAGGACGACCCCGCCAGCCCCGGGAACAAAGTCCTGCGCATCGTGGCCACCGGACCGACCGAGCACATGCACAACCATTGCGAAACCACGCTCAAGGCGGGGCCGTCCTATCATGTCACCAATTCCGGCAGCACCTACGCGATTTCCTTCCGCGCCCGCTGGGTCAGCGGCAGTCCGCGGCTGCTGGCCCGGCTTTATTTCAACCGGCTGGCCAGACAACTGCTGCTGCCAATGCCGGAAAACACCGGCACTCCCGGCGCTGCCAACAGCCGCCTCGTTCCGAACATTGGCCCCAGCCTGGCGGAACTGACCCAGCTTCCGGTGGTGCCCGCGGGGAATGCTCCGATCACCCTGCGCATCCGCGCCAGTGACCCCGACGGCATCGGCAGCCTGGCCTTGCACTACCGGGACGCCAATGCAGCTCCGGCGCCGGCGTTCACCGCGCTGCCCATGAGCGTCAACAGCAACGGAGAGCACGAGGCCGTGGTGACCGGGCAGACCGCCGGAACCCTGCTGGAATTTCATGTGGAAGCGGTGGACGCACTGGGGGCGGTGTCGCGCTATCCAGCGGACGAGGCGCTGCTGAAGTGGAATGACGGCACCGTGCCACCGGGGCCGGGGCATGGCTTCCGCATCCTCATGAGCAAGGCGAATGCAGACTTCATGCACCTGCAAACCAACGTGATGAGCAACGATTTCCTGCCTGCCACGGTCATTTACCGGGAAAGCGAGGTTTTTTACGACGCGCGCTGCCGGTTGAAAAGCAGCGAGCGGGGCCGCCCGGCGGACATCCGCCTGGGTTTCGCTGTCGAGTTTGATCCCATGCAGCCATTCCGTGGAAAAATGACGGCGGTGAACCTGGACCGGTCCACCTACGGACGCGGCACCACCAGCAGCGGCTACGGACAGAGCGAACTGTGGAACTGGCACTTCTTCGCCCGGGCCGGCGGCATTCCCTCGTGCCTGAATGACCTGGTCTATCTCATCAGCCCGCGGGCCGCCCACACCGGCAGCGCCATGCTCACGATGGCGGAATTCAATGATCCATTTCTCGACGGCCAGTGGAAGGACGGCGCCGACACGCCCACCTTCAAATATGAACTCATTTACTACCCGACCACCACCCAGGGCGGCACGCCGGAAGGGCTCAAGCTGCCATCCCCCGACAATGTGAACGCGGTTACCCTGGGCGGCATCACGGATTCCAGCAAGGAAGCCTACCGCTGGAATTTCCTCATCGGAAACGCCCGGACGGACGACGACTATTCCCGCATTCAGGCCTTGGCGGATGGTTTCCGCCGCACCGGATCGGATTACCTGACAAATCTGCCGAACGTCATCGACGTGGACCAGTGGCTGCGCTGTTATGCGGCCTTCAGTCTGGCCGGCATCGGAGACCACTACACCGTCGCCTCCGGCGGCTGGCACAACCTGAAACTCTATTCGCGCAGCGACGGGCGCATCCTGTTCCTGCCGTGGGACCCTGACTTCAACAGCGAAGCCTCCAACGCCGCCGTGGTCCGCTCGCCCGACCTCGCCAAAATGATCAATGCCAGTCCGGCCTGGCACCGCGCCTTCTACGGCCACCTGCACAACATCATCAGCCAGAGCTTCAACACCGCTTATGTCAGCCAGTGGATGCCCCACTACCAGAGCTTCACCACCACGGGGGGGAACTGGAACGACATCACCACCTACGTCACGCAGCGCGTCGCCTTTGTGCAAAACGACTGCGCGACCCAGTATCCCGCGGCGGCCTTCGGCATCACCACCAACGGGGGAAATGATTTTTCCTCGCCTGGCGTTCAGGCCACCCTGGCAGGAACCGCCTGGATCGACGTGCATCACCTGCGCCTGCGCGGCAGCACGGAACCAATCCCGGTCACCTGGACCTCCCGCACCGCCTGGCAGATCAGCCTGCCCCTGCTCAACGGACCGAATCACTTCATCATCGACGGGCTGGATTTCTCCGGAAATCTCGTCCAGACCGACTCCATCACCATCACCGGCAGCGGCGGCACCGTCGCCGCCCATGCGGCCAACCTGGTGGTTAGTGAACTGAACTATCATCCCGCACCGCCCAGCGGCTCCGAACAGGCGGCCGGCTTCACCGACGCGGAGGATTTCGAATTCGTGGAACTGCAAAACATCAGTTCGTTCATCGTGGACCTCACCGGCGTCCACTTTGCCGCAGGCCTGACCTGGAGCGCCGCGGCGGGCACCCAAATCCCGCCCGGCGGCAGGGTGGTCATTCCGCGGCGCGCCGCCGCTTTTGCCCTGCGCTACCCAGGAATCCCGGTGCTGGGCGAATACTACCTGCCCGATGCCAACGTGCTGGCCAACCGCGGTGAGGAACTAGCCCTGGCGGATGCCAGCGGTGCCGACATCAAGCGCTTCACCTACGATGACCAGAGCCCCTGGCCCGCTGGAGCGGATGGCTCTGGGACCACGCTGGTGCTGGTGGCGCCGGCGGCAAATCCGGATCACAATGCTCCCCTCAGTTGGCGCGACAGCCTCGCCGCTGGGGGCAATCCAGGCGGTTCCGATGCCACTCCTCTCCCGGCTAATCCGGACGGCGATGACGACCACAACGGCCTCACCAATCTCGCCGACTATGCCCTGGGGCTGGGTGGGATGCTACCTGCATTGGTTTTGGCGGGCGGCGTCGTGCAAATGACCCTGACCAGAGCCGCCGGTGCCGCAGTCCAGCCGGAAGTGGAGCTTTCCACCGCCTTGAGCGGATGGACCCCCGCCCCCGCGACCCTGCTGAGCCGGGGCATCGACGGCAGCGGCAACGAAATCCTCACCCTCTCGGTGGCGGTTCCACCGGGTGCGGAAAACCGGATCTTCGTGCGGGTCCGGTTCCGCGCTGGCTGAGCCGGGCAAAATTGAACGCAGAGAGCCCGTTGGTGGTCTGTGAGCCGTGGCCCGGGTGGATTCCAGGTGCGGATGCTCCGCCCCGTGCCATGCTATCCCTTATTTCTTCATGGCGGTATTTCTTTACACAGCACTCAAGCAGGACGGCTCCATTGCCGCCGGTGAACTCAATGCCACGGACCGGTCGGACGCATTCCGCAAACTGGAACGGGGCCGGCTTCAGCCGGTTTCCCTCAAACCGAAGGAAGGCGCGGGTGCGGCCGTCCCGGCGGCTGCCGCCACCAGCGCGGGCAAGGCCGACAAGGCCAGGGCTGAGTCCGAGAAACCGGCAAAGCCCCAGAAGGGAAAATCCGATTCCGCCCCGTCCGCCGCGGCGTCGGAGCCGCCTTCCAAACCGCCCAAAACCAGCAAACTTGCCGAGGGTCTGCCCAAGGGACCGGTGAAGCTCAGGCGGGCGCAGGTCATTCTGTTTACCGAAGAACTCAGCGACCTGCTGGGGGCAGGACTCCAGTTGGAGCCCGCCCTGCGCATCATGGAAAGCCGCGATGAGCTTTCCAGCCTCAAGGATGTGACCATCCTGCTGCGGCAAAAAATCCGCGACGGCTCCAGTTTCGCCAACGCGCTGCGCGAATCCTCCAAGAGTTTTGGCGACCTCTACTGCAACATGGCGGCCGCCGGGGAAATTTCCGGTGCCCTGCCCAAGATTTTGCGCCGCCAGGCCGAATACATGACGGCGATTGCGGAAATCCAGAGCAAGGTGAAGACGGCGATGATCTACCCGCTGTTCCTCATCGTGGCCGGCGTCGCGGTCAGCGTGGTGTTCATTTCCTATCTGATTCCGCAGCTCACCACCCTGCTCAAGTCCATGGGCAAACCGCTGCCCGGGCCGGCGGCATTTCTCATGCAAACCGGCGACTTCTTCAAAACCTGGTGGTGGCTGCTCGCCATCCTAATTGTCTTCGGCATCTGGGCCTTCCAGCATGTTACCAACCTCCCACAATACCGCGAGAAGTGGCACAAAAAGAAAATGGAACTGCCCTTTTTCGGGCCGCTGCTCCGCGCCCGTTTCTACGTGCAGATGCTGGAAACCCTGGCCAACCTCGTCGGCAATGGCCTGCCCCTGCTGCGCGCCCTGGAACTCACCCGCGATGCCTCGGTCAACCTCCACCTCAAAACCCTCCTCTCGCGGGTCTGCGGCATGGTCGGGGAAGGCGGTTCACTCTCCAGGTCCCTCAAAAAACTCGAATTCTTCCCCCCGCTGCTCACCGACATGGTCGCCGTGGGCGAACAGACCGGCGACCTCGAACATGCCCTGGCCCGCACCGCCATGCGCTACGACAAGGAACTCCAGCGCACCATCGACCGCGTCAGCGCTCTCATTCAGCCCGCGATCCTCTTCGTCATGGCCATCGTTGTCGGCATGATGGCTTACATGATGATCAGCATCATCATGGAATCGGTCGGCAGCATGCGGCGATAGTCGTTTCAAACCGCTGCCCACTGGCCGAGCTGTTCGGGGAAGGGACAGCCGATGCAGTCGGTGGCGTCCACCATGCAGAAATCCTCCAGCAACTGGATGAGCGCCTGTTGGTGAAACACCCTGGCGCCGAACGCTTCCGCCAGCGGCGTCCCGCCGAACAAACGCAAGGCCGCCAGGGTGGATTTTTCGTTGGATAGGGGTGCGGACAGTTGGCAATAGCTGGACCACAGCGGCTCGCGCTGCGGCACCAGCATGGGAAAGGCGAGATTTGCCAGCAGATCGGCAATGCGTGCCGCGCCCACCAGGGCCAGGCGCTTGGCGCTGGGTCGGGATGTCAGGGTGTAGTGAACGTCCCAGTAGGGATGCGTCAGGGCGCGGAAGGTTTTGGCAAATTCCTTTTCTGAAAAGGAATCCGCCTGCAGGCAGCGCCGGACCGTTTGCCAAGCCTCCGCCACGGCCCCGAGGGCGGCCACGCGCCGCTGCGGGTGATTCGCCGGACGGACCGCGGAAAAATTCCAGTGCAGCGGGCGGCGCTGCGCCTCGCCGGCGAATTCGGCGCGCCGTTTCCACCAGATTTCCCACAGGGAACGCAGGTAGGTGCGGGTGTCGGTGTCGGCATCGTCAAAGGAAACGCCATCCAGAAATCCCGCAGCGCCGAAGAGCAGTGCCTCGCGTTCCCTGGGGTGCTGGCGCAGGTGTTTCAGGGGAAAACGCTGGGCCAGCACCGTCATTGGCAGCTTGTTTTTGCGGTATCCCAGCGCTTCGGCCACCGCCTGGAAGGCTGCCTGATCCCACCCGTGAATGGCGGCCACGCGCCGCCACCGCTGGGCTTTGCGTTCCAGGCGGAACCGCGCGGCGGCTTCCAGCAGGGATTCCACCCGCTGCCGCGGCCAGTCGCGCAGCACCGCGCTGCAGCGGCCCGGATGCGCCGCCGGTTGATTCATGGCCGGGCGGGCGTCCGCCACCGCACCGTCCAGCAGCACCTGGGGCACGTTGCGGTGACTGGCATTGCGGGTGAAAAATTCCCCGCCGCCGCGCTTCAGAAACAGATGGAGCACCACATCCTCGTAGGCGGGATTTTCCGCATGGCGGTGCCGCTCCCAGTCGCGGTCCTCCAAGTCCAGCTCCATGCTGCCGCGCAGCCGCTGCCCGTCCACCGTCACCGCACATTCCCGGAAATCCGGCCCCGCACCGTGGTTCCACCAGCCAAACTGGATGATTTCCACCGCCCGTCCATCCGTGGTGGAAAACCGGCGTCCGAATTCACCCGCAAACCATTTGCTCTGCCACTCCAGTTCGGAATGCAGCCGCGGCTGGGCGGCAAAAAAATCCTCATCCTGAAACCGGCGCTGCGGAAATGCCCCGCACACCAGATTCCGGTAGCGCCGGGCGAGCGGTGAAAATTCCTCCGGCTGCTCCATGCGGCTTTCGGGTTATTTTCCGGCAGCGCCCAGCTTCCATTCGGTGCGCATGGTCTCGATCGCCTTGAGTTCGGGCAACTTTTCCGCGAGCTTGGCGGCGGCAGCCAGCCCCGCGGCCGCCTCCTTTTTTTCCTCGCCGCTCAGATGCCATTCCGCCTGCAGGAGACTGACGCGGATTTTGTCCTGCGGGGCCCGAAACGCAGCGACCGCATTGGCAAAGGCGGTACGGATCGACTTGCGGTCGTCCGGCATCATGCCCTGGCCCAGCAGGGCGGTCATTTCCCAAAGGTTTCCGCTGCGCTGGGTGGTGGCAGCCTGGACGAGTTTGTTCAGCAGGTCCCTGTTTTCGGTTTTCTGCTCGCTGTGCTCCTTCATGAGCAGGCGCAGGGTGCGGAAGTCCTTGTCGGCAGCGGCATCGGCAATGGGAGCGGCAAACGGACGGTAGAGCGGATCGCCAAGCACCACGGCCATCCAGCTTCCGGCCGGCAGGGACATGGCGTGGGCCTCCGCCAGGGTGAATCCGCGCAGCAGCCGGTCGCTGAGAATGTCGAGGTGGGCGGTGAGCGAAAGAAATGGTTCATACACGTTGCCGAATACTCCCGCCGCCCCCTGGCTCACCATGAGGCCCACCCAGCCTTCCTTGGTGGAACGGACGGTGGTGGCGCTGAAGGAATGAATGTGGCAGGCGATGGCCCCCCGCTTGAACTTAAATTCCGGATGGAGAAACGGCCCGTCGGGCGGGAGTTGGTACCACCCCAGATAAACGGCGCAGTCCCGCATCGGGTAGTTCTGCGGAAATGTCAGGGCACGCGAATCCACAATGACGGGAAACCCGCTGGCGCCGAAGGTCTGCGCGGCCTTCATGAGCCACTCTTCGCCTTCCTTGTAGCCGCCGGTGTCCTTCTTCGCCAGGTCCACATAGACCCGCCCGTAGAGCCCCGTTTTTTCCACCGCGAGGGCGTCGTCGATCAGCCGCCGCGCATCGGCATCCGTGGGGCCGTCGAGCCGTCCGGTCAGGAAAATGGGGGCGAGCGGCTGTGTCAGGAACGGCTCGGATTTTTCAAAGTAGGGATTGCGCAGGGGTCCTTCGATGTGCTTGTCAAGAATGCCGAAGGTCATCAGTTCGGAATCCACGCTGGCGGCATTGCTTTTGCCATTGGCGGGCGGGACCACCGGTTTTTTGCCGGTCTTGGGATCCTCCGGACCGTAAACCGGCTGTTCGTCGATGCGCAACGGCAGCCCGCGCATCAGCGCAAAAACCCGCATCCGGGTCCGGGTGCAGATTTTTCCGCCGGGGCTGTCGCCGGTTTCCCACCACCCGCGCTTGGTGAAGATTTCCCGCAACGGTTCGTCGATGGTGGACTTGAATTCCTCGCGCTTGATCGTTTCCGCCTCGGCGCACTTCAGGCCGACCAGATTCTCGCCGGGGATGTTCCGTTGTTTCGCATAGTATTCGGCCAGCTCCCGGCTGGCTGGCTGGTTGGCATTGTAGAGGACCACGGTGCGGGGCGCGAGATTGCCCGGACCATCCGGCAACTGGGCAGGGGCGCCGAGGCCTCCGAACAGGGTGAGGAACAGGAGGTGAAATTTCATGTTGTCAGGATGCCGGGGTTTCGTCCGGCTTGGTTTCGGGAAGTTTCTGGAAGGACGAGAGGAAAAGACACACGGCGGCAATGCAGATGCAGGAATCGGCCACATTGAAGGCCGGCCAGACCATGAACTTCAGATCAAAGAGCAGGAAATCCACCACATAGCCGCGCAGCAGGCGGTCCAGCAGGTTTCCGGCAATGCCCGCGAGCAGCAGCCCGACGGCGGTTTTTCCCAGCCGGGTGGGGAAGGTGTTTTTCCGCCACATGAACAGGAGCAGGCCCACGGCAGCCAGGCTGATGCCGCCAAACATCCAGTTGGCATGGGTGCCCTCATGACCGACGCCAAACGCCACTCCGCGGTTGTGCAGGCGCACGATGTCAAAAAATCCCGGAATCACCTGGATGCCGTCCATTTTTTCCCCCGGCGGCACGAAATGGCGGACGATCCATTCCTTGGTCGCGAAATCGAGCAGAAACAGCGGGAAACTAACCCAAAGCAGCAGGCGTGGCAGTGTCATGCGCCGCAGCCATAGCACACACCGCAAGTCCCCGCCACCGCGCTGCGCGGAATCCTCCCGCCGCCGGATGTTGCGCTCACGGGCTGGGCAGTCCGCCGTGGCTGGGGGCACGGCGGAAATAGCGCCGCCATTCGCAGTGCGGTCCGGTTTCCAGCACTTCCCAGACGGGAAAGGCGGATTCGAATTCCGGGAAAAAGGTGTCTCCTTCCGCATCGTCGGCGAGCAGGGTGAGGTAAACGGACGCGCAGCGCGGCAGCAGCAGCCGGTAAATTTCCGCACCTCCGATGACATGGACATCCCCGGTTAGGCCCAGGGAATCCAGCGCCGCGAGGTCCCGCACGACTTCCGCGCCAGGCGGTGCGGGGAGCGTGCGGCTGAGGATGAGATTGCGCCGGTTGGGCAGCGGACGTCCGAGGCTTTCCCAGGTTTTGCGGCCCATGATGACCGGGTGCCCGGTGGTGAGGCGCTTGAAGAATTTCAGATCCTCCAGCAAATGCCATGGCATGCGCCCGCGGCGTCCGATGACCCGGTTTTTCGCCATGGCGGCGACGGCATGATAGGAACAGCCGCTCATACGGCGATGGGGGCCTTGATGCCCGGGTGCGGGTCGTAGCCGTCGAGGCGGATGTGCTCGAAACGAAAGGCGTCGATGCCGGTGACGGCGGGGTCCAGCCAAAGCTGCGGCAGCGGACGAAAATCCCTTGTGAGCTGAAGCTGCACCTGGTCGAGGTGGTTGGTGTAGATGTGAAGGTCGCCGAAGGTGTGGACAAACTCCGCCGGGCGCAGGCCGCAAACCTGGGCGACTATGGCCAGCAGCAGGCTGTAGGAGGCGATGTTAAACGGCACGCCGAGGAACAGGTCTGCGCTGCGCTGGTAAAGCTGGCAACTGAGCGTCCCTTCCGCGGGATCCACGTAAAACTGAAACAGTGTGTGGCACGGGGCGAGCGCCATTCTGGGAAGGTCCGCCACATTCCACGCGCTGACGATGAGGCGGCGGCTGTCGGGGGTTTCGCGGATTTGCCGGATCACATCGCGCAACTGGTCGCAACTGCCGCCGTCCGGCAGCGCCCAGCGGCGCCACTGCCGGCCATAGACCGGACCGAGATCGCCGTGTTCGTCCGCCCATTCGTCCCAGATGGTGACGCCGTTTTCCCGCAGGTAGCGGACATTGGTGCTGCCCTGGATGAACCAAAGCAGTTCATGGACCACGGATTTGAAATGGACCCGCTTGGTGGTGACCAGCGGAAAGCCCTCGCGGAGGTCGAAGCGGCACTGCGCGCCGAATACCGACAGGGTGCCGGTGCCGGTGCGGTCTTCCCGCCGTTGGCCATTGTCCCGCACGAGCCGGAGCAGGTCATGATACTGGCGCATGGGATCAGGGGGCGGCAGATTTCGGTGGGTCGGCGGCGGGCGTAGGACCGGTGGGCGGGTCCTTCTCGGCGGCCTCCGCTTCGTCTTTTTTCTTTTCGGCGTCCTTTTTTCGCCGGGCGGACTGGTCCAGGAGATCCTCGGGAACGGGGATGTTGCGCTGGGGACAGTCCCTGGACACGATGTCATCGCCGGTGCCAAATTTCCCATCTGGACCGGCGGAGCGGATGTTGGAAAGATCGCCGGTGCCGTCGTAATCGAAAAACAGCGCATTGTCCCAGCCGTCCACCGGCACCACATGCCGCGTGCGGATGGAATACTTGTCGATGTAGAGCTTTTCCAGCTTGTTCTGCCGGTGCAGGGCGTTCATCCACGACTCTTCCTTCATGGCGGCCAGGTCGCCGGGGGGAAACGTGCCGTTGTCTGCCTTGTAGGCCAGCATGGCATCGCGCCACTGGGCGATCATCTGCTCGGTGCCGGTCCGCAGCATTTGCGGCAGGATGCGCTGGTGCATCGGCAGGACCAGGAACCAGGCGGCTGCCGCGGCGGCGGCAAAGGCGATGAGCCAGCAAAGCGGCTGGGAAAGGGATGATTTCACGGAATTCAGAGAATGCGGCAGATGGGCTGAATGCGCTCGTCCCGCCAGATGTCATCTGGACTGATCGATTTACGGTGGAATTTGAACCGGACCCCTGCCTGCCGGTAACACTCATACACCAGCTCCGAACAGATGTATTTGCGGTCCCGGTTGCGGCGGCCCCGCTTCAGAAGGAGGCGGATGGCGATGCGCAGAATTTCCAGATTGTCATACGGCTTGGTCAGTTCGTCCATCCCGAAGCTGATCGCCTGCTTCACCCCTTCCGGCTCCACCGCCGACGCCAGCCGCGCGATCATCATCCGGCCGCGGTAAGGACGGTTTCGACCGTGGTAGTCGCGCAGGTATTTGGAAACCGGCGCCAGCCGCACGCCGATGAAGGTTTCGCTTTCCAGAATAAACACCCGCTCCAGGTGGGCATCCTGGTAAATGATGCCGACGTGGCTCCACACCGACTTGGTGAACCACCGGATCGCATTGGAAAAAAAATACGTACCCGAGCAGAAAACCAGATCACCGGTTTTCAGCGCCGGGCGGATTTCGTCATAGGGGATGACTTTGGTCGAGAGGATTTCTGGAATGGAGATGGGGCTGGCCATGGCGTGGGGCATTTCACACCGCCTGCCCGGACGTGTCAAAGGCGTTGCCCGACTGGTCCGGGCCGCGGAGGATCAACCAAGCCAAACAATTTTGCTGCATTCGGATAAAAAATTTCCTAATTTCCTTGCGAGTCAGCGCGTTTTGATCACAGACTGACCCTTCCGCCATCCACCTGCCATGAACTACGACCCCAACCAGTATCAACAGCAAGGCTATCCGCCCCAGCAGCCAGGCCAGGGGTACGACCCGAACATGGGATACGGCTACGACCCCAATCAGGGCTTTGCTGTGGATGAAAACGGGATGCCGATGGAGTTCGCCACCTACGTTCCGCGGCAGAAGCCATCCTACTGGAAGCGCATCGGCGGCGGCTCGCTCATGCTCAGCCTGCTGATCCACATCGTATTCATACTCATTGCCATTTTCCTCATCACGTTTGTCATCAAGACGAAAAAGGATGATGAAAATGTGGACTTCCTGCCCGGCGGCGGCGGCGGCGGAAAATCCACCGAAGCCAAAGTGGCCTCGAAGCGCCGTGCGGTGAGCATGAGCCAGCCGAAAAGCCGCATCGCTGCCAATGTCACCTCTTCTTCCGTGACGCTGCCCGACGTGCAGACGATGAGCGCGGACACGACCATGACCGGCCTGACCATGCCGACCGCCGGCGGGGTGGGCGGCGGCGAAGGCGGCCTGCGCGGCAAAGGCAAGGGCGGACTGCTGGGCGATGGCTACGGCAAGGGTGTTGGTCCCGGCCATGGCGTTGGATTTGTTGGTCTGCCGTCGATCATGCGCAGCCGCTGCTCCCCGCAGGAACGGATGGAAAAGATGCGCCAAAACGGAGGCAACGAGGATTGCGAAAAGGCCGTGGTCAAGGCGCTGGACTGGTTCAAGAGCAAGCAGAATGCCGACGGATCCTGGGGCAACCAGTGGAAAGGCGGCATGACCGGGCTGGTCTTGCTCTGCTACTACGGCCACTGCGAAACGCCAGAGTCGCCGTTCTACGGAGAAAATATCCTCAAAGGCATCAACTACCTCATTAACCTTGCGCAGCAGAAAAATGGATTCTTCACCGAAATGAAGACCAACCACTGCGTCTATGAACACGGCATCGCCTGCTATGCCCTCGGAGAGACCTATTCCTTCTCCAAACTCGGCAAAAAGGAAATGCCCGGCCTGCGCGAATCCTTCGAACGCGGGGTGGCCATCATCATCGAACACCAGCAGGACGACGGCAACTGGGCTTATGGCGGCAACAGCCCGCACTATGTCAAATACGGCCGCGAGGACATGTCCGTGACCGGCTGGCAGTTCCAGGCGCTCAAAGCCGCCAAGCACACCAATCTGAAAATCACCGGCCTGCCCGCATCCATGCGCAAGGCCGAACAATGGCTGGAAGGCAAGCTGCAGGCCGACGGCGGTATCGGCCAGCACACCGAGAAGGGCAAGGCCTACGGCAGCCACACCATGACCGGCATCGGCGTGCTGGGCATCCAGACCCTCGGCGGTAACCGCGGCGTCGCCAACAAAGGCCTGCGCTTTCTGACTGAGCAGTTCGACAAGGATCCGCTCGACTGGAACAAAAACGCGAACATTTACTGCTGGTATTACAACACCCAGGCGTTCTTCCAGAAAGGCGGACGCGAATGGGAAGCATGGAACAAGCAGTTCCGCGACCAGTTGCTCAAAAATCAGAATCCGGACGGTTCCTATGCCGCAGAGCAGGGAGATTTCAATGGAGCCACCTCCGCTGCCGCCGGCAGTGACTCTGACATTTACCGCGCCACCCTCTGCACCCTGATGCTGGAAGTTTACTACCGCTACCTCAAGGTGGGCGACCGTGGATCGGACGCCGGTTTCGGACTCCAGTAGTTCGATTTCAATTCCGCAACGCGAGCGGCGGCGATCCCGCTGCTCGCATTGCTTTTTATCGGTTGTCCGTCATGGTTGCGGCCCCTCACGACCCCATGACGCGCCGCCGCTCCCTCCAGATTTCCACCGTGCTGCTGTTCCCGAGTCTTTCCCTGCGCCTGAGTGCGGAGACCCTGACCCCGGAAGAACGCAAAAAAGGCATGGAATTGCTGGATGCCTACCGCAAGGCGGAGGGCAATCCCCGACGCCGGCGCGAGGTCATTGATCAGGTGATCGACCAGGCCCGGCCCATCCGCCAGGGGGTGCTCAGCGTGGTCGAACAGGACTTCCAGAAAGCCCTGCCGGCCTACAAGCAGGCATTCAAGCAAGCCTCCGACGGCATCCTGCTGCAGCGCGAAACGAAGGAAACCCGCGAAAAAATCAAGATGATGCGCGCCGACGTTCTCGCCCTGCAGAAGCTGGATGATGCGGCGCTGAAATCAAAAGTTCATACAATCGGCGACCCCGCCAGAGCGTTTCTCCGCGAGCACTACTCCATCAGCCGGGACATGGTTTTTCAGAAAACCCCGGCACTCAAACCCGAGCGGGAAAAACTCCTTGTCCTGGCCGACTGTCGGGCGCAACTGCGGCATGCCCTGGCGGTGAACGACGGGCGGGACTACGGCAGCGCCCGGCTGGAGCAGGAGGAAGCTGCCCTCATTGGCCGGGCCCCGACGTTTGACAAGGAGATCCTCCGCATCATGGAGGGCAACCAGAAACTGGCAGCCCAGGTGCCAGCCGAAGAAGCCGAAGGCGTCCGCTTGACCAACGAATTGCGCGCCATGCTGGGGCTCACCGCCCTGGTGCTCGACCCCCGGCTGTGCGAGGCCGCACGTGGCCATTCCAAGGACATGGCTGAACGCGGGTTCTTCGCCCATGAATCTCCAGTGCCCGGAAAAAAGACCCCGTGGGACCGCGCCAGACTCGCGGGAACCAGCGCCAGCGCGGAAAACATCTTCGCAGGTAGTCCGAAACCGCAGGCCGCCATTGACGCCTGGTGGGGCAGTCCCGGACACCACCGCAACATGCTCAACCCCGGCCACCACCGTATGGGCATGGGCGTCCACGCAGGACGCTGGACGCAGATGTTTGGCTAGTGAAGCCGGCTCCAGGTGAGTGGGCCGCTTCAGGAAGCGCTTTTCTTGTCATCCCGTCCGGGTCTGGCGCGAGTTTTCCCCTGCCGGCCATTTTTGACCGGCGCCTGCCTGTTGACCATCGCTTCGGCTTTTGTTATCCTGCCACCCTCAGAACCCGCCAACCAACCGCTGCCATGCGCCAGCCGTTCAAGCCCCTGCTGCACTATTGTTGCGTTCTGTCCGCCCTTTCCATGGCTTCTGCCGCGCCGCGGTCGGCTCTCGTTGTGGGGATTTCCACGTATCCGAAGGACGGCAGTCTGGCCACGCTGCCGAATCCGGCCAACGATGCGAAGCTGGTGGCTGGAGCGCTGGAAAAGGCCGGCTTCAAGGTGGTGCTGGCCACGGATGTGACCAAGGGGCAGTTGAAGGCGCGGCTGGATGAATTTGTGGGCCAGATCGATCCCGGTGGTGCCGCGGTGGTGTATTTTGCGGGACACGGGGTGCAGTGGGAGGGAAAGAATTTTCTGATGGCGGGCAATGCGAAGCTCCAGCACAGATACGACCTCGGTGAGGAGTCGTTGGAGGCGGACACGGTGCTGGCGGCGCTCGCGGACAAGAGACCAAAAACCGCCCTGGTGTTTCTGGACTGCTGCCGGGTTCCGCCGTCGACCAGTTGGCTGATGAGCGCCAAGGAGCGCAGCCAGACGCGCAGCGGCCTGGCGGCCATGGAACACGCGGACCTGCTCATCAGCTACGCCGCCGCTCCGGGAAAACCCGCCTACGATGGAAAGGACGGCAACAGCCCGTATGCCGTCGCCCTGGCCAGAAATATCCTCACCGGGCAGGAGCTGACCAAAATGCTCAAAAGCGTCACCACGGAAGTGCTCGCCGCCACCGGCGACCAGCAGCGCCCCTACCAAACCGGCAGCCTGCTGGAGGATTTTTATTTTGCGCCCGGTGTCTCCCTGCCAAATCCCATTCCCGCTCCCATGCCGCCCAAACCACCAGCCGCCGACCCGGCCCAGCGCCTCGCCGCGGCGACGAAAGACGCGCCGTTCGAAAATTCCCTGGGCATGAAATTTGTGCCTGTTCCAATTGCCGGAGGACCGACGGATGGGCAGAAGGTGTATTTCTGCATCCACGAGACGCGGGTGAAGGATTTTCGGGCGTTTGTCACGGCGGATAAAACCTATGACTACTCGAAAGGCATGGTGCCCTTTACGTGGACGGGAACGGAATTCAAACCGGTTCCCGGCAAGGGGTGGGACAGTCCGGGATTTAATCAGGACGAAACGCATCCGGTGACCTGTGTGAGCTGGGAGGACGCGCAGGCGTTCATCGCGTGGCTGAACAAACAGGAGCCGGGGCTGACCTACCGGCTGCCGACGGATCACGAATGGAGCTGCGCGGTGGGAATTGGCGACCGGGAAAACGCTGCGGCGTCGCCAGAGAGCAAGCATGCGAAAATTGAAGGGGTGTATCCGTGGGGCACCAGCTTTCCGCCGCCCAGCGGGTCCGGGAATTACGCGGACAGCGCGGCGGCGGCGAAGTTTGAGAAGAGGATCGAGGGGATCTCTGGCTACACGGACGGCTATGCGGGGACGGCACCGGTGATGAGTTTTCCCAAAGGGCGGAGCAATGACGGGCTTTACGACCTTGGAGGCAACGTGTGGGAGTGGATGGCGAGCGGCTACGACGGCAACGATCCTTTGGGGAAAGACAGAACACTAACAAAAGGCCGTGCGTTGCGGGGTGGTTCGTGGGACCTCAATGGTCCCGGGGGTCTCCTCTCTTCCAGCCGCGGCTTCTATGATCCCGGGAGTCGCGGCATCATCAGCGGGATTCGTTTGTTGGTGGTGGTGGGTGCGGGGGCTGGCGGCTAGGAGCCTGTTCTTCCCAAAACGCCGCTCCCGGCGTCATCTTCCTCACACCATTTCCCGCAGCGGATAAATGAGCGTTCGCACCAGGGGTGAAAACAGGGCGCTTTCCGGCGGGCGGGCTGGAGGGGTGAGCCCGGCCCGCAAAAAGAGCGCCTGGCAGCGGGCTTCGGCCACGATGGCGGGGGCGATTTGATAGGGCGTGTGGTGCACCCGGCCGCTGGAGAGGCGGCGGTGCTTGTTGTCCCACGCAAAAAGCAGATACCGCTCCACCAGAAAGAATTCGAACGACTCCGCAACCGCACCCGTTAGGGAGCCCTGGCCGGCACGGTAAACAAACTCGCACGGCGGCTCGGCGTCCTTCCGGCTGGTGTAGTGAATCCAGCCGTCCGCATCGTACCGCCGGCGCATTTTCGCAAAATGATAGGGAAGGTGAAAAAACCGTCGCGCCACCGCACAGGCCAGCCGCTGGCTGGCGTCGAGCGAGAAAAACCAGACTCCCGGCTCGCCGGTTTTGTCACAGGTGACGTAAGTCCTGAGGTTCATTTCCAGAAACCAGGAAAGCCCCGGAATTGGTGGCAGCCAGACCGGACGGATGCGCTCCATGCCAAACGGCACCACGCCAATCCAGGCCCGGTCGCCAAAGGCATCCACCGTCAAGCCCGGCGGCAGCAGCGCCTGCACAGATTCCGGTGCGAAGCTCCAGTGCAGGAACAGCAGATCCGTCCACCGGTTGTGCATCACTGGATGCTGGTCGGCTGGTGGCTGCTGCAGCTTCTTGGCCAGGTTGAAGTCCATGAAGGTGCAGCCAATCAACAGCAAGCCGCGGCCAAGTCCAGTTCCGGGAGGGTTGTGCCAGGAATTTTCCCGGTTGCATCCCCGTGCCCTTGCCGCCAGCCTTTGCTTCCAATCATACGCACGCCACCATGATCGCCCTCAGACCAGCCGACTCCTGCGCCTATGACCTGCTCTCGCTCGGAGAAATCATGCTGCGGTTCGACCCCGGTGAAGGCCGGGTGCGGGTGGCGCGCAATTTCCAGGTCTGGGAAGGCGGGGGCGAATACAACGTCGCCCGCGGGCTGCGCCGGTGTTTCGGCATGAAAACAGCGGTCGCCACTGCTTTTGCTGACAACGATGTCGGTCGGCTGTTGGAGGATTTTATTCTGCAGGGCGGCGTGGACACGCGGTTCATCCAATGGATCCCGTATGACGGAGTCGGTCGCACGGTGCGCAACGGGCTGAACTTCACGGAACGCGGCTTCGGCGTCCGCGGTGCTGTGGGCATTCCCGACCGCGGACACACGGCCGCCAGCCAGCTCAAGCCCGGCGATTTCGACTGGGACCACATTTTCGGCGAACTGGGTGTCCGCTGGCTGCACACCGGCGGTATTTTCGCCGCGCTCAGCGACACCACTCCAAAGCTCGTGATCGAAGCGGTGCAGAAAGCCAAGGAATATGGCACGTGGGTTTCCTATGATCTGAATTACCGCCCCAGCCTCTGGAAGAGCATCGGCGGCCAGAAGCGCGCCCAGGAGGTGAATCGTGAAATCGCCCGGCACGTCGATGTCATGATTGGCAACGAGGAGGACTTCACGGCGTGCCTTGGCTTTCAGGTGGAAGGCGCCGACGAGCACCTGCTGGACATCGACGTTTCCGCGTTCAAAAAAATGATCGAATCGGCGGTGCGGGAATATCCCAACTTCAAGGTGGTGGCGACCACGCTGCGCGCCGCCAAAACCGCCACCATCAATGACTGGGCCGCCATTTGCTACATGAACGGCCAGTTTCATGAATCCCGAAAATATCCTAACCTGGAAATCATGGATCGTGTGGGCGGCGGGGACAGTTTCGCCTCCGGCCTCATTTACGGCCTGATGACCACCGGCGACCCCGCCCGGGCCGTCAATTACGGTGCGGCCCACGGTGCCCTGGCCATGACCACTCCCGGCGACACCTCGTTTGCCACGAAGGCCGAAGTGGAAAAACTGATGAAGGGCGGCGGCGCCCGCGTCCAGCGGTGATGGCCCAGCCATGCTCCTCACCGTCCGCGATGTTCATCACACCTATGCCGGGGCGGCGGCACCGGTGGAGGCGCTGCGCGGGGTGGATCTGGATGTGACTGCGGGCTCGGTCACCGCGCTGATGGGCCCCAGCGGCTGCGGGAAATCCACGCTGCTCCAGCTCTGCGGTGCCATGGAACGGCCCACCCGGGGGGAAATCCAATTTGCCACAACGCCGCTGCAGGCGTGTGATGACGCCGCCCTGACAAAATTGCGGCGGGAAAAAGTTGGCTTTGTCTTTCAGGCATTCAATCTGCTGCCGACACTCACCGTACTGGAAAATGCCGCGCTGCCGCTGCGGCTGGCGGGGCGTTCGCGGAAGGAGGCGGAAGCCAGTGCCGCACAGTTGCTGCAGCGCGTCGGTCTGGATGACCGGCGCAGCCATTTCCCTGCGCAGTTGTCCGGCGGGGAGCGCCAGCGGGCCGCGGTGGCCCGCGCTTTGGTGCACCGCCCGCAGCTGCTCATCGCCGATGAACCCACCGGAAGTCTGGATTCCCGCAATGGCGCCATGGTGGTGGCATTGCTGCTGGAACTCAACCGCAGCACCGGCGTGACCATTTTGCTGGCAACGCATGACGCGGAGGTTGCCGCGGCTGCCGGCAGCATTCTCCAGATGAAGGACGGGAGGCTCAGTGAATGACCACACGGCGGGCAGCCGGCTGACGCCATGAACGGCCTGTGGGGCAGCTTCATTTTCCGCCGGCTCTGGCGGGAGCCGCTGCGGGCGCTCACCACGCTCTGCGGCATCGCCCTGGGCATTGCCGTCATCATCGGCATTGACCTGGCAAAAACCAGCTCGGTGGACAGTTTCCGCCAGGGAATCGACCTAGCGGCCGGACGCGCCGCGCTGGAAATCTCCGCACCCGGCGGCCTGCCGGAAGCCCGCATTGCGGAACTGCTCTGGCTGCGGGAGTTCGGCGTTCCGTGTCCGGTGGTGGAGGGCGAAGCGGTCTTCGGCGAACCTCCGCACGGTGAAATCCTCCACGTCCTGGGCGTCGATGTCCTGCGCGACCAGGAAGTGCGCGACTATGAACTCGCCGCCCTTGCCGGCGGCCGTTCCCGTCCGACTCCCGCCGAGTTCCTTGCCCTGCTCATGGATCCTCACGCGGTCATCCTAACGGAAAAATTTGCGCGCCGCCGCGGTCTCAAGGCAGGAGATGCGGTGGACCTGCATTTCGCCGACCAGCGCCTGCCCATGCGCATTTCCGCGCTGCTTTTGGACCGGGGCGCGGCTCGTGTCCTGGATGGTTCCGTGGTGCTCATGGACATCGCGGCGGCCCAGTGGCGGCTGGGAAAGCTGGGACGTCTGGACCGTGTGGAACTCAAACTGCACCGCGACCTGGATGTGGCTGCCACGGAAAGTGCCATCGCCGCCCGGCTGCCTGCCGGGCTGGAAGTCCGCCGCCCTGCGCGACGCGGCGCGGAAGTGGAGAAAATGCTCAGCGCCTATCATTTCAATCTGACCCTGCTCTCGGGCATCGCCTTTCTCGCCGGCCTTTATGTCATCTACAACGCGGTGTCGCTTTCCGTCATCAGCCGCCGCGAGGAAATCGGCATGCTGCGCACCCTCGGTGTTTCGCGCCGGGCGATCCTGCGGCTGTTTTTGGGGGAAGCCGCAGCCTTTGCGATTCCCGGCTGCCTGCTGGGCCTGTTGCTGGGCCAATGGCTGGCCCGGTGGACGGTGGCGTTCACCGAGACGACGAATCGGACGCTCTACACCCAGACCCAGGTCGCGCTGGGCTCGCTCGACTGGAAAGTGGCGGTGCCGGTAGTGATCCTCGGCTCGCTGCTGGCACTGCTCGCCGCATGGCGACCGGCTTGGGAAGCCTCCCGCCTTTCCCCCATGGAGGCGGTCCGCAGTGTTCCCGATGCCGCCGGGCCGCGCCATGCCTGGAAGGCGGGTGTGCTGGCGGCGGTGGCGTCGCTGGGCGTCGCGGTTGGGTGCTGTTTTCTGCCGGCCATTGGCGGACTGCCTCTGGGCGGAACCGCCGCGTGCCTGGGTGTCGCCGCGGCGGCGGGATTTGCGATGCCGGCGATCCTAACACTGACGCTGCACCTGCTGCGTCCGCTGATGCACGGGCGGCTGGGTGCGGCAGGGCAGCTCGCCTGGACTGGTCTGGCTGGGGGCCGGAAACGGCTGGCCATTCCGGTTGGTGCCCTGGGCGGCACGCTGGCGCTGAGCGTGGCCATCGCAGTCATGGTGGGGAGTTTCCGCCAGACGCTCATTTACTGGGTGGAGAATTCACTGGCAGCGGATTTGTTCCTCCGCCCGGCCACCAAGCGGAACGTGGGCGTGGAGTCCGCCCTGTCACCGGAAACCATGCAGGTGCTGGCGGCGAACCCGTCCGTGGATGAGATGGAGCGGATGCGGACCGGGGACATTTCCTATCAGGACAGCCGGATAGTCCTTTCCGTAACCAGTTTCCGAATCCTTGCCGAGCGCGGGCGGGTCGCGTTCAAATCCGCCCCAGGCAACTGGCGCACCATGCTGCGCGAGGCACCGTCGCGGGATGAAGTGCTCGTGGCTGAGGCCTTTTCCCTGCGCTACCACAAAGGCGTCGGCGACCGCATCGAACTGCCCACGCCGCAGGGGTCGCGGGCGTTCACCGTGTGCGGGATTTTTTTCGACTACACCAACGACCGCGGCGTGGTGACCATGGACCACAGCACCTGGGAAAAGCACTTTGGACCGTTTGTGCCGACCAATGTGGCCCTCTATCTGAAACCAGGTGCAGACCCTGACAAAATCCGCGCTGAGCTGCTCGGCGCCTTCCCTCCCGGAACCAGCGTGCAGATCTACACCAATGCGACGCTGCGCCGCGAGGTGCTGCGCATTTTCGACAGCACCTTTTCGATCACTTGGGCGCTGGAAGCCATTGCGATCCTGGTGGCCATGGCCGGGGTGGCCACCACCATTTTCACCCTGGTGCTGGAACGCCGCGGGGAACTGAACATTCTGCGCCAGCTCGGCGCTGCCCGTGCGCAACTGCGCCGGGAACTGGCCGTGGAAGCCGGGTATCTGGGTTTGTTGAGCCAGGCGGTCGGGCTGGTGCTGGGCTTTGGCATCTCGCTGATTCTCGTATATGTCATCAACGTCCAGACCTTCGGCTGGACGATCCGGTTCAAACCTCCATGGCTCCTGCTCCTGCAGTTCACGCTGGTGCTCCCCGTGCTGACCGCCCTGGCCGGATGGCTCTTTTCCGCAGGCATTCTCCGCCTGGCCGGACGCCGCAGGACCATCACTGAAATCCGCGAATGAAGCACATCCTGACAGGTATTCTCTTCGTCCTTCCCGCGGCGTTCTCCTGCGCCGCCCCGTGGAAGGATGCCCAGGCGGCCCGGCCCCTGACATTTCCACGGGACCACGGCAGCCATCCGGATCATCGCGTGGAGTGGTGGTATTGCACGGGAAACGTCGAATCCGAGGGAAGGCGATTCGGCTATCAACTGACATTTTTCCGCATCGGAGTCCAGGCGGAACCGCCCAACCCGTCCCGCTGGGCGGTGCGGGATCTGCACATGGCGCATTTTGCCATTTCCGATCCCGCGGAAAGCCGCTTTTTGCACACGGGGCGGCTCGGACGTGCCGGGGCTGGATTCAACGGCGCGGCCACGGAAAACCTGCGTGTCTGGCAGGAAAACTGGAGCGCCGCAATGGATGCGGACGGCGTCGTCCACCTGAAGGCGGCGGCGCACACGCCCTGCGCCATGAGTCTGACATTGACGCTGAAGCCGCCGCGTGGGCCGGTGCCCCATGGGGAAAATGGCTTCAGCCGGAAAGGTCAGACCGGCGGCGGTGGCTCGACCTATTATTCCCTGACCCGCCTGGAAACCAGCGGGGTGCTGGCCGTGGACGGAAAGGAACACCGCGTCACCGGATTGAGCTGGATGGATCACGAATTCGGCACGCATTTTCTGGATGCCTCCCGCCAGGGGTGGGACTGGATTTCCCTGCACCTGGCTGATGGGAGTGACCTCATGGTTTACCGGCTGCGCGACCAGAACCGCGATGCCGCGCCGCTGCTTTCCGGAACCCTGGTCGAGCCGGACGGCGCAGTGGTGTGGCTGGGGCCGGAGGATCTGGTCCTGACACCGGGGCAGATCTGGAAGTCACCCGAAACGGGCGGGGAATATCCCGTGCGGTGGCGGCTGCATTCGCCGTCCCGCGGGTTGAAACTGGAGATTTCCGCGCCATTCCCTGAGCAGGAGCTGGTGTTCGCATCCGATCACGGCGGCCCCAGTTACTGGGAGGGCGTCATGGATGCCGCGGGCACCCGCAGCGGCCAGTCGGTGACCGGGCGCGGCTATCTGGAAATGACCGGATACGCCGGTCGGGAATTGACCCGATTTTTCGCCCTGCCGGAAAATCCGTAGCCGGAGGCATTGGGGGAAGGGGGACCTCCCGCTGCTGCCAGTTCCCGCATTTTCCCGCCCTCCCATTTGACACGGGGCCGCGCCCCGTGCCAAATGCTCGCGGTTTCAGCCATTTTCCGCGCATGCCCAAGGACACCTCCATCCACAAAATCCTCGTCATCGGCTCCGGTCCCATCGTCATCGGACAGGGATGCGAGTTCGACTACTCCGGCGTGCAGGCCTGCAAGGCGCTGAAGGAGGAGGGCTACACCGTGGTGCTCATCAATTCCAATCCGGCCACGATCATGACCGATCCGGAGTTTGCGGCGCGCACCTACATTGAGCCGATCACCCCGGAAGTGGTGGAAAAGATCATCGAAAAGGAAAAGCCCGACGCACTGCTGCCGACACTGGGCGGGCAGACGGCGCTGAATACATCCATGTCGCTCTGGCGCAGCGGGGTGCTGGCCAAACACCGTGTCCGGATGATCGGCGCCAAGGCGGAGGCGATTGAAAAAGGCGAGGACCGTCTGCTGTTCAAGGAAGCGATGCTGCGCATCGGCCTGGACCTGCCCAAAAGCGGTGTGGCTCACACGCTGGAAGAAGGCCGGAAGGTGGCCGAGGAAATTGGAACGTTTCCGCTCATCATCCGCCCGGCGTACACGCTGGGCGGCACCGGCGGCGGCATTGCCTACAACCGCGAAGAATTCGACGCCATCGTCGCCGGCGGACTGGACCTTTCCCCGGTCACCGAAGTGCTGATCGAGGAGTCACTGCTCGGCTGGAAGGAATTTGAAATGGAGGTCATGCGCGACCAGGCCGACAACTGCGTGGTCGTTTGTTCCATCGAAAACCTGGACCCGATGGGCGTGCATACGGGGGATTCGATCACCGTGGCGCCGACGCAGACGCTGACCGACCGCGAATTCCAGATCATGCGCGATGCCTCGTTCGCCGTGATCCGCGAAATCGGCGTGGAGACCGGCGGATCCAACATCCAGTTTGCCACGCACCCGGAGACCGGGCGCATGATCGTCATCGAAATGAATCCGCGCGTCAGCCGCTCGTCGGCGCTGGCGTCGAAGGCCACCGGTTTCCCCATCGCCAAGATCGCCGCCAAGCTGGCCGTGGGATACACGCTGGATGAAATCAAAAACGACATCACCCGCGAGACCCCTGCCAGCTTCGAACCGACCATCGACTACTGCGTGGTAAAAGTGCCGCGCTTCACGTTCGAGAAATTCCCCGCCGCCAATCCGGTGCTGACCACGCAGATGAAGTCCGTCGGCGAAGCCATGGCCATCGGACGCACGTTCAAAGAGGCGCTGCAAAAGGCGCTGCGTTCGCTGGAAACCGGCCGCGCCGGCCTCGGTGCCGACGGCAAGGATCCGGTGAATCCGCCGCGCGATGAAATTGTCAGGAAACTGAGCGTGCCGAACGCCGAACGCATCTTCTGGCTCGGCGTGGCCTTCCGCGAAGGCTTCAGCGTGGAGGAGATTTTCGACCTGACCAAGATTGATCCGTGGTTCCTGCGGAATATTGAGGAGATCGTGACCGCCGAGCGCGAAGTGCGGAACGCAGGCGTCCCGCCTGTTCTGGCCGGCGGGCGTCCCGCCTGCAGGGTTCCATTCAAAGCATTCGCTCCCGACTCGGACATCCACAAGCACCGCCGCAATCTCCCCCACTGGGAACAACCAGGCGCGACCTACTTCATCACCTTCCGCCTTGCTGACTCCATCCCCGCTTCCCTCATCAGCACATGGGAAGCCGAACTGGCCGCCTGGGAAGAACGCCATCCGCAGCCGTGGAATGTCAAAACCACCGCCGAGTTCAAGGTGCTTTTCTATGAGCGGCGTCAGGACTGGCTGGACCAGGGCCACGGCTCCTGCACGCTCCGCAAGCCCGCCGCCGCCGACATGGTGGCAAAGGCGCTGCGGCACTTTGATGGCGAACGCTATGCCCTCGATCACTTTGTGGTCATGCCCAACCATGTGCATGTGCTGCTCAGTCCGCTGAGCGGGCATGGCTTGCCGGACATTCTTCATTCCTGGAAATCGTTTACGGCCAAAGAGATCAACAAACTGGAAAACTGCTCAGGGAAATTCTGGATGGAGGAGAGCTTTGACCGGATTGTGCGTGATCTGGAGGAATTGGATTACTACCGGCGCTACATACTGGAAAACCCGGTGAAGGCAGGGCTGAGCGAGGAGCAATGCGTGTTGGGGAGCGATGTGAAGATCCTCCATGAGGATCAGCACATGCAGGCGGGACGCCCGCAAGCCAGCACAGGCGGGACGCCTGTGTTCCCTGCGGCACCACTTGCGTTGTCCGGGGATGCATTCCGCCGCTGCAAACGCCTCGGCTTCTCGGACCGGCAACTCGCCCACCTCACCGGACAAAGCGAAGACGCCATCCGCACCGCCCGCAAAGCCGCCGGCATCATTCCCACCTACCGCCTCGTGGACACCTGCGCGGCGGAGTTCGAGGCCTACACGCCATATTATTACTCCACCTACGGCGAGGAGAACGAGACGCGGCCGTCCGCCAAGCGCAAAGTCATGATCCTCGGCGGCGGACCGAACCGGATCGGGCAGGGCATCGAATTCGACTACTGCTGCGTGCATGCCTCCTTTGCGCTGAAGGAAATGGGCTTCGAGACCATCATGGTGAATTCGACCCCGGAGACCGTCTCCACCGACTACGACACCAGCGACCGCCTCTACTTCGAGCCGCTCACGTTCGAGGACGTGATGAACATTTACGAAAACGAGCAGTGCTGGGGCGTCATCGTCCAGTTGGGCGGCCAGACGCCGCTGAATCTTGCGGCCAAACTCGAAGAGGCCGGCTGCAACATCATCGGCACCTCGCCAAAGAGCATTGAACTCGCTGAGGATCGCAAGTTTTTCGCCAAGCTCCTCGATGACCTGAAACTCAATCAGGCCCCCAGCGGCACCGCGGTGACGGAAGACGAAGCGGTGGAAATCGCCCGGCGGATTTCCTATCCCGTGCTGGTCCGTCCCAGCTTTGTGCTCGGCGGACGCGCCATGCAGATCGTCTATAACGATGACGAAATCCGCCACTACATGCGCTACGCCGTGCAGGCCAGTCCGGACCGTCCGGTGCTCGTGGACCGCTTCCTGGAAGACGCGGCGGAAGTGGACGTCGATGTCATTTCCGACGGCGAAACCACGGTGGTCGGCGCCATCATGGAGCACATCGAACAGGCTGGCGTGCACAGCGGCGACAGCGCCTGCGTCATTCCCGCCTTCGGCCTCAGTGAACCGATCAAGGCCGAGATCATGCGTGCGGCCAAGGAACTGGCCAAAGCGCTGAACGTCATCGGCCTCATGAACATCCAGTTCGCGGTGAAGGACGGACTGCTCTACGTCATCGAAGTCAACCCGCGCGCCAGCCGCACGGTGCCGTTTGTTTCCAAAGCCATCGGACGCCCGCTCGCCAAATACGCCGCCAAAATCATGGCCAGCGAAGGCCTGAAAAAGCAGGGCCTAACCGAAATGAAACTGGAGACGCTGCAGTCGCTCGGCTTTGCCAGCGAGATCATCCCCGCCCACTACAACGTGAAGGAAGCCGTCTTCCCGTTCTCCAAATTCCCCGGCGTGGACATCGCGCTCGGCCCGGAAATGAAGAGCACTGGCGAAGTCATGGGCATCGATGCTGATCACGCCATGGCTTTTGCCAAAAGCCAGATGGCCGCCGGCAACAGCCTGCCGCTCAAAGGCAGAATCTTCATCAGCGTCAGCGACCGCCAGAAAGACCGCATCGCCGCCATCGCCAAGGAATACCACAATCTCGGCTTCAGCCTCGTCGCCACCAATGGCACCCGCAAAGCCATCGTGGATGCCGGCATCCCGTGCGAACTCGTCCACAAAATCGCCGAGGGCCGCCGCCCCAACATCCTCGACATGATGAAGAACGGGGAAATCGCCATGATCATCAACACGCCGAGCGAGCAGATCACGCGGAAGGATGAAGTTCTCATCCGCAGCACCAGCGTCACCACCCGGACGCCGATTCATACCACCCTGCGCGGGGCTCGTGCTGCCGCCCACGCCATCCGATCGCTCCAGAAAAACAGGCTGGAGGTCAAGCCGCTGCAGGAATACCACCGCTGAATCCGGTGATGCATTTTTTATCTCAGGCCAGACGGCGGTCCGTTTGCCGTGTTCGCGCGGGACGCGCCTTGCCCTGCACCACTTCACGGTTCGCAAAATGCGACGGCTGTTCTAAATTTCCCCCAATGAAACGACCGCATTTTTCCAAACTGACGAGACCAGTGCTTCTGCTGGCAGTTCCAGCAGGGGTGGCCCTGGCGAATCCACAGGGAGAGCAGGTGCGCTCAGGAACCGCAGTGTTCGAGCGCACTGGAGCCGGGCTGCGCATTGTGCAGGGCTCGGATCGCGCGATCATTCACTGGAGCGATTTTTCCATCGCAGCCGGGGAGACGACGCAGTTTGTCCAGCCCGGTGCCGCCTCTGCGACGTTGAACCGCGTCACCGGCGGGCTTCCGTCATCCATTTACGGCAGCCTGAGCGCCAACGGAAAGATCTTCCTCATCAACCCGAATGGAGTGCTGGTGGGACCGGGCGGGCGGGTGGATGCGCAGAGCTTCATTGCCTCCACGCTCGACGTTCCGGATGCGGCGTTTCTTGCCGGCGGGGAGTTGAATTTTTCCGGCCCCTCGCAGGCGGAGGTGGTCAATCATGGCGTGATCCATGCGATGGGCGGCGATGTCTTTCTGCTGGGACGGACCGTGGAGAATCACGGCACGCTCACCGCTCCGCAGGGAACGGTGGGACTGGGGGCGGGACAGGAAATTTTGCTGAAACAGTCCGGGGAGGAGCGGCTTTTGGTCAAGCCCGCGGGCGCAGGAAAATCTGCGGCGGGCGTCACGAATACGGGAACGATTCAGGCAGCCAGCGCTGAACTCAAGGCCCACGGAAATCTCTATGCGATGGCGATCAACAACCAGGGGACCATTCGGGCCAACGGCGCGGTGAAATCCGGCGGCCGGGTGCGTCTGGTTTCCACGGGCAACAGCAAGGTGGTGAACACCGGGACCATTTCCGCAAAGCGGGGCAGCCAGGGCGGGGAAATCCGGGTGGATGCGGGACCGGGAGGCACGGTGGAAAACGCAGGGAAGCTGGATGCGGCATCCGTCGTTGCCGGAACCCTGCCGGGCGAGGATGCCAGCGGCGGATCCATTGTGGTGGAGGGGCAGCGCATTTCCCTAACGGAATCAGCCGAACTGAACGCCAGCGGCCTGACAAATGGTGGAATGATCGCGGTGGGCGGGGGATTCCAGGGGCGCGATGCCGCAATCCGCAATGCGGAGGAAACGCTGGTGAGTCCCGGAGCGCGGCTGTTGGCGGATGGCGGAGTGGGCGACGGTGGCAGGGTGTTCATCTGGTCGAACCGCACGACAACATTTGGCGGCGAGATCCGGGCGCAAAGCCAGGGCGCCGGACGGGGCGGTGTGGCGGAGGTTTCCTCCCTGCGGCGCCTGGATTTTCAAGGAACGGCGGATCTGCGCTCCGCTCAGGGTGCCAACGGAACCCTGATCCTGGACCCGAATGATGCCGAGGTGAACACCGTGTCCAGCATTCCAGGAGCCACCCTGATCACTCCCATCGCACTAACAAATCAGTTGAATTTCGGAAACGTGGTGGTCCACACGTCTGGCGGCGATGCCGAAACGGGGACCATCTCCATCAAGGCGCCGGTGCAGTATGCCTCGCCAAATTCCCTGACATTTGCCGCCCACGGCGACATTCTGGTATTGGCCCGCGTGGTCAACGACGGCGTGGCCGGGCAGGGTGGATCGGTGAATTTTGTTTCCGGCTGGGACGGCGTCACCGGGTTCGCGGCGACGCCGGGTGCCGGGATCGAACCGGGGCTGTTTCAGCTCAGCCAGGTGCTGGCCAATCCTGCGAGCTACGGCAATGGCGGTGCGGAAATGCACATCGGTGCGGCATCGGCCACGCAAAGCGCGGCAGTGGGGTCGCGCTGGGGAGAAACGGCGCTGTTCGGTGGCAGCCTGAAGCTGCGGGGCACGGACAACGGACTGGTGCTGCCAGGCCAGGGCTTTGCGCAGGTGGGCATTCCCGCAGCCGATGCCCCCGGCAGCGGGGCGGGCGGAAACATCCGCATTTTCATGAAGGAAAGCGTTGCCCTGACGGGCGGACTGCAATCCGGAGCGTATGCACAGATCGGTCACGGTGGCTATCTGGCGCTGGCACCGGCGAATTCCGGCCAGCCGGTGCAGGGGAACATCGCGGTGAATGCGGTCGGCGTCCTCACCCTCCTCGCGGGTGGCGATGCCGCCTATGCGCAGATCGGCCATGGCGGCGTCAATGGCAGGGCGGATTTGTCAGGAAACATCAGCGTAACGACGGCAGACGCGCTGCTCAATGCCCAGACTTCCCATGTGCAAATCGGCCACGGCGGACAGCAGCACGCCGGAGAGAAAAGCGGATCGCTCACCCTGAGCGATTCCGGACGGCTGAGCCTGCGTGCGGATGCCAGCTTTGTGCGGGTTGGGCACGGGGGCCGCGGGGGTGCCGGGGCTGCGCTGGGGGACATTGCGGTGGCCGCGACCGCACTGGATTTGTTCGGCGGCACCAGTGCGGCCGCCATGGCACAGATCGGTCACGGCGGGCCGAATTTCACCGGCAGTGCCACGGGAGATCTCGCATTGAACCTTTCCGGTCCGGTGGTGCTCAGCGGCGGACAGGGACGTGGCGCGGCGGCACAGATCGGCCACGGTGGCCACTGGAATGTGCTTCCCGCCATTTCCCCGCCGACACTGAGCGGGCGGATTTCGCTGACCGGCGGCGCCAGCATCGATCTGATTTCCGGCCCCGGACAGCCTGAATCCTACGCGCAGCTCGGGCATGGGGGATTTCGGGCGCCGGGGGACAAGTCCGGCGACATTGTGGTCCAAACCACCGGCACCGGAGACATTTTTGCCTCCGCCAAAACCAGCAGTCTTTCCTATGCGCAGATCGGCCATGGCGGCACCCAGTCGCCCGGATCCGCCACTGGCAGCATTTCGATTTCCGCGCCGCGGCGCAGCCTGACCCTGACAAATGATGCGTCCAACACCACGGCGCAAGTCGGTCACAGCGGCAATGGGACCGGACCAGGGGCGGTGCTGGAAGGGCCGATTACGCTGGATGTGAGATCGCTCACGGTGGACGGAGGATTTTCCAATGGCGGCGGGGCTCTGGTGGGGCATTCCGGCGGCGGCAACCGCAAGGACGGAGCCATTTCCGTGACGGCGGAGAACGATGTCCGCCTGATGGCGGACGGACTTTCGGCATTTGCCCGGCTCGGGCACCGCAACCTGCTGGAGTCCGACTCGGCGGCCAGTGGCGACATCACCGTGGTGTCCGACAACGTGCTGCTCACCCAGGGCGGGGTGGACGGAGCGGTGCAGATCGGCCATGCGGCCATGCCGGAAGGGCAGACCACGCTTTCTGGAACGATCGCCGTCGATGCCTTCACCCTGAGCATGGAAGCCGGAAATCTGATGGGGCATTCCGGCGGAGCTGCAGTGACCGGGGATGTGTCTTACGCCGGCGAATCCCTGACGATGTTCGGTGGCGGGCGCATCGGTCACCGCAGCAAATTCGGGGAACGTCACGGCGGCATTTCTCTGGAAACGGACAATGCGGTGGTGGACGGGGTGGTGGGTCATGAAGCGGGAACCGGCGCGGTGTCGGGCGACGTAATGGTCCGCGTGGGCACCACGCTGGAATTGTCAGGGTCCATCGGGCACGATCCGGAGACTGCTCCGGATTTTTCCCCTGCGTCCGGCGGCAGGACCTGGGTGGGAGCGGGTCTGGAAGGAGGCGGAGAACTGATCCTGCATGACCAGGCTGCCTTCAGAGGCGGAAATGCCGGCGAACTGCGCATCTACGTTCCGTTGCCGGAACGCATTATTTTTGATGAAGGGGCACAGGTCCATTTTAATGACCAGATGGAAACCGCCATTCCCCCGGATCGAACGCTGCCTGGATTCACATTCGGAACCGGCCCGTATGCGTCGCCCTATCGGGTGTATTATTTCGACCAGCCTGCGCCTGGCAGCGCCGCAGCCAGAGTGCGGCACGGAGCCGTTTCCACGCCGCCGTCCGTGCCTCCCCCGGTGGATTTCCGCCGGTGGCTGCAGGAACTGCGCGCCGCGGAAACGCCGCCGACGCCGGTCCAGTGGAGAGGCGGCGTAAACGAGGGCTGGGGAGGGCCGGTGAAACGCAGACGTCCGGGCGCTTCCAGTTTTGAGGCGTTTCAAACCCAGATGCCGGTCCGTCCCCAAAAGTAACGCTGCGACATGGAAACCTTGCCTTTTCCTGACATGATTTTGCGCCTCCTTTTGCTCCTTCCTGCCGCTGCCTCACTCGTCCTGGCCCCTGCTGCGGCCGCCCCGCCGGAAGCGGAACCGCTGGTGGCGGAATTGAAGGGGCTGGTGATGCTTTCCCAGCCTTCCCATGCCCGGCCGCAGGCGGAGGCGGCGGGGTTGGTGGCAGCAGAGGTCCCGCTGCTGCTGGACAGCGGATTCCAAAAAATCGCCGCGGCGCATCTTGGAAAACCGGTATCCCTGGACTCGCTCAATGCCCTGTCGCGCGAGGTGGTCGGTTTTTTCCGCGATCATGACCGCCCCGTGGTGGACGTGTCGGTTCCGGAACAGGACATCACCAACGGCGTGGTGCAGATGGTCGTGGTGGAGGGGCGGCTGGGACTTGTCAGGGTCGAGGGCAACCGGTGGATTTCCGCGGAGGCGCTGCAGCGCGGCTGGTCCCTGGCTCCAGGATCGCCGCTGCGCTCCACCAGGGTGCTGCGTGAACTCGACTGGCTGAACGAAAACCCCTTTCGGAACGTGGAGGCGGTCTATACACCGGGCAGGGAATTCGGCCTCACCGATGTCATTCTCAAGGTGCAGGACCGGTTTCCACTGCGGGCGTTTGCAGGCTATGAAAATTCCGGCACCGAACTGACAGGGGAGGATCGCCTGCTGGCCGGCCTCCAGTGGGGCAATGCCTTAGGACTGGACCACCAGTTTTCCTATCAATTCATGGCCGATGCCCGGGCGCAGCACTATTTCAGCCATCTGGCGAGCTATGTGGCTCCGCTGCCATGGAAGCACCGGTTGCGCCTCACGGGATTTTACGCCACCACCTCCGCGAACCTGGCTGCCGGGGACTCGCCGCTGGCGCTGGACGGGGAGAGTTTCCTGGGAGGCATGCGCTACGAAATCCCGCTGCCGGGCACCGCAGCCTTGAAGCATGAGGCAAGCCTCGGTTTCGACTACAAGCGCACCACGGACGACCTGCTCTTTAACCGGATCCGGGCGGCGGGAGCCGAGACGGAGGTGTTCGCATTTTCGGCGGGTTACCGCGCCACGCTGCGCGACGATCTGGGCGGCACCTCCTTCACCACGACCGCGGTTTACAGCCCCGGTGGGTGGAGCGATGACAGCACCGATGCGGCTTACGAACAGGTGCGCTCCGGGGCTTCTGCGGAATTTTTCCACGTCCGCACCGAACTGGAGCGCCTGACCCGGCTGCCGGCGGATTTTTCCCTGCTGCTGCGGGCCAGCGGCCAGTTGAGCACGGAAAACCTGCTGCCCAGCGAACAACTGTTTCTGGGTGGCTGGAACACCGTTCGGGGTTACGAGGAATTCCTCCTGCTGGGCGATGACGGACTGCTGCTGAGCGCGGAAATCCGCAGCCCGTCGCTGCACCCCCTGCGGTTTTGCAAAAAGTCCTCCACCGATTCCCTGCAGTTGCTCACCTTCTGGGACTACGGAACCGCCCGCCTCCATGACCCGCTGCCCGAGGAGCCCGGCAGCGCTTCCCTGATGAGCGTGGGTGCCGGACTGCGCTACGAGATCGGGACGAACTTTTCGGTGCGATTCGACTACGGCTGGGCGCTGGAGCGCGAACCGGGACAGGCCTCTGGCCGCGGACACCTCGGGGTGGTCCTGGCGTTTTGATCCCGTTTCCCCTCGGAACACCCCCCCCGGGCTCTTGCCCATTGCGCTCGCAGAACGCAATTTTTCGGAGAAAAAAGTTGGCAGATGCAGGGGGGTTTGGCAGCATTGCTGCGAATTCCAACAACCACCCGCCCCATGAAGAAACAATGCTCCTCCCGCCGAATGGTTCCCGCCGCTTTGCTGCTCGCAGCAGCGGGACCTGCCGCCGCTCAGCTTTCCAACTACTGGCCAGTGAATGAGGCCAGCGGCGCTCCGGCCACGACGGTCAATTCGGTCGGCGGTGGAACCAACGGCACGCTGAACAGCGGTGCGGCCGTCGTCACCGATGGCTCCCGCGGCCAGGTTTTGGAATTCAACGTTGCCGGGGCCTATGTGGACGCGGGGACCATCCCGGTGCTGAACACCGCCAGCAACTTCACCTGGTCGTTCTGGGCGAACTCCACGCAGGGTGGGAGCAACAACGTCATTATTGGCAACCGGTATTCCACCACCGCAGCCACGGAGTTTTCCCCGCGGGAATTTGTGAAGTTCACCACCAATGCCTTCGAGTGGCATGTGAATGCCGGGGGCCAGAACATCGACTACCCCGCCATCGCCACCAACACCTGGAACCACTTCGCGGTCGTGAAGCAGGGGAATCTGATGTTTTCGTATCGCAACGGCCTCATCGACGGCTCGCGCTACATCACCGCCGGAACCAACAACCCGCAGCCGCTTTTCTTTGGCGGCAATGGCTCGCTGGAGTCGTGGGCCGGCCGTTTGGATGACGTAGCCACCTGGACCAATCCCATGCCGGGCCGCTCGGTTGTCGGCCTGGCCAATGGGGCCTACACGCCGACCAGCGCCCCGCAGACGGCAAATGCACTGCCCACGCTGGCGACGGACAACTTCAGTTCGCTCGCGGGCTGGACACCCACCACCCGCGGCCTCGAAAACAATGGACCCGCCGGTTACAACGCGCCTTCCAATGGCGGCGGCGTGCTCAGCCTCTCTGGCACCGTCACTAGCCAGTATTGGTTCGGAAATTCGGTGGAGAGCGTGACCAGCTACGACGCAACCAAGCCCACGGAGGTCAGCATCGAGCGCGTCTCGCTGAGCGGCAGCGGCACGTCCTACCGCAGCAGCCTCTGGATTCTCGGAGACGACGGCCATTATCTCCACTTCTCCCAGAACGCCAACGAGGGAGGATGGTCATGGAACGCACGCGACGACGGCGGTCAGGGGACGCTCGGACCCACCGGCTCCGGCAACAATCTTGCTGGCCTGGATGGACTTGATGCCGATTTCGGCAGCCACGTGATGTCCATTTCGCTGGAACCCGTGGGCACGCCTGGTGATGTGAACATGTACATGTATCTGGATGGTGTCCTCGCCGGAGCCCAGGGATTCTCCAATTTCCCGGACACGTTCAAAGTCGTCCTGACCGGACAGGGCCGTGCCATCGGCGATTCCGTGGATGCCCGCTTTGACAATCTGCAGATCAATCAAATCCCCGAGCCCACCGCCACCGTGACGCTGGCGCTGGCGGGATTGGCCCTGCTGCGCCGCCGCCGATAATCGCCGCGCAGCCCACGCTGCTTTCCAGCACACGGCCGCTTTTCCCAGGGAAAAGTGGCCGTTTTTTTCACCGGAAGAAGCCTGCCTGCTTCCGGCGGTGAGGTTTGCCTGCATTATTTCATCGCCATTTCCACTTCGGTTCCATTATAAAATTCCCGCCATGCATCCCCATCGCCTCCTCCCTTTCCTCCTCGCCGTTTTTAGCCTGCCTGCCGCGGCGCAGGACAGCGCGGTGATCATCAATGAAGTCCACTACCACCCGGTGGATGAAACCACGCAGAGTGAATGGATCGAGCTGCGCTGCCTGCACGGAGTGGATGTCGATCTTTCCGGCTGGCAGTTAAAAGGCGGCGTCAACTTCACTTTTCCTCCCGGCACCATCGTCAGTGGGCGGGGATTTTTGGTGGTGGCGCAGAACCCCGCCGCCCTGCCAGGCGTGACCGCGCTGGGACCGTGGACGGGGAAACTCGGCAATGCCGGGGAGGAAATCCGGCTCGTGAACAACAGCAACCGGATCATGACCCAGTTGACGTATGGGGATGGCGGGGACTGGCCCACCGGACCGGACGGATGCGGCCCCACCCTGGCACGGCGCAACCAGACTGCCGCGGACAACCGACCGTCGGCCTGGGCGGCCAGCAATGAAACCGGCGGCACTCCCGGGGGATCGAACTTCCTGGAAGGGGATTCCACCGCCAGCGTTTCCACCCTGTTATTGATCGACTCCGCCGACTGGAAATACAACGACACCGACACCGCACTGCCCGCCACCTGGAAAGACCCCGGATATGCCGACGGCGGGTGGGCCACCGGCAGGGCCTTGTTTTATCGCGGAACGGCGCAGATCGCAATTCCGGTGCCCCCGACCATTGTCCTCGGCGGAGCGGGTGACGGATTGCGCGCCTACTGGGCCATGGACGATGCAGTGGGCAGCGGCACCGCGGCCAATTCCGTCGCCGGTGGCACGGTCGGCACCCTCAACGGCAGCGTGGGCAGCAACATTGCCTTCACCACGGACACCGCCCCCCGCAGCAAAGTGCTGCGGGTGAACATGACGGCCGGAAATGCCAACGTCACCGGAAACTGGGTGGCCGCGGGCAGCCTGCCGTCCATGACCCTGGCCAATGATTTCACCTGGGCCTTCTGGGCAAAGTCCAACGACGGCACCACCAACGATGTGATTCTGGGAAACCGCTATGCCAATGCCGGAAGCACGGATTTCAGTCCCCGTGAATTCATCAAGTTCACCACCACTCAGTTCGAGTGGCATGTCAATGCCGCGCCGCAGAACGTGGACTACGCCGACATTCCCAACGCCTCCTGGATCCACCACGCGGTGGTCAAAACGGGCAATGTCCTGACCTATTACCGCAACGGAGCGGTTTCCGGCAGCGTCACCGTGAGTGCCGCTCCGGCAAACCTGCAGCCGCTTTTCATGGGCGGAAATGGCGCCAGTGAAAGCTGGAGCGGCCTGCTCGATGACGTGGCGCTGTGGAACAAGGCGCTTCCGGCAGAATCTGTTGCCGCCTTGGCGGCCAATGCCTACAATCCGGCCACGCTGCCAACCACGGCCACCGTCGTGGACAATGGTCCCTATCCGATTCCGGCAGAGGTGCATTTTCCGACCACCAGCACCGTGCCGCTGAGTGATGACTTTTCCGCCGCTTCGGTGGATGCCGGAAAATGGGAGGCAATCGACCAAGGGCTGGAAAGCACCGCCGCATCCGGCATCACCGAAACCCAGTCCGGCGGACAGATCACGTTGTCCGGAACAACCTCGGTCAACTACTGGGCGGGCCGTTCCCTGCGCAGTGCGGCTTCGTTTTCCACCGCTTCCACCATCCGTGCGGAGGCAGACCGGATTTCCCTAACCGGTAGCGGCTCGGCCTACCGGTCCAGCCTGTGGCTGTGGGGCGACGCCACCCACTACCTGCACTTCAGCCAGAACGTCGGAGAAAATGGCTGGACCTGGAATGCCAGTGACGCTGGCGGCAGCGGTACGCTCGCTCCCACCGGCAGCGGCAACAACCTGGGTCTGCTCGACTTTGTGGATGCCGATACCGGCCCGGCCCGGATGAAACTGGTCTGGATTCCCGGCAGCTATGCGGGCCAGGGAACGATTCAGATTTGGCGCGACTCCACCCTGGCCGCCACCCACAACGCAACCAACTGGCCGGCCACCTGCCGCGTGCTCCTAACCGGTCAGGCCCGGGCCGCCACCGACTCGGTGACGGCTGTGTTTGACAATGCCAGCGTCACCGTGCTCACCGCCCAGTCGCTCCAGACCGCGGTCAATCCCGCCACCACCCACTATTTCCGCCATGCGTTCGCTTTTTCCGGCGATCCCGCGCAGACCACGCTCAAGCTCTGGCCCATCCATGACGATGCCGCCGTTTACTACCTGAACGGAACCGAAATCCACCGCGACAACATCGGCCCGGCACCGTCCCACGGAACGCTGGCCACCGCAGCCGTTGCTGATGCTTCGTTTCCGAAAAACCCCATTGTGATTCCCGCCGGTTCGCTGCTCAACGGTCAGAACGTGCTGGCGGTGGAGGTGCATCAGGACAGCCCCGCCAGTCCAGACATGCTTTTCGGCGCACAGCTCATGGCCAGCGAGCTGCCAGCCCCGGTCCGGACGGATCCGGCGCTGAGGTTCACAGAAATCGGCGGTGCGGGCGACGCCGTTTTCCGGCTGGAATTGATGAACCGCACCGCATCCGCGCTCAATTTGTCAGGCTTCACCCTGCGCGACACCGACGGCAATGCCTTTGCCCTGAGCGGCACGCTCGCCGCCGGCCAGTATCTGGCGCTGGATGAAACGGCGCTGGGTTTCCGCCCCGCAGAAACTGCCCGGATTTTTCTGGTGCAGGGCGGCCAGTTTTACGATTCGCGCACCGTGACCAGCCAGTTGCGCGGCCTCACTGCCGACGGCCAGTGGGGTTACCCGGCGTCCGGCACCTTCGGTTCAGCGAATGTGTTCAACATCCCGGATGCCATCGTGATCAACGAAATCATGTACGGCGCCCCAGGCTCTTCCGACGAGGAGTGGGTGGAAATCCACAACCGCGGCAACACCCCGGTGGACGTTTCCGGCTGGCAGTTCAGCGACGGCATCAGCTTTGTGTTTCCCGCCGGTTCTCCGTCCATTCCCGCCGGCGGCTACGCCGTTGTCGTGTGGGACGTGACCGCCTTCAATGCCCTGCACCCTGGCCTGCCGCTGGTCTTCGGGCCGTTCTCCGGCAGTCTGTCCGGGGACGGCGAGCGCCTGCGCCTGCGCGATGCAGCGGGAAATCTCGCGGATGAAACACGATTCGCCGAAGGCGGTGCCTGGCCGGAATTCACCTCGCGCAGCGCTTCGACCATTGAATTGATGAATCCGTTTGCTGACAATGCCAGCGGTGCGGCGTGGGCGGCGAGCGATGAAACCGGGAACGCAACCTGGCAGAATGTGGACTACACGCTGCGGGCCACGGTTTACGAAGTGGATCCGAACTACTACAGCGAATTGATTCTCGGCCTGGTGAACGACGGCGAAGTGCTCATCGATGACCTCAGCGTGCGGGAGGATCCTAACGGGGCGAACGTCGAACTAATTCAAAACGGCGGCTTCAGCGTCGGCAATGCCAACACCTGGCGGTTCGCAGGCAACACCCGCCGCAGCGTCGTCGTGGATGATCCCGCCAGCCCTGGAAACAAGGTGCTCAAGCTGGTTCAGAACGGCTCCATCGACCACATGTCCAACCACGCGGAAACCACCCTGAAACGGGGCGTGAACCTGCTGGGGGCGGGCGGCATCAATCCAGCGCTGGACTACCGCATCTCCTTCCGGGCTCGCTGGTGGAAAGGAAACAATGCGCTCAACTCCCATCTCTATTTCAACCGCTGTGCAGCCACCACCACGCTCAACCGCCCCGCAACCGGCGGCACCCCGGGTGCGCAAAATTCCACTTTCGCCGCCCATGCCACCGTTTCCTTCAGCCAGGCAGGCCACACACCGGCAGTGCCTGCGGCCTCACAGGCCGCCACGGTTTCCGCACAGCTTTACGACCCTAGCGGCACCGCGACTCCCACGCTGTATTATTCCATCAACGAAGGCGTGGAACAAAGCGTGGCCATGACCCTGACAAACGGTGTCTGGTCCGGCGTCATTCCCGGACAGGCCGCCGGAGCCAAGGCGAATTTCCGCATTCAAGCCACCAGTCTTGCCGGATACACCGCAGTGTGGCCGAAAAATGGGATGGCCGGTCGTGCCATGATTCCGTGGAACGACAACCAGGCCCAACTGGTCCGTCCCAACGGGTGTCGGCCGCACAATCTGCGCATTGTCATGCCCACGTCGGGCGCCAGCCTGCTCCATGCGGCCAACAACGTGATGAGCAACGACTGGATGCCCTGCACCGTGATCTATGACGAGCAGGACGTTTACTGCGGAGTTGGCGTGCACCTGAAAGGTTCGGAACACGGGCGGGCCAAAACGGTGCGCGCGGGGTTCATTCTGCGTTTTCCGCCCGAGGCGTTGTTTCTTGGGATTCACCGTGAAATCACCATCGACCGCAGCGGAGCGGGCGACCAGTTCAGTCAGAAGGAAATCCTGGTGAAACGCTCACTCAACCGCGCCGGCGGCATCCCCTGCAGTGAGGACGATCTGATCCGGGTCATTGCACCCCAGTCCGTCCACACCGGCCCTGCCATCTGTGTGCACACCAAACTGGACAGCGACAACTTCCTCGATGGCCAGTGGGACAAGGGCAGCGATGGCACGATGTTCGAATACGAGCTGATCTATCCGCTCTATTCCGGGAGCGTGGCCACCTCCACCGACAACGGCACGCTGGAAGGGAACAAGCTGACTCAGGATGGTCCGGCCCCTAACGGCGTGCCCGTGCGCAAGCTCAACCCCGGCCTTTCCAAGGAGGAATACCGTTGGTACTGGCTCATCAAAAACAACCGCACCCGCGACGACTACAGCGGCGTGATTTCGGCCCTCACCGCCCTGGGCCAGAGCGGCCTCACCTTTCATGCCCAGACCGCACCGCTGCTGGATACTGACGGCTGGCTGCGTTCATTCTCCGGTCCTATCGCCTGGGCGGTGGGTGACAATTATGCCTATGGGTCGCGGCACAATTGTCTCTATTTCGTCAAACCGGATGGCCGCACGCTCTACATCCCCTGGGACATGGACTTCTCCGCCTCCAGTGGCGCCACCGCGAGCATCCTGCCCAATGCCGAGCTGCAGAAACTGGTCAATGCGGTGGCCGGGACCACGGCGGACGAGGTGAATCGCCGCGCCTACTTCGGCCACCTGCTGCACATGGTAAACACCGGGTTCAACCCCGGGTACCTCGGACGCTGGATGGATCACTATTCCTGTTTTGTGAATGAGGATTACCGGGCGAGTTTCCTCAGTTTTGTCACCACCCGCGAGGCCTACATCCGTTCGCAAATCACGGCGAACATTCCAGTGGTGTCGTTTCAAATCACCACCAATGGCGGCGCCAATTACACGGAACCCGCCAACACCACCGCACTGGCCGGCGACGGCTGGGTGAACGTGGCAACGATCAGCCTTTCCGGCGGGGAACCGCTGGCGCTCACCTGGACGGATCAGGATTCCTGGAGCCTCCAGTTGCCTGTCGTCAATGGCACCAATGTGTTTGCACTCGAGGCGCGCGATTCACTCGGCCAACTCGTGGGCACGGACACCATCACCGTTACCGGGACCGGCTCCGGTGGCATTGTTCCCGCATCGTCGGACAACATCCTCGTCACTGAAATCAACTACCACCCGGCGGTTGCGGGCGAGGAGTTCATCGAACTGCTGAACACCTCCGCCTCCACCGTCAGCCTGACCGGCTGCACGTTCACCGCGGGCATTTCCTATGCGTTCCCGGCCACCCTGGTCGCTCCCGGCGCCCGCATCCTCCTGGTGGAAAGCCGGGCGGCTTTCACTGCCCGCTATCCGTCGGTCAATGTTGCGAGCCTCGCCCCCGGTGAATTCGCCCCGTCCAATCTGCGCAACAGCCGCGAGTCCCTCACCCTGCTGGCGGCGGACGGCCTGACCAATGTCTTCAGCCTTTCCTACAACGACCGCATCGCTTCCACCGACGGAAATGGACGCACCCTGGTGCGCATCCTGGGGTGCACCACCCCTGCGGGGTATGAGTGGCGGGAGAGCATGGCCGACGGTGGAAATCCGGGTTCCACCGATTCCTTGGCATTTGTGGGCGATCCGCTCGCGGATGCCGACCACGACGGCCACAGCGCGCTCATCGAGTATGCGTTCGGCACCAGTGATGCCGTCTGGACGCCCGCAACGCATTTCCTCGCGCCGAACGGCACGGGCATTCCCGGTTTCGCCCTTCCGCTGCCCAATGCCGACTGTGCGCTTCTGGAGCTTCAATGTTCCGAAGATCTCTCCGCCTGGACGCCCGCGGATGGAGCACCGGTCCCGCGGCGATTCTGGCGCTGGCACGCAACCCAGCGCTGACGCCATCCCTGCCGCCGTGGGAGGCTGCCCTGAAACTATCGGATGAAAGTGGCGGCAGGGCCACTAGAATGGACCGCATGAAACCTGGAGGAACCGAAGGGGGGACCACCCCATTTCTGGCCGGCGCTGGGCTGCTGCTCGCCGCCATCGGCGTATATTTGCTGCTGGACTCCGTCCAGGTCAGTTCCTCCGGTGCGGGCACGATCAGCCGCTGGCTGGTGGGGGCCATGGGCGGATGGGAAACCACGTCGCGGGGCATCATTTTCCTGCCGCTGGTTTTGGGAGTGGTGGTGCTGTTTTACAATGCGAAACTGAAAGCCGGTTGGTGGCTGCTCTGGGGCGGCCTGGGCATTGTCATCGTGGAAATCCTCAGTCGGCTGGTTTTTCATTTCTCCATGAAAACCAGCCACCTGATTCTGCTGCTGGGCACCATTGCCGCAGGGGTGGGACTGGTGCTGCGGGGATTGCGGGAGAGCGCAGCGGACCGCGACGAGCAAAATCCATCCTAGCCAATGACCATGCTTTCCGCCGGTCAGCATTACTTTCTCCCCTCCGCCCGTTTCAAGGAATTCGGGGCGGAACTGGAAGCCGAAATGGCACGGTTTGCCAATGACCTCGACCAGGGACAGGAACTGCAGGCCCTGCTCGATCCGCTCATGCGCACCCTGTTTGAGCAGTGCCGCATCGGCATCGGGGCGGATTCCGGAGCCATCTGGCTCACCAACCCGGAACGCTCCCGGCTGGCCGTCTGCTTCAACACGCCCGGCGATGATTTGACGGGTGCAGAACTGCCGCTCGGACAGGGAATCATCAGCCTGGTGCTCGCCGCGGAGCAGGGGCTCTGTGAAAACAGCGCCTATCTGCACGCCAGGCATGACAAGACGCTGGACCAGCGCATGGGCCGGGTCACCGCCGCCATGGTGGCCTGTCCCTTTTATGTCAGTGGAGAACTGCGCGGAGTAATTTCCTTTGTGAAATTAAAGCCCGATCCGGCGGCTCCGGATCCGGAACCGTTTCAGGCTGCGCAACTGGTGCAGACCCAGCAGCTTGCGGTGATGCTGGAGCGTCTGCTCAACCTGCGCATCGTGCAGATTTTATTCGATCTGGACCGCGGTCAGTTATGAGCAGGGGAGGAACCTGGCTCTGTCCGGAGGAGGCGAAACTCGCCGCCGAAACCCTGCGGGGCGAGGGGGTGCGCATCGCCGTGCTTGATTCCGGCGTGGACACCAGCCACCCGCAGTTGACCGGAATCCGGGTGAGCGATCAGGTGGCGATCGTTGAGGAACGCGGGCGCATTTTGCCGGTGGACGGCGATGCCGGGGATGTTTACGGCCACGGCACTGCGGTGGCGGGCATCATTCACCAAATGGCACCGGAGGCGGAAATCGGCGTGTTCCGCGTGCTGGATGCCCGCAATGTCAGTCGGACGGCGGTCATCCGTGAAGGAGTGCGCCAGGCCATGCTGCGGGGTTACCAGATCATCAACTGCAGCTTTGGCTGCAAAAGCGGCGCAAAGTCCGTGATGCTCTTCAAGGAATGGGTGGATGAGGCGTGGCTGCGCGGCATTCATGTCGTCGCCGCCTGCAACAACTACAATCTCTTCGAACCGGAATGGCCCGGACACTTCACCAGCGTGATTACCGTCAACATGGCCCGCACGGAGAGTGCGCATTTTTTTCACCGGCCTGGCCACATGGTGCAGTTCGGCGCCCGCGGCGAAAATGTTCCGGTGGCCTGGCTGGGCGGACGGGTGGAACAAAAAACCGGAAGCAGTTTTGCCGTGCCGCACCTGACCGCCCTGACCGCCCGCCTTCTTGGTGCGGCTCCGGGGTTGCCGCCTCCGCTGATGCTGGATCTCCTGCGCCGCATCGCCCATCCCTGGGGGCCGGAACTGGAATGTTCGCCCTGACCCTTCGGAAGGGATGCGGTTTATTTTCCTAATAGCAGCAGCGCGGCCGCGCTGATTGCACGTCGGTTTCCTGCCGGGATGCCAGCCTCCGGTCCGCTGTCAGGTGTCCATTTCCGGTGCTGCCGCCCGGCGCACCGCTTCGGTTAGGGTGGCGTCCTGCCCCGGAAGCACGGTGCGCAGGTCCAGCCGCAGCCGGTTGTTCTCCACGAATCCGATCACCGGAGGGGAGCCCCGCCGCAGTCGCGCGGCCAGTGCATCGACCGAACCATGCAGCGGTGCGAGGTCCACGGTGATGGAGGGGAGAGAGGCTTTCGGCATGGTCCCGCCGCCGCATCGCGCAAAGCTTTGCCCCACGGTGGCCCGCACGGAACAGCCCTGCAAAGCGGCGGCCAGCAGTACTGCTCGCGGGTGCATTGCTTCCGGTTTCATGTGCAGGAGGTGCAGAAGCGGGAGATCCGGACGGGCATCCCCTGCCTCCAGACAGGCCAGCGCGGTTTCCTGGAGTGCGCCGAGGATGAGCTTGTCGCTCCGCAGGGCGCGGAAGAATGGATCCTTTTTCAATCCGGACACCAGCCCGGCCCGACCGGCAATGATGCCGGCTTGGGGACCGCCCAGAAGCTTGTCCCCGCTGCAGCAGACGAGATCGACGCCGCGCGCCAGAATTTCCGCAGGTGTGGGTTCATGATCCAAGGTGCCCAGCGATTCCGTGGCCACCACGGCTCCGCTGCCCAGATCCTCAACGACTGGAATGCCCTGTGCCTTTCCGAGTGCGGCAAGGTCCTCAATGGCCGGTTCGGCCACGAACCCCTCCATGTAAAAATTCGACCGGTGCACCCGCAGAATCAGGGCAGTCTGTGGCGTGATGGCGCGGGCGTAATCCTGCAAGGTGGTTTTGTTCGTGGATCCCACCTCGCGAAGCCGGGCGCCGCTGGTCTCCAGGATTTCCGGAACCCGAAAGCCGCCGCCGATTTCCACCAACTGGCCGCGGGAAATGATGACTTCATTTCTGGTGCCTGTGGCCAGATGCCGGAGGATGAGCACCAGCGCCGCGGCACAATTGTTGACGACGGTCGCCGCTTCGGCTTCGCACAGCGTCGCCAGCAGCAGTTCCACAAATCCCCCGCGCCGACCGCGATCCCCCGTGTCGAGATCGAATTCCAGGTTGCTGTACTGGACGGCCACCTCGGTTAGGATCCGGGCGGCGGCGGCTGAAAGCGGAGCCCGTCCGAGATTGGTGTGGAGGAGCACGCCGGTGGCATTGATGACCGGCTGCAGGCGGGAGCGGGAAAACGCCTCCAGCTCGCTGCGCAGGGCCGCGACGATTTCTGGAAAATCCGGAATCCTCCGTCCGGACTGTGCCTCCTGGCGCAGCCGCACCACCTGTGCGCGGGCCAGCCGCACCACAACGGGGCGCGGGACTACGTCGCAGTCTGCGACGGCTTGCAGCAGCTTCTCCAACTGCGGGACGCGGCGCAGCAGTTCCTGGTTCATGCGGCCATGTTCGACACAAGTCGGCTCGGTGCAAGCGGGGACTCGCCCGGACCTACTCGCCGGCCAGGAGCTTCGCCCGCATCCGGGCAAAGGCATCCTCGGTCTCCTCCGCGTTCAACGGACGGCTTTGGATTTCCCGGTGGCTGGTGTGCTCCACCCAGGTGCTGTCCAGTTCGCGAATGAAGCTGCTGGGCTGGCAAGGAACCAAATCACCCCATTTTTTGCGTGCGGAGCAATATGTCAGGGTGAGCCGCTTCCGGGCCCGGGTGATGCCGACGTAAAGCAGGCGGCGTTCTTCGTCGCGGGTGTTTTCCTCAATGCTGCGGCGGTGCGGCAGCAGTCCCTCCTCAAGGCCGGGCAGGTAAACAATGGGAAACTCCAGACCCTTCGCCGCGTGCATCGTGATGAGGCAGACGCCGGACTTTTTTTCCAGTGATTCCTGGGTGCTTTCCCGTGAGTCATCCAGGGTGATGCTGGAGAGGAAATCGACCACGGCTTCATGCCCGCGGGTCTTGCGGTCGCGCAGGGAGTGGATCATCTCCCTGACATTCATTTCCCGCATGGCGCCCTCCTCCGGATCCTTGCAGGTGCGGCGCAGGTAGGGGAAATAGTCGATTTCGGCCAGCAGTCCTTCCAGCAGCATCCAGACTTCACGCTGCCCTTCGGCGAGCGTCTCGCGGTGCCGGCCGATCATTTCGAGAAAGCGCTCCACGGCCGCCTGGGTCTTTTTGCTGAAGCTCTGGAGAAATTCAGCGCGCTGCAGGGTACGCAGAATGGGTTCGCGGCGGGCCGCGCTTTCACTGGTTGCCTGTTCCACCAATGTCTCACCGATGCCGCGCGGCGGATTGTTGATGATGCGTAGCAGGTTTACGTCATCGTCGGCATTGGCCAGGATGTGCAGATAGGCCAGGACATCCTTGATTTCCCGCCGGTCGAAAAAACTCTGTCCGCCCACGACGCGGTAGGGAATTTTGTAGCTGCGCATCTGTTCCTCGAATGCCCGGGTCTGGCCGTTGGTACGGAACAGCACGGCAAAGTCCTCCCACGCCAAACCTTCACCCTCCTTCTGGTCACGGATTTCATCGACGCAGAATTCCGCCTCCTCTTTTTCTCCGGGCATGGCGATCAGCCGGATTTTCTCCCCCTCGTCGTTGCGGCTCCACAGGTTTTTCGCCCGCCGGTTCCGGTTGTGCCGGATCAGGCCGTTGGCGGTGTTGAGGATGGCATGGGTGCTGCGGTAGTTTTCCTCCAGAGTGACGATCGTCGGTTTGGGAAAATGACGTTCGAACTCCAGAATGTTGGAGATTTCCGCGCCGCGCCAGCCGTAGATGCTTTGGTCATCATCGCCCACCACGCAGATGTTTTTGTGCGGTCCCACCAGATGCTGCAGCAGTTCCATTTGCAGCATGTTGGTGTCCTGGAATTCATCGACCATCAGGTATTCAAAGCGCCACCGCCACTGGTCGCGCACGTCGGACCATTTGCGCAGCAGTTCCACCGCCAGCACCAGCAGGTCGTCGAAATCCACCGCATTGAGCAGCTTCAACTGGCGGGCGTATTCCGTCATCACCGCCACCACCAGCGAATCCGGTTCTCCGGCGGGAATGCCCCGGTTGCGCTGCCGACTCCACAGGGAAAGCGCTGCTTCCGGTTCCAGCTTTTCCTGTTTCGCCCCCATTTTTACGATGATCTTTTTCACCAGTCCGCTCTGGTCGCTGGCGGTGTAGATTGTGAAGTTCTTTTTGTATCCGAGCCGGTCGATGTCCTGGCGCAGAATTTTCACGCAAAGGCTGTGGAAGGTGGAAATGGTGATCCGTTTGGCAACGCCTTTGGGCGTCATTGCGGCCACCCGCTCGCGCATTTCGTTGGCCGCCTTGTTGGTGAAGGTGACCGCCAGGATTCCGTCCGGCCGGGTGCCGGTTTCCAGCAGGTGGCAGATGCGCGTGGTCACGGTGCGGGTTTTCCCGGTACCGGCGCCGGCCAGAATCAGCACGGGTCCCTTGAGGGTGCGGGCGGCTTGCTGCTGGGCGGGATTGAGGTCGGAAAGGCGCATCAGGTGGGTCGGTCGGGCAACGGGACAGACTTCACTTCTAGGCAAGGGAGGAACTTCGTCAAAGCGTCGCGAAACAATTTCTCAGGGCTGTTTCGGCAATTGCATTTACGTCGTGTTCCCGCGATGAAAGTCGGAATGATTCTGCGCTGCCGCGACTTTGTCATCGAGTTCCCCCGCCGCCCCCTCATTATGGGGATCGTCAACGTCAACGATGATTCCTTCTGCGGCGACGGCACGCTGGACATTTCCGCGGCACTGGCGCAGGCACGGCAGTTCGTCGCCCAGGGCGCGGACATCATCGACGTCGGTGCGGAAAGCGCCCGGACCAACCGTGAACCCATCCCGGTGGCGGAGGAAATTCAACGGTTGCTGCCGTTTGTCAGGGGATTTCAGCAATGGCGCAGCACCGCGGATGCGGCACTGCGGCGCGATGCCGCCCAGCTCTGGCCGCCGCTGCTCTCGCTCAATATCTGGCGCACGGAAGTGGCTGCCGCGGTGCTCCCGCATGGTGGCGAGATCTTCAACGACATCAGCGCCCTGCCGACGGCCGCCAATGCCGTTGTCTGTTCGCAGCACGCCACCGCCCTGCTCATCATGCACAGCGTCGGCGCACCGAAAGTCGCGCACACCCATATCCAGCACGCGGACATCATGGCGACGCTGGAACAGTTCTTTCAGGAAAAAATCGCCCTGGCAGCGTCCGCCGGACTGCCGGAGGAACAAATGCTGCTCGATCCCGGCATCGACTTCGCCAAACAGCGCACCGACAACCTGCGGATTCTGGCGCAGCTCGACCGCCTGCACGTTTTTGGCCGACCCATCCTCGTTCCGGTCTCCCGGAAATCGGTCATTGGCCAGGTGCTGGGACTCCAGAACCCGCTCGACCGGGATGCCGGCACTCTCGCGTGTCTGGTCGCGGGCCTGCTGCGCGGGGCGCAGATTTTTCGCGTCCACCACGTCTCCGCTGCCGCCCAGGCCGTGAAGGTACTGCATGGGGTGCTGGCGGCGGAAACCTGACGGACGGGTCACTGGGTCAGATGGGGCTGCCGAGCGCCCCGGAAGTGCGGTGCAAAAATATTTTGCCAAAATCGTCCCGGACAGATAGACGGTTTGCTCAGCGCATTTCCCCTTCCCGCACCTTCCTTCATCCCTTCCCTTGCGATGCGCACGTTTGTTTTTGCCCGGTGGGCAGCCATTCTGCTGCCAATTTCCTGTCCCACAACCACGTCCGCAAACCAAGCGCCGGTAGCCACTCCCGCTGCGGTGGCGACGCCGGAGGATTCCCTGCTGCAGATCACTCTTGCTGGCAGCGATGCAGAAAGTCCGTTTGGCATGCTGGGTGATTACACCCGGCAGCAGTTCATTGATCCGCTTTCCCCGGTTCCGGACAACCTCTCCGGAGCCTCGTGGAATGCTGCTTCCGGCACGCTCTTTCTCATTCGCAACTATTCTCAAGGGTCAGGGAACGCATACGAGTTCTCCCACGGCGGGGTTCACGTCCGCACCATTACCGAATCGCATTTCACCGACACGGAGGCCATTGCTTGGATGTTCGGCGACACGTTTGCGATTGCAGAGGAAAACAACGAGCAGCGCATCTCCATCTGCACCATCACCCCCAGCGCCACGACGGTGGATCGGACAGCGCCGGGAAATGTCAGTTTCGCCACGCCCTGGAGTGGCGGCGCACTGGGCAATTCGGGACTCGAATCACTCTGTTATGATCCGGATGCGGACAGACTGCTGTATCTGATGGAAAAGCCAACCGGCAACAGCCACTGGTACATCTATACGATGAATCCGGCGGACGGAAGCACGGAGGTTTTGTGTGACTTATATGCGACGGTGAAAACCGCCAATGTGGCGACTGATGTCTCGGACATGACGCTCGACCGTGCAACCCGGACGCTTCTGCTCCTGAGCGATGAAAGCAACAAAATCATACGCATCAACCGATCGGGAACGGTGCTGGAAACCCTGCCGATCCAGGATTTCAACCAGCCCGAAGGCATTGCCCTGTCGCCGGACAGGCAGAAGCTGTTTGTTGTTGGAGAGGCTCGTCAGTTTGCACGCTACGAACTTCCCGCCGCGAATCTGACCTATCAGATTGTTTCCGGACCGTCGCACGGCACGCTCAGCGGCGCGCCGCCCGGTGTGAATTACACCCCTGCTCCCAATTACCACGGGACGGATTCCTTCACCTTCAAGGTGAATGACGGGACGACAGACTCCGCACCGGCCACCGTCAGTCTGACCATCACCCCAGTGGACGACCCGTGCGATCTGGCCGTGGAGCAGCCGACGGGTACGGATTTAGCTAGCGGGAATTCCACTGTCGCGTTTGGCCCGGCCACGCCCCAGAGTCCGGTGGATCGCGTCTTCACCGTGCGCAACACCAGCCCGGACAATGCGCTGACGGGAATTGCCGCCTCTTTTTCCGGTGCGCACAGCGGGGATTTTTCGCTGGTGACAGCGCCTCCGGCAACCCTCCCGTCCGGCTCCTCCGCCCAGTTTACAGTCCGCTTCACG
>JAGNEJ010000042.1 GCA_018003315.1 Verrucomicrobiales bacterium
GCCTTGGCGTCGTCGCCGTCGAGTTCGTTCTGGGTGGCCGACGGGAACGCGCAAACGCACGGGATGGCCCACGGCGAGGAGTCCGCCCGGAATTCCGCGCCGAATTTCTCGGCATACTCGCGGATGCGGCCGCGGCGGACGTTTTTGAGGTGCTTCACGAATTCGAGCTTCTCCGCGTCGATGCCCGCCGGGTCGTGGATCGTGCCGTGCGAGTCGGAGAAACTCACGGGAATGGCGCCGAGCTGGATGAGTTTTTCCGCGGTGAATTGCGCGACATTTCCCGAGCCGGAAATCACGCAGCGCTTGCCCTCCAGCGAGTCGCCGCCGGTGGCGAGCATTTCCTGGGCGAAATACACCGCGCCGTAGCCGGTGGCTTCCGGGCGGATGAGCGAGCCGCCCCAGTTCAGGCTCTTGCCGGTGAGCACGCCGGTGAACTCGTTGCGCAGCCGCTTGTATTGGCCGTAGAGGTAGCCGATCTCGCGCGCGCCCACGCCGATGTCGCCGGCGGGCACGTCGGTATCCGCGCCGATGTGGCGCGCCAGCTCGGTCATGAAGCTCTGGCAAAAGCGCATCACCTCGGCGTCGGACTTGCCCTTCGGATCGAAGTCGGAGCCGCCCTTGCCGCCGCCCATGGGCAGCGAGGTGAGCGAGTTTTTATACACCTGCTCGAAGCCGAGGAACTTGAGGATGCCGAGGTTCACGCTCGGGTGGAACCGCAGCCCGCCTTTGTACGGGCCGATGGCGCTGCTGAACTGCACGCGGATGCCACGGTTCACGCGGACCACGCCGGCGTCGTCCACCCATGGCACGCGGAATACGATCTGGCGCTCCGGCTCGGCCATGCGCTCCAAGATACGATGTTCGACATACTGCGGCTTTTGTTCGAGCACCGGCGCGAGCGACTCGAACACCTCGCGCACCGCCTGGAGAAACTCGGGTTCGCCGGCATTGCGGCGGGAAACGGTGTCGATGACTTCGGTGATGTGGTCGGTGGTTTTGCTCATGGGAGGGATGCCGGTTTCCGGCAGGGATGACCCTGATTCATGGCTCACCGAGGTCAACTGCATTTCCAGCGGGTCCACGCAGACGGGTCGTCGTCAGCACGCCGGTTTCCACCCCGCATTTGCTGGTCCGGGGGGCGTTGACACACGTCAAGCCGCTGGCGACGGTGCCCGATGAACCGCACCCTAGCCACTCTAGCCGGAGGCTTCCTTTTTGGCACCTGCGCGCTGCCTGCCGCCAGCCCGACGCTCAATCTGGTCCTGCCCAGGGGGGCGCAGCGGGGAACGGATGCCGTTTTGGAATTTCAGGGAGACCGGCTCGGCGACGCGGAGCAGGTGGTTTCCTATTCGCCGGAGCTGAAAGTGACTGCGTTCAAAGTGGAGAGCCCGCAAAAAATCACGGCTACCGTGCACATCGAACCGACCGCCGTGCTGGGCGAACATCTCTTTCGGGTGCGGACGAAAAGCGGCCTCACCTATGCCCGGACCTTCTGGATTGGCCAGTTTCCCTGCGTGGACGAAAAGGAGCCGAACACCCAGTTCGACCAGGCTCAGGAAGTGCCCGTCAATTCGACGGTCCACGGCGTCACCGAAAACGAGGATGTCGATTATTTCAAAGTGCAGGCAAAAAAAGGCGAACGCCTGAGCGTGGAAGTGGAGGGCATCCGCCTGGGCACCACCAACATGGATCCCTATATCGGCATCCTCGACAGCCGGCGCTTCGAACTCGCCACCTGTGACGATTCCTCCCTCCACATGCAGGACCCCTGCACCAGCATTCTCGTGCCGGAGGACGGCGTCTATTTCGTGGAAGTTAGGGATTCCTCGTATGTCGGCAATGGCAACTGCCGCTACCGCGTGCACATCGGAAATTTCCCGCGGCCCAGCGTGGTTTTTCCCGCAGGCGGCAAGGCGGGGACGGAAATCGACCTGACCTATCTGGGTGATCCGGCAGGGTCGATCAGCCAGAAAGTGCGCATCCCGGCGACGCCAGGGGAGGAATTGCGGCTCTTTGCCAGCGCCGGGAACCTGTCTGCGCCCTCGCCAAACGTCTTTCGCATCAGCGCACTGGACAATGCACTGGAAGCGGAGCCCAACAACAGCCATGCCGAGGCCAAAAACCAGGCAGCCCCGCCTGCACTGCCCTTCGCCTTCAATGGCATCATCGCAAAGGCCGCGGACGAGGACTGGTTCAAGTTCACTGCTAAAAAAGACCAGCGCTTTGATTTCCAGGTGCATGCGCGGGGGATTCGCAGCCCGCTGGATGCGGTGCTGGAGATTTTCAACAAGGACGGCGGCGGCATCGGCGGGAACGACGACAGCGGCACCAATCCTGACAGCAAGGTGGGCGGCTGGGCCTGTCCGGCCGACGGTGAATACTATCTGCGGGTGCGCGACCACCTGGCCCGCGGCGGACCGGAGTTCGTTTATCGCGTGGAAGCGGCCCCGGCGGCTCCTGACATCAGCGCCTACATCACCCGCCAGGACCGCAATGACACGCAGCTGCGCAGCGCCCTGGTGGTCGCGCGGGGCAACACCATTGCCACTCCAGTGAATGCAGACCGCGCCAACTGCGGCGGGGAAATCCTCTTTGAAACTCCGAACCTCCCTGCGGGGGTCACGTTCAGCCATGTGCCCCTGCCTGCCAACCTGGGACAGTATGTCATCAGCTTCACCGCGGCGGCGGATGCGCCGCTGGGCGTCAGCATGGTCAACATTGTTCCAAAACTGGCGGATCCCAAAACGCCCCTCACCGGCCACTGGCGGCAGAACTACGAATTCGTTCAGGGCGAACCCAACAACACACCCTACTACGTGACCACTCTGCACACCCTGCCGGTGTGCGTCGTGGAGGAGCTGCCCTACACTCTGGAAATCGTCAAGCCGGCCGTGCCGCTGGTCCAAAGCGGCAACATGGATTTGAAAATCCTGGCGAAACGAAAGCAGGGGTTCACCAAGCCGATCAGCGTGCGCATGCTCTGGAATCCTCCTGGCATCAGCAGCACTGGGGCCGTGAACATTCCGGAAAACGGCGCTGAGTGCAATTATCAGCTCAACTGCGCCGGAGGTGCTGAACTCAAAACCTGGAAAATCGCCGTCACCGGAGACAGCGACTCCGGTCAGGGGCCGATCGCCGTTTCCAGTCCGCTGTGCGATCTCACCGTGGCACCGCCCTACCTGAGCATGAAAATCGAAATGGGTGCCGTGGAGCGCGGCAAGCCGGGGGAACTGCTCTGCAAGCTGGAACAGGCCAAGCCATTTCAGGGCAAGGCCAAGGTGACCCTCTTCGGCCTTCCGGCGAAAACCACCACCGTCGAAACGGAAATCTCCGCCACCGACAAGGAACTGCGTTTCCCCATCACCACCACTGCGGAGACGCCGGTGGGCAAGCACCAGAATTTGTTCTGCAGCGTGGTCTTGCTGGAAAACGGCGTACCCATCCCGCACATCGTCGGCCAGGGCGGCATCCTGCGCATTGATCCCCCGCCCCCGGCACCTCCGCCGGAGGTGGCCAAAGCGGCCGCTCCCGCCCCCGCTCCAGTGGCGCAGGCTGCCGCGCCGCCCGCGCCGAAGCCGCTCAGCCGCCTGGAACAATTGCGCCAGCAGCAGGCTGGCAAAAAATAGCGGCGGGAAGCACCCGGCTGCGCACCGGCTGGAAGTCGGCGTCACGGTCCCGCACCGTGTGATTCCGGCAAACGAACATCCTATCGTTTTTTCCGATCCTGCTTCGGTGATACTTTCCCGCCCCTTGCGGTCTTTTTCGCGATTTTTTTCTTCGCGATCTTTTTTGCCGGCGTCTTTTTTTTGGCGACCGTTTTGGCAGGCGGGGCGGGAGCCTCCGCGGCGCCGCCGATTTCCACGCCAAAGAGGGCGGAAAGGTCGGATGGCTCAATGGCGGTCGCACGTTCAGCCGACTGGCTGGCTGGAGTGGTCAGTTCCTGCACCGCCGATGCAGCGGTTCCTGTCAGCTCACCGGCATCCACCTGGCGCAACTCGAAAAAGAGCCCCGGGGCAGCATCCAGTCTGGCACCCACCGCATAGAGCGTGGCCGCACAGTGTTTGCACAGACTCGCCCAGTCCGGACAGGTGCAACTGAACTGGATTTCGGCCGGCGTTGGAAACAATCCGTGCTTCAAGTCGGTGACCTCCTTCATGATTTCCGCACTGAAGGTTCCCGCCAGCAGCTCCACCAGGCTGCCGATGCCTCCGTGGCATCGCCGTTTCAATTCCTTCCAGCGTTTTTCAGCCAGCGGCTTCACCGACACCACCACGTCATAGAGTTCCCTCCCCGCCACCACGCTGGAAATTTTTCCCGCGCTGAGCGCGAGGTCCAGCACCTTGCCGCCCCGGAAATACGTCCTGCCCCGCGGCATGCGGGATTCATAGTCGCTGTAGGCCATCAGGTTCCGGTTCCACGCCTGCCCCCAGAACGTGGCGCTCAGATCGCGGGTTTTCGCGCCGGGCAGGACCGGCACCAGGGCTTCACCCTGTTTGCGGCGCTTGGCGATCTGCCGTTCCACTCTGGCCTCGATATCGGCCTTCGATTCGTAATTTTGATACCACCAGCTCATGGGAAAAATTGGGTGCGGCGGAAACTGCCGGTGGTCCACCTTCGCCCCTAGATTCGTTTTCGCCTAAAAAAAAGCACCGATTTTCCGAGGCGACCGTCTCTTGGTTAGGCTGGTTCCGATTACTGCGGAGCCGGTTCGGATTCCGGTGTCGGCTTGGCCACGGGAAATTTCGCCGCCAGGTCGTCGGCGGGTTGGTCTTCGGTGCCCCCCAGGTTCACTTCGATGACATCCAGGCCGTCCTCTTCGCCGGAGAATTCGGGGAGGTTTTTTTCCACGGTATTGAGGGCAAGCCGGAGCCGACCTTCCATCCGCCCGTCCGCAAAAAGAGTGACTTCACCGGCGAGCCGGGCTTCGCCCTGCCGGTTGCCGTTGATGTCATAGATGCGCAGCTGCGACGGAGTGCGGCGGAACTTTGCGCTGAACTGCCGAAACTCCAGTTTTTGATAGAGTTCCGTCTTGAAAAACCCTGACAACACGGCCAGGCCGGGAAAGTTTTCCAGCACCAGGCCGTCGATGGAAAATTCCCCGGTGAGTTCCTCCTCGAAACCGGGCTTGGCAGTGAATGCCAGCTTTCCGGGAATGAATTTGCCGTGGACGCGCTTCTGCCAGGCGGGGCGGAGGATGTCCTTCAACTGGCAGGGGTCGATGTCGATTTTCAACTCCGCCGAGGCTCCGTCACGCCCGAAATGGATTCCGCCGCTTGCCATCAGGTGCCGGTCTTCCGCCATCCGCAGACGAGCGCTTTCGATTTTCAATTCACCGGCGGCATACGTTGCGGTCAGCGTCACCAGGGGCATTTCCCCCCAGGTGGGACTGGAGAAGCGCCCGCCGGTGGCGCTCAATTCCAGCGTTTCCTTGCGATAGGAACCCCGGGCTTTCATTTCGACCAACCGGGTCGGCTGGTTGCGGCTGTCCGGCCAGGTCACATCCAGTTGGTCCACCAGCAGGCTCTTCACCACCACGGCGTTGGGCTGTGCGGACACTCCCAGGCGAAATCCATCGCTCCCCGCAGCGTCCCGCACCACCAGCGACGGGTCATCGTCCGCGCGGCGGGGGGCGGCGGGAATTTGGAATTCCAGCGCGGCTTTGCCCACGGTGAGCATCTCCGCATCCCATTCGTTGCGGAAGATGGAAACGGTGGAAAGTTCCGCGCTGAGGTTCTGCAGCAGGGCGTCTTTGAAAACATCGCCCGCTCCCTTGAAGTGGATGTTCGGGCAGTCCAGACCGCGCCAGCCCCGCGGGATGAAACGGTCGCAGTCCGCTTCCGCACGGGCCAGGGCGGACAATCGTCGGTTCGCCTCCTGCCGGAAGACTTCCCCTTTGATTCGCAGGCTGTTGAGCATCCCCACCACCAGCACTCCCACAAAGAGGAGCCCAACCAACACAATGGTTACCAGGAGCCACCGGTTCCGGCGCTGGCGGGTTTCCTTGACCGGCTGGTGGGAACGGCGGCGGCGGCGGCCTCCTCCATGCCCACCCGTTCCCCTGCCTTCGCGGAGGCGGTCCATCATTTCCTGCATGCTGTAGTGTTCCTTGCCTGGGTCGGTTTCGCTCATTCGAATTCGGATGCTAGGGGGTTGGCCCGCCGCCGCTGGCGGAAACAATCCGGGCTGCAGGCATCATGCGCCAGCTTCCGCCCGGAGGCAACCGCTGTCCGCCGCACCGCTCAGGGGTTGTCCTGCGGGGCGGTTTCCCGCTGCGCCATTTCCCGGATGGCCATGCCCGCCGGGTCGATCACCTTCACCTGCACGAAGAACAGAATTGCCTTGCGGCTGGATTCCTTGACGCTGCTGCGGAACAGCCGACCCACCAGCGGCAGATCGCCCAGAATGGGAATCTTGTCTTCGATGGCGCTTTCCCGCATTTCCTGCAGACCGCCGATCACCAGGGTATTTCCATCATAAACCGTCACCGCCGTCTGGGGCATGCGCATGGTGCTGAACACCGGACGCAATATGGCATTTCTGGTCAGGATGATCCGTTCACCTGCTGAATAGGAATTGATGGGAGTGCCGTAGTTGATAAATCCATCGAACGTCACAAATTCCGGAGCAAGGGTCAGATCCACCTGGCTGCCGTCCTCGGAAATGGTGGCTTCCACTTCCAGCAGGCTGCCCGTGGCGCGGCTTTCAAACGAAGTCGGAGTCGCCGGAGTCACCGGAGCCGCAGCGCCCGGAGTGCCCTGGAAGGTCTGCGGAATCTGCGGCGGATCGTAATCCGTGGGATACAGAATTTCCCGCACCGAGGCGGCCTTGGCGATCTGTCCGCTCTTCACCACCACGGTGTTGGAGGAGGAAACGTCGATTCCCTTTTTCTGGTTGAGCGCCCGGATCACCACCTGAAACTGCGGGTCGGTAAACGCGCCGATCAGGGCGAACATCCCCGGGCTGCGCCGGGTGGGTTCACCCAGGTAGCGGTCCTTGGTGAGCAGGTCGTCGATGGACGTGTGCGTCTTGAGATCGCCGCTGGAACGGTTTCCCGCCGTCATGGGAAACGTGCCGATGGGCTCCTGCAACACTCCGAACGCACTGGGCGTGCCGGCGGGGGCAAACAGTGGATAGTCCAGCGAGGGCACCGTGGACCGGCCCGTATTTCCATAAGTGCCGCCGGAGCCGAACATCCGGCCTCCGCCCACGTTGAAATAGCCCATCAGCCAGTCGAAGCCCAGTTCCTTCAGGCGGTTTTCCGACGCCTGGAGGATCGTCATCCGCACCTCCACCTGCCGCGGGGATTTCTGTTTGAGCTGGTCCACCAGCGTCTGCACCAGGTCGAGGTTGGCTTCGGTATTGCGCACGATGAGCCGACCGGAACTGCGCTCAAAATCCGCGGTGGCTCCCTGCGGAAATGGAACGCCGCTGCGTTCCAGAAACTCCCTGGCATTGACTTTCCTGACTTTGAGTCCGGAGGCGGCATCCTCCCCGGCCCCGCCCGCGGCAAACGGGTCATCGCCGCCGGCGGCTTCCTCGCCCATCGGCGCACTGGAAAGAAATCCCGGCGGTACATTGTAGGAGCGCACCTCCAGCTTCTCGCTGGCCAGTGCTTTGGTGGAAATGACCACCACGGACCCGGTGCGTTTCCATTTGGTGCCGGTCTGTTCGGCGATGTAGTTGAGCAGTTGTTCCAGGGGAATTTCCCGCAGGTCCAGCGTGACCCTGGGGAGCTTGTCCGCAGTGGTGTCGCCCAGCCGCAGGACAAAGTTCACGTTCGATTTTCCGCCGCTGACTTCGCGGGTTTTGGCGTTGAGGTATTGGACCACATCATCCAGCGACGCATCCTCAAAGCCCACTTTGGGAAATACAACGTCCCGCAGCACCGCCGCTCTCCCTTCACCGCCCTCCGCCGTGAGCGGTGCATCCGGGAGTTTTGGTCCGAACGAGGTCGCCGGCACCATCGTTTCCCAGTTGCGATCCACGTCCGCCATGGCCTTCTGGCGGGTGTGGTCGCGGGCCGCCAGCAGATAGTCGTCGATGAGCCGTTCGCACTTTTCCAAACCGCGGCGTGCGGCCACGTTGTGAGGGTCGGTTTGCAGGATCTGGTTGTAGGCAGCCTTGGCCGCGTTAAAATCCCCGAGATTCACCTGACCCTCGGCCAGTTGGAACAGCCGCCGCACCGTTTCCACCTCGGTGGCATGGGCGGGAGTCATCGCCGGATTGAACCGGTCCGGGTCCTGCAACTGCCGCTTCAATTCCACCGCTCCAGAGTGGGTTGGCAGGTAGTTGGCATCCAGCACCGTGTCCAGCAGGTGGTTAGCCTCGTCGAACTTTCCGTCCTTCCCCAGCTTGCGGGCCTGCGCCACGGAAGCGTCGGCAAAACGCCCCAGCGCCGCTTCCCGGTGCCGCTGCACCATCGGCGCCTGCGGGAGCAAATCCACCGCCTGTCGGAATTTTTCCACCGCCTGGGCGAAATCCTTTTCCGCCATCGCCTTGTCCCCTTCCTGGATGAGTGCCGTCGCCTCCTGCGTGCGTTGGGTGCGTTTCAAAATCTCCTGCTCGATCGGCCCGGAAAGCTTCGCAGGCGGTTCGATGGGGGAGCGTTCCTCAGGACCGGCAAACCCGGATGGGGCCGCGCCGGTCCATGCCAGCAGGACCAGGGCGCTGAGGACAGCACGTCTTTTTGCAGGATGCCGGACGTGGGTCAGCACTCGCTTCAGCATGGGAATTTCATTCTTCAGGGTGGAGGGCAGATGGGCAGCCAAAGTGGCCCAGCCTAGCGGGGAACTTCCGGATTGTAACCTCAAAAGTTGGAAAAATTTTCCCTCAATTTCGCCCCGGACTTCTGGCCCGCCAGAAATCCCCTGACGATGCCTTGCAATGTGGCGGAACTTTGCGAATTTTCACAATCTTCCTGCCAAACATGCTGCAAAAGCCCGACATTCCCCGCAAAACTGTTTACCGGCTTTCGATCTACCAGCGGTGCCTGCAGCATCTCAAATCCACCGGCACCACCACCGTTTCCTCCGCCGCACTGTCGAAGGCGGCGGGCGTCAAGCCCGCGCAGTTGCGCAAGGACCTGGCGCACTTTGGGCAGTTCGGCACGCGGGGGCTGGGCTACAGCGTGGACGGGCTTTCCGCCCAGCTCACCGAGGTGCTCGGCACCGCCAGGCTGCAGCCGGTCATCCTGGTGGGCACGGGAAATCTCGGTTCCGCGCTGCTCCATTACGGCGGATTCAACAAGGAGGGATTCGAAATCACTGCCGCCTTCGATCTCCATCCGGGTCGGGTTCATGGCCGGGTGCCGGTGCTGCCCATTTCCGAAATGAAGGACTTCATCGTCCGCCACACCGTCAAAATGGCCATCCTCGCCATTCCGGCTCATGCCGCCCAGGGCGTGGTCAACATCCTGGTGACTGCTGGCGTGCAGGCGATCCTCAATTTCGCCCCCACGTTCCTCGATGTGCCGGAAGGCGTCTGGGTCAACAACGTGGACCTGGCCGTCGAACTGGAAAACCTCAGCTATTTCATCCGCTAGTGCCCCAAAGGTATCTCATCGGTGTCGATGTCGGCGGCACCCAAGTCAAATTCGGGAGGTTTTCCGCCTCCTCCGGACGCCCGCTGCACACGGAAATCCTGCCCACCCATGACGGGCGCACCGTCCGCGGAAATCCCGCCTGGGCAGTGGCCATTCGCCAGTGGATCCACCGCACGGAAATTGCCCGCGGCCCCGCTGCGGCCGTGGGGCTGGCCGCTCCCGGACTGGCGGGGCGCGGCAACCGGAGCATCGCATTCATGCCCGGACGCCTCGCAGGCCTGGAAGGGCTCGACTGGACCGACTTCGTGGGGCGGCCGGTGACCGTGCTCAACGACGCCCACGCCGCCCTCATGGGGGAAGTCTGGCGCGGTGCCGCCAAGGGCTTGGAAAATGCCGTTTTGCTGACGCTCGGCACCGGCGTCGGCGGGGCGATCCTCTGCGATGGCCGCCTGCTTCAGGGCCAGGTCGGTCGCGCCGGCCACCTCGGCCACCTCTGTCTGGACGTGGACGGTCCCCCCACCATTTGCGGCATTCCGGGCGGTCTGGACTGGCAGATCGGCAATGCCAGCGTCCCGGAACGCAGCGGCGGACGCTTTGCCAACACCAGGCAACTGGTCGCCGCAGCCCAGTCAGGCGATCCGGAAGCCCGCCGCGTCTGGGACCGCAGCGTGCATTGTCTCGCCTGTGCCATCGCCTCGCTCATCAATGTCCTCGACCCCCAGGCCATCCTCATCGGCGGAGGCATCGCCACCGTGGGCGACCGCCTCTTCCGCCCGCTGCGCCGGAAACTCTCGCGCCTCGAATGGCGTCCCGGAGGACGCCGCGTCAAGCTCATCCCCGCCAAACTCGGCGAATGGGCCGGCGCCTGCGGAGCCGCCGCCTTCGCCCAATCCCAATTTCAACCGCCCGAGTGATCCATCGGATCCGACCGATCCGACCGATCCGTCGGATCACCCCCCAAAGTGGCCCGCACAGTCCCCTGTGCGGTGCAAAACCCAAAGTGGTCCGCACAGTCCCCTGTGCGGCGCAAACCCCAAAGTGGCCCGCACAGTCCCCTGTGCGGTGCAAAACCCAAAGTAGTCCGCACAGTCCTCTGTGCGGTGCAAAACCGTTTCCCCTCCTGCTCCCATTCCGCACAGAGGACTGTGCGGACCACTTTTTAGACCACTTTCGCAGACCACTCCCCGCGAACACCCTCACAGGCACGCCCGTTCATTCATCCCCGCGGCCAAGGAGCCGCCGCCAAACAACGGTGGGTCGGTGGAATGCCCATGCGCGGCGGAAGGCACCGACTCCGCCTGGCCGGAATGGTCACAGAACCGCCAGCGGCCTACGCTGCCCGCCGCTGGCTGCGCACGACCGAACGCCGACCGCGCCAGCCGACGACCCCCAGCAGCAACCCCGCCGCCACCACGGCTCCCGGTTCGGGGACGGGCACCAGGTTGTTGCCAATGAATCCGGCTCCGCTCCCAATTGGCGTTGTCCCGCCATCACTGTAAAACTGAATGGCAGCCAGGTTGCCCGCTGTCAGAGAGTTGGTGGTGAAGATCAGATCATCGGGACCATCCGTCCAAATGCTGCCAGACCAGTTCCACACGCTCAACGTGCCGGACCATGTGCCGTTGCTCGCAAACGTCAGGCTCGACCCCGATCCGCTGCCCATGTCGATCACCGAACTGGAAAGCAACTGAACGACATCCACCGAGTCCGAATTGTTCCCGGTGGCCAGCGTCCCTCCGTTCAGGTCAAGATCGGATGCATTATCCAGCACATTGTTGGCCCCCAGCAGCAGCGTCCCGCCGGTGATGGTCGTCTTGCCGGTGTAGGTGTTGGTGCCGGAGAGCGTGAGCGTGCCGGTGTTGTCCTTGACCAGGTTACCGCCGCCGGAAACCACGCCGGAGAGCGTCTGGTTGGCGGTCGAGTTGACCTTCAAAGTGCCGCTGTTGGCGATGGCTCCCGCGTAGCTGCCCGATCCCAACTGCCCGGCTCCGCCGATTTCCAGCGTGCCGCCGGAGACGGTGGTCCCACCGGAGAAGGTGTTCACGCCCTTGAGAGTCCAGGTACCGCTGCCGCTCTTGGTCAGGCCGCCGGTTCCGCTGTTGATGACCTTCTGGAACTCGCCGTTGCCGGTGCCGGTCAGCGTCAGGTTGGGGTTGCTGTTGTAAACCCACGCGTTGCTGTCGTTGACCGTGTCGATCGTCCAAAGGGCGGAGCCGTTGGCCTCCAGCGTGGCACCGCCGGAACCGATGGTGACGCTGCGGCCGTAGCTGGTGGCGGTGCTGTTGTTCATGCGGATGGTGCCGCCATCCACCACGAACCGTCCCGCGTTGGCGGAGAGTCCGCCGAGCGAGGCGGTGGACTCATCGTAACCCCAATTCTCCAGCTCCAGCGTGCCGCCGGTACCCACGGTGAGGACGGTGCCCGCGCCATTGCCGCTGTAGCCGCCGCGATAGATGCCGCCGCCGCCGGAGATGCTCAGGGTGCCGTTGCTGACGGTGTAGGCGTTCTTGGCGGTGTTGTTGCCGGTGAGCGTCAGCTTGCCGGTGCCGGTCTTCGTGAGGCTGCCGCCAGTCATGCTGCCGGCATAGGTGGTGTCCGTGTTCAAGGCTCCTACCGTCAAGGTGGCCGAGCCGGAAATGTTCCCGCCGGTCGCACCGCCGCCACTGAGCGAGCCGATGCTGGAGTTCTTGGTGACGGCCAGACCGGCACCCGCAGTGTCCGCCAGGGTAAAGACGGTGCTGGTGGCGCTGACGCCCGAGCCGCCGCCAGCGCTGTAGCCGAAATCGACGATGCCGTTTTGAATGTCGATGGTGCCCGCGTTGATCGTGGTGGTGACCAGGCCGACGGTGTTGCTCCCCTGCTTGGTCAGCGTGAAGCCGCCGAGGTCGAGATTGGTCGCTGCATAGCCCTGAGCGAGCAGCGCCCAGTTGCCAGAGCCGCCGATCGTGGCATTCGCGGACAGCTTGAGGTTGGTGGCTTGCTTCTGCCCGTTGCCGATGCCCGCTCCACTATTGATCAAGGCCCCCGTTCCGGCCGCGCCGGTTCCGGCGATGGTGTAGCCGTAGGTGGCATCGGCCACGCCGTTGAAATCCACGGTGCCGCCGGAGTTGACGACCACTTTGGTCACTGCCGTGTCAAACGCGCCGAGGGAACTGGTGCCGCTGGATCCGCCAAGCTTCAGGGTGCCACCGTTGACCGTGGTGGTGCCGGTGTAGCTGTTGGCGGTGGAAATCGTCAGGGTTCCCGCGTTGTTCTTGGTCAGACCGCCGGTGCCACCGATGCTACCCGTACCGGTGAAGGTGTAGTCATTGGTCGTGTTGTTGACCGTTATCGAACCCGGCGTCACGGCGCTATTGATCGTGACGATGGCGGGCGCGCCGGGTTCGTTGAAGATCACGTTGTCGCCGTCATAGAAATCCTCGTCGCCTTCCTGCCAGCGGTTTCCGGCGCCGCCTTGTTCCCAGGTAGCAGTCACGCCGTCCCAGGTGCGGGTCTGCGCGCCGTCGGCGGCGAACTCGATTTTCTGCGCGCCCACGTTGTTCGAGACCGTGCCGTGGGCGAAAGCCACGACGTTCGTGGTCGAGAAGTTCGTCAACGCACCCGCGCCGTAGGTCACCACATCGTAGGTGGTGGCGGCGACGGGGGCCGTGAGGAAGCGGATGGTGGTGCCGCCCGCGGTGTTGGCGAAGGTCACGCCGTTGGAGGTCAGCGAGGTGGTGCTGCCGCCGCCGGCCAGCGAGATCGAAGCGCCGGATTCGGTGGTCAGCAGGCCGGTGGTCGAGCCGGTGCCGGAAATGGCGGCTCCGCTGGCAACCGTGGTGGCGGAGGTGAGCGAACCGGTGAGATTGAGGCGACCGGCCTTGACCGTGGTCGCGCCGGTGTAGGTGTTGGTGCCAGAGAGAGTGAGGACCTGTGTTCCCGCGCCGGTAATGGCTGCGGCGGTGGTGCCGCCGACGTTCACCACGCCCGTGCCGGAGATGGTGTTGTTCACCGTGTGCGCGTTGCTGCGGGAGAAGGTGAGCGAACCGTTGTTGGTCACGCTGGCGGTGCCGAGCGTGCCGCCGGTACCGGCATTGAGCGAAGTGTCATTGCCGGTCACGCCGCCGACGCGGAGATTGCCGCTGGAGGCGATGGTGATGGTGCCGCTCATGGTGTTCGCCCCGGTCAGAATGAAGCCGTTGTTGGCGTCCATCCGGTTCGAACTGTCGTTGATGTTGAGATTGCCGCTGCCGGAGATGATGCCCTGGAGCTTCAGCGCGCGGGTCGTGCCGCTGCCGTTGAAGTCGTCGAAGGTCGAGGTGGTGGAGGTGTTGAGCGTGATGTTGTTCGTCCAGGTCCAGTTGCCTTGCTGCTGACCGAGCGTGCCGCCGTCCATGGTGATGGTGCCGGTGCCCCAGGCATTGATGCCGTTGCGGAGATTCCTGACGGAGGTGTTCGCTCCGATCGTCCAGTTGCCCGTGTAACCCGACGCTCCACCCTGGGCGGTGAAATCGGTGGAGTTGTTTTGGCCGAGGTTGAGGGTAAAGGTGGCGGTGCCCGAGCCGGCTTGCGCGAGGCTGATATTGCCGGAACCGGTCAGTGTGCGGTTCGTGTTGATCGTGTGAAGCGTCAGGGTGCGGCCACCGTTGACGGTCCAAATCTGCGCGGCGCCGGCGACGATGTTGCCGTTGAGGAGAAGATTTTGCGTAGCGGTCGACATGTCGATGCCCGAGGCACCCAACGTCAGATTTTCGGTGGCACCGGTGGTGCCGATGGTCACCGTTCCTCCCGGGTTGGTAATTTTGATGCCCGCCCAATCGAGATTGGCACCGTAGGCGGTGGAGTTCGCTGCGGTCACGGTGTTGTTCCACACGGCGACATCGGCGTTGGTCGGGGCGACACCGCCGACCCACGAAGTGGTGAGGTTGAGCGCGTCGGTGTCGTTGTCCTTGGTGACATCCCCGGCGTATGCCTGCAATGCCAGGAACACGGCGGCGAATTCAAGAGAACGGCGACGGTAGAGGTTTCGGGATTTCATGGCTGGGGTCCGGGTTGGCGTTTGGCTATGCGGGGCAAGCGGTGGGTTTGTGCCTGATATTTGCCGTGGGGGGGCCGGGGTGGATTCTCCCACGGGCCGACAGGATGTCAAAGTTGTAATGGAGGCTGTTACTGGAAAAATGGTCCGGGATCGATGAAGGATTACGGGCCGGTGACGTTGAGGCGGGCGAATTTCTTGGGCGGCCCGGCGGCGGGGAAGGTGAAGGTGAGGTCGTTGCCGCTGAGGGTGACGCTGCCGCCGCCGGGTTCGTCAGTCCACGGGCCGGCAAGGGTGGTGGAGGTCTGGACGGTGAAGTGGGTGCCGTAGGTGCCGGTGTAGCCGGCGGCTTTGGTCCAGGTGACGCTGAGGGTGCCGGCGTTGTTGACGACGCCAGGCAGGACGGTGAAGCCGGTGGTGTTGGTGCTGCCGCCCAGGAAGTATTCCACTCCGTTGGCGACGCCGTCGCGATCGTGGTCCTGGTCGATGCTTCCGGCGGTGCCGTTGGCGGCGGCCCAGGCGCTGTAGCCGCTGCCGCCAGCGGGCTGGAGGACGAGGGTGTTGCCGCCGGTGACGGCGAGTTCGTAGCCGGGCACGGCGGGGTGGAGCACGGGCGAGCCGGTGATGGCCGCGGTGGTGGTGAGCAGGGTGTAAACCGTGGGGGCGGCGGCGGTGCCGGTGATGGCGACCCGGGCCCCGGCGGTGAAGTCCACGGTGGCGGTGGAGGTGGTGGGGGAGTCGAGGGCGAAGCCGAGGGAACCCGCGCTGTTGACGATGATGGGGGAGGTCTGGCTGCCGCCGACGAGGGCGAGCGTGCCGCCGTTGACGGTGGTGGGGCCGGTGTAGGTATTGGCTCCGGTGAGGGTCATGGTGCCGGCACCCATTTTCGTGAGGGAGCCGACGCCAAAGGCATTGGCGGAGCCGGAATAGTCGCCGGAGCCGTCGCGCAAGGGTGCGGTGACGAGCAGGTCCGGGGAGGCGTCGCCAGTGGTGTCGGCTACGTCAAACGTGGTGGTGCGTCCGCCCGCGAGGTGGTTGGCTTTTCCGTTGCCGGTGGTGATGGAGGAAGTCCCGGTGCCGGAAACGGTGACGGTGCCGCCGATGAATTCGTATCCGTTGTAGGCTCCGTTGTCGGTGGAGGACTGGGTGAGGGTGGCTCCGTTCTGCAGGGTGACGTGGCCGAGGATGTTGAACCGGGTGGCTTGGAGGGTGGCTGCGTTGACCACCACAGAGGGGATGCCGGACGGGGATTTTCCGCTGCCGCCAAACTGATTGTTGGCATTGAAGTTGACCACGGTGCCGACATTTTCAATGGTCAGGGTGCGGCTGCCGTTGACGGCGCCGAAATACCCGCCGACGCCGTCGCCCATGGTGGCTCCGGTATTCACGATGCCGCCGCTGATGGTGGCGTTGCCGGTGAACCGGTGGCCTTTGTTACCGAGGGTGAGCGCACCGGCTCCGGTCTTGGTGAGGCCGCCAGGGCCGCTGATGACTCCGGCTCCGTCGAGCAGGTAGGCATTGGCGGTGTTGGAAATGGTGAGGGAAGCGACGGTGACGCTGGCGGGCAGGGTGACGGTGGCCAGAGCGGCGGGTTCGGGGAAGGTGACGCTGTCCCAGTTGAAGAAGTCCTGGTCGCCCTCCAGCCAGAGGTTGGTGGAGTCGCCGATGACCCAGTTGCCGGTGCTCCCGTTCCAGGTGCGGGACTGCGGACCAGCGGCGGTGAATTGGATTTTCTGCGCCCCGGTGTTGTCGGTGAGCACCCCGCGGGCGTTGGCGGTGAGGCCCGGAAAATTCGTCACGCCGCCGGCGCCGTAGGTCGCCACGTCATACACGGCGGCGGCCACGGGAGCGCTGAGGAAGTCCACCGCGGCGGTGGCGGCGACATTCAGGCCGTTGGCCACCAGCGAAGTGGTGCTGCCACCGCCTGCCAGGACCACGGTGGCACCGGCATTGAGGGTGAGCAGTTCGGTGGTCGAGCCGGTGCCGGACAAGCTGGCGGTGGCATTGACCGTGATGGCGGAGGTGAGCGTGCCAGTGAGGTGGAGCCGCCCGGCTTGGACCGTGGTGGGCCCGGCGTAGGTGTTGACGCCGGAAAGCGTGAGCACCTGGCCTTCGTCATTGGCGAATGAGCCGCCCACGTTGACGCTGCCGGGGCCGGAAATGGGATTGCCCACGGTGTGGGCGTCGCTGCGGGAAAAGGTGAGGGCGGCGGTGGCGTCGCTGAGGTTGACGCTGGCGGTGCCGAGACTGCCGCTGGGGCCGGCGGTGAGGGTGTTGTTGGCGCCGGTGACGCCGCCGACGCGCACATTGCCGCTGGGACCGATGGTGAGAGTGCCGCTGAGGGTGTTGGCTCCGGCGAGGATGAATCCGCTGTTGGCGTCCATCCGGTTGCTGGAATCGTTGAAAATCACATTGCCGTCACCGGAGAGCACGCCCTGGAGTTTCAGGGTGCGGGTGGAGCTGTTGGTGTTAAAATCGTCAAAGGTGGACGTGGTGCCAGTGGCGAGGATGATCGGGTTCGCCCAGGTCCAGTTTCCCTGTTCCTGGCCAATGGTGCCGCCGTTGAGGGTAATGGTGCCCTGGCCGAAGGCGTGGGTGCCGTTGCGCAGGCCGCGCAGGGTGCCGCTGGTGACGGTCCAGTTGCCGGTAAAGGTGTCGTTGGCATTGCCGGCGGCAAACGTCGTGGACCCGGCATCGCCGGTGAGCAGCCGGACCACGCCGCCACCGGTGATTTCAATGTTTCCGGAGCCGGTGAGGGCCTGGTTCTGCTTGTTCGAAGTGGCGAACAGCTTCAGGGTGCGGCCCGCGGCGACATTCCACGTCTGGTTGGTGGCGATGGCGACGGTGCCGGCGGTATCGGCCGAGCTGAGCAAATTGAGATCCTGGGTTGCGGAAGAAAGGTCGATGCCCGCAGTGCGGAGGGTGAGGTTTTCACCGGCGGCGTGGGTGACGGTGATGGCGCCGGCAGGATCCGCAACCCGGATGCCCAGCCAGTCTGCATTGCCGCCCAGGGCGGAGGCGTTCGCACCGGTCACGGTGGCATTCCACACGGCGATGTCGAACTCGCCGGGAATGACATCAAACGGTCCGGGAGCGTCCAGCCACGACGAACCGAGGCTGAGCGCGTCGGTGTTGTTGTCCTTGATGACGTCCGCTGCGCAAAGCGGGAACGCGGCGGCGAGAGTGGCGGTCAGGAGGAGGCTGGGACGCGGGCGGTTCATGGAGGTCGGGATGTTTAACCGGAGATGAAACCACGCGCCCGCGGATCGGGAAACCACGCAACACTTGTTCTTTCAGTGAACATCTGGCAAGGTGTTCGCACCATGAAACCTGTGTCTCCACCCGCTTCGCTGGCCGGACAGGCAGCGGATGCCCTGCGGGCGGCCATTGCCGAAGGCACCTGGACCGGCAAACTGCCCGGCGAAGTGGAGTTGAGCCGCCGCCTGCATGTGAGCCGCAACACGCTACGGGTGGCGCTGGCCCAGTTGGAACGCGAGGGGGTGCTGAGCGGCGGTCGGGGCAGGCAGCGGGAAATCCTCCGGAAAACCCAGTCGGCCGCGCCGCGGCGCACCGCAGACCCGCGCGTGGTGCTGCTGACGCCGGAGCCGCTCCACCGCCAGGCGTTTTCAGCGGTGCTGTGGATGGATGCGCTGCGCGACCACCTCCAGAGCGCCGGCTGCCTGCTGGAACTGCAGATGCCGCTGGCGGCATGGCGTCGCCACCCGGCGCGGGTGCTGGAGGAAATCGCCGCACGCCTGGCGCCGGCAGCGTGGATTCTCCACCATTCCACCGCGGGCATGCAGCGCTGGTTCAGCGCCCGGGGACTGCCCTGCCTGATCGTGGGCACGCGGCACCCGGGAGTGGCCCTGCCCAGCGTGGACAGTGACCACCGCGCCGTGGGACGCCACGCCGCCAGCCGCCTCGTCGCCCGCGGTCGCCGCGAATTGGCCATTCTCCATGCACCAACGGAACTGGCTGGCGATGCGGAAACCTGCGCGGGATTTCGCGAAGGTGCGGGCCGGGCGGCGGTGCGCGATCTTTTCCACAACGACACGCCATCGGGCGTGTGCGCCACACTCCAGCGCGCCTTCCACCAGCACCCTCCGGACGGACTGTTTGTCTTTCATTCCACCCACACCCTGACCACCCTGGGCCACCTCACGCTGGGCGGCGTGCGGGTGCCGACGGAGGTGTCGGTCATCTCCCGCGACGACGACCCGGTGCTCGCCCATGCGGTGCCTGAACCGGCACGCTACGTGCTGCCGGCCGAGGTTTTTGCCCGGAAAACCGCCCATCTGGTGGACGACCTGCGAACCAACAGCGCCACCCGAGCCCAGCCGCACTGGGTGATGCCAGAGTTCCTCCCCGGCGGAACGCTCTGAGGAAACGGAGATCCGTCGGATCCGTCGGATTCGTCGGATCAGACAAATCCGGCGCGCTTGACGTGCCTTGCGGGCGCTTCTAGCTTCATTGAATACGCTGACGCTGGAAGCGTCGAACTCCCTGCACCCATGAAATTCCCATCCGTTGTTCCTGCTGCCATGCTGGCTTGGCTTCTGTCCGGTGCCTGTGCTTTGGCGGAGGAGGCGCCAGAACCCACCGCGGACCAGATTGTCCAACTGGTGCATCTGAGCCGTGCCCTGACCAAACATGACCTCAACGGCGAGCTGCGCAAAGGCGACATCCGGGCCGCGCTGAACGTGAAACTGGAGGAACGGCTGATCCGCTTCCGGTTCGAAAACCCCGCGCAGATCATCCAGTTGGACCTCGGCGACAAAAGCTACCGGCTCACGGAAAAGTTGGCGGGATCCAACGCTCCGGTGCCGGACAGGCAATACACCCAGGGCATCCGCGGCACCGACCTGACCTACGAGGACATTTCCTTCCGTTACCTCTACTGGCCAAATCCCGTGAAGCTGGATCCCGAACGGGTGAGCACCCGCAAGTGCTTCAAGATTCAGTTGAACAACCCCAACCCGAAACTGGGCGCCTACGAGGCCGTGCTGATCTGGGTGGACCAGGAAAGCGGCGGCCTCCTGAAAATGGAAGGCTACCGGCTGGACCGCTCCCGCAAGGATCCGTGGATTCTTCTGAAGCGCTGCAAGGTGACGGAAGGGATGAAGGTGGACGACGCCACCGTCCTCAAGGAAATGAGCATCGAAAGCTTCGATCCCGCCACCGGACGCGGCCAGGGCAAGACGTTTCTGGAAATGCAGAAGCCGGGCTGATGCCACCCGGCTGCACTCAGCGCCGCATCCGCGCGATTTCGCGCATGAGGTCGATCTGAATCTGCTGGATTTCGATCATCCGCTCGGAATTCTTTTTCAGCAGGTAATCCATTTTTTCGTGCAGATGGCGGATTTCCAGTTCCGCCTTGAGGTTGACCTTGTAATCGTTCTGGGCGCGGAACCGGTCGCGTTCCTCCTGGCGGTTCTGGCTCATCATGATGACCGGCGCCTGGAGCGCGGCGAGGCAGGAGAGGACCAGGTTGAGCAGGATGAACGGATAGGGATCAAAGCCGCGGTTGTGCCAGAGGAAAATGTTGGAACCAATCCATGCCGCCAGCACCAGCGAAAAGAAAATGATGAACCGCCAGCTGCCGCCAAAACTCGCCAAACCGTCGGCCAAACGCTGACCAAAGGTGAGCGGCGCGCGATTGTCCTCGTCCGGATTTTCCGCCAAGAGTTCCTGGCTGCGCAGGCTGCGCACCACATCCTCCTCCAGCTGGGTCAGTTCCCCCAGCTGCATCGCCAGCAGGGATCGCACGTAATCCGCCATGGCATCATCAAGGACCTCGCGGGAAATGTGGTCGTCCGGCTGCAAGCCCGGCATCCGCTCCAGCAGCACTCGGGCCAGATTCGGACGCACCGCGGAAAAGAGGATGGCATCCGCCTCGCGGCAGGATTTTCCGGTGATCCGGCAGAGCACATGCGGGTCGTGGTGGGAGCGGGCCATGCGGGAAAATTTGCTCCGCCCGGACCTCTGGCCACTCCGGATTTGCGGTAACCCGCCTGGCTGCCGGTGTGCCCCATCCGGAAATCACATTTGTGCTTGCCGCACTGCAATGGCATGAAGCGCTCATGTCATTGCACCGATTTTTCATTCCGCCCGACCGTTGGAATCCGGAAAACCCCGCCCTGGATGAAGAGGAAGCCCACCACTGCACCGATGTGCTGCGCTTGAAACCGGGGGACCGCGTGGTGGTCTTCAACGGCCAGGGCGTGGAGTCTGCGGCGGAAATCCTCACCACGGGCCGTCACACCGTTCTGCTGAAAACGCATTCGGTGCAGAAGACTCCCCCGCCCCCGGCGCGGATCACGCTTTGCCAGGCCATTCCCAAGGGCAAGAACATGGAGTTGATCATCGAAAAGGCCACGGAACTGGGCGTGGCGGAGATCATTCCGGTTTTGTCAGAGCGCACCGTGGTGCGCCTGGACCCGGGAGAAGCGCAAAAAAAACAGGAAAAGTGGCAGCGCACCGCTGTGGGAGCCTGCAAACAATGCGGACAAAACTGGCTGCCGCACATCGGCCTGCCGGTGGGAATGGATCGCCTGCTGGCGGCGAAACCGGCGGCCGATCTGCTGTTGATCGCCGCCATTGAGGAGGGCGCGCAGCGGCTGCACCGCATCCTCGCCGAGCAGCCCCAGCGGCCCGGCAGCGCGCTCATCTGCATTGGCCCGGAGGGCGATTTCACCCCGGCGGAAGTGGGGATGGCGAAATCCTACGGGTGTCAGCCGATGACGCTGGGACCGATCATCCTGCGCACGGAAACCGCGGCCATTTTCTCCGTCAGCATTCTCGCCCACGAGCTGTTTTGAGGTGCAGGGTGCGGGCGGCGCTGCAAATGCCATTGCCAGCAGCCAGTCCTGCGGCATGATGGCCGCACATGGAGCGCCGACCACTCAAAACCCGGCAAAAAATCTGGCCCGGGAAGCTGGCCCGCTGCCTGCTGCGGGCCGGACTCACGCCGAATGCCGTTTCACTGCTCAGCGTGGTTTTCGCCTGCGGGGCCGCCTTTCTGCTAACCTGGCGGGCCTGGTGCTGGGGCGGGCTGCTTTTGGCGGCAGGCTGCATCCAACTGCGCCTGCTCTGCAACCTGTTGGACGGACTCATGGCGGTGGAGGGCGGAGCCAAATCGCCCGCCGGCGAACTCTTCAACGAACTGCCCGACCGCCCGGCGGATGTCCTCATCCTCACCGCCGCCGGATACGGGGCCGGAATGCCGTGGCTGGGCTGGCTGGCCTCGTGCCTGGCCCTGGTCACGGCGTATCTGCGCGCCTTCGGCGCATCCCTGGGACACGGCCAGGACTTCTGCGGTCCCGGTGCCAAGCCGCAACGCATGTTTTTCCTCACCATGGGGTGCCTCGGCCAGAGCGCGGCCAGCCTCGCGCAGCTCGGCTGGCCGGTGCTGGCCTGGGCATTGGCGCTCACCGCGGCGCTCACCGCAGCCACCGTGGTCCGCCGCACCCTGCGCCTGGCCGGACGGCTGCGCTCCCAATGACTGCGCATTTGCTGGCCTGGTTCACGCGGCTGTTTACCGGGGCGCGGGCCCGCTGGCGCGGCTGGCAGCCGGCTGCGCCCAAAACCCGGGTGTTTTTTGCCAACCACACCAGCCACCTCGATTTCGTGCTGCTGTGGAGCACCCTGCCCCGCACCTTGCGGGAACAGACCCGGCCCGCGGCGGCGCTGGATTACTGGGGTTCCCCGCTGCGCCGCCGGATCGCCGAGGGAATCTTTCGCGCCGTGCTCATCGAGCGCCAGCACGTCAACCGCAGCAGCAATCCCCTCCAGCAACTGCTCGCCGCCATGCAGGACGGCTCCTCGATCATCCTGTTCCCGGAAGGAACCCGCGGCTCCGATCCCCTGCGCGTGGGAGCCTTCAAAGGCGGCCTCTGGCACCTTGCCAAAGCCCGGCCCGACGCGGAGTTTGTGCCCGTGCACATTGAAAACCTCTCCCGCGTCCTGCCCAAGGGTGAAATTCTGCCCGTGCCGTTCCTGTGCCGGGTCACCTTCGGCCCGCCGCTGCCCCTGCATGACAGCGAATTGAAAACCGATTTCCTGCACCGCGCCAGGGAAGCGGTGTGCCAACTGCAGCAGCCATGACTCTGCCCCGCGAAGTCCTGCAAGTGTTCGGCGGCATCCTGGCGGTGCTCCTGGCCGCCTCCGCCACCGGGTTGGTGCTGGCCAGGGTCCGCCCCGGCCCCACCGTCAGCAATCTCAACAGCCGCATCCGCGCCTGGTGGGTCATGTCGCTGGTATTCGCCGTCGCCCTGGCATCGGGCAGGACCGGCGCCACCCTGCTCTTCTGCTTCATGTCATTTCTGGCGCTGCGTGAGTTCGTCACCCTGACTCCTTCCTCGCGGGCTGACCACCGCGCCCTGGTTTTGGAATTTTTCCTCTTTCTTCCGGGACAATACGTCCTGGTGGCGCTTGCCTGGTACGGGCTCTTTTCAATCTTCATCCCGGTGTACGCCTTTCTGCTCATCGCAGTGCGCCTGGCCGCGGCGGGCGACACCGAGCACTTTCTGGAACGCACCGCCAAAATCCAGTGGGGCCTGATGGTCTGCGTCTATTGCCTGAGCCATGCCCCGATGCTGCTGACGCTTGAAATTCCGGGCTATGCCGGACGCTCCGCCCTGCTGCTGCTCTTCCTCGTGGTGGTCGTTCAGGCCAGCGATGTCCTTCAATACATCTGGGGCAAATGCTGCGGAAAACGAAAAATCGCCCCCGGACTCAGCCCGAACAAAACAGTGGAGGGCTTTGCCGGCGGCGTGCTCAGCGCCACCGCCCTCGGTGCCGGACTGTGGTGGATGACTCCCTTCACCGTCTGGCAGGCCGCCCTGCTGGCGCTGCTGGCGTGTTTCATGGGTTTTCTGGGGGGGCTGGTCATGAGCGCCATCAAGCGGGACCGCGGCGTCAAGGATTTCGGGGAATTCATCGAAGGACACGGCGGCATGCTCGACCGCATCGATTCCCTGTGTTTTGCCGCGCCCGTGTTTTTTCACGCGGTGCGCTGGTTCTGGGTGCCCTGACGGCTAGGGCTGGTTCTGCCGCGAGGCTTCGTGCTCGTAGAGCCGGCTGTAGCGCACAAACGCCTGGAATGCGGTGGCGATGGCAATCCAGAAGCCGGGAAACCCGTCGAGAAAACCCCGCCGCAAAACATACCCGCGGAAAAACCTCCAGAACGGACGAAACACCGTCGCTGCGCAGGACCATTTCCGCCCGGCCTCCAGTTGCTGGCGCAGAAAGGCGTCGCTGAACAGGTTGATCTTCCCAATGTAGCGATTGATGTTAGGGAACGAATAATGGTGGAGGTCGGAAGCCATCCTGAGCACCGGCAGTTCCGGCGGCGGCACCAGCGTGTCATGGCCCGGGCCGCCTTCACAGCGGGCGCCCTCGCGGCGGGCCAGGCGCAGTTTCCGGTCAGGATACCAGTCGCCGTGCGTGATCCAGCGTCCCAGGAAGAGCACCTTGCGCGGAAAGCTCGCCGCGCCGAATTGTTCCGCAGCACCCGACTGGAAAAAGGAAATGATCTCCCCATGCAGTTCCGGGGAAAGTTCCTCGTCGGCATCCAGCCCCAGCACCCACGGCTGGGAACACTTTGCCAGGGCCGCGGCTTTTTGATCGCGGAAGCCCCGCCAGTCCTGGTGGCTCCATTGCGCCTGGTATTGCGCGGCCACGGCAGCGGTGCCGTCGGTGGAACCGGAATCGACGACAATGATTTCCGCGGCGATGCCGCGCAGGCTGGCCAGACAGCGCGCCAGGTTTTCCTCTTCATTGCAGGTGACCAGGAAGACGGAGAGTGGCAGGGGCGGCATGGATGCGGGGTTCATGGATCAAAAATGATAAATTGCCGTGGCGGGTGTGATCGGGTTGACAAACCGGCAGGGATTCTGGAACGTAGCGCGAAGTTTCCCGTCCGAAAGCCCAGCCTCCCAAAATCAAACCATGGCGTTCCGCCTCGACAAAGCAATTGTACGCGGAGAAATCTCCAACGCGCAGCGGGGACGCGTCACCGGGCGGATCTGGCTGTTAGGAAGAAAGGAGCCGCTGGAACTGGAACTGAACGGCAACTGCCTGCGCGACCTGGCCGGATGCACGCTGCGGTTTCGAAATCCCTCGCCGAGCCGCGAGCAGCTGACTGACCTGCTCCAGACCCGGCAAACCGGCACCGTGGGTGACATGACTGCCTCACGGAAGTCGAAGGTGCCCACCGTTCCCGAGGAGGAACTGATGCACCTGCTGCAAGCAAAGCAGCCCATCCCCTGCGTGCTGGCCAACACCCTGTATCTTGAATGGTTCAGCGAGGCCAACGGCCGCGTGGTCATCGAAAGCGGGGACTGCCAGTTGGACATTTCCGACTTCGCCTGGCGCATGACCGGAGCGGAAGAGCTGGTCCAGACCCGGCAAAGTCAGGAAAATTTTTTCCGGTTTCTGGACCACCTGACCGGCGTGGAGGAAGACGAGGAAGGGGACTTTCTGGAAGACGAGGAGGCCGAAGTGGAGAGCGACGACGAACTCGACAGCGCATTGACGGATCTGCAGGAGCTGGGCCTGATCGAATTGGAGGAAAGGCCGCTGGACGAATTTGAATGGGAGCGGGAACTGCGGGACGCGGACCGCCGGGCGGAGGCCTATCAGGAAGCATTCGACCGCTACCGGGACCATCCGGATCGCGAACGGCTCATTGCCGAAGCCATGGGTTGGGATGCCGATGATGCAGAGGATGTGGAAGACGAATGGGAGGACGTCACCAATGCGTTTATCGACGGCCTGGGCACGGGTGAAGCGGCCATGCACCAGGCACAGGAATCGGCAGCCCAGGACCGGGAGGACGCCATGTTTGCCGACGACGGGGAGGATGCCGAGGAAGCCCACCACCCGCTGAGCAAGCGGGCGATGCGCTTTGCCCTGCGCCTGCAGGAAGACGCGGAGGGACGCGGCCTGCTGGGCTGCGACAAGGGCTCCAAGGACAGCCCGCTGCTTTCCGTGATCGTCAGCATCATCGCCCTCGGTGGAAAACTGGCGGCGGCGCTGGACGGCACCGTCATGGGCTACGACCCGGAGCCGGGGTTTATCATTGCGATGCTCAAGCGGGCACAGATTCCGCTCAACGAGGCGCTGCATTCCCTGGGGTCCATCGACATGAAATCCCTGAGCAAGGACACCCAGATGTGGCTGGCTACCGCCCGTTCGGAACTCTTCGACTTGCGCAAGGACATTCTGGACGTGATGAAAGAGCTGCGGCAGCAGTAGGTCCGCGAATGCCGAAACCTCCGGCAGGCCGAGCCACGGCATCCGTTCGGCGCTCGACTTCATGGGCGTCCGGCCAGCGTTCGGAAACGTATCCTCTCTGCGCGCTGCGAAACCAGGCTGAGCCCGCCAGCGTTGCGCCACCGGTCCCGTGGGGCGCCCGCAGGTTTCCCGATCGCCGATTTTTCCGATGCCATTTTCCCATCCACCCCCCCTTCCGCAGAGCCTCCCGGTGATGCTGCTGGACGGATGCACGCTCTTCCCCCACCATCTGCTGCCGCTCTTCATCTTCGAGCCGCGCTACCGGGAAATGCTGCGCCATGCACTGGAGACGCACCGCATGTTTTGCATCGGAAACCGCCGCACTGCGGTCGGGACTGCCGGAGAAGCGGACGACGGCATCGTGGACTTTTCCACGGCCGGCATGGTGCGGGCCTGCGTGCAGCATGCCGACGGCACCTCGCATCTCGTGCTTCAGGGGATTTCCCGCATTCGGCTGTTAGGCTGGGAACAGCGCCTCCCCTTTCGCATTGCCCGGGTGGAGCCGGTGCCCAGCATTCCCGGTGACCGGCAGGAAAACCAGCTTCTGGCCGCACGCCTGATGGAAATCGCCGCGCAACTGCTCAGCCAGTCGGCCACGGCAGCCACCGCTGAAATCAGCAGCCAATTGCGCACCCTGCGAAACCCGGAAACACTGGCGGATTTCATGGCGGCGAATTTCCTGCAGGACGGAGCACGGCGCCAGCGGCTGCTGGCCACGCAGCATGTGGGCCAGCGCCTGCGCCGCCTGCTGGACTGGCTGGGACCCCGGGCCGGCGGGTAGGGTTCGACCTTGATTTTCGAGCCTGGCGGATTCACCGTCCGCCCGCCATGAAACTGCTGATGCCGCTGCTATTCCTGTCCGCCATTTCCCTGACTGCTGCGCCGACGGAAACAACGCCGGCCCCACCCACGACAACGACCGCCCCCGCGCTGATGGACATCAAGCTCAAGGACATCGACGGCAGGGACACCAGCCTCAAGGCCCATGCGGGCAAGGTGCTGCTGATCGTCAACGTGGCCTCCCGCTGCGGGCTGACCCCGCAATACGCCGCCCTCCAGGCACTGCATGAAAAATACCGGGACAAGGGGTTCACCGTGCTGGGTTTTCCCTGCAATGATTTCCGGGACCAGGAACCGGGAAGCAGCGCGGAGATCAAGGAATTCTGTTCAACCAAATACCGGGTGACCTTCCCCCTGTTCGAAAAGCTGCACGTCAAAGGACCGGAACAACACCCGCTCTACAAGGCCCTGACCGGTCCTGACGGGGCGTTTCCGGGCGATGTGAAGTGGAACTTCGGCAAATTCCTCATCGGCGCCGACGGCAAACCGCTGGAGCGTTTCGAACCAAAAACGGTTCCGGATGATCCAGCCGTGATCCAGGCGGTGGAAGCGGCGCTGGCGCGGAAAAAGTGAATCCGGCGCGGGTTGACGCGGCATGGATTCCGGCTGAACTGCACGGGTGACCTCCAGCCCGTTCCAGCTCAGCAGCGAATTCCAGCCCCAGGGCGACCAGGCCCAGGCCATCGCCAAACTGGTGAAGTCGCTGCGCTCGGGAAACCGCCACCAGACGCTGCTGGGGGTCACCGGCAGCGGCAAGACGTTTTCCATGGCCAACGTGATCGCCGAACTCGGGCGGCCCACGCTGGTCATGTCGCACAACAAAACCCTGGCGGCGCAACTCTATTCCGAATTCCGCGGATTTTTCCCGGACAATGCCGTGGAATACTTCGTCAGCTATTTCGACTACTACCAGCCGGAGGCCTACATTCCGCGGACCGACACCTACATCGAAAAAGATTCCAGCATCAACGACGAGATCGAACGCCTGCGCCTGAGCACCATGAGTTCGCTGCTGACGCGGGAGGATGTGCTGGTGGTGGCCAGTGTGTCCTGCATCTACGGCCTGGGATCGCCCGAGGACTATGAGCAGAGCATGTTTCCCGTCAGGGTGGGCATGGAACTGCCGCGGGAACAGTTTCTGACGCGGCTGGTGGACATGCTTTACGAGCGCAACGAGGTGGCCTTCCAGCGCGGGCGCTTCCGTGCGCGCGGTGACGTGGTCGAAGTCTTTCCGGCCAACCTGGAGGACGAGGCGGTCCGGGTGGAATTTTTCGGCGATGAAATCGACCGCATCACGCTGTTCGATCCCCTGACCGGAAATGGGAAGTGCACGCTGGATGCCCACACGTTTTATCCCGCCAAGCAGTTCGTCACCGCCACCGAAAAACTGCAGAAGGCCCTGGGCTTGATCCGCGAGGAAATGGAGGCGCGGGTGGCTGAATTCGAAAAAAACGGCAAGTATCTGGAGGCGCAGCGCATCAAGCAGCGGACCGACTACGACCTGGAAATGATGCGCGAAATGGGATTTTGTCAGGGAATCGAAAACTACAGCCGTCACCTGACCGGACGCGCCCCCGGTGCCACGCCCTACACGCTGCTGGATTTTTTCCCGGACGACTTTCTGCTCATCATCGACGAAAGCCATGCCACCATTCCGCAGATCGGCGGCATGTTTGAGGGCGACCACAGCCGCAAGTCCACGCTGGTCAATTTCGGCTTCCGCCTGCCCAGCGCCCTGGACAACCGTCCGCTGCGCTTCGATGAATTCATGAAGCGCACCCGGCAGCGGGTCTATGTGAGCGCCACCCCAACGCGGTTCGAACTGCTGAACAGCGTGGTCGGCAACGACGGCTACACGCCCCACAAGCGCAGCGACGACGGCGCGGAGGCACCGCCCCCCAAAAAGCTTCCGCGCATTTCCGCCAGCCAGGAACCGGTCGAAGCCTTCGACACCACCACGCCGGGCCGGGCGCTCATCGTCGAGCAGATCATCCGCCCCACCGGACTGCTGGATCCGCGGATCACCCTGCGTCCGCTCAAAGGACAGATCGACGAAACCATCGAGCGGTGCCGCCAGCGGGTGGAAAAAGCCGAACGGGTGCTGGTGACCACCCTGACAAAACGCACCGCCGAGGACCTGACCGACTACCTGCGCGATGTGGGCCTGAAAGTGCGCTACCTGCACAGCGACATCGACGCCATTGAGCGGGTGGAAATCCTCCGCGCCCTGCGCAAGGGCGAGTTCGACATCCTCGTCGGCATCAACCTGCTGCGCGAAGGGCTGGACCTCCCGGAAGTCAGCCTGGTCTGCATTTTGGACGCCGACAAGGAAGGCTACCTGCGCAGCGAAACCAGCCTCATTCAGACCGCCGGACGCGCCGCCCGGCATGTCAACGGCGAGGTGGTGCTGTTCTGCGACACCTATACCAAAAGCATCCAGTCCCTGGTCAGCATTTCCGAATACCGCCGCACCCGGCAGATGGAGTACAACGAGACACACGGCATCACCCCGCAAAGCGTCCGCCGCGCCGTGCAGGAAAGCCTGCAGTTGCCGCGCAGCCAGGACATGGAGTCCGGTCTGCTGAGGGAAAGCGTTTCCGATGCGGACATTCAGACCGTCATCCGGCAGCTCGAAGCAGAGATGTCGGAAGCCTCTTCCAGACTGGAATTCGAGCGCGCCGCCCTGCTGCGCGATCAGATTCGCGAACTCAAAGCCGCCGGCCCCGACGCCCGGCTGTCCGCAGTGACCGTTAAAAAACCAGTCAGCTACCGTGACGCGAAAAACAAAAGCCGCGGCGCAAAAAAACACTGACCCTTCCGGCCGCGTTCACCAGCCCGGAGGAAATTCCGCGTTGGGAAAAACGTCCGCCGCCTCGGCTTTCATTTCCCGCCATTCCTGCGGCGTGTAGCGGTCGGAAAGATGGATCAGACAGAGGCGCTTCACCCGCGCGGCCGCCGCCAGACTGGCAACCTTCACCGTGGTCATGTGGTGGTTTTTCGCCGCCAATTCAGCATCGCCGTCGCGGTACTGGCACTCGCAGACCAGGGTATCGACGCCCTCCAGGCAGGCGGCCAGCCGCTGAATTTCCGCATCGTCGGCAAAAAAATCGGTGAGATAGGCAAACGCCTCCCCCCGGGAGTGAACGAGCAAGTCCTCCCGGAGATCCGCGGTGGAGAAACGGACGCCGTCAATCATCATCGACTCCGGCGTCGTTTCCAGTTCATCGCGCAGCGCCCGGAGCCAGGGCCCGGGATTCAGTCCGCTGCGGGCCAGCCGTTCCGGATCGATGTTCACCCGGTCGTGTTCACGCACGACGTATCCGATGGACGGAATGCCGTGATTCAATGTCAGGGCCTCCACGCGGCAGTCCGGCGTGCGGCAGATTTCCCGGTTCCGGCGCGGCATCGTGGGTTCAGGATGGGCGGTGGCAAAGGATTCACCCAATTCGCAGCGGACCGTGGTGATGTGGTCCTCAAAGATGTCATGGCAGTGCCAGGCAACCGCTTTGTCCCCAGCCAGATTCCAGGAAAATCCGCGGAAGCGATGCCCCATGATTTCCCCGGTGCCCGGCGGACCCCAAAGGTGGTTGGCCCTGGAGGTGCGGTCGAAGTGCCGCCGGAAAAAGCTGTCGAAGCCGCAGATGTGGTCCATGTGATAGTGCGAAAAGAACACATGGTCGATGTCGAGGGTTTCACCAAAGGGCACCCCCGCCAGCGTGCCCTCGCCGCAGTCAAAGAGCAGCCGGGTCTGGTGCTGTCCAGAATCCACAACCGCAAGCACGGCATTGTCATCGGCAGGTCCGCCCAGAACGTTGAAAGTGATGGCCATCCGGCGCTTCGATACCCTCCGCTCCGGCCGGTGCAAGCAGAGGATGGCCAGCGGGCCAAAGCATTTGCGGTGGCTTGACCAGTTTACCTTTGGGAAATCCGCTTTAAGCTGACACCACTCCTGCTCCATGAAAATTCTGCTGGTTGAAGATTACGTCCCGCTGCGCACCTCCATCGCGAAGATGCTGCAGGAAAATGGATTTGTGGTGGATGAAAGCGGGGACGGACTGGAAGCCCAGGATATGGCCACCCGAAACAACTACACGGTGGCCGTGATCGACATCATGCTGCCAGGCTTGGACGGGCTTGCCGTGCTGCGGGCGCTGCGCGAGGCGGGGAAAAGCACCGCAGTGCTCATCATCACGGCGCGGGATGCCGTCGATGACCGGGTCAGGGGACTGGATGCCGGCGCGGACGATTATCTGGTAAAGCCCTTTGCGCTGGATGAATTGCTGGCCCGCGTGCGGGCACTGCTGCGCCGCGCCCACCAGGTGCGCGATCCCATCCTGCGCGTCGGAGATCTGGAAATCGACACGCTGCGGCGGGAAGCACGGCGCGCGGGGCAGACGCTGGAACTGACCTCGAAGGAATATGCGCTGCTGGAACTGCTGGCCCTGCGAACCGGACAGGTGGTCAGCCGCAGCGACGTCTGGGAGCAGCTCTACGATTTCGACCAGGAAATGGAGAGCAACGTGATCGATGTCTTCGTCGCCTACCTCCGCAAAAAACTGGAGCGTCCTGGGCTGACCCGACTGATCCACACCCGCCGCGGCCAGGGCTACATTCTGGAGGACCGGCCGGAGGAAGCCTAGCAGGGACACTCGTCCATCCGCCGTCCCATGGCCCGCAGGCTGCTGCCCCGCTCCTTCAAATACCGCCTGCTGCTGGCGTTTTTTCTGGGGCTGTTCGCGGTGGGTGCGGCCAGCGGTTATCTGTCCTACCGGCTCATCGCCCGCTACACCTGGACGGGTTTTGACAGCCTGCTGGTGGACAAGCTGGAATTCTACAAATCCACCCTCTTCTTCAACGAAAAGGGCCGCCCCGGATGGCACATGGGCGAGGCGGACTGGGACCGGGTCATGGATGCAAAGGACCCTGACTATTTTGTCTTCCGCTATCCGGACGGCCGCTTCATCGGAAAATCCCCCACCCTGGGCGACGCCGGGCTGCCCCGGCTGGGCATCCACGGTGAAGCCCCGGAATTTTATGACATCAAACTGCCAAACGGCCGCCCCGGGCGAGCCGTGGGTGCGCTGCGCAGCGTGCAGTTTTATCCGCACAGTCCGCAGCGGACCGACGCGCGTCCGGTGCCGGTCCATCTGGTGGTGGCCCGCAGCACCAGCAGTGCGGAACAAACTCTGCACCGGCTGGTGGTCCTGCTGTGGCAGGCTGGAGCGGTGGCAATGACCGCCCTGCTCGGTACGGCCTTCCTCATCATCCGCCGCAGTGTGCGCCCGGTGGGACAGTTGGAGCTGCAGATAGAATCAATGCCGCTGGCCGACCCCCGGCAGCGTTTTCGGCTGAAGGGGGCCTCTGCGGAAATGGAGAAAGTGGTGGGTCGGCTCAATGCACTGATGGACCGGGTGGGGGCCGCCATCGAACACGAACGCCAGTTCACCTCCAATGCAGCCCACGAGCTGCGCACACCGCTGGCCGGAATGCGTTCGGCCATTGAGTTGGCATTGAACCGGCCGCGCAAGCCCGAGGAATACGAGGAGACGCTGCTGCAGCTCCAGGAAATCCAGGCCAAACTGCAGCGGCTCACCGACAATCTCCTGCTGCTGGCACGCCTGGAAAGCGGGCAGCGGGAATTCCCCCGCGAAGAGGCCGACCTGGGAAAATTTGTCAGGAAGGCCTGGAAACCGTTCTTCGATCCGGCGGCGGAAAAGGAACTGCGCCTGCTCTGGCAAATCGCCCCCCAGCCGGCTCCCGTGGTGCTGCCGGTGACGCTGCTGGAGATCGTGCTGCGCAATCTCTATCAGAACGCGGTGGATTACACCCCCCGCGGCGGGGAAATTGAAATCTCTGGGCGGGTGACGGATGGCCAGTGCGAACTGCGCGTCAGCAATGCGAATCCGGGAGTCCGGCTGGAACAACTCCCCAATCTGTTCCAGCCATTCTGGCGGGCGGATCAGAGCGGCGATCCCAACCAGGTGAGAACAGGAATCGGCCTGGCCCTGTGCCGGCGCATCCTGACCACACTCGACGGGCAGATTGCCGCGGAAATGGACGCGGCTGGGCGGTTTTCCATCGCACTCCATTTTCCGCTGGCGGACAGCGGAAAAAAACCTGGAGAAATCTTGCCAGCCGGAACCGCCGCCTGCGATGCTGGGAAAGGAACACCCGAACCATGAACCAGCCAAGCCCATTTCCCGCCCCCACCGAAAACCGACTGCACCAACTGGAACTGGCGCGCCATGCCAAGGCAGGCAAAGCGCTGGCAGTGCTGGCGGAAAACAACGAAGCAGACAGCCCTCCCGAGGAGGACGTCCCTCCGGTGCCGGACCACCTGCGCTCGCGATGGCAGGAAGCGTATGCCCCACGTCCCGCCGTGCCAGCGGGGGCTCCGCGCGAATCGCTGCTCGCACACTTCGGCCAGGCGCTGCGCCACCTGCTGGAGCCGCGGCAGCTCGCCCTTGCCGGCGGCGTGGCTGTCGCGGTCCTGGCCCTGACATTGTTCCTCACACGACCGGGAGGAGGCGAATCCGGTGCAGGCACCGGGACCGAAGGAGTGGTGGTGCGGGGCGGAAAATCAGTGACGGCACCGGCGGATTACCTGCTGCTGCTGGTGCCCCCGGCAGCAGGCGGAACGGAATTTGTCAGGGAATTCAATCTCAACTGGTCAAAACCCGTCGCAGAAATCATTCCCTCCGCAGCCGCCGTGCAGGAGATGGTTTCGCGGCCCGGATTCAACCACGCCGTGGTGCTGGCGGACCTTCCGTCCGGTGAGGTTTCCCTCTGGATAAATGGCGCCGTGGCGCAGCGCTGGCCCCTTTCCGGCAGCAGCGCAGAGGAACTGCTCGACAGCGCGGTTTCACAGATCGAATCCGCTGCCAGAACCCTCAACCCGCCCCGTTAGGTGACCCACCGCGGTGCCAGACAGACCTTGCAGCGCCACCCTAACAGGTTTGGACGAGTTGGCCGAAGTTGCTGGTTCTGGCTGCTGGGGATTTCCTCCCTCCCTCTGCCCGCACAGGATCTCCTGCAGGAAATTCGATTTTCCGGAGCCTCACCCACACGGGAGGCGGGTCTGAGGCAGCGACTGGGAGAGTTCCTGCATCGTCCGGTCACACAGGAAAACCTCGATGCCCTGACCGGGGTCATCGTTGAGGATTACCGCCAGCATGACGTGCCGGTCGTGGATGTTTCCGCTGTGGTGGAGAATGGAATCGTCACCGCCGTGATCACCGAAGGCCGGGTCGGCAACATCACCATCGTGGGTGGCCCGGCGTGCGTCCACCGGTCCGTGACCCGGGACTGGCGTCGCCTGGCGGGCAAACCGCTGCGGCTTTCGCACCTGACCGACGCCCTGAACTGGCTGCACCGCAACCCCATGCACGCGCCACGCTGCGCCTCAAGCCTGGAGACGAAACCGCCGTGGCGGACCTCACCCTGGACCTGCAGAATTCACGCCGCACCAGGTTTTCCTCCGGCTATCTCAATGACGGCATCGCACCGCTTTCCGAACACCGGTTTTTTGCGGGCGTCGAGGGCTCCGACTGGTTCGGCCTCCCCTGGTGGTTCACCGGGCAGTTTTTCATGGATGCGGACGTTTCTTCCTATCATTCCGCACAGGTGGCGCAGCGCTTCTTCCTGCCCTGGCATCATGAACTGCGACTCTACGGCGCCTGGACCCGGGCCGTGGTGGATGGCGAAATTGCCGCGCCGCTGGACTCCTCCACGGCAGAAAGCTGGCAGGCCTCCGCCCGCTATCTGGTGCCGCTCCCGGCCTGGAAACGCTGGAAAACGGATGCCGGCATCGGCATCGACCTCCGGCGCACCAACAACAACGTGGAATTCGGCGGAACCTCGCTGGGCGGCGATGCGGACATCATCCAGTTCGCGGGGGAAATTTCCTCCGAACGCCACACTGAAAAATCGGATTCCGGCTGGCGCTTCGAGGGCATTTACAGCCCCGGCAACCTGACAACGAATCAGACCGATGCAGTGCACAACGATTTCCGCCCCGGTGCGCAGGCGGATTACCTCCTTGGCAGGGCCGCTCTTTGGCATCGGCAATGGCTCGGGGAATGGAGCGTGACTGGACGTGTCAGCGGGCAGGTTGCCAGCGCTCCGGTGTTGCCAAGCGAACAGATCGGTCTTGGCGGATCGTATGCGATCCGGGGATTTCCGGAAGCGACGTTTCTCGGAGACACCGGATGCTGGGGCAGCTTGGAAATCCAGGCACCGCAATGGGAATGGCACAAACTGCAAATGCAGCCGGTGGTCTTTGCCGAGGGCGGCTGGGTGCATGATGCGGCACGCCATGAGGATGCCAGCCCGGCCGGTGCGGGGTGCGGCATCCGCCTGCAGTGGGGCCGACATGTTTCGTGCAATGCCGACTATGCCTGGCGTCTGACCGAGCCCGGAGGACGTTTTCATGTGGCAATCCGGATGGAATTCTAGCAGACTGCCGCCATGCATCTCCCAGTGCCAACTCTCCTGCCGGCCGCGATGCTGCTCCTGGTCCTTGCGCCGGAAGCCCGCGCCCAGCAGGAACAGCGCTACTACGTCAGGCCCCGCTCCATTGCGGATTTGAACCACGGCATCCTGCTGCAAACCGTCACCACAGTGAGTACCCGCGTGGTGAAGGAAATCAACAAACCCAAATTCCGCTTCAACGCGGTGGCCGTGGAAATGACCACCGCACAACAACAGAGTCTGGCGGACAACAATCCAGGCCTCCTGGTGATCCCCGACGCTCCACTGGCCCGCAGCGGACATTTCGGCGGTCCAGGCAGCAACTGGGCGATCAATTCCCTGACAGCCTCGGGATTCCCCAACGGTGAAGACTGCTGCGGGCAGCGTCCGGTCGTTTACCTCGTGGACACCGGCATCCGCCAGACGCATTCCGAGTTTTCCGCCACCACGTTCCTCCCCGGCATGACCGAAGGATGGAACTACAACCTAAGCGTGCCAACGCCCCCGGATCAGGATTTGTACGATCACGGAACCCGCATGGCCGGATGCATCGCCGGCGCCTCCACCGGACTGCTCCCGAAGCTGGGCGTGTCCGCCTATCTCAAATCCATCCAAGCCTACGATTTTCCCGCGCCGTTGGCGACGACGTTTGCCAGTACTGCCATCGCTGCACTGCTCGACGCCGCCTCCGATCACGAAATCCGAAAATCCACCGGCTACGTAAAGGACCATGCCAGCATCGTCCTCTTTGCGCAGTCCACCCTGCCCAGCAGCGGGCGATTCGGCGACGTGGACCGGGCCATTGAGGAAGTCTGGAATTCTGGACTGACCGTAGTCGTATCGGCTGGAAACTATTCCGTGCTGGCCGCGGATGTTTCCCCTGCAGGCGCTGCCATTGGCTACCTGCCGCCAAATGCCCCGGCGCCGCCACCGACCATCATCGTGGATCCGGGTCATTACTGGTTTGGCCCGAAACCTCCCGGAACCAACTATGTGCGCTGGCTGCCGCATTTCATTGTTGCGGGCGCGCACGACTGGGACTTTTTGCTCTGGGCCAGCACGGACGTCAACAATCCCGCCGTCGATCCCGTGGATGTTTTCGGCCCGGGTGCCGGTATCCGCTGCGCGACCAATGCCGCCGACGTTTCCTTCGGCAGCGGAGACGGCACCAGCTATGGCGCGGCCTATGCCGCAGCCACCGCGGCTTTTCTGGGCTATCACAAACCCTGGCTGACACCAAACGAAATCCGCACTGCACTCATCGCCGCCCGCATCTCCTCGGGCCCCAACTGGAGCCGCCTGGCCATTCCCGCAACCCTCCCGGACATCGGCATGACCTTCGCCGACTGGGCCGCACATTACGGCCTTGCCGACCCGGACGCCGCCGCCAGCGCGGATTCCGACGCCGATCTGCTGCCGAACCTGCTCGAATACTTCTGCGGACTCTCGCCCCGCGAAAACAACTGGGCCAACGCCCCGTCCATCACGCCGAACGCCGCTGCCAGTCGCCTGGACATCCGCCTCCCAGTAGCCTGTTACCTGCCCACGTCCGTCAGCCTGATCCTCCAGAAAAGCTCCGACCTGATCACCTGGATGCCGCTGCCCATGACCACCTTCGCGGTGGAAAACCCGTGCCATGCCGTCGGAGATGGCCGCTATTTTTCCGGCACGGCTCCATTCACTCCTGTTAGCGGAGGTCGGGAGTTTTACCGCCTCAAAGTCACCGCGCCGTAGAACGCCCTCGCGGGCTCATCCCGGATTCGTGTGGGCAAAAGTCTGCAAATCGGTTTTTTTTTTTTTTGAGGAGATGGGAGCATGCCTGCGAAAGACCTCGCACAGATGCTGGACCTGACGAAACCTTGGCATGTTGCTGCTTTGGAGATGGACCCTGCGGCCCGCACGGTGCGGCTGCGTGGGGAGTGTGCGGCGGCGGGAGCACGCAGAGTTGCCAGCGCAGGGCGATACCACCCTGACCAGCACGAAGTATCGGTGGCTGGCCACCCCCCTGAATTTGAGTTCTGAGAAACTCCCCCGCTTCAAAGCCCTGACGCGGCTCCCGCTGAAGACATCACGGGTCTGGGAAATCAAGGAACGCTTCGGCGGATTCTGGGAGCAGGACGACCCACTGCAGGAGGACGACTATTTTGCGAAGTGGCATCGCCGCACCCAGCGCTGCCGCCTGGAGCCAATGAAGCAACTCGGGCGCCGCTTCAAATCCAGCCTGCCGCGATGGCTCAACGGGTTTGCCAACCCCATCAGCAACGCCCTGGCCGAAGGCTTCAACAGGGTGATCCAAGCCATCAAATCCGCCGCCAGAGGGTTCCGCAACTTTGCACACTACCGCGTCCGTATTCTCTTCCTCCTCGGGAAACTCGACCTCTCTTTGCCGTAGAAATTCCCACACAATTCCGGGAAGAGCCAAAATCTTCGATCGTTAATGCGTTCATGCCTGACGGCTTACCAGACGCCTTGAATTTGGCCAGAAAATACTCCCCACCAATTCCCGAAGAACCAAACCACCCTCCCCCCAATTCCCGCAGCGTTCTTTGTGTCAATCCGCCGTCTCAATTGAAAAGACATGTTGGTAATGATTTGACAATTCGTTGGTCAATTTAGTCTCAATAAAATTATTTACATGTAGTTTTAATTTTCCGGTTTCCGGGTCCATTTCAACAGCTTTTGGGTCCAGAAAATCCGTTGTGAACATTTTATCCGCATGAGAATCGGATGCCAGTTGGATTCCAATCAATCGAAACCCTTCTGGACGCCCAATCCTTCGCTTAACTTCCTCAAAAATTTTCCGCTCAGTTCCATCATTTTCCGCAACAGGAATATTCGACTCCTCGATTGCATCACTTATTAAAGTATGCATAAAATTAAATTCAAGCTTCGGAAGTTGTACGTAAGCAATGCTATTATCTGTGCTGGCAAGCTTATTGACTGCTCGGAAATGTTTCGCGTTGCTTTGTTCCCATTTTTTTAGTCTAACAAGTGTTTGTTCGACCATGGAAGCAACGATTTCTGAGGGGATGGTATTTACGCTCGTAGATGCTGTTGATTGTTTCGCAAGTATCCTATTTTCACGACTATTACGACTGTTTTGTTGAATTTTAACCTTCCTTATATCAGTGGATTTTATCACCACAACATCTTTATCACGTTCTTGATATAAACTGTTTTGAAAATTGGTATAAAGGAATTGCAGCAGCGCAGAAATCGCAAAAAATCCGATGGCAATTAACTTTCTCAATCCGGATCCCCGCTGCATATTTTTTTTCAAGGATACTCGTAAATAAAGCCATCCTCCTCCATTGTCCCTATGGGCGGCACGGGTGGAGTTTGCCACTCCGCCCGCCCAACGATTCGATAACCGTGCGTAAAAGGATCATATGGTACCTCAACCCTTTCTTCGTCGGTTCCTAGTTCCCAAAGCTCATCCGGGGTACCACTGTCGCCGACTTTCAGTTTACGTCGCTTAACAAATATTCTGGTTGGAGGTGGCGGACCCGATGTCGATGCAATCACCTCCAACCTCATTCCATTGAGCGCCACCACGGTGGCCACCGTTGCCGCACCAGTCTTTTTAAGAAACGCCCGGCGTCCGAGTGGCGAATTCCAGAGCGTGGGCTCCGGAAGGTTATTTTGAAACAAAACATTATGGAGAGCTTGACTTTGGTACCCCCCCCCCGCGATTATGGTAGTTTGATTTCATGGCATCAGGGATAGTGCCATTTTTGAAAATTTATGTCAAGCCTTCCAATTCATTTTTTCTCAACGGGAGTAATCCACTCTGTGCCAGTGGGTTGTGGCGGGCTGATCTTTCAAACCGGAGTCCGGGGATGGAAGGCAATCAGAAACAACTGACGTGAACCCACCATGGCCCCGGCGCTGAAGAAGAACCTTGTTTACACCATTGCCTTCGATCCCCCGCGGAGCGAGGGCTACCGGTTTCTCGGAAAAATGCTGGCATCATCGCTGCTGAAGACCTTTTTCACCGGGGACATGGTGGTGTTCCGCAACTCACCGGCGCCGTTGTTTTTGGTGGAGCGCAAGGGGCTAGAGGAAGTGTATATCGAGACGCCGGACA
>JAGNEJ010000143.1 GCA_018003315.1 Verrucomicrobiales bacterium
CTGCGTAGGCCTGCTGCACCCGGTGCCAGAGCAGTTGTTGGGCTTCGGTCTGCTGCGGATGCAGATCCGGGTGCAGTGCCTTCACCAGTTCGCGGTAAACATTCTTCAATTCGGCCAGATCCTCCGGCGTCAGGGGTGTTCCCTGCATCCATTGCTGCGCTTGCTCGAGGACCGCGGCAGCTTCCTTCAACTTGTGCTGCCAGTGGACGAATTCCCCGTCCAGCCGCAAATCGATCAATGTTAGGTCCGCGGACTTCCCCTCGTTGCACCGCGCCTGCACCAATTCCAGCCGCCGTTTGGCTCGGCCCGCCTGCGTCTGCACCTGCAGTTTTTTCAACTCCCAGGCACCCAACTTCTCCTGATACAGCGCCAGCAGCCACGGACGCTGCACGTCCTTCAGATCGTGCCACGCAGCCAGTTGTTCCGCCAACTGCATGCGCAGTCTTCTCACCTCCTCCAGCAATGCGGCGGTGGCGGGATGGATTTGGAGTCCTTCGTCAGACATGGTCGCTGCCGTTATACAGCACGTCGGCGGGGACGCCACTGCTTTGCGATCCCAATTCCTGCCTGAAGGACCCTGCCCGCGTTTTCCCTCTGGCGTCCGGGTGGCGGCGGGCTACTGGTGGCGCCATGGTATTCTCTCTTGTTTCGCGGATTCTGGGGACGGTGGACACTCGCCTGTTGGGTAAACTGGCCTGGAACTTTGGCTACAAAGGTGCCCGCAGCATTCTCCTGTTCAAACAACGCTTGAAAAAGGGGGAAGTTTTCCCTCCATTTCTCTACCTCAGCATCATCAATTCCTGCAACCTGCGCTGCCAGGGCTGCTGGGTGGATGTGGACGGACCGCGCACCATGATTTCGCTCGACGAACTCAACCGGCTCGTCAACGACGCCCGGGAACACGGAAACAGCTTCTTCGGAGTGCTCGGTGGCGAGCCATTTCTCCACCCAAACTTGCTCGACTTCCTCGCCCAGCACCCGGACTGCTATTTCCAAATCTTTACCAATGGGCAAATGATCACGGAAAAGGTCGCCCGGCAGCTCCGCCAACTGGGAAACTGCACCCCGCTCATCAGCATTGAGGGGACCGAGGAGGCAAGCGACATCCGCCGCGGCAACCGCGACGTGCTCAGCCGCACCCTGCGCGGCCTGCGCCACTGCCTCGACCAAAAATTGCTCACCGGAGTGGCCACCAGCCTTTGCCATACGAACATCGACGACCTCCTGACCGAGGCCTGGCTGCGCAAAATGATCGCCTGGGGCGTCCACTACACCTGGTTCCACACCTACCGACCGGTGGGACCCAAAATTTCTCCCGAATTGGCACTGCGTCCGGACCAGATCGTCCGGGCGCGGAAATTCGTCACCGCCATGCGGGCCAAGGTTCCCATTGCCATCGTGGACGCCTACTACGACGACAAAGGCCAGGCCCTCTGCCCCATGGCTACCGGCATTTCCCACCATATCAGCCCCGGGGGACAAGTCGAGCCCTGCCCGGTCATTCAATTCGCTGCCGACAGCCTGAAGGATTCCAGGGGGATTTATGAAGTCCTTACCACCTCCGCCTTTCTGAAAGACTTTCGCGAAGTTTCCGCCCAGCACACTCGCGGATGCATCGTCCTGGAACGGCCCGATCTGGTCAAAGCGCTGGCGCGAAAACACGGTGCCGCAGACACCACACTCCGCGGAACGGCCATGGCCGAACTCGACAGCATGATCCCCCGCGACAGCCAGCACCTTCCTGGTGAGGAAACCCCCGAAAAACACTGGGCCTATCGTCTTGCCAAGCGATTCTTTTTCAACGATTTCGGCGCTTACGCCCGCCAGTCCAGCGATGCCACCAACCAGACGCCTCCGCTTTCCCCAGCAAAGCAGATCGGCCCCACCGACTAACCCGACCTCGCCGACTCGGACAGTCGTTCTCAGGGATTTCCCGGGCGACGGGCCGTCGGAGGCCGAAAGTCTGCACGACACCGGCAGCGTTTTCGTGCCGTGATCAGGGCTTGGCGCCGCCGGTCTTCCGGAGTGGCGGCTGCTCGGGCATGGTGAGTTTGAGCTGGGTCGAGCAGCAGTTGCCGTTCTTTCTCCGGTTGGGTGTGGCGGGCCATGATGATCTCGCGGCCATCGGTCGTCCGCAACCCAACGCAGTGAGATCGACAGCCCACAGGCTGCCACGCAAGCGGTGAGCGAGCTGGGGGCGAGCGAATCAAATGCACGTCGAGCATCTCCATCGCCGCGAGCTTCGCCAGCGCACTGCGCGGCGTCAGGCTGCTGGCACGGTGTTTGAAGCTGGGCTTTGAACGCGACTTGCAGCGCGCAGGCCAGGAAGCTCACGAGCTATCCCGACTTCGCGGATTCGATCTGGTTTTTGACTATTTTCGGCCTTTCACGGCACTGGAACCCTCGATTTTACAGGAGCGGGCCTCCAAAACAGCTTGCACTGCAGACCTTGGTGGTTGCTGCCTCTTTTCGACGGTTGTCTTCACCGACCATCATGTTCCTGCCTTGCTGCAAACCGCTCAAGGATGGCAAAGAGCACTTCTACTGGAGTGTGGTAAAAGTGCCGCCGCCTTCACGACGGGCGCATCCTCCAGCGGCATGTGCTTTACGTTAGAAGTGTGGCACGGCGGCCAAAGAACGTCCAGAGCGAAGCGAACTAGCGACATTGTCCGCCGTTGCCACCACTGACTTGTTGAACTAAGCCGCTGCGCGGCGGAGCGTGGGGGCGGTCTGATGGGGATCGATGCTTGGAGGTGATGGTTGCGGAGTTGGCGGTCATGGTCGTGGGGCTGTGCAAAACAACAACAACGCCAACCCCGACAACCAGCCACATCAAAGCCCCGCTCGCGCACTGCGCCAAGCCAAAACTCCACCCGCACGCACCGACGAGGCGGGGTACCAAAAGCTGCCGCACGGCTACCGCCCGCTCGTAGGCCGCGCCCAACGCGATCCGCTCGATTACGACTCGCATCCCTATCCCTCGATGCGGCATTTCGCCGAGTTTCTCGCGCTGCGTTTCGACACGCCGCGCACCCGGCACTCCTACTACCGCCAGATGCGACTCGTTCACGAGTTCTGCCAGTGCGATCCGGCCGCCATCAACGAGGCCCGCCTGCGCGACTACGTCCTGCATGTCAAGACCGCCAAACGCTGGAAGCCCAAAACCATCCGCCAAGCCGCTGCCGCCGCGAAGCTCTTCGGCTCTTCGTTGTCAGTTCATGACGCTTCGCGGGGTGTTGTCGATAACATCCCCTCACCTTGTTGCCCTCTGAACCTGGAAGGCGTTGCCGATATGAGGAGAAGCACATTCACATCGTCGGCCACGCACCAGCACCTCCTCCTATGCCGGAGGCATACCAGCTTGTAGCCGGTGGTTGAGGAGCGAAGCGACGACACCACCGGATCCGATGGCGACGCATTTCCGCACCCCGGCAGGGGTGCCAGCCGCATCGCCGCAGCATCCGGTTGCCGACCCGCTGGCATCCCTGCCGGGATGCGAGTTGTTCGCCCATGTCCGTGAGCACCGTCACGCCATGGGCGAGGCACAGCGGCGCGCCGCCTGGGCCGTCAACCATTGCCGCACCGCGGAAATGGGCGGGCACCTCCATGCCTGCGGATCTTGTGGAAAACGCGAGTTCCACTTCCATTCCTGCAACCACCGCTCCTGCCCGCAGTGCGGCAAACGCGCCACCGCGGACTGGGTGGAACGCCAGCTAGGCAAACGCGTCGGCGCGCCGTATTTCATGGTCACCTTCACGCTGCCGGAGGAACTCCGCCCGCTGTTTTTCACCGCCGCGGCAAAGGACGTCTATCAACTCTTCTTTTCCGCCGCGTCCTCGGCCCTATCAGACACGCTCGCCAATCCGAAATGGCTCGGCGCGAAAACCAGCGGGTTCATCACGGTGCTCCACACCTGGAACCAACGGCTGCATTTCCACCCGCACCTCCACTGCATCGTCCCCGGCGCGGGACTCGATGCGGCGGGCCGCGTCGTGACGGTGAAGAACGCCCGCTTCCTCGTCCCGCAGCCCGCCCTGCGGATCGTCTTCCGCGGCCGTTTCCGCGACGCACTCGCCGGTCTCACCGGAGAACATCCCGGTCTCCCCGCCATCGACCCCGCCGTCTGGCACAAGGACTGGGGCGTGCATCTCCAGCCCTTCGGCAGCGGCGAAAACATCATCAAGGATCTCGGCAGATATGTCTGCCGCACCGCCATCGGCGACTCGCGCATCGTTTCCGTCACCGACACCCACGTCACATTCCGCTACAAGGACCGCGCCAAGGGCGACGCGCCGCGCGTCGAGACGATCACCGGTGCCGAGTTCACCGCCCGCTACCTGCGCCATGTCCTGCCGCAGGGATTGCGGGCCATCCGTTACCACGGATTTCTCCATCCGGCGGCCAAGGCCAAACGCGAGCGCATCGCCTTCCACACCGGCCGGCCCCTGCTCATCGGCGCGGCAGCCACCACGCCGCCCAAGCCACCCCATGTCGTCAAATGCC
>JAGNEJ010000043.1 GCA_018003315.1 Verrucomicrobiales bacterium
GCGAGGATGGTGCCAATGGTTTGTTCGGAGTGGATGGCGGAGACGGTGCTGACGGGCAGGACGGCGGGGGCGGGCGCGGCGGGCGTTATCCCACCCGGGATGGCACGCTGCGCGGCGGCGGCGGCGGATCCTCCGGACGTGCCGGTGGGTCCGGTGGCGGGGGCGGCAGCGGGGCCAGCGGCGGCGGCGGCGGGGGCGGCGGATCGTCCGGGCTGTATCTTTTTGCCGGCTTCTTTCCCAAGGTGGATGCAGGTGGCGCGGGCGGTGGCGGCGGAGATAGTGGCGCCGGCGGCGCGGGCGGAGATGGCACCAATGGCGGACGGGGCGGGATCGGGGCCGGGGCCTTTGAGCTGCGGGCCACGGGATTGGTCACGCTCGGCGGCACATTGCGGGCCAATGGTGAGGCCGGCGGGCTGCCCAGCGGCCTGCCCGAGGCTGGCACCGCGGGTTCGGCGGGCGCTCCCGGGACGACGGGCACCGCGCGACCCGACCCGACCCCCAAGGGCGGCCGCGGCGGCGATGGCGCGGCGGGCGGTCACGGCGGCGATGGCGGCAATGGCGGACTGGGAGCGCCCGGCGGCGGCGGCTCCGGCGGCACCATCATTTTGAAATCAGACCTCGGCCTCGTGAAGCTCCCCACCGCCACCATCCAGACCAGCGGCGGCGCCGCGGGCGGACCGGGGGCCGAAGCGGGGCAGAGCGGCGCTTACTACGAGTCTGCACCCACCGGGTTGCTGGGGCTGGAGCAGTTCGATTACCCGGACGGCCCCATCGCCTCGCGCAATGGCGGTGCTTTCTGGAACTGGAGAAACCAGACTCCCGCCGGCCGCACGGCGGGCGTTTCTGACTGGGACAACGACACCGGCACCCCCGCCATCGCCTCCGGTCGGCTCATCACCCAAAACAACAGCGCCACCCGCGAATACAACGGCCCCGGCGAAGGCCTGCCCATCACCACGGACGAAGGGCTGGGAGCCATCAGCGCCTTCGACAACGGCAGCCTCTCCTTCCGGCACAAGGTCGTTTACTGCCGTGTCACCCTCACCACCGGGGCCAGCGTCACGCCGGATGCGTCCATCGGCATCCGCTCGCTCGATTTCGGCACGGAGCGCGTCGTCTTCGGCAAAAAAGCCGGTAGCACCACCTTCGGCATCGAGGAGTCCGGCGTCAGCAACACCAACAGCACCACCGCCGTCGCGCCCAACACCACCTACACCCTCGTCACCAAGCTCGACTTCGGGAACGGCTCCACCGGCATCGCCAGCCTCTTCCTTGATCCCGACCTCAACGCCGTCGAGCCCGCCCCGCTCGTCACCCGGGCCTTCAATGCCTCGCTCTGGAGCACCTCCGTGAACCTCCGCAGCGGCGGCGGCTCGCCCATCGCATGGGACGACCTCGTCGTCGCCGCCTCGTGGGACGAACTCGGCACCGTCGTCACCACTGCCACCGACGAGGACAATGGCTCGCTCAATCCCGCCGCAGGCACCGGCGTCTCCCTGCGCGAGGCCGTGAAATTTTCGCCCTCCGGCACCCTCATTACCTTCGCCCCCGGCCTTTCCGGGCAAACCATCACGCTCACGCATCCCGATGGCGACATGGAGATTCCGAACTCCGTCACCATTGATGCCGCAGCGCTGCCCGGCGGCCTGACGCTCAGCGGGAACAACGTCACGCGGCATTTCCAAGTGCCCATCAGGACATTCCTCACCCTGCGCGGCCTGGCGCTCACGGACGGCCATCCCGACGGCGATGGCGGAGCGATTTACAACCAAGGCTGGCTCACTGCGGACCGCTGCAGCTTCAGCGGAAATATCAGCACTTCAGATGGCGGAGCGATCTTGAACACCTCCGGCGGCACGATGACGCTGACACACTGCACCCTCTCCGGCAATACCGCTAAATACGGCGGAGCGATTTTAGGTGACGACGCCGCGCTTACGCTGACCCATTGCACCCTCTCCGGCAACTCCGCCGCAACCGTGGGCGGTGCGCTGCTCAGTATTGGCAGCACCTTGACTCTGACCAACAGCATTCTGGCAGGAAACACCGCCAACAGCGCCCCGGACTTTCACCAAGACATCGGTGTTCTCTTCACCAACGGCGTGAACCTAATCGGCAACCTCACCGATTCCGGTCTCACCGCCGGCCCCACCATCCTGACCGGCGACGCCAAACTTTCCCCCCTTGGCCACTTCGGCGGCCCGGTGATGACCATGCACCCACTCATCGGCTCCCCGGCCATTGATGCCGCGGGCAGCACCGATCCCGGCGGCACGGATGCGCGGGGTTTTCCGCGTTTTGTGGATGGAAATGATGCCAGCGCCGGAGCGCAGCTCGACATCGGGGCCGTGGAGGCCGGGCTGCTGTTGAAAGTGCTGGCCTCCGGCGACGGCGGTGGCGCCACCCTGCGCAGCACGCTCGCGTTGATCAATGCCGCGAGCACTCAGGGCCTGCGCGTCGCCTTCGATCCAGCCCTTTTCCCTGCCAGCACCATCACCCTCGCGGGCAGCAACGAACTGACCGCGCCCGCAGGAAAGGCTTTCTTCATTGATGCCTCCAACCTCACCGGCCCCGTCACCATCTCCGGCAACAACGCCAGCCGCGTCTTCAACATCCCCGCCACCGCCACCGTGGCGATGCATTCGGTGAACATCGTGAATGGAAAAGCGACGATTCTATCCCACGGCGGAGGCATCCTGAACGGTGGACGGCTGACCATGGAAGCCTGCCGGGTGGAGAACAATCGCTCGGTGGACAGTGCGGACGGTTCATTGCCCCTCCCGGGAGGGAGCGGGGGTGGAATCCGCAACACCGGCATCCTCTCCATGACCAACAGCCGCATTACCGGCAACCAGACCGGGCGCGGCGGAAATGCCACGGGAACCGATGAAAGCGGGGCTCGTTCCGGCAACGGGGGAGGAATCAGCAACCGGGGCATTCTAACCCTGACTGATTGTGCCGTCGCCGACAACGCCACTGGGCAGGGTGGGAATGCCACCCCGGGCGGAACGGGCACCGGCGGGTATGGGGTAGGCGGGGGGGTAAGTCATGAAGGTGCCAGCGCCCGCTTCACCGCCACCCGTTGCTCCTTTACCGGCAACCACGCCGACCGGAATGGCCGCGATGGCAATGGCCAGGTTCGCACCGATGGCGCACCTGGAGGCGGGATCGATGCCCACGCCGCCATGACCCTGGAGAGCTGCACCATCGCGGGGAATTTCTCCGCCGACACGTCCTATGGCGGCGGCGGCGTGGCGTTGTTCGATGATACCGTGGTCCTGCGCCATTGCACGGTGGCCAACAACACCACCACCGGACCGGGCGCGGGGATCTTCTGCTTTCATTCCACCCAACTGACCCTGCAAAACTGCGTGGTGGCGGGGAATATCACTCCGGACAGCATCAAGGATTTGAGAATCCCAAACACCACGACCTATGTCGGAGCCAACCTCCTCGGCACCGCCGCCTCCGGCTCCGGCACCCCCACCGGCCCCGCGCCCATCATCAACGCGAACCCGCTGCTCGCCCCGCTCGGCGACTACGGCGGCCGCACGCAGACCATGCCGCCGCGGCCCGGCAGCCCGGCGATTGATGCCGGGACGACGACGACTCTGCTGACCGACCAGCGCGGTCTGCCCCGCACCCGCGATGGCGATGGCAATGGCACCGCCCTGCCCGACCTCGGAGCGGTCGAGGCCAGCCACGTCCTCGTCACGAATACCTCCGACACCGGCACCGGCTCGCTGCGCGCCGCCCTTACCGAAGCCGCCGCCCAGCCCGGCGCGGACACCGTGTTTTTCACCTCCGCCGTCACGCCGCACATCACGCTGGCCAGCGAAATCCTCATCACCGACCCCGCCGGCGTCACCATTGATGCCAGCGACCGACCCACCGGCATCGTCATTGACGGCGGCCCCGGGGCGAACCGGCACTTCCGCATTGATCCCACCAGCATAGTCACCCTCCAGCGCCTGCAACTCACCGGCGGCAATGGCGGCGGCGGCGGCTCCCCCGCCAGCTACGGCGGCAGTATTTTCAACGGCGGCAGCCTCACCGTGCGGGAATGCACCCTCCACGGCAACACCAGCGGCATCGCCGGAGCCATCTACAACCAGGCCGGAGCCCTCACCGTGGAGCGCAGCACCTTCCACAGCAACACCGCCACCAACGTCGGAGCCATTCTGCACGAGAGCCTCACGCCCATGCTCATCACCGCCAGCACCTTCACCAACAACAACGGCGGGTTGGAAGGCGGCGCCATCACCGTGAGCAACTTCCGTCCTGCCACCCTCACCCACTGCACCATCAGCGGAAACCGCGTGACCCAAACCGGCGGCGGTGGCGGCGGCGGCATCCGCACCATCGCCGGCGCGGGCAATCTCCTCACCCTCGGCCAAAGCATCGTCAGCGGAAACACCGACGCCAACACCCCCGGCACGCCTGACATCAACCCCGGCTTCATCAGTCAGGGCGACAACGTCATCGGCGGCGATGCCCGCCTCTCCCCGCTGCTCGATTTCGGCGGCCCCACTTGGACCATGGCCCTGCGCCCCGGCAGCATCGCCAGGAATGCCGCCTTCACCAGCACCGCGACGTTCGACCAGCGAGGCTACTCCATCATCGGTCCCGCCGACATCGGCGCCTACGAAGCCAGCAATCCCTGGCTGTTCAACTACAACGCCTACATCTGGGAAAGCCTCCCCCCCACTGCCACCGCAGCCCAGGCCGCCTCCGCCTTCGACTTCGACGGCGACGGCCAGAGCAACGAGGACGAGTGGCTCGCCTTCACCACCGCCACGGACCCCGGGAGCGTCTTCGCATTCACCGGCCATGTCCTCAACGGTTTGAATATGGAGATCAGTTTTCTTTCCGTCACGGGCCGCACCTATGACGTCGAAGCCTCCAACGATCTCGTGACCTGGGCCAATCTCGGCACCTTTCCCGGACACGGCGGGACGCTGGTGTTGCCCATTGGTCCCGTCGGGGCCGACCAACGGATGTTCTTCCGCATCCGGCCGAGGCTGCCTTGAGCCGGTGTATTGGTTTTGACCGGTCACCATCCATTCCGGAGCAGCCCCCGATGCCTCGAACCGCTCCGCTGGGCAAATCGCCGATCAGTACTGACAGGTTTGCGCAGGGATTCTTTCCAGTCGCGAGCAGACTTCCTTGAACACCAGGCAGGTCGCCACCTCAACACCAAATCAAACCCCGATATTTTCCATGTTGCCGGGGATGAGATTGCGGGAGCCGCCTCAGAAGTACCAAAACAAGGCTTTGGCTAGGAGGACAATGCCGACCATGAAACCCGCCACGATCCGGTGGGTGTAGCGAAAGCGGCAAAGGTCCATTTTGCCCTTGAAGGAAGCATAAATGGCATTGGCGAAGATTCCCAGAACGACAATGGCCAGGCTTGCTTTGATGGTAAGAAGTATGCCGAACCGCGAGTGGAAAAAGAAGTCGCCGTAGGCTTTGAACCAGTGAACAAACATGCCAATGCCGGTGACAAAGAGCAGGCCAACCACATACGGCATGAAGCAGCGGACGCGGCGGGGAATTTCCTTGGCGAGCAGTTCCGACAGGTCGCGGGGCAGGCGCTTTTCGAGCGGCTCAATGACCAGAACTTCGAAGAACACGGCCCCCACGAAGGTAATGGCACAGAAGAGATGGATGACTTTGAGGACTTCGTAGGCAGCGTGCGGCATCATGGCAGGAATCGTCTGGAGCGTTGGGGGAATCGGACATTGCTGGAGCCCGGTCATGAAAACCGGAGCCCGCCGCCCACGACAGGTGTCAGCGTGTCGGGGCTGGCGAAACGAAGGAAAGATGACAGGGACTGTCAATGGATTTTCCTGACGATCCATTGCATGGTGACGGCGGTCCTTTGCGCTCGCGCCCGCAGGAGGCTGCGCGCCGCGGGAAGAGCCAGGGGAAACGTCTTTGCGTTGTGCATGAGGATTGCGCAGGTGGCATCGTGTCCGGCATAACGTTCGCAGTCACACTTGTTTCCTCATGAACTCCGCATCCCATTCCATTTCCCGCCGCCAGTTTTTGAAATCGGCCGCCCTCGCTTCGGGCAGTCTGCTCACCGCCCGGAGTTGGTCTCAGGTGAGCGGGGCGAACGGTGCCATCCGGGTGGCCGTGGTCGGTTTTGGCGGACGGGGCGGCAGCCACATCAGTGCCTTTTCTAAAATGAAGGGCGTGCGGCTGGTGGCGCTGTGCGACGTGGATCAGCAGGTGCTCGATGGGATGGTGAAAAAAATGAGCCAGCAGACCAAGGGGGAAATCAAGGGGTTCCGGGACATCAGGCAGTTGCTGGACAGCAAGGAGGTGGATGTGATTTCAATTGCCACTCCGAATCACTGGCATTCGCTGGGGACGATCTGGGCGGTGCAAACCGGGCGCGATGTCTATGTGGAAAAGCCGGTTTCTCACAATGTCTGGGAAGGGCGGCAGTGCGTGGTGGCGGCGCGCAAGCACCAGAAAATCGTGCAGACCGGCACCCAGTGCCGGAGCAGCCGCGTGGGCATCGGCGAGGCGGTGCAGTGGGTGGCGCAGGGGAATCTGGGGAAAATCACCCTGGCCCGCGGGTTGTGCTACAAACGCCGCCCCAGCATCGGCAAAGTCGAAGGCGACCAGCCCATCCCTCCCGGCATCGACTACGATCTCTGGTGCGGTCCGGCGGAAAAGCTGCCGTTGCGGCGCAAAAAGCTGCATTACGACTGGCACTGGGTCTGGAACACGGGAAATGGCGACCTGGGGAACCAGGGCATTCACCAGATGGACATCTGCCGCTGGTTTTTGGGCGAGGCGGCATTGGCACCGCGAGTGCTGAGTGCGGGCGGGCGGCTCGGTTATGTGGACGACGGAGAGACGGCCAACACCCAGATCATTTATCAGGACTATGCCAAGGCTCCGCTGCTGTTCGAAGTGCGCGGGCTGGAAACGGACAAATTCATGGGGGCCAAGGTGGGATGCGTGATCCACTGCGAGGGCGGGCACGTGGTGGTGCCGAGCTACAACGATGCCATTGCCTACGACAAGTCAGGAAAGGAAATCAAAAAATGGAGCGGCAGTGAGGACCACTTCGCCAATTTCATCCAGGCCGTGCAGAGCCGGAAGCACGAGGACCTGCACGCCGACATTCTGGAAGGCCACCTCTCCAGCGCCCTGTGCCACACCGGGAACATTTCCCACCGGCTCGGCAAACAGCAGTCGCCCGAGGAAATCCAGGCCGCCGTCAAGCAGGACCATGACATGGGCGAAACCTTCGGACGCATGCTGGAGCACCTGGAGCAAAACAAGGTGGATGCCGCCACGGATCGGATCACTCTGGGAGCGGCACTGCGGATGGACCCGAAAACCGAGCGGTTTATCGGCAATGAAGCTGCCAACGCGATGCTGACCCGGAAATACCGCGAACCGTTTGTCATTCAACCCGGCTCATGACCGCGGGCCCGGATGACCGCCGGGCCTGGCATTCGGGGGATTTAGTTTCCAGCCCAGCGTGGTCCGCACCGTCCTCTGTGCGGCATGGGTGGAATCGGCCGCTTGGTTTTGAACCGCACAGAGGACGGTGCGGACTGCTTTGGTTTTTTGCCGACGGACGGAAAACGGTGTAGGGTGGCATCATGAAACCCTCCCTTTCATGGGTGCCGCTGCTGGCACTCTGGTTTGCCATGCCTGCCGCTTCCGGTGCCGACACCCTGCTCATCATCGGGGACAGCCTGTCCAAGGAATACCTTTACGAACTGGACTACATCGGCGGCGAGGATGCCGACGGCATCAAGAACTGGAACGAGATCCTCGACCAGCGGCGCAGCCAGTATTTCGAATACGGACCGGAGGGGGATCATGTGGATCTGCGGCTCATCGGCCACGAGTATAACTGGTCCGTGCCGGGATCGGATGCCGATGACTGGTGGAATGATTATCTGAGCGCGGGCTTTCCGCAGGATGAACTGTATGGGATTCCGGAACTGGAGGATCAGTTGGAGAACGACGCCGAACGCATTGTGGTGTTCTTGGGGGGCAATGACCTGCGGGCAAACTACGGAAGCGTTTACGACGGCTCGCTGAGTACCTCCACCTTCGCCAACAACTTGTTCAATGACATCGAGGATGTGGTGAACTGGGTGCTGCAGCGTCGCAAGAGCGGGTCCGAAGTGGTGCTGGTGAACGTGCCGCACCTGGGCGCCACCCCAAGCAAAAACGACGCACACCCCTATCATCCTACAAAAACCGGACGCGTTACCACGGCACTCAACAGCGTGAACAACCGCCTGACAACCTTTGCACAGCAAAAGAACATCGGACTGGCTGACATTTATTCGCCCACCCTGGGCCTGGTGATTGCGGATCAGATTTGCATCGGAAACATGCCCATCCTGCGCTACCCGCCGCACTCGGACGGGAATCCACGGTATTGTTTCCTTGGCGATGGCCTGCACCCCAACATGCCTCTGCAGGCGCTTTTTGCGCAGATCATCGTGGATGCTTTCAACACGAAATACAACCGGAGCATTCCTCGCATCACCAATCAGGAAATTTTGGTGAACATCCTGGGCTTCAGGGCGGATCAGCAGTTTGATGACTGGCTGGGCGGGCATGGTATTCCCAATGCGCAGCGCGGCGCTGCCAGCGACCCTGAGAAGGATGGTGTGGCCAACCTCATCGAGTATGCGCTCGATCTGGATCCGGCGAAGTCGGATGCGGAAAAGCTTCCGCAGGCCCAGTGGAGCGTCGCTGGCGGGCAGACCTGGCTGACCCTGACATGGAAGCTGCGGGCACAGCTCTGTCCGGCGGTCACGATCACCGCACAGCAGTCTGGAAATCTGACGGCGTGGCAGAATGTGGCTGCTGGAAATCTCCTGCAGAATCCGGATGGCAGCATCAGCGCCCGCTTGCTGCGCCAGCCGGGGGATCCCCCGGTTTTTCTTCGACTCAAGGCCAGCTTGGTCCAGCCATGAGATTTAGGCGGCAGTGCCGGTGAGGATGCTGGCCGATCCAGGCAAGCACAACGTCCAGCCCAGGCAACCCGGAAGACGGTTCGGGAATCTCATCTCCGGGTTGCCTACTCCTTCGGCTTGCGCTTGCGGATGTTCATTTCGCGCAGCTTTCGCTGCAGGGTGCGGCGGCTGAGCCCCAGCAGTTTTGCGGCTTCCGTGCGGTTGTCACCGGCGCGGATCAGTGCTCGCTGGATGAAACGTTCCTCCATTTTTGCCAGATCCAGATCATCCAGTTCCTCCGTGGAGGCGGCCGAGGCGGATGCGGAAGCGGCACCGTTGCCGGAGGAGCGCGGGAGGACCGGCGGAGCTGCTTCCCCGCGGATGGTTGCCGGGAGATGCCGCAGGGTCAGTCGGCTGCCGTTGCACATGACCACGCCGTGCTCGATGGCGGTGCGCAGTTCCCTGACATTACCAGGCCACTCGTATTCCACCAGCCGCTGCATGGCGTCGGGGCTGATGTCCCGGATACTGCGCCGGTTCTCCTTGGCCAGTTCTTTCAGAAAGGCTTCGGCCAGCACGGGAATGTCCGTCCGGCGCTCCCGCAGCGGCGGCATGGTGACCTTGACGACGTTGAGGCGGAAAAAAAGATCCTCGCGGAATTTTCCCTCTTCCACTAACTTTTTCAGATCCCGGTTGGTGGCGGCGAGGAGGCGCACGTCGATTTTGATCGGCTGGTTTCCGCCGACCCGCTCAATGGTCCGTTCGCCGAGGGCGCGCAGCAGCTTCACCTGGGTGCTGGCGTCGATTTCCCCGATTTCATCGAGAAAGAGCGTGCCGCCGCTGGCGATTTCAAAGCGTCCGATGCGTTTCTCCGCCGCTCCGGTGAAGCTGCCTTTCTCATGGCCGAACAGTTCACTTTCCAGAATCTGCGGACTGAGGGCCGCGCAGTGGACGATGACCAGCTTGGACTTTGGACGTCCGCTGAGATTGTGCAGCGCATGGGCTGCCAGTTCCTTGCCGGTGCCGCTTTCCCCCTCGATGAGCACGGTGGCGCGCGTTGGGGCCACCTGTTCGATGGTTTCGTAAACCTGTCGCATGGCATCGGATTTTCCAAGGATCCGGTCCAGGGCGTAGCGGTCCTCCACCTGGCGGACCAGGGCGGCGTTTTCCACCTCCAGTCTCCGGCTTTTCAGCGCCCTTTTGATGAGCATTTCCAGCTCGTCGATGTTGAGCGGCTTGGTCACGAAATGATAGGCTCCCCGCTTCATCGCCTCCACCGCCGTGTCCACGGAGCCGTAGGCGGTCATCATGATGACCACGGGCGGCTTGGAAAGGGTCAGCGCTTCTTCCACGATCTCCATGCCGTTGTCCGCGCCCAGGCGCAGGTCGGTCACCACCACGTCCATGGGTTCGGCCTTCAGCAGGTCCATCGCCTCCTTTTTGTCGGAGGCGACATAGACGTCGAACTCGTCTTCCAGCGCGGCCCGCAGGCCTTCGCGGGTGTGGCGCTCGTCGTCAACGATGAGGACAGTGGCTTGCATGACCGGCATTTGGGCTCCTGTGGGCGTCACTTTCCAGCCAGCAGGTAAACATGGTATTTGTAAACTTCCGACAACAGGAAATCCAGCTTCTTGTCAGTGGAACGGAAGCGCGACGTGGGGGTGGGGGAGGAACAGGCGGGGACGTTGAGGTCGCGCAGGATTTTCATGGCGCGCCGCATCTGCAGCGGATCGCTGACGACGATGGCGCTGGCCAGTCCGTGCGCCTGCATGAGACGCCGGGATTCGATGAGATTTTCCACCGTCGAGCGGCTGGTGGTTTCAATGAGAATGTCGCCCTCGGGAATGCCCTGGCGCATGGCATAACTGCGCGCCACCTGGGATTCCGCCATGGGGGCGCCGTCCCCGAAGCCTCCGGTGAACAGCAGCTTTCGCACCAGATGCTTGCGGTAGAGTTCCAGCGCATGGTTGACCCGTTCCTCGAGCACTGGCGAGGGCTGGCGGTCGTAGGCGGCGGCGCCCAGCACGATCGCCACGTCACTCGGACGCGCTTCGTCCCTGCCGCCAAAGGACACGATGTCCCAAGCCACGTAGCCGCACCAGGCCGTGGCCGCGAGCGTCAAAACGAGGATCCATTTCAGGGCACGCCGGAATTTTTTCCACATGGGGACGGGTTGTCAGCAGGCGGTGCGAGCGGACGCAGCATCCCGCCGGCCGGCAAACGGGGCGTCGCGTTCCAGGCGGGTGGCCGGTGACGGACGGCAGGGGTGCCACGGGCTCATTTCCCCGGGCTGGGGGCAGGGGCGGGAGCCGGGGCTGCGTTGGGATCGCCGAGCGGTTTGGTTTCCGTCGGAGTGGCGGCGGCGGGAGGCTTCGATTTGATGCGCTCGAGTTCCTTCTGCGCTTCGGCCAACTGATCCTTGCTCATGTTTTTGGCCATTTCCTCGCGCTTTTTCTTGGCGGGTTCGAAGTCGCCCGCCGCCAGCAGCAGCGCGTAGGCGCGGATGAGGTCCTGCGGGGTGCCTTTCGCCTCGGCGGTGTTTTCTGCCAGTTTGACCTGGGCTTCGGCGACTCCCAACTGCGCCACCTGCGTGAGCAGGGCATTGGAAGCCCGGAGATCGCGCGGCAACTCGTCGCCTTTTTCATACATTTCGGAAAGAATCATCGCGGATTCCAGATCGCCGGAGTTCATCGCCCGCTGCAGCCAGGTAAAGGCGGCCAGGATGTCCTTGTTCAATCCGTTGCCGTCGCGGTAGCGGATTCCCAGTTCGCGCATGGCGGGGGCGAAGCCGCCGACGCCCGCCCGCATCAGCCAGGTTTTGGCCTCCTTTGGGCTTGCACTGACGCCTTCGCCTTTTTCGTAGGCCACCGCCAGGGCATGCATCGCCACCGGGGCCCCGGCCTTGGCCGCCAGCTCAAACCATTTGAATGATTCCTTGGGGTCCTTCGTTCCCACTCCGGTGCCGGTCGCATACATCGCGCCCAGCCGGACGGCGGCGCCGACGTTGGGATTTTTTTCATCCGCCGCTGCCAGTTTGAAGTATTTCACGGCTTCCTCCGGTTTCTTGTCCACCGTTTCTGCCAGCAGCCCCAGGTTGTAGAGGCACACGGTGGTTTTGCGCGTCGGATCGGTGGCAGCCTTCTCCATTTCCGCTCCTTTGAGCAGCCACTCCCTGGCCTTGCCGGGGTCTTTTCCCATCAATTCCTTGCCGTCCTTGTCGGAAAGACCGTTGGAATAAATGGCGGCCAGCCTGACAATCGCCTGCAGGGATTCGCGGTTGGCGGCTTCCGTGTATTTCCCGATGGCCTTGTTGACGTCCTGGGTCACTCCCGCCCCGGTCTCATACATCTGCGCCAGCAGGAGAAAGGCGTTTTCCTCTCCCTGCTCGGCAGCCTTGTCCAGCAGCTCCTTGGCTTTGTCGAAGTTCTTTTCGACACCCCGGCCGTTGGCGTAGAGCTGGCCGAGCGTGAGCTGGGCTTCGGACGAGCCTCCGGTGGCGGCATCCTTCAGCCATTTGAGCCCTTCCAGTTGGCGGTTGGGATCGTTGAGCAGAATGACCGCCAGGTTGAACTGCGCACCCAGGTGGGACTGGGCTGCCGCCTTGCGGTACCAGGATTCCGCAACGCTCAGCGAGCGGTCGATCCCACGGCCTTCTTCCGCCAGACGGCCTACGGCAAACTGTGCATTTTTATCCCCCTTGGCCGCCAGCCCCTGGAAGAGCTTGGCGGCTTTTGGCAGGTCACCCAGCTTGTAGGCGTCGTAGGCTGACTTCATGTCGCCCTGCAGCGATTTGTCGCCCTCCGGGAAGACGAGGAACGCGGCGAAGGCGATGCTTTGCAGACAGGTTGTTAGGATCATGGCGGGAAGGCGGAAAGTTGGGTTGGTTTGCCCGTGGCAGGGATGGATGAAATTCAGACCGGAAAATTGCCGGGGAAACCAGCACTGCGCAAGGACGGAATCCGCGCGAAAATCGCACCGGTGCATCCCATCCCGCGGGCGTTCGGTCCGGTTTTTCGGTCAGGAAAAGTGCAGGGTCGCAATGTCTGTGCGGCGCTGGCATCCCGCAAAGCTGAGTTTTTCCGCTGCGGCATACGCCTTGTCCCGCGCCGCCTGCCGGGTGGTGCCCTGGGCGACGACAGCCAGCACCCGTCCGCCATTGGTGGTGAATTGTCCTGCTGCGTCCTTGCGGGTGCCGCAGTGGTAAACGCGGGCAGCCTCGACGGCTTCCAGCCCGGAAATGACATCGCCGCTGCGGGAGGTCACCGGATAACCTGCGGAGGCGAGGATGACGCAGACGCTCCAGCCGCCGTCAAAGGAAAGCAGGTCCCGGCGCAACACCCCGCGGGCTCCCTCCAGGCAATAGGCAGCCAGGTCTCCGCCCGCCAGCGGCATCACCGCTTCGCATTCCGGATCGCCGAACCGGCAGTTGTATTCCAGCACCTTGGGGCCGGATGGGGTCAGCATGAGGCCGAAATAGAGGAACCCGCGGTAGGGCAGCCGGTCCTTTTGCAGGCCGGCAACTGTGGGCTGGACGATGGTCTGTTCGATTTCTGCCAGCAGCGGGGCCTCCACCAGATGGCGCGAGGCCACCGCCCCCATGCCGCCGGTGTTCGGCCCCTCGTCACCGTCGCCGATGCGCTTGTAGTCGCGGGCCGGACAGAGGATTTGATAGTCACTGTCCACAATGCTGGCGAAAATGCTCACCTCCGGTCCAGTCAGGCATTCTTCCACGACCACGCGGCCTTCGCCGAACTGCCGCTGCACAAAGACCGCATGCAGAAATTCTTCCGCCTCCTGCCTGCTTTGGCAGACCGCCACGCCCTTGCCGGCGGCCAGACCGTCGAATTTCAGCACCACGGGAAACCGCGTCAGCAACGCCTGCGCTTCCGGCAGGGATCCCGCCATCGCATGGGACGCCGTCGGGATTCCGTGCCGCACCAGAAACGCCTTGGCGAACTCCTTGCTGGCCTCCAGTTGGGCGCTTTCCCTGGGCGGCCCCCAGCAGGGAATGCCCGCCGCTGCACACGCATTGGCCAGTCCTTCGCCGGTTACCAGATAGCTTTCCTCACCCGCCACGCAGAGGTCCACGGACTGTGCCTTCATGAAGGCGATCAGGCTTGAAAGATCGTGTGCGGGTGTCGGCTTTGCCCGTTGAAAAATGGCGTCGCTGCCAGGAAAGCAAAACAATTCCGGTGCGGACGGGGATTCGCTCAGGGCCGTGACCAGCGCATGTTCGCGGCCTCCTTTGCCAACAACAAGAATCTTCATGGGTGTGCGGTGGACGGGAAAATCAGGGGGGAATTCAGGCCCCGTGCAAAGCGCAGTCCTGCACCGGTTGCAAGGGAGAAATGGACGGCATCCCACCGTGGCGGCCGTGCAAATCACGTTGAAATGCCGACGGTTCACCGGATGGTGTCGGCATGATGTTCCGGCTGATTCTTCCCGTGTTGTGCTCCGGCCTGTTCCTCGCCACGACGGCATGGGCCGACCCGGTCGCCGACAAAAAAACTTCACGGGAAATCGTGGACCGGATGGCGGCGGAATTCAGGCAGGGGAAACTGGACCTCATTTTCGCCCGCACCCATCCCGGGCTCATCGAGGAACTGGGTGGCCGGGAGGCGTTTGAAAAAACCACCCGCGACGCCGTGGCCGGCTTTGCCAAACAAGGCGTGGAGATCAAGGCCTACACGACGGGCGAACCGGAAGAACCGGTGATCCACCATGGACGCGTTTTTGTCCTCATCCCCACCAGGCTGGTCATGGTCGTTCAGAAAAACCGCGTCACCTCCAGCGGATGGATGCTCTGCATTCGCCCGGTGGCAGGCAGCGACTGGCAACTGCTCACCCTGGGCCGGGAATTGTCCCTCGACCGGCTGAAGAAACTTGAGCCAAACCTTCCGGACGACTTTGTCCTGCCCGATTGCCCCGCACCAAAAATCGAATCGCTGGAGGATGGCAGCGAAGACGATGCCGGAAAGAGAAACGAGGATGGCAAGAAGCCGCAAAACACACCGCAAAAAGTGAAGCCAGCCTGATCTGCGGGCAGCGGGGCGTCAGGTGCCGCGCATCCATTTTCCGGATTTCCTCATGTCCATTCGTTTCTGGTTTCCGTGCATGCGGCCGGGTCCGCACACTGCACCTCCAACATGAATGCCTGGCGGGTCATTTTCCACCTCGACATGGATGCCTTCTACGCCTCCGTCGAGCAGCGCGACCACCCGGAATGGCGCGGAAAGCCAGTCATCGTGGGCGCACCGCCGGACCGCCGCGGGGTGGTGTGCGCCGCCAGCTACGAAGCGCGGAAATTCGGCGTGCGTTCCGCCATGCCCAGCGCAACCGCAGCGCGCCAGTGCCCGGCGGGTATTTTTGTCAGGCCGCGGATGGATGCCTACCGCGGCGAGAGCCGGGAAATCATGCGCATCGTGGCCCGGTTCGCCGGAGAATGGATTCAGCAGGTGTCGGTGGATGAAGCCTATCTGGAAGTCACCCCGCAGCTGCCGCCAGCCCCGTCTCACGACGCGCTGCTGGAAAGCGCCCTCCCGCTGGCCAGCAGAATCAAGGAAACCATCCGCGCCGAACGCAGCCTCACCGCGACCATCGGCGTCGCTCCTAACAAACTGTTGGCAAAAATCGCCTCCTCACAATTCAAGCCCGACGGCCTGACGCTGGTGCGCGATTCCACCAAGTCCGAATTCCTTCGCCCCATGCCCGTCGGCGTCATCCACGGCGTGGGACGCGTCACCGGCGAGGCGCTGGCCAGGGCCGGCATTCAGACCATCGCCGACCTTCAGGATTCCGATGTCAACCTGCGGGCCATCGCCGGCTCATGGGCGCAGGAGTTGCGGAGCATGGCCTTCGGCGAGGACGACCGCCCGCTCGACCTCGCCGATGAAATCAAAAGCATCAGCAGCGAAAACACCTTTCCGCGGGACACCGCCGACCGTGCCTTGCTGCGCCGCTGCCTGCGGGAACAGGCCGACGAACTGGCCGCCCGCCTGCACCAACTGCGCCTCGCTGCCGATACCATCCAGGTCAAGGTCCGCTACGGAGACTTCACGACCCTCACCCGCCAGATCAGCGTCGAGGAACCGGTCGAAGGGGCCGCTGCCATCTACCGCGCCGCCTGCTGGCTGCTCGCCCGCCACCAGCTTGTGAAACGCCCGCTGCGCCTGCTCGGACTCGGCATTTCGAATCTCCGTGAAGTCACCATTCGCCAGTTGCCTCTCCCCTTCGATCCCTAGCCAAACGGCTCCAAACCTTCCGTCAGGACTCCGCCGCACGGGCAGCCGTCGCGCGCCGCAGACGACTGCAGGGCAATGCTGCAAGGCCGCGTCGTCGGCATACCATTCCTGGCGTTGCGGAACCTTGCGTGATTCCATTTCCCCGTTTGACACCACTTCACATCGCTCCCATACTCCCCACGCCTTCGGGGCAGTATTGCTGCCGCCGAAGACTGCTCAGCGGGCTGTAGCGCAGTTTGGTAGCGCGCTTCGTTCGGGACGAAGAGGTCGTGGGTTCGAATCCCGCCAGCCCGACCACGTTGCGGCTCCCTGGCGTTTCGCGTGCCATGCTGCGTACGCGGGGCGGTCTGGAATTTGGAGAATGCTTGCGCGGGGTGGCTCTGCGGGCCAGTCTGCGCCATGCCGGAACTGGCTGAAGTGGAATATTACCGCAGGCAGTGGTCGCCTGGAATCGGAGCGAACGTGCTGCGGGTGCAGGTGCATGGGCAGGCCCGGGTGTTTCGCGGGATGGTTCCAGAGTCGATTGTCCACGGGCTTGCCGGAGCGCGGTTCCGGGAATCGTTCGCGCATGGCAAGCAGATGCTGTTTGGTTTTTCGGGCGGATTCTGGCTTGGCATCCACCTGGGCATGAGCGGGGAGCTGCTCTGCCTGCCGCCGGATGCCGCACCGCTGCGGCACGACCATCTGGTGCTTCATCAAAAAGCGCGGACGCTGGTGTTTCGCGATCCCCGGATGTTTGGCAGGGTCCGGCTTGACCAGGGGCGAATGCCGCCCGGCTGGTGGCGGGATTTGCCGCCGGAAATTCTGAGCCGCGAACTCTCGGCGGAGCGCATGACGGCAATGCTGCAGCGCCGTGCAAAATCCCCACTCAAACCGCTGCTGCTGGACCAGTCGATCTTTCCTGGCATCGGCAACTGGATGGCGGATGAAATTCTCTGGCGACTGCGGGTGCACCCGTCCACTCCGGCTGGTTCCTTGGGGAAGGCGGCGAAGGTTCTCCTGCATGAAACCGTGCAGGCGGTCTGCCGCGAGGCGCTGAAGGTGATCGCCACCACCTGGGGGCGGCCTCCGGCATCGTGGCTGTTTCCGCACCGGTGGAAGGACGGCGGGTCCTGTCCGCGCTGCGATGCCCCGCTGCTCCGTGAAGCCCTGCGGGGACGCACCACCTGCTGGTGTCCGAAATGCCAGCGGGTGCCCAGATGAGGCGGAGGATTTTTGTCAGGCTTCCGCAGCCCGGTTCTTTCTGCGGAAAAATCGTCCGTGGCTCCAGTCATCGAAAATGGAGTAGGCGACCGGCGTGACCAGCAGGGAAAGCAGCAGGCAGAGCATCTGGCCGCCAATGATGATTTTGGCCATGGATGCGCGGCCGGCCGAGCCGGGACCGTGTCCGAGGGCGATGGGGATCATGCTGGCGACGAGCATCAGCGTCGTCATGAGGATGGGGCGCAGGCGGGCTTTGTTGGCCTGGAGGATGGCGTCCTCCCGGTGCACGCCGCGGCCGCGCAGGGTGTTGGTGTAGTCCACCTGGAGAATGCCGTTTTTCTTCACCATGCCGAAGAGCATGAAGATGCCGAAGATGGCGTAAATGTTCAGCGGCTCGTTCAGCGCGATCATGGTGACCAGGGCAAAAGGCAGCGACAGCGGCACCGCCAGCAGAATGGCTACGGGCTGGACGAAATTTTCGAACTGTGCCGCCAGAATCATGTACATGAAGATCATGGCCAGGGCGAAGGCCAGGAGGAAGTTTTGTGCCGTTTCCTGCAGGGTTTTTGCCCGTCCGGTAAAGACCACGGAATAGCCGGCGGGAAGGTTCAGTCCGGCGGCGATTTTCTGCACGTCGGCGACGGCATCCCCCAGCGCTTTGGCCGGAGTGAGGTTTCCCATGATGGTCACCTTGCGCTGGCGCTGGAAGCGGTCGATTTGGTTGGGACCGCGCGCCTCCTCAAAGCGGACGAAGGTTCCAAGTTCCACTTGTCCGGCATCGCCCGGAAGGCGCACCGCGATGTTCTCCAGCGCTTCCGTGGAACTGCGCGTGGCCAGGTCGGCGCGCAGCCAGACGTCGAAAAGGTCGTCGTTTTCACGGTAGGTTCCGACAATTTCGCCGCCTAACAAGGAGCGGAGCGTGCCTGCAATGTCCTCGACCTGCAGGTGAAACTGGCTGGCCTTTTCGCGGTCGATCACCGCCCGGATTTCCGGCTTGCGGTTGGAAAGGGCGGTGTCCACATCTTCGAGGCCCGGTGTCTGTTTGAGCTTGGCCATGATCTGGTCCGCATAGGTGATCAGGCTCTCCAGATCCGGTCCGACGAGGTTGAACTGCAGGTCGGAATTGCGCCCGCCGCTGCTGATGTTGGAGAGCATCTGCACGCTGCTGCGGATGTCAGGGTACTGCTTCATGACGCCGCGGGCCATTCCCATGGCCTGGAACTGCGTCCACCGGCGCGTTTTTCCCGTCAACTGCGACCACCAGCCGCCAACTTCGGGAAGGCGGCAGTAAATGCTGGCGATGGTGACGTCGCCCTCGCCCTTGCCGAGGCGTCCGGAGGTGTTTCCCATGGTTGTCAGGAGGGAATGGATCACCGGCTGTCCGTCGAACTGCAGCGCCTTGAGCCGGCCTTCGATCTCGCGGCACAGCTCGCCGGTGCGCTGCAGATCCGATCCTTCCGGAGTCTGGAGGGAGATTTCAAACTCGCTGGAATCATCCTGCGGCAGGAAGGTGAAGCGGGTCATTTTTGCCAGAAACGGGATGGTGGCAAAACAGGCGGCGGCGGTGAGGACCACCACCCAGCGGTGGCGCAGGCTCCAGCCCAGAATGCCCAGATACCGCCCGGACATCCAGCGCATGAACGGGCCGCCGTGCGCTTTTTTCTCCCGTTCCTTCTCCGTTCCGGCCTGGCGCAGGAAGCGGGCCGAAAGCATGGGAGTCAGGGTGAACGATACAAAGAGCGAGACCATGATCGCAAAGGCCACGGTGACGCCATAGCTGGAAAAAAACCTGCCAACGCGCCCTTTCATGAAGGCCAGCGGCAGAAAGATGACCACCAGGGAAAGCGTCGTGGCCATCACCGCGAGGGCGATTTCCTTGGTGGCATAACTGGCGGCGCGGCGGCCTGACCAGCCTTTTTCCTCGATGGTGCGGTGGATGTTTTCCAGCACCACAATGGCGTCGTCGATGACGATGCCCACCGCGAACACCAGGCCGAGCATGGTGAAGTTGTTCAGCGTGTAGTCCATCGCCCGCATCAGCACGAAGGTGGAGACGATCGAGGATGGAATAGCGAGGCAGGCGATGAGCGTGCCGCGCCAGTCATGCATGAAAAAGAACGTCGTCAGCGCCACCAGCAGGGCGCCAAGCAGCAGGTGGAAGTTGATCTCCTCCAGCGAGCGCTTGATGAAGCGCGACTGGTCGCGGATCACCTCCATTTTGAAATCCGGAGGGACGACTGCGCGCAGCTCGTCGAGCCGCTGCTGCACGCCTTCGATGACCTTGACCGTGTTGCTGCCCGACTGCTTGCGCACCACCATGGTGACGCAGGGCTGTCCGTTGATGGTGGCGGCGCTGCGCGGTTCCTCCACGGCATCCGTGACCGTGGCCAGATCTTTCAGCAGCACAGGCTGTCCGGCGAAGTTGGCGACGATGAGGCTGTTGAAGTCATGCACGGCCCGCATCCGCCCCAGGGTGCGGACGACGAATTCCCGTGGGCTCTGGTTGAGGCGTCCGCCGGGCAGCTCGACGTTCTGTTTGAGCAGGGCGGAACGAATGTCGCCAACGGTGAGTTGGAAGGCCCGCAGTTTGTCAGGGTCGAGCGCCACCTGGACCGCCCGGGTGCGTCCGCCAGCCATGGTGACCGCCCCGACATCCATCACGGTCTGCAGGCTCTGGCGGATGGTCTTGTCGGCGATGAGGGTGATTTCCTTGAGATCACGCGGCGCGGTGATGCTGACGGACATCACCGGCATGGCATCGAGGTCGAATTTGTCGATGATGGGCGTTTCGGTGCCCTGCGGCAGGCGGGAAAGGATGGTGTTGACCTTGTCGCGCACGTCCTGCGCGGCAATGTCCCGGTTCTTCTCCAGCAGGAACTGCACGGTGATCTGCGACACGCCTTCCGTCGTCGTGCTGCTGATTTCATCGATGCCCTGAATGGTGTTGATGATTTCCTCCAGCGGCTTGGTCACGCTGGTTTCCATTTCCTCTGGCGCCGCACCGCGCAGCGTGGTGGTCACGGTGATGACTGGCAGTTCCACGTTGGGAAACTGGTCCACGCCGATCTCGCGAAAGGAAAACCAGCCCAGGATCACCAGGAAGAGGTTGATCATGGTGGCAAACACCGGGCGGCGGATGCAGACATCCGCGATGCCAATGCCGCGGGATTCCGCAGGCGGCGGATCAGGAGTGGGAGGCGGTGCCGACATCAGTTTTTCCCAGGTTGGATGATCTGCACCGCTGAACCCTCCACCAGCTTGCCCTGCCCGCTGGTGACCACCGATTCCCCCTCTTTGAGTCCGGTTAGGATTTCCTGCACTCCGCCGCGCATTCTTCCCACGGTGACCTGGCGCGCTTCGGCATGGGTTCCGTTGGCGACAAACACCTTGGTCACACCCGCATAACTGATGACGGCCTCCAAAGGCACGGCCGGCACCGGAGCGCCGGGACCCAGCACCAGTTTTCCGCGGGCAAAGGTGCTGGCCTTGAGCGCGAGGTCCTCGTTGCGCACCAGGGCTCCCACGTTGAAGGCCCTGGAAGCCGTGGTGACCATGGGGCTGATCAGATACACCTTGCCGGAAAATTCGCGGCCTGGGTAATTGTCCACGTTGAAGGTGACCGGAAGTTCGACTTTCACGTCGGACCCGAACCGTTCCGGCACCTGGAAAATGAACTTCAGGACCTTGTCGTTCACGATGTCGAAGAGCGGCGCACCGATCTTGACGAAGTCGCCCTTGCTGATGATGCGCTGGGCGATGGTACCGTCGAAGGGAGCTTTGATCCGGCAGTGTTCCAGGTTCAGCCGCGCCAGCGCCACCGAGCTTTCCGCGGCCTTCACCTCGGCTTCCCACTGGGCGACAGACGTGCGGGACTTGTCGAGTTCGTTGGCGGCCAGCGCTCCCTTGTCAGGAACCTTCAGCGCCCGGTCGTAGTTCAGCCGGGCATTTTCCAACTGTGCGGCGGCGCGCCCCACGCTTGCTTCCGCCTGTTGCAGTTGTGCGGCATAGGTGGTGGAGACAATCACCGCCAGCTCCTGTCCCGCGGTGACCCGTTGGCCAAATTCCACAAAGGTTTTTTCCACCGATCCCTCCACCTCCGCACCGAGGGTCGCTTCATCCTTGGGAAAGAGCGTGCCGATGATCTCCACTTCCCGGTCCCAAGTCACCGTGGAGACCGGCTGGACCGCGACCCTTGCCGTTTCCGTGGTGCCCGCGGCCTTCTCCGCGGGCGGTTGATGGCAGGAACAGAACCCCAGCAAGGGCAGGAGAACGGTGGACAGCCAGCGACGGGCAGTTTGGCGGAAGGTGCAGGCGGTGTTCATGTCAGGCGCGGGCTCCCATCAGGAAAAGTTCCACCACGCGCAGCGCCCGGCTGCGGTCGAGTTTTCCGGAGTTGGACAGCAGGGTGAGGCGAATGGGATGGGTGATGGCTCCAAAAAAAGCTTCGGCCAACTCGGACGCCTTGAAATGCGCGGTCAGTTCGCCCGCCAGTTGGCCCGCCCTGATGACGTCTCCAAGCAGGTGGAACAGGCGCTGGCGTTTGGCCATGTCGTACACGCCCGGAGGCAGTTCCTCCGGAGCTGCGAAAGCGGAGGAAATGATCAGGCGGATCAAATCCTTGTTGCGCACGGAAAAATCAAACATCGCCGCCGCGATTTCGCCAAGCTGGCTGCGGCTTCCGGACACGCTCCGGCTGCTTTCCGCAATGATCCGGTAAGATTCATCCTGGGCCTGGTCCAGAATGGCACGAAACAGCCCCGCCTTGCTCCCGAAATAATAATACAGCGTCGGCTTGGAAAGCCCGGTCGCCCCCAGAATGTCCTGCACCGACGTGCCCGCATAGCCCCGGCTGGCAAACGCGGCCGTCGCCGAAGCCAGCACCGCATCACGCGAATTTGTAGCTGTTGCAGACATGGAAAACTTGATTTCTACCGAACGGTAGGTATGTTTGAACCGATGTCAACCGCGCAGCAGAGGAAAATCAGTTGTCACCTGAGTTCCATGGCTAGCGTATGCGGGCGTCACGGTCCGGCTCACCCCTGTTTTTTTTGCCTCATGAAATTCCTGTTTGCACTGTTCATTCTGCCGTTTGGTTTTGTCGCCGGGGCGGAGACGCCTGGCCGTTTTGCCCGGCAGGCTCCGATGCCTGCTGTGGATTTCAGCACCTGGTGGAAAGCGTTCGGCGATGCGCCGTTGAACCGGCTGGTGGAGGCGGCGCTGGCTGGAAATCCCAGTCTGCTGGTCGCGGAAGCGCGGGTGCGGGAGGCGCGGCAGAAGCGCCTGGCTGCCGCGGGGGACTGGTGGCCGCAGGTCAGGGGAAGCGGCGGCATCATGCGCGACCAGCAGAGCGGCGGCAGCCGGTTTGGCGGATTTGCGGGATTTGCCGCACCGCAGACCATGTATGATGCGGGGCTCGATGCGAGCTGGGAAATCGACGTATTCGGGCGCATCCGCTACAGCGTGAAGGCAGCCGCGGCGGATGCCCAGGCCGCGGAGGAGGCGCGGCGGGATGTGCTGATCTCCCTGCTGGCGGAAGTGGCGGCCAACTACGTGGACCTTCGCGGACTCCAGCAGCAGCTCATCGTGCTGGAGGACAACATTGCCAGCCAGCAGAAAACCGTGGAACTAACCAAATCCAGGGTCAAGGCGGGACTGAGTCCGGAACTGGTGGTGGCACAGGCGGAAACGCTGCTGGCAAATTCCCGGGCGGCCGCTCCGTCGGTGGAGGCTGCCATCGCCGAGGCCATGCACCGGCTGGCCACCCTGACAGGAAAGCCTCCCGGAGCGCTCATTGCCGAGCTTTCGTCGCCGAAAGCCATTCCTGTCGGCGCCGCCACGGTTCCGGCGGGCCTGCCATCCGAGTTGCTGCTGCGCCGGCCAGATGTGCGCCGGGCGGAGAGAGAGTTTGCGGCTGCCAAGGCCCGGGTGGGAGCGGCCAGGGCCGAACGCCTGCCGCGGTTTACGATTTCCACCCAGGCGGGCTTTGAAAGTGCCGAGACCGGCACGTTGATCGAGGAAAAAAGCAAGGAATGGAGCGTGGGTCCGCGCGTCAGCATCCCGCTCTTTACCGGAGGAAAACTGAAAGCCAATCAACGTGCGGCTGAAGCCGGGCGGGACCAAGCCCAGGCCGCCTGGGATCAGGCCGTGCTCACCGCGCTGGAAGACGTGGAATCCGCGTTGGTGGTTTACCGCAAAAGCCAGGAGCGCCTGACCGCGCTGAACGATGCGGAGAAAGCCAGCAGCCGCGCCCTGCAACTGGCACAGGATCTCTACAAAAACGGACTGGGGGATTTTCTCAATGTGCTGGAGGCGCAGCGCTCCGTGCTGGCGGCACAGGAACAAGTGGTGGGAGCACGGCGCAGTGTCAGCCTCAACCTGGTCAAGCTCTACAAGGCGCTGGGCGGTGGATGGGAATCGGCAACCACCGTTCCACGGCCTGTTGATTCCGCATCGCGATCACGATGACCATCGTCCCCGGAGGGATGGCAGATGAAAGCCCGGGGTTGAGCGCCAGCGATGCCCCCCGGAACAGAGCCAAAATGTGCAGCACCCTGCAAGGGTGCCAGAAGCTGGGGTCCGGACCGAACGGGCACCCTTCCGGAGTGCCTTTTGCATGGCATCGCCAGGAGGCTCGCTCAACCAGCGGCTCTTATCGGACAAGCCTCCGGCTGGCGTATTCCAGTCAGCCGACCCCTGCGTGCCGCGGTGGGTTGAGTGCAGTTTTCATTCCATTCAGCACTGGATAATTTTGCGAAACTCTTTGAATTTCAAAGAATTTTATTGACGTTCTCTGACGGAATTGATACGGCCGAACCAGGATGAAACCAATCCTTTCGCCGGTTTCGTTTGGGCTGCGGGCGGTTGCCTGCATTGCATTCGCAGGTGGATGTTTCGCCATCCGAAGCCAGGCTGCGGTGTTTTTGGATGTCACCTCGCTGACTCCCGGTCCCGCTGGAGTTGGGACGTTTTCAGGCACCTTGGGGGGCGTGACTGTCACCGGCACCATCTCCTCGTTGGGTGGTCCCCCTGCGTTTGGTTTCACTCCGGTTGGACCCGGTTCCGGAAGTTCAACGCTGGATGGCACCTCCCCGCAATTCAGCTATTCCCCCGTTTTCAGTCCCGCCGAGCCAGCCACGGATCGCGTGGGGTGGACCTACATGTCGGTGGCCGGCAATCTCGTCACCATCAGCTTCAGCGCACCGGTCACCGATCCCGTGTTTCACGTCGCCAGCATGAGCGGGGTTGGCTTCCACTTTGGACCCACACCGGGCTTCACCAGCCTGACCTTGCTGGGCGGCAATCACGGTGCAGGCGACGGAGTGGACCCGGCGTTTGGCGGAGGGGCCTACAGTTTCGCTATGATTTGGGATCTCATTCCGCCAACGACCGACGCCACGCCTCCGGGCATGCCGCCGCCGGTCGCCGGTGATCGCTCCGCGTATGCCTCGGTGCGTATCAATGGCACGTTCTCGAGCCTTGCGTTCATCACCGACGGCATGGGATTTGGTGACGATGGCAGCTTCACCCTTTCGCTCGTGCCGGAACCATCCGCGATGCTGCTCATGCTGGGGGGAATGGCGTTGTGCGGGTGCTTTTCGCGCCGCCGAAACGGTGCGTGACTCCGCTGCGAATGCGGCGGCAGCGCGAGCACTCGGTTTCGTTGAGAATGGCGCGAAAATCTTCGGGAGACATGGAATCCCCGCTGGACGCGGAACCCGTTCTGCATTTAGTCCCGCGCTGCCATGTATCACATCAGCAGAAACGGCCAGCAGTCCGGTCCTCACACGGAAGAACAACTTCGCCAGATGGCAGCCTCCGGGCAGTTGCAGCCGCAGGATCTGACCTGGCGTCAGGGCGATGCCAACTGGCGTCCCGCGGCGGAAATTCCCGACCTTTTCCGCGGTCAACCGGCAATGCCTGCCTTGCCGCAACCCAATCTTTACGGACCGCCCGCGGCATCCACGCAGGTGCCCAGCTACATGGGGGTGCCCATTCCGAACTATCTGGTGCAGTCGATTCTAGTCACGGTGCTGTGCTGTCTGCCATTTGGCATCCCGGCCATTGTGTTTAGCAGTCAGGTCAATTCCAAGCAGGCGGCAGGAGACCTTGCCGGCGCCCAGGAATCCTCGCGGAAGGCTAGGTTCTGGTGCTGGATGGCCTTCTGGTTTGGTTTGGTTCCTCTCCTGCTGTGGCTGGTTGCCGCTGTGTTCGGCTCGGTCAGCTTCACCTCATCCCGGAACTTCTAACCTGCGCCGCCGTGGTGTCCCGGCGTTCCCAGCGCATCGTTCTGTCCGTGGCCGTGGCCGCTGCACTGGGCATCGGCGCGCTGCTCCTGCTCCAGGCTCCGCCGGAGCAGAATGCGTTTGCTCCCTCCTGCGTGTTCCATTCCATCACCGGACTCCATTGTCCGGGTTGCGGCGCTACCAGGTGCCTCTATGCCATGCTGCACCTGCATTTTGACGCAGCCGCCCGCAGCAACATCCTGGCACTGCTGGCCATCCCTGGCGTTGCCGCCGTCCTCACTCTGAAATGGTGGCGCTGGATCCGCCTCCAGCCACCGCCCATTCCTCGCCGTCTCCGGTTTGTGTGGTGGCCGAAAGCCGTGGCGTTCGCGGTGGTTGCCTTCTGCATCCTGCGAAACCTTCCCTGGCCGCCATTTTCCTGGCTGGCACCGCATTGAAGCTGAAGCCGAACGCTTGATTACATTCGCCAGGCATTTTGATGGCCCCCTCCATGGCCATTTGCTCGCCACGGCGATTGAATCAGGTCAGGAATCCGTGCGGTGATTCAAGGATCTGCGCCGCCACTCAGGCGGCCGCGGTGCTCCATGCCCAAACCGCCTGAAGGCGGCACCCCAGGCGTTCGTCACTCAACGCAATCACCGAAAAACACAACACCGCCCGGCAGTCGTCGGAGGCGGGGGATTGGAGGTGGCTGTTGCAATCGCGGGGGGCGGGGCTAAATAATCGACCTCGTGACGTCCGGCCTGGCTGCAACCTGCAAGCTCGACACGCTCCAGCAGATCGAAGTGGCTGAAGGCGTGGACATTCTGCTGCGTCCTGCGGGACCGGCGCCGCGGATGTATGCCTATGTGCTGGATTTGCTGATCCGGGCGGGGATTTTTTTGGTGCTGACCGTGTTGCTGACCCTGGCAGCGGGGTTCGCGCGCGGCGGTGGCGCGGAGTTTGGCGTGGGGATTTATCTGCTGGCGGCGTTTGTAATGGAGTGGGGGTATTACGTGTATTTTGAAATGGGCAAGCGGGGAGCCTCGCCTGGCAAGCGGGCCATGGGGTTGAAGGTCGTGCGGACGACTGGCACGCCGATGACCTGGGGGGCGTCGATTCTGCGCAATCTGCTGCGCACCGTTGACGGGCTGCCGTGGATCGGCCTGGGCGGGGGATTCGATCTCATTCCGCTGGCGCTGGTGGGACTGGGGGCGATGCTGTTTTCGAAACGGTTTCAACGGGTGGGGGACCTGCTGGCGGACACGCTGGTGGTCTATGAGCCGAAGGCGCAGGACTTTGTGGCGCTGCAGTTGAATCCGGTGGTGCAGCAGCAGATGGTGCCCGGCCCGCCGCCGGTGGCGCTGACCCGCGAGGAACAGCAGGCCGTGGTGCTGTATCTGGAGCGTGCCGGCGTCTGGTCTGACGCCCGCAAGGAGGAGCTGGCCGGACTGCTGCAGGAACTGACCGGATGCTCGGGCCGCCCCGCCGTGATGCGCCTGCTGAGCATGGGGCTGTGGCTGCGCGATTCCTGACCGTTTCACTCCAGACCATGAAGAAAGCGAGCTTTGAACAGCAGAGCGAACCCCGGTGGCGGGAGGTGGAGGAACTGCTTGAACACCTGGAAAAGGATGCGGCCAACACGGAAGCGGCACGGCTGCCGGCGCTGTTCCGCCAGGTGTGCAGCGACCTGGCGCTGGCGCAGCACCGGATGTACGGCCGCAGGCTGTGCGACCGGCTGAATCTGCTGGTGGTCCGCTGCTACAGCCAGCTTCGCAAGGGCATGGGGCAGGGGTGGGAAAACATCGTGGGGTTCTTTCTTCACACCTTTCCCCGTGCGGTGCGCAAGGACTGGAGGCTGGTGGCGGTGGCGCTTTCCCTGTTCTGGATTCCATTTGGGGCGATGATCCTCGCCTCGCAGCATGCTCCGCACTGGGTGTTTTCCGTGCTGGAGCCGGCGGAGATCGAAATGATGGACGGCATGTATGGCGAAGATGCCGAACCAGTGGACTACATGCACAAAAAATACGGGGGAGTGGGGACCTCCTTCGCCATGTTTTCCTATTATGTGCAGCACAACATCGGAATCGGCCTGCGCACCTTTGGCATGGGCATCCTCTTCATGGTCGGAGCGCTCTATGAACTAGCCTGGGAGGGAGTGAAACTGGGGGCGATGTTTGGCTATGTCCATTACACGGGAAATGCGGACAAGATCTGGCGCTTTGCCATCAGCCACTCCTCGTTCGAGCTAACAGGACTCATCATCTGCGGCGCGGCCGGCATGAAACTGGGTCTGGGAGTGCTCTTTCCGGGCAGGCTGCCGCGGGCGGAGTCCATCGCCCGGGCAGGACGCGAGGCCCTGCCACTGCTGATCGGGGGAGTGTTCATGGTGTTCCTGGCGGCGATTGTCGAGGGGTTCTGGTCCCCCACGCACTGGATTCCCGTCGGGGTGAAATACGCTTTCGGCATCAGCATGTGGGGATTCTGGCTGGCGTATTTCCTGACATTCGGTTGGGGGAGGAGGCGGGATGCTTGAGGCCGTCACCGCCCGGCTGCGTCCGCGCAATCCCTGGGAAGGGCTCGACCTGGGGCTGGCGATGGCACGGCGCAGCTACGCTCGGCTGATGCTGCAGTCGCTGGCCGTGCTGCTGCCGTTCTGGGGCGTGCTGGCGGCGCTGCTGTGGCGGCATCCCGGCTGGTTTTTGTTTCTCACCTGGTGGCTGAAACCGGCGTATGCCCGGCTGCCGCTGTTCACGCTCAGTCGCATCCTCTTCGGCCAGAAAACTTCCCATCGCGAATTTTTCCGCGCGGTGCCGGGCCTGCTCTTCCGGGACAATCTGCACTTCCTGACATGGGGCCGCTTTTCCTTCTGGCGGTGCTTCACCATGCCGGCCCTGGTGCTGGAAAAGTCCAGCTATGGGAGCTACCGGCGGCGCGCCGCAGTCCTGATGCGCCACGGAGGATCGCAGGCGATGTCCTTTGGCATCGCCTGGATGGCGGCCACTCTTGGGCTCATCATCGGCGGCTTCAAGCTGGCGGGGTGGCTGGTGCCGCGTTTTCTCAGCGAGGACCTTTCCGAGGTGATGCGGATCACGGTGACCTCCTCGACTTACGAAGCAGAACCTGCGGTTTACTGGACGCTCAATGTCCTGCACCTGGCTGCCATGTTGCTTCTGGAAATCTTTTACGTCGGAGCCGGATTCGGACTCTACCTCAACAGCCGGACGCATCTGGAGGGCTGGGACATTGAAATCACCTTCCGCTCGCTGGCGGAGCGGTTGAGCAGCACCGCCGCGGTGGCCGTGCTGGCCGCCTGGGCAATGTTCGCGGGAAACAGCCTGGCTGCAGCGCCGAAGTGGCAATCCGCACCGCCCCCGTCCGTCAGCGTGGAGAGTGACGGAGCGGACCCCGCCATTGAGGAAGCCCACGGCAAAGCAGCGCCGGAAACGGCGGCAGCCAGGGAGTTGATCGGCAAAATCAAGGCGCACCCGGATTTCAAAGTGCACACGGAGGAAATCAAGGTGCGGGCGGCGCAGTCCGCACCGAAATCCGATGTCCGTCTGCCGGATCTCTCCTTCATGCAGTATCTGGGTTCGGCGCTGTTTTACCTGATCCTGGCGCTGCTGGCCGCAGGCCTTGGCTGGCTTATTTACAAAAACCGCCATCTTTTTCTGCCGTCGAAGGAGGGGAAAGGTTCCGGGCGGGAGGAAAAGGAAGGACCGCGGACGGTGTTAGGGCTGGACATCCGGCCGGAAACACTTCCGGCGAACATCCAGCAGGCGGCCATGCAGCGCTGGCTGACCGGCGATGCCCACGGCGCCCTGCGGTTGTTGTATGCGGGTTCCCTTTCCTGGATGGTGGAACGGGCGGGCCTGCCCATCCGGGAAAGCGACACCGAGGGCGACTGTCTGCGGCACGCCTCCGCCCTGCCGGACCTCCCGCGAACGGACTATTTCCAGGAATTGACGGACCAGTGGATTCACAGTGCCTATGCCCGGCAGGCGCCGCCGGGTCCCACCATGGAACGCCTGCTGCATGGCTGGCCGTTCGGCCGCAGGGTCTCCACGCCATGACACGTCTTTGTTTCATCGTGGCTGCGATCACATTTCTGACCGGCTGCCGGCCAGCTTCCTACACCACGGAAACCCGCGAAGTCGGCTACAAGGGCATTGCGCGCACCCAGCCGTTTCTTGCTGCGCGGCGGCTGCTGGAACAGTCTGGCCATGCGGTGAAAACCATCCAGTCCGTGGCGGAAGCACCGCGCTTCGGCGGCGCGCTCATTCTCTCCGGCGCCACGGCGCAGAATCAATCGACGGCCATGCGGTCCCTCGACTGGGTGAGACGGCATGGCGGCCACCTCATCGTCTTTTTCAAAGGAGCCGAGCCGTGGCGCGATGATTTCCGCGGCGGGATCGCGGATTTCTGGCAGAACCTGCTCGACTCAACCAGGGAATTTGAAACCAATGCAATTCTGCGGGAACTGCGGGTCACCCCTGCAGGCGGCTTGAAGGACGCCTCGGTCGCGTTGGATGCCGAAAGCTATGCCTTCGAGATGGACAGCCGGGCGGGATTCGCCACCCAGGGAGCCGTGCTAGAGCCGGACATCCGCTCCGGTGACGGCGGGCATTCGCAGATCGCCAGCATTCCCTATCAGGGAGGCCGCGTCACACTGGTCATGGATGCCCGGCCTTTCCGCAACCGCTACATTGACGAAAAGGACCACGCCGCCCTGCTGCTGGCCCTCGTCGGGAAAAGTGGCGGGGGGAGTGCATGGGGCACCCACGGTGGCGCGGAAGTGGCCTTTTTCCTGCGCGGTGGCGACAGTTTTTTCGCGCTGCTCTGGGAGCAGTTCTGGATGGTTCTGGTCGGCCTGGCGCTGCTCGTCGCCTTTTGGCTGTGGAAAAACCTGCCGCGGTTCGGGCCGCTGCGCAGCGCTGCTCCCGACACGCTGCGCCAGTTTTCCGAGCACCTGAAGCTCACCGGCTCCTTCCTCTGGCGGCGGCGGCAGCCGTTTGATCTGCTCCAACCCATGCGCCGCTCCATCCTCGCCCGGGTCAGCCGCAAACATCCGCTCTGGCTGGCCGGGGGCGATGATACCCTGCTGCCGCGCCTGGCCGAGGCCGCCGGCCTGCCACTGCAACGCGTCACTGCCGCCTGGAACACGGCGCACGTCCAGCATCCACCGGAAATGATTCGCCTGGTTCGCGACCTTCAGCACATTCACCAAGCCCTATGAACGAAATTCCCGCTCAACCCGTTTTCCCAAACCCGCCGTCCTGGCCGGTGCCGCCGCCTGCTGCGTCTGCTCCTCCGCCAGTCCCTGGGGTGCCGACCGGCACCGCGCCAGCAGAGCCTGCCACGCCGGAATTCCGCCGTGCGGCAGGGATGCTGCAGGCCATCCGTCAGGAAGTCGGCACGGTTTTTGTCGGTCAGGAAAAAGTCATGGACCAGGTGCTGGCTGCCTTGCTGGCGGGCGGGCATGTTCTCATCGAAGGCCTGCCTGGCCTGGGCAAAACCCACCTGGTGCTGGCCATTTCCAAAACCATGGGAGGCATTTTCCGGCGCATTCAGTTCACGCCGGACCTCATGCCCTCGGATGTCATGGGACACACCCTTTACGACATGAGCCAGCAGACATTTCGCCTGCGCAAGGGTCCCATCTTTACCAATTTTCTGCTGGCGGATGAAATCAACCGCGCCCCGGCCAAAACCCAGAGCGCCCTGCTGGAAGTCATGCAGGAGGAACAGGTCACGATCGACGGTGAGACCATGCGCATCGCTCCGCCGTTCATGGTCCTCGCCACCCAGAATCCCATCGAGCAGGAAGGCACCTATCCGCTTCCGGAAGCGCAACTCGACCGTTTTCTCATGAAAATCCTCATCGGCTACCCGACGATCCACGAGGAGGAAAAAATCGTGAGTGAAATCACCGCCAGCCGAGTGGGTGGCGGGTTGAATTCCCAGAATGTGCGCCAGCTTTGCGAAGCGCGTGACATCATTGACGCGCAGACGCTTTGTGCCGGCGTTCGGGCCGTGCCGGAAGTGGTTTCCTATGCGGTGCGGCTCGTCCGTGCCACCCGCGATGCCCAGGGCATCACGCTGGGTGCAGGCACCCGGGGAGCCATCTCGTTGGTGCGCGTGGCGAAGGCCTACGCCCTGCTCAACGGACGCGATTTCATCACTCCTGACGACATCAAAAGCGCGGTTGCGCCCGTCCTGCGCCACCGCGTCATTCTCGCCCCGGAACTCGCGATCAGCGGGCAGCAGGTGGACCAAACCCTCGAAGTCATCGTCCGCAGCATCGACGCTCCCAGACGATAAGCCGCGGTTTTCACCGTCGAAAAGGCGTCCGTCCAAGCAGTGGGATTTTCATTGCTTCGAAACGACGCGTCCGGAAGTCCCACCACCCGGCTCCACAACCCGTTGCGTGGGCTGGGATCGGGTTGTTTTCGGCCTGCTGTCCGGAACCACAAAATCCGGGTGCAAAATACCCTGGAAACAACTCCAACCACGTTGTTTCGGAAAAATTTACTTTCAGGATTGCCCTGAATTCCAACACAATATGTAGTGTGTATCCGGCCAACGAACACAATATGTTTGACATTATTTGGATTTTTTGGATCATTTCCGAATCATGATTTCGTCCCTGCGCTGCGCTGCTCACACTGTTGGCACCCTGGAAGTTCCGGATGAAATCGCCCTCGTTTACACCATTAGCGGCTGCCCGCTGCGGTGTCCTGGATGCCACTCGGCGGACCTGCGCGATCCCCGTCTTGGGCAGGTGCTGGATGCCGCCACCCTGCACGCCACCCTGGTGCGGTATCGCGGCCTGGCCTCGTGCGTCTGCTTTCTGGGCGGCGAATGGAATCCTTCCGCGCTGATCGAGTTGCTGGTGCTCGCTCGCGGGCAAGGCTTCACCACCTGCCTCTACACCGGACTCAACGAAGTGTCCGACGCCATTGCCGCCCATCTCGACTACGTCAAACTCGGCCCGTTCGTCGCCTCACGCGGCGGGCTCGACAGCCCGGAGACCAACCAGCGCTTTCTCGACTTGCGGACCGGTCGCAATCTCACCCCCCGCTTCCAGAATCCGCTCGGCACCCCCGCCGTCCTGGAAAAGGCCGCCTGATTTCCCGACTCCTTGCCTGCTCTCCACCCGTCCGTCCATCCATCCATCCATCCATACCAACAACCATGAACACACATCTCGACTTCATCGACCGCTACATTTCCGCCAAAAACTCTGCCGACGGCAGTCTGGTGGATGCCAATGCCAACGTCAGCATGAAGCACGCCTCGGTGCTCGCTTCCGAGATCCACAAGCAGACGAACATCCGCATCCACCGTGCCCTGATGCAGCGCAAGCTCGCCGCGCTGTTCGACCAGGAAACCGCCGACCGCTACCTCCGGCAGTTGGAAAATCACGAGATTTACACCCACGACGAAACCGCCCCCTTTGTGCCCTACTGCGCGAGCATCAGCCTGTTTCCGATGCTCCACCAGGGCCTTGTTCCGCTCGGCGGCGAAAGCAGAGCCCCCCGGCACCTCGCCAGCTTCTGCGGCAGTTTCATCAACCTCGTTTTCGCCGTCAGCGCCAATCTCGCCGGTGCCTGTGCCACCGTCGAGTTTCTCAACTGTTTCGACCACTTTGCCCGCAAGGATTACGGACGGAACTACCTGGAAACGCACCGCCATGAGATCGAAAACCACCTCCAACACGTCGTTTACGCCCTGAACCAGCCTGCAGCCGCACGCAACTATCAGAGCGTCTTCTGGAACATCTCGGTGTTCGATGAACACTATTTCGAAAGCATGTTCGGCGATTTCGTTTTCCCTGACGAAGACCGTTCGGACTGGCAGAGCGTCAAGCAGCTCCAGGCCTTTTTCATGCAGTGGTTCAACAAGGAACGGGAGAAAACCCTGCTCACCTTCCCCGTCGTCACCGCCGCCCTCATCCACGACCATGAAGAACCGCGCGACGCGGACTTCGCCCGGATGCTGGCCCATGAACTCAGCCGCGGCAACTCGTTCTTCATTTACACCAGCGACACCGTGGACAGCCTTTCCTCCTGCTGCCGCCTGCGCAGTGCCATCGACGCCGGAAACGATTTCTCCTACTCCCTCGGCGCCGGCGGCGTGATGACCGGCTCCATGCAGGTCATGACCATCAATTTCAACCGGCTCATCCAGGACGGACGGGACCTGGCGGAGCAGGTCAGCCTGCTTCACAAATACCTCGTCGCCCGTCGAGCCGTGCTCATGGAGTTCAACGATGCCGGCCTGCTTCCGATTTACACGGCGAAATTCATTGTTCCGGAAAAACTCTACCTAACGATCGGCGTCAACGGCCTGGTGGAAGCCGCCGAGTCGCTCGGACTTGACCCCTCCAACAACGAAGCCTACATGAACTGGGTCAGCGGCCAGCTCCGTCAGATCAACGAACTGAACCGCGCCGCCTCCGCCCGCTACAAGGCGCGCTTCAATACCGAGTTTGTGCCTGCGGAAAACCTCGGCGTCAAGTTTGCCCGGTGGGACCGCAACGACGGCTACCGCGTCCCGCGCGACTGCTACAATTCCTACTTCTACCCGGTCGAACGCGAAGACATCCACATCCTCGACAAGCTGGTCCTCCACGGCGACCGTGTCACCCGCTATCTCGACGGCGGTTCCGCGCTGCACCTCAATCTCGAAAGTTATGCCACCGAGGAATCCTTCGCCAAACTCCTCCGGGCCGCCATCCGCACCGGCTGCAATTACTTCTGCACCAATGTCAAGGTGACCTGCTGCAACTCCTGCGACCACATCGACAAGCTCACCCGTCAGCATTGCAGCGCCTGCGGATCCATGGATGTCGATCACGCCACCCGCATCATCGGCTACCTCAAGCGCATCGCCAGTTGGTCCACCGAGCGCCAGCATGAGGAAGGCCGCCGTGCCTATCATGTGCCAGCCGTAGCAGCGGCCAACCAGCAGGCCGTGCCGGCAGAGCCGTCGTCATAGAGGCACCACCAGCCCTTCTGCTGCAGCACGTTTTCCCAAGTTCATCCGGCTCAGCCCCTGGCCTGCGCAGGGTGGCAACACTTGCGGTGTTGGTGCCGCGCAGAAGGAAAAACTTGCTGGAAGGCGGCATTCGTTGGTATTCAGGACGATGACAACCCGCCTGACGATGAAAACGAAGCCCCAAGTCCTGTGTACTTTTTTACTGATTGCGCTGCGGCTCGTCGCCACGGCGGATCCTGTCATCACGGTTTTTACCAATCGTGCTGCCTTTGAAGCGGCGACCGGTCCGGTGCTGGTGGCAGATGATTTCGCTAACAATCCGCCGCTGCTGTCGGTCACGACGGCAAATGGTGTCATTCGGCATGGGCTCTGGGCCGATATCGCACGCGATCCTGAACCCTCGACCGTCTGGGAACTGCCTTTCGCTTCCAGGGCGTGGGGAGGCACCTGGGATTTGACCGTGGCCGGCACCGGCGGAGGGCTGGCATTTGAACTGGAATTCCCTGGGTTCGGTATCGTCAGCGTGCCGACGCATATCGCACCAGGCACGGAGGCGGGCGTATTTTTCGGATTTTCGGCAGATCAGCCGTTCACGCGCGTGCGCGTGAGGCAGTTCGACTCTCACGGCAACACGACCCAGGAGACGCACAGCTTCGACGACATGGCGTTCTCCATGACTGCGCCGTCGGGCGAAGTGGCGCTCCACGACGGACCCACCACGGCGGCACCGGAAATCACTGACGGGCAGGCGGCGGCGGTGAATTTCGGAACCGTGGCCCACGGGACGACGGCGACGCGGACCTTCACGCTGGCGAATCCCGGAGCGGTGTCGCTCTCGGTGCATCGGTTGCGGACGGGTGGGAAGTTTCAAATCGTCAATGCGCCGGCCACGCCCTTCACGCTCGCTGCCGGGGCCAGTGCCACGTTCGATGTCAGCTTCAGTTCGGTCAGCGGCGGCACGTTCACCGGACGGGTGGATGTTCTGAATTCTGACGCGGATGAAGCGCTCCTCGATTTCCCCGTGACCGGCAGTGTGCCGGTCATCACGGAGATCAGCATGACAAACACGCAGAACAATGCGTCCGTGACCAGCGGCCAGGCGGAAGTGATTGAAGTCGAACCCAATCCGTTCGGTGGCGGTTCATCCGTCTCGCTGACGCTTGGCAATCCTGGCCTGGATCCGCTCACCATCACCGGCGTGATCCTGCCGCCCGGGTTTGAGTTCACGCTGGCTGACTCCTCGATCCTGCCTCAGAGCATCGCTCCCGGCGGCACGGCGGCCTTTGTCGTCACCAGCACTGGCCCGACGGCGGGAGTGTATCAGGGCCAGGTGCATCTGCTGAACAATGACAGCGACGAGAGCGACTTTCAGTTTCCCATCCGCGCGCTCTTCAACATGCCGGAGATGCAGGTGCTGCTGAACTTCGGCCAGGATCTCGCGTCCGGCGCGACAGTGGATTTTGGAACCACCCTGCTCGGTCAACAGCGCGGGGTTTCCCTAGTGGTCAAAAACCTGCACGCCGGCCCGCTCACGGTCACGGGCATCACGCTGCCCGCAGGATTTGCCCCCGGCCAGTTCGCGCCGGCCTTTCCGTTCACCCTGACGAAAAATCAGACTCGGGAAATCCCGGTGGTGCTCGCCGCGCAGACGCCCGGTAACTTCACCGGAACGGCCTCGATCGCGAACAACGATTTCGACGAAGGGTCGTTCCTGCTTCAATTCACGGGAACCGTCTCACCGGAATCCATGACGTTCTTCGGATTCAGCACCTCCATCAATGAGGGAGGCTCCGTCTCCGCATTCGCCTTCGGCAGCGGGACGGTGCTTTACGAATGGGATTTCGATAACGACGGTCAGTTTGACGACGCGACCGGCAGCGATGTCCCGCTGCTGGCAAGCGATGGTCCGGGGAGTTTCCTCGCGCGTGTCCGCATGACGGACGACCTCACCTCCATGATCCGCACCGAAACGATCCCGGTGCTGAATATCACTCCATCGCCCGTCATCAGCGCCGCCGGCGACATCACCACCGGGCAGTCCCTTGCTCTGGGCGTGCAAGCGTTCGACGCGGCGATGGATCTGGCCGCGGGGGTGCAGTGGCGGATCGACTGGGGCGACGGCAATGTTCAAACCACCGGCACCGGACAGCCCGCTGCGACCACGTTTCAACACGCCTACGCCGAGGCTGGACGCGCCTATGACATCGAAGTCACCGTCACCGACAAAGACAATGCGAGCGGTGTCTCGTCATTCCAGGTGTGGGTCCACAGCGCTGTTATCGGCGTTTTCGACGGACCGGACACTTCCGGCGAGCAATTGCGAGACGGCCTCAGCACGCTGAATTTCAGCAGCACCCTCGGCGTGCCTGTGGAGCGCACGCTCACGCTGCTCAATCGCAGCGCCGCCCCCGCCGCGATCGGTCCCGTGAGCATCCCTGCCGGCTTCCAGATCGTCGCCGCTCCCGCCTTTCCGCACACGCTGGTACCGGGCGGCGCAGTGACGCTCACGGTGCGCTTCATGGCGGCGTCCTTCGGCACCACGGACGGCATTCTCCAACTGGGCACGCCGGACCCGTTGATGCCGGTATTCGATCTGGCACTCTCCGGATTTGTCGAAAGCCCTGACATTACCATCGACGAGTCTAGCGCCGAGATTTCCGATCTGGAAAACGGCTTCGGCGTTTTCACGATCAACCCCGGCACCGGCAATTTCGACGGCGTTTCCCTTGAGGTGAGCAACGACAATCCGTCCGTCCCGCTGACGATCACCGCGGTGCAGTTGCCGCTGGGTTTTCGCCTCGCCGCCTCCGCACCCGCGCTTCCTCTCACGCTCGACAACACCGGCAGCAGCTCCGCCAGCCTCCGCATCCAATGCGAAGGCGCAGCACCGGGATTCTACGACGGCTGGGTGCGCATCGTCTCGAATGACCCCGATGAAAATCCCTTCCGATTCTTCGTGCGCTCGCGCGTCGGCAATGTGCCCGACCTCATCGTGCTCACCGCGGAGGGGGCGTCGGATTTCCAGTCGTTCGGCTCCAGCGCCTCCGCGGCCGGCGCATTGCTGCACGGGCAAACCGCACCGCTGACTTTTGCTGCACGCCACACCGCCGACCCAGCCACCACACGCGCCCTCATGCTTCACAACCAGGGGAATCAGCCGCTCACGGTCAGCACCATCACGCTGCCCGCTGGTTTCGCCTTCGCCAGCGCCCCCGAGTTTCCGCTGAATGTTGCCGCCTCGGCCGCGGTGCCGCTGCCGGACATTCTGTATCAAGCCGCCGCTCCCGGCACTCACGGCGGCACGCTGTCCATCACCAGCACTGACCCGGATGAAAATCCCTACACCTTCCCGCTCAGCGGCACCGTCACTGCGCCGTCTGTGGAACCCGTGATCCTCTCCCACCAGTTTCCGCCCGGCAGCGGCGTTGCCGTGACTTGCACCGGCCCTCCCGGCAAAACCTGCATTCTGCAACGCTCGACCAACCTCCAGACGTGGCAAGCCGTGGACAGCGCCGTAGTTCCATCATCGGGCACGGTTTCCCTCGCGGATGCGGAAGCGGTGACTCCCCGGGTCTTTTACCGTGTGACCGTATTGCAGGAATGATGGAGGGGAGATGAGGCAGGGTTTGCCCGTTTGGCGAGGCCGCTGCCGGGGATCAATACCCACGCAGGCGAAAGTCAGTATGAACGCACAGGAGATGTTCGGATTCGACCGCATGCGATCGGAGTTCGGCGGCGCTCTGCAGGAAGTGGAACGAAGCGGCAATTCCTTGGTTCACAACGCGAGGCGTTTTTTTGACAGAGTGCTTGCCCTTGGGGAGTTTGCCCTTAGGGTGCCGGTTCCGAATTGTCCGGAATATTCAATGTTCCTTTCCCGTTATCCCATGAGTGTGAGCCCGCAAGGCGCTCCAGGGAGAGGCTTGCCGGACAGTGCGCACAACCCGCGGAGCGACAACGAGCCGGCCAGTGGCCGTCTCCATCAGGCAGGTTTGCGGCCCGGGTGCGATTTTTGTTTTGCTGGCTGGCAACAAGTTGCACCGATGGAGGCCGGTCCTCCCCCTGACGCTCCCCCCATCCGTCACCACCATCCAACAGGTGCCCATGCCACCAGAACACCGATCCTCCGACAATTCCCGCTCCCAGAATCGCAACCGCAATCGATCCCGCAACCGGCCACGGCACCACGCCGATGACCGAAACCGCGGTGGAGGCGGGGGCGGACGCCACCGGTCCCCGCGGATGGACGATTCCATCGAATACATCCCAGGCCGTGAAATCCGCGCGGAGCGCGACCAACGCCGCCGTTCTGGCTCCTCCCAGGAAAAACCCACGCTGGTCAGGCGCATTCTGATGCGACTGGCCGCTCGAGGCGTCGAGCGCGTAGTCATCGGCACGATGCATCGTGGTCGTCTCAATATCCTGACCAATGCGCTGGACCGCCCGCTTGCGCTGACCC
>JAGNEJ010000106.1 GCA_018003315.1 Verrucomicrobiales bacterium
AAAGCCAGCCGCGCCCACGTCCCTCCCCGAAACGATCCCGTCGCTTCCTCCCGACACGGCTCCTGCAGCACGCAGCACATCGTCACGCTGGTCTCGTAGCGCTTGCGGTTCAGACTGTAAACCAACGCCCCGGGATTCAGCTCCTGATACCGCTGCAGATCCGCAGAACACTGCTGCAGCGACACCCCGAACACCTTCGCCACTTCCTCGCGGCGCAATGACCCGCGCCAATATGCCAGGTGCTCAATCCCCCGCAGTCGCTCCCGCGCCGCCCACGATTCAAGATTGGAAGTATTCCCCATCGTAGAAATCGATTGACAAAAGTGAATTCATGCGTAAATTATGACGATGCACGCAACCAATACGTCGCAAATTCAAATCGTCAAGGACGGTTAACGATTCGTCTTGGTGCAGACAGGGTTGCCGAGTTGGACAACCCGTGACATTTGGCGGAACTCCTCCCGCAGGTCCTGCACTGCTGCCAGGTCTCAAACCGGAAAACGGGCCCATCTACACCCGCCCGATCCCGGTCCGATTTCAGCCATCGCACCATCCGCTGCTTCTTGCCGGCGTCACCGGAGCGGAACGGCAACTCGACAATACATCCATGTGTAGAGGGCTGGGAAATTGGTTCGCCGGGATGCCGCAGCCGGGATGGGATCATCATCGAGGTTTGCTTTCATCGTGCAAATTTATCTAATCGTGTTTTACGGTTGACAAATGATTTTTAAGTGATAAAATACGCCACATGTTCGTTCAACGACAGCGAAACCTGCCACTGCTCCCCAGCCGATGGCTGACGTTCTGCAGAGCGGGCCATTCATCCGGCATTGCCGGAGTCCGCGACACGGAACCGACGCAGCCTCCGGAAGCAGACCACCCGTCATGGGGCCCAGCACTGGCACCAACGCTGTCGCCCTGACCACCGAAGCCCTCCCACTTGACAAAACGCTTGTGTTTGGAGGGCATTTGGAAACAACGCCTCAACACGCCCTCCGCCTGAACGCATACGCCGCTGACAACCAGTATAACCCAAACCAAACAAACACCAACCATGACTGAGCCCGACACCACCGCCGCCCAAAACTACCCAGTCCCGCTGACGGAAATCGCCTACATCCTCGACCAATCCGGCTCCATGTCCTCCATGCGGAGCGCGGCCATCGACGCCTTCAACGAGTTCATCAAAGCCCAGCTCGACGTCCCTGGCGACGCCAACCTCACCTTGGTGCTCTTTGATGACCGCTATGAGGTGCCGGTCTCCCAAACCCCCGTGGAACGCGTGGCCGCACTCACCCCCAAGACCTACACGCCCCGCGGCAACACCGCGCTGCTCGATGCCATCGGACGCACCATCAATGACTTCCACGCCCGCATCGACCGCCTGCCCGCAGACCAGAAACCGGCCAAGGTGATCATGGCCATTTTCACCGACGGAGAGGAGAATTCCTCCTATCACTTCACTGGCAGGCAAATTTCCGACCTCATCCGGCGGTTCATCGACAAACACAGCTGGGAATTCATCTTCCTGGCCGCCAATCAGGACGCCATCGCCAGCGCCGCCGCCATGAACATGGACCGGCACAACAGCGGCAACGTCCCATTCACCGACGAAGGTCTTACCCGCAGCAGCAAAGCCCTGCACCGCAAGATTCGCGCCATGCGCATGCGCAGCATGGGTCTCAGTGATGCCGAGTCGCTCCACAGCGAAGCCGCCTCCATGGCGTCCCTCATCCAGGAAGAGGATGCCCAGCCGTCTCCGCCCCCCCAACAGAGAAACTCACCGGATCACTCCAAATAACCGGATCCATTTTGGGGAATGAACCGCCGCAGCAGACTGTGGGAGGGACTAGCCAAACCCCTGTCCCTCCCCGGCCTGCTGTCGGCGCATTTTTTTGCGTAATCCTCCCCGCAAATCCGATCCGACACACTCCACCTCCCGCCGGCAATCTGCACCAGCCATGCCCGGAAGGCCGGATTGCAGGCGGTCGCATCGCATGCTATCCAAACGATGCCATGATTGAGTCTCTCGCAACGAGCCAAACCTCTCGCCCCCTTGGCAGGGCCTATCCCATTCTTCTTCTACACTGAAGCCTCCTTCGCCCCATGGCCTTCCCCGAGTTCTTTACAGCCGCCACCGGCAAGCCCGAACCCTACGGCTACCAATCGCGCCTCGCCGCGCTACCCTGCACCAGCCGCCTCATCGACATCCCCACCGGCCTCGGCAAAACCGCCGCCGTCGTCCTCGCCTGGCTTTTCAATCGCGTGCATTTGGAAAAACCCGACTGGCCCCGCCGCCTCGTCTATTGCCTCCCCATGCGCGCTTTGGTCGAACAAACCCGCGCGGAAGCCGAAACCTGGCTCAACAGACTCGGCCTCAGCGACAACGTCGGCCTCCACCTCCTCATGGGCGGCGAGGATGGCGGCGAGTGGGACCTTCACCCGGAGAAAAACGCCATCCTCATCGGCACCCAGGACATGCTCCTCTCCCGCGCCCTCAACCGCGGCTACGGCATGTCCCGCTACCGCTGGCCCATGCACTTCGCCCTGCTCAACAACGACTGCCTCTGGGTGATGGATGAGACGCAGCTCATGGGCGCGGGCTTGAGCACCGCCTGCCAGTTGGAGGCGTTTCGTTCGGCTTCAGTAAGGGGAGTAAACTCGTTCGGAGGCGCTGGCTCGGTGACTTGGTATATGTCGGCGACGAACAACCCGGAGCACCTCAAAACGCGGGAATGGCGCGATGTTTCGCGCCCGGACAATTTTGTCTTCGGCCTCACTGATGAGGAGAAAGCGGCGAGTAGTCGCGAAATTTATCGACGGCGCAACGCGGAGAAACGACTGGAAACACAAACTGACTCAAACTTCCGCGATACCGCCGCCATTGGAACTCTCGTTGCCTCTGTCCTTGCAGAACACGAAAAGATGATCAAGGCCATCGGCAATGACGCCAAGCTACCGGCGCGGACACTGATCATCTGTAATACTGTGGATCGCGCCATGGCGGTGCATCAGGAAATCGCGAAAAGGAAATCGAATGACTGCGACCTGCTGTTGCTCCATTCCCGTTTTCGTCCGCCGGAACGCCGAGAGCAGATGGAGCGACTCGGCGCGATTGATCCTGCAAAATTTCCCCAAGGCCAGATCGTTGTCGCCACCCAGGTGATCGAAGCCGGCGTGGATCTTTCCAGCGGGTTGCTCGTGTCGGAAGTCGCCCCGCTGGCCCCGCTCGTGCAGCGGCTAGGTCGGCTCAATCGGGCGGGCGAGTTCAACGGGTCGAGTTGGAGGCCATTGGCCATGATCGTTGGCCTCGGCGTCAAAAGCGCTCCGCCCAGTGAGAACAAGGAGGCACGGGAGAAGCGGGAGAAGGACAATGCCAAACGCTGCCTGCCCTATGAGTTGTCCGTGTGCGAGACCGCATGGGACGCCTTGAACGCGTTGAACGCGTTGAACGGCTCTGCCTCTCCCGCGAACCTCGAAACCATTCAGTCACAAATCGCCGCCTCCATCCCGCGCTGCCCGTATTCGCTTCAGCGCCACGAGTTGCTCGATTTCTTCGACACCGACGCCAACCTTTCCCTCGGTTTCACCGATGTCTCGCCTTTTGTCCGAGGGCTGGACGAGGACACCGACATCCAAGTGCTCTGGCGCGAGCACTGGCTGCAGGAAGACGAAGCTGAAGGATTCGGCAAACCTGGATTCTCCCCCGACTTCCAGCGCGACGAACTTTGCTCTGTGCCCATCGGCAAGGCCAAGGCGGCCCTGGACATTCTCAATCACGGTTGGATCTGGCGCGGCAAGGAAGCCGGTTGGGTGAGCGTCCGTGATGCCGGCCCCGCTCCCGGCATGACCGTGCTCCTGCCGCTCACGAAGGGCGGCTATGACAACACCTCTGGCTGGACGGGAAACAAGGACGACAACAAGCATTCTTCGCATTTCACCCCACTCGAATCCCGATCCGACGAAGAACTGCTCTCCTGCCTCGACAACGGCTGGCAGAGCATCGCCGAGCACACCGCCATGGTGGAAACGGAACTCAGCGAACTGTTGAAGTATTTGCTCTTGAGCGACGGAAACCAGGACGAATGCGCCGCGCTGCTCGGAGCTGTTCCGTGGCACGACATCGGGAAAAACCATCCCGCCTGGCAGCAGGCGGTCATCGTTGCTCTGGAAAAAGCAGGCATCAACGGAAAGGAAAACCACCAGACTTTCGCCAAGTTCTCCCTCTCCGAAAGTCCGTCCCTCCAGGGAAAGACCGGCTCGGAATTGAACAAAGAAATCGCACGTCTGAAGCGCATGTTTCGCCCCGGCATCGCCCACGAAGTCGCCTCCGCGCTCGCCTTCCGCCAGGCCGAGCAGGCGCGTCTCGGCGCGCCCCGCGACACCGATATTCCCAGCCTGCTCGCCGAATATGCCATCATGAGTCACCACGGCCGCGTGCGGAAAGTGCTGCGCGACGAAATCCCACGAAACCCGAAGGACGCAAAAGACACCGAGGCCGTGCGCGGCGTGGCCCACGGCGACGCCATTCCCGCCGTAACGATCGGTGGCCAGCGGCTCGGCTGCGACTCCCTCTCCACCGATTGCCGCAAAATGGGCCGCAACCCGGACGGTCACGAAAGCTACACGCGGGGCGTCCTGCGCCTGCTGGAGCACTACGGCCCCTTTCGGGTCGCCTTCTTCGAGGCCGTCTTCCGCGCCGCTGACATTCACGCGTCGATCAAAGCAAGCTCCCGCACGCCATGAACTACACGGACCTGCTTTCCACCCTCACCGATGTTCATGGCGCGGCATTGCACGGTGCCGCCAGAATCGTGAACCAGCTTCACGTCCTGAGAAACTGGACCGTCGGCTGCCTCATCGTTGAGTTTGAACAACGTGGGGAAGACCGTGCCGCCTATGGTGAAGGCCTGCTCAAGCATCTGGGCGCGGATCTCGCCGCCAAAGGTCTGACAGGGTTGGGACTCAGCAACCTCAAGAACTGCCGAACCTTCTACCGTCTCTATCCGCAGATTGGCCAGACGGCGTCTGGCCAATTTGGCGATCTTCTGGCTCAGATGGGGAAAAGCCAGATGCCGTCTGGCCTTTTGACAGACTCAAAGGCGGAGCACTCGGCTTCAACGCTCGCTGCACACCCGAGGGGCAAGGAGCCGCCTGCATTGCCCGCCGAGGTCCTGCTCCGCCTGTCCTGGTCACAGTTTGTCGAATTCATCCGCCTCGACGATCCTTGGAAACGCCTCTTCTACGAAAGCGAATGCCTCAAGGGTGGCTGGACCGTCAGCGAACTCCAGCGTCAGATCGGCTCGCTGCTCTATGAGCGCACCGGACTGTCCTCTGACAAACAGGCAGTGCTCGCCCATGTCCGCCAGCAGCCTGCGGAAGCACTCCGGAATATCGCAGAACTCATCCGTGATCCGTATGTGCTCGAATTTGCGGGGCTTTCCGAAAAGCCCCGCTATCTGGAGAAAGACCTCGAACAGGCCCTGCTCGACCATCTCCAGTCCTTCCTCCTGGAACTCGGCACCGGCTTCTGCTTCGAGGCCCGCCAACGCCGCGTCACCATCGGCAACGAGCACGACTACATAGACCTCGTCTTCTACCACCGCATCCTCCGCTGCCACCTGCTCATCGACCTCAAAATCCGCCCCTTCCAGCACGGAGATGCCGGCCAGATGAACTACTACCTCAACTACTGGAAAGATCAGGTCATGCAGCCCGGAGACGAGCCACCCGTGGGCCTCATCCTGTGCGCCGACAAGAATCAAACCCGTGCGGACTACGCCACCGCCGGGCTCGATCACCAGCTCTTCGTCTCCCGCTACCTCGTCGCCCTGCCCAAGCCCGAGGAACTCCAGCGCCTCATCGAGGAAGACACCGCCCGCTGGCTGCAACATCACCCCGCCGCACAATGACTGCCATGCCCGCCCATCTCGAACTCCCCGGCTGCCGCCACGATATCCTCGGCCACTACCTCAAGGCCATCGGCCTGCTCCGCGTCCTCGCCAAATGCGCCGACGAAGAACACCGCGACTCTGATGCCGAAGGCTGGTGGGACAATAACAAAGCCTGCTTCTGTCTCCGCTCCAACAAATACGACACCCCCGAAAAACTCACCGAGTTCTTTGAAACGCACTACTGTCCGACACCGGTGTTCATCGAACAACAACCACCAAACGCATTGCCGCAACGACGCGCAACGTCTCTTGCTCAAGCCGCTTATCTGCGACAAGCCGCCACAAATCTCGGAGCCGACATTGAGCAAGACGCGAAAGCCAGTAAAGCCTTGTCCGCCTACCGGGATTCGCCATTCTCAAACCTTGCTGACGTGCTGGATACGATATCCGCGCCCCGTTTCGCCCACGGAGCGGATAACCCGCTATTTTTGTCAAAAGGCATGACATCGGGAACTGGGCATATCTGGCGTTCTTTCGCCGAGTATAGCGACAAGTTCGACAATCAACGGAGAGGAATTCTTGAAACAGCGAAATCCATCGCCGACCTCGGAAACACAGAGCCAAAATTACAGAAACTGAAAAATGCTCTGCGCACAGCAAAAGATGAGCAATCGGCTTACAACGGGAATGCCCCGAAGAAATGCGCTTCGTTAAAAGCAAAAGTGGAAAAGGCAGAAAACAAGCTTTCTGAATACCAGCAAGGAAAGGAGAACGAGCGGCGTGATTTGGAGGAAAAAAGCAGAACTCAGCAAGCAGCCATTGTTTCATGCCTTTTCACTACCAAAAGTTCAGCCGTCGAAACAGGCAAAGGCACCCCGTTTTTCCCCGATGCCATCAAAACCTACAATGTCGGCGGAGGTTGGGTGGAGGAAACATTTCCCTTCGCCGCGCTCGACTACATTCTCGCGGTCGAGGGCGCGTTTGCGATGCGCGGGAGCGTTTCGCGAACGCTCGGGGCGAACACACGGCGGTTCGCGGCGTTCCCGTTTGTTTTCGATTCGGGCGAGGACTTGGTGGACGACGCCAACAAAGTGAGAGGCACCGCTTCCTCGCTCTGGGTTCCGCTCTGGGAACGCTCCGCGACCTACGAAGAACTTGCCTCGTTTATCTGCGACGCGCAAGCGCGGCTCCCGCGCAAAGAAGCGCGGTTTTCGGCGGAGTTTCTGCGGGCGTTGCATTCGCAGGGCGTGGATGCCGGATTCTTCGGCTGGCAGGAGTTCCGCTTCCGCATGAAAGGGAGCCGCGTCCCGTGGGTGACGGCAGGCAACTTCTCCGAAGCCAAATACAGCGCATCCGCCACGCTCCTCAACCGCGCTCTCGAACCTTTCGATTCCACGCGTTTCATCGAGCAGTTTGAAATCATCCGGGAAGGCGGCGCGGCGAGCGCAAAAAGCCCGCACCGCATCCGCGCCAGTCTCAACGCGACGGTAGAAAATGCCTTCGTCGCCACCACCGCCGAAAACAGCCTCGAAATCCTCCGCGCGGCATTCGACGCCTGCAAGAAACTCGCCATTTCAAAATCCTTTCGAGAAAACTCGCGTCTGCAACGACCCGCCTTTTTTGCTCCGTTGCCGATGCCCGAATGGTGCGAACTCCTGCGCGACCTCGAAGGCGTCCCCGAGTTTGAAATCGCCCGCGCTGTTGCGTCCATCGTCGGACAGCAGAAACAGCGCAATGGCGAGTATTCCAAAGTCCAGCCGCTGCTCGGCTCGCTCCTGCCGCTCAAACTCGGCAAAAACGGCTGGTATCTTCCCACCGACAACGACCGTTCCAATCAAGCCGTCTGGAGTGGCACCGACCTCTGCCGCGACCTCGCCGCCATCTTGCAACGCCGCTCCATGGACTCCGCGAAAGAAGATTGCCCGGCGCTGCAAGCCGTCTTTCCGGCGCGTCTCGAAAGCGTTCTCGCCTTCCTCAACGGCGAACTCGACGACTGTAAAATCGCCCGCTGGATTGAGGCTCTTTCACTCATTGGCTGGCATTTCACCAAAAACACAGACGGCGTTGACGAAGCGCCACGAGGTCACCCAACCCCCTCCGCCATCCCGCTCCCCTACGCCGCGCTGCGCTCCCTGCTCGACGCCGAACTCGCCTACCAAAAGCCGGAAACCTACAAACGCCGCCGCAGCGGACAGCCTGTTGCTCAACTCTGCGCCTGTTCTCCACACACGCTCGAACAAGCCACCCGCGAGGCGTTGCGCTGGCTCTCCATCTGGGGTGTCCCCAACCCGTGGGGCGAGAAGTCCTGCGCGGAACTCCGCGAAATGAAAGGTGCTTATGTCGTCCGTCTCGACGAATGCCCCTTGCAACTCCCCGAAGACCTTCTGCCTTCCGTGCGTGTCGCCGCCGCTGTCGCCATCCCGCTCGCATGGCGCGACCGCTGGCAACTCCACCGCCTCGTCACTTTACCCATCAACCCATAACCACAAACCCAAGGAAAACCAAATGCCCGACACAACAAACAACAACGCGCCGTTGCTCACCTTCGGCGGTTTCACCATCCCCGCCGGAACGCGCCGCGTGCTCGTCACCGCCGAACTCGAGCCATCCAACGACGGTGCCCTCGTCCAGCCCACGGGCTTTCCCGACATCGGCCCCGTTCTCTATCCCGACCCCTCCGGCAAAAATGGCTTGCTGTGCCTCGTCGAATCCGAGGCCTCGATGGCCAACCGCCTCGAAGAGGTGTGTTTCACCGAAGACAAGAAATCACTGGGTATTTTCCGCGACGAGTTGAAAAACCTGCCGTGGATAAAGCTCACTGCCGACGGCAAGCCCGATGGCGAATTCAAAACATCGTCCACCATTGACGGACACCGCTTCGCCTCTGAATACATTTTGGGCGCGAAAGGCAAATTGGACGGCAAAGGTGAAAAGAGCACCTTCGCCTCAGTCGAAGCACAAAAAGGCACCGAAAAAGAACTTTTCGAGTTCGTAAAGGAATACCTCGAAATGCCGTCTGGCGATTCGTGTCCCGTGGCAAATGTCCCGCGCATCTTCAAACTTGTGATGCAATACGATCCGATGTCACTGCTGCATGGCTTTCAGATTTCATTGAAAAAGAAAATCACCTTTGTCGGGTTGCGTTCGGCTCGTGCCATTAGCGCCTCCATTGTCGCGACAAACTGCACCCGCGTCACCGTTCCCGGCGTGAAGTTTGACCCGATTGGCGCAGGCGATGTAAACCAAGCCATCTTCCAGCGTTCGCGTATCACGGCTAAAACGCTCATCGTCCAGTTTTCCATTGATGTCGCCGAAATCCTCTCTTTCGGACTGACCAAAGAAGAATCCGAACTGCTCCTCAAAATCGCGCTCTGCAAGGTTGCGTGGTTCTTGGAAAAACTGAACGATGTTTTGAAACTGCGCACCGAATGCGTTCTTCAACTCAAAGGCGGCACCGCGAAATACACGTTCAACCGCAAGAAGACAGATGCGGAGGGCAATCCCGTATTTGATGACAACTTTGATTTCGCCGCTATCACCAGCGCCGCGAAGACTCTTCAAATCCCTGAATCGGAGAGAGTTCCCCTTGTCCTCAAATACGTTAAGGCGAAGAAAGAAGATACATCGGCAAACGAGGACGACAACGGAGGCAACTAACCGCCATGCTCACCATCCAAATCAAACTACCGTGGGAGCGATACCACGCACACCCGTGGGGACAGAATCCGGGGCGCGTGGCGGAGGCGGAATGGCCGCCTTCCCCGTGGCGGCTCTTGCGCTCGCTGGTGGCGGCTTGGTTTCGCGCCAACACCGGACAACCCGCCTCCGGCGAATTGCACGGCTTGCTCAAAACGCTCGCCAGCGAACTCCCCCACATCGGCGTTGGCAAAGTGGCCTTCGCCAAGACCGTCCACTACCAACCGAACTACAAGCATTCGTCCAGCGACGCGGCTTTGGCGACCTACGGCAAGACCCGCCACGAAAACCTCTTCGCCGCCACCGCCGAGCCGATTTGCTTCCGTTGGACAAACACCACGCTCGACGATGCGCAAACCGCCCTCCTGAGAACGCTCTTGGATAACGTCACCTATTTCGGACGCGCCGACTCCATCTGCGAAGCCGAAATCGTCACCGCCGCCCCCCCTGCTATCGACTGGTGTAAACCATGCCTTGCTTCAGACGGATCCCCGCAACGGCGCATTGCCCAAACCTGCCGCGATGTCTTTTGCCCCAACCCCGCCGACTTCCGAGCCACCGACCTCTGGCTCCTCCGCGCCAACGCTGAAGGCGGCAGAACACCGCACGATCAACTGACCGTCCCCAAACACCTTGTCAACCAACTCCTCGCCGCCGATATGCGCGTGGATGGCGGCATCCTCGTCTCCTACCGAATGCCCGACGGCTGGCCGCGAAAATGGCTTGTCACCGCCGCGCAGACCACTCGCGCCCGCTCCAGTGCTAAAGACATTTCCACCGGCCCGAAAGTCGCTCACTACCTGCGCTTCTCCCTGCAATGCCGCGTCCCCGTCGGCTCCCGCTTCGCCGTGGACGTCGCCAACCTTTTTCACAAAGCCGTCTGCAAAATTCTGGACGGGTTTGCCAGCCCCGCGCTCACCGGCAAAGACATCAGCGGACACCGGCACGCCTTCTACCTCCCGACCGGCGACGGCACCTCTCTCACGGACTTACATATCTGGTGCCCGCTCGGCTTCACACGGCAGGAAATGGACATACTCACCCGGGTCCATCACCTGCGCTGGGGCAAGAGTCGCTTCGAAATCAACCCTGTCCTCATCGCCGCCGCAAAGGAACCGCCTGCTGACAGCGGTCTGTCATTTGGCAAAGCCGCCAAAGTCTGGGAAAGCCTCACGCCCTTCGTGCCGCCGCTGCATTTCTATCGCGGTTCAAAAGAAAACCCAAAGTTCAACGCCAACGCCTCGCCCGAAAAGCAACTTTTCGAGTGTCTGAAAAACGCAGATCTCCAAAAGGCTGTGTTTATTGAGCGCATCACGCCGACCGCCCAACGAGGCAACTGGGACATTGTGCGCGTGAATGTTGCCAATGAAACCGCCAGCGGTTTTGCCAATGGCGTGTCCGCCACCGTCCATCAAAACAGCAGCACTCCGGGCAACGTCCGCGAAATCCGTCGTGTGGGATTCTTTTTCCGCCTGACCTTTGACGAGCCCGTCCCGCTGTCGCGTCCCGCCCTCGGCCACTCCTCCCACTTCGGCCTCGGCCTCTTCGTCCCTGTTTCCTGACATGCGGGATCTTCCTTCCGCATGCCCCAACGTGAAAGCGTTTCGGGCCTCTCCATCGGAACACCCGCTCAGACTGACATTTCGTTCCTGGACATTCCTTCGGCAACCTGCTCAACTCCCGTGCAAACACTGAATCCATGCCATGCCAGCAGACCAACAATTGGAGCTGGATTTCTCCTCCACTCGGCAGGCCGAACCGGCCCAGGTGCCAATCACCGAAGCTGAAACCGTCTCCGGAGCAGCGACAGCGGATGTGAAAAATCCGCTTCCGGCCCAGGCACCGAGCGTGACGTTGACGATTCCCCCAGCGCTTGCGCCTGCGCCACCATCCGCGCTCCAAATCCTCTCTCCGCCGCTCGCTGTTCCGTGTGCACCACCTCCAGCAGGGGCACCGCTGGGCATCCGCATGGTGAATGAGTTCGTGTATTGCCCACGGCTTTTTTACTACGAAACCGTGGAGAGTGTGTTTGTGCATAATCCGGACACCCTGGAGGGAGCGCAGGCCCACCGGCGGGTGGACACGGCAAATCCCGGCAGCCTGGAAACGTTGGCCGCTGGAACAAAAAAGAAAAAATCCAAAGCCCCGGCAGCCGCAATGCCGCCACCAGACCTGAACCAACACCCGGGCGCAGCAGCCGCCTCTGAGCCGGAATCAGCGTCCGCCCAGGACAGTCCGGCGGAACCTCCGCCACCGGACACGATCCACGCCCGCAGTATTTCCCTTTATTCGCAGCGGCTCCACCTCACGGCCAAACTCGATCTGGTGGAAGGTGAAGCCGCCGTGCCCGGAGGTCCCCTGCTCTACACGCCGGTGGAATACAAAAAAGGCCGCCCGCGGGAAAGCGACGAAGGACGGGACCTTTGGGACGCCGACCGCGTCCAGCTCATGCTGCAAATCCTGCTGCTGCGGGAAAATGGATTTCCCTGTGAGGAAGGCATTGTTTATTACCGGGAAACCCGGCAGCGCGTCCGTTTCACCCCCACGGCGGAAGACGAGAACTGGGCGCAACTCCAGGTGGCCGAGGCGCGGCAGGCGCAGCGCCAGCCCATGCCCCCGCCGCTGGAACATTCCCCCAAATGCCCGCGCTGTTCGCTGGTCAGCATCTGCCTGCCGGATGAAACCCGCCTGCTGGCCGCACCGGAACCGTCCCCCGCGTCTTCGCACTCCACGGTGCAGCCAGATCTGTTCCCGCTGCCAGCACCGCCAACCGCACCACCGCAGCCAGAACGCACCGCCTTGCTGGAATACATCCTGCGCATGCCCGCACCCGGCATCAGGCGGGTCAAGGCAGACCCTGACATGCGGCGGCTCGTCGCCCCCAATCCCGACACCCGCACCCTCTACTTGAACACACCCGGAGCCTGGGTGGGCAAACGCGGAGAAACCGTCACCGTCAAGGACCGTGACCAGTCCGTGGGCGAATTCTTGCTCAAAGACATTCACCACGTCGCCCTCTTCGGCCCGGTCCAGATCAGTACCCAGACCATCCAGGCCTTCTGCGAGGCGGACATTCCCTTGTCCTATTTTTCCACCGGCGGTTGGTTTTACGGACTCACCCGCGGACACACCCTGAAAAACGTCCTCACCCGCATCCAACAGTTCCGCACCGCTGCCGACGATCTCGCCAGCCTGACCTTGGCCCGCCAGATGGTTTACGGAAAAATCATCAACCAGCGCACCCTCCTCATGCGCAACCACATCGAACCGCCCCGCGACGTTCTGCACGGCATGAAATACTTCGCCCATGCCGCCCTCATCGCCCCAGGTCTGCCCCAGTTGCTGGGGGTGGAGGGAAACGCCGCCGGGCTCTACTTCGGCGCATTCGGCGGCATGCTCAAGCCCCGCCGGCCTCAGGCCAAACCCACCGCCTTTTCCCCGGACGACAGCGCACCGACTGCCAGTGCTGCCCATGCTGCCACTACCGCCCCACCGCCGCCCGATCAGGAAACAGACTTCCACCGCCAGCCACTCACCTTTCCCTTTTTTCCGGACAGCCGCAACCGGCGGCCCCCGCGCGACCCCGTCAACGCCCTGCTTTCCCTAACTTATTCTCTCCTGGCAAAGGAATGCACCATCGCCTGCCACGCCGTGGGCTTGGACCCCTACGTCGGCTTCCTCCACCAGCCCCGCCACGGACGCCCCGCCCTGGCCCTCGATCTCATGGAGGAATTCCGCCCCCTGCTCGCCGACAGCACCGTGCTCACCCTCATCAACAACGGCATGGTCAGCGAATCCGATTTCATCCTCGCCAGCCACGCCGCCGCCCTGACCGCGGCAGGCAGGAAAACCGTCTTCACCGCCTGGGAACAGCGCCTTGCAGATCCCGTGACCCACCCGCTTTTTGGCTATCGGGTCAGCTACCGCCGTGCCCTGGAACTCCAGGTCCGCATCCTCGCCAAACATCTCACCGGCGAAATCCCGGACTACGTCCCCTTCATGACCCGATGAGACACAGCTTCATCGTCACCTACGACATCCGCAACGAAAAGCGCCTGCGCAAAGTCTTCCGCACCTGCCGCGACTTCGGCATTCACCTCCAGTATTCCGTGTTTGAATGCGACCTCAATCCCAGCGATAAAATCCGCATGGAGACCCGCCTCAAAGAAATCATCCACCACACGGAAGACCAGGTGCTCTTCATCGACCTCGGACCAGCCAGCCACCGGGCCGAACGCAGCATCACCGCCCTCGGACAGACCTACGTGAAATTCGATCCCCCCTGTTTCATCGCCTGAAACATCCACCGCAGAAACCTGCGGTGCCCCCTGTTCTTTGACATCCCCCACCCTGCCCCGCTCCTCCCCAACGGTTGCGAGCGGCGCAATGACGTTCCCCGCCCCAGTCACCTCTCGCTGGCTCATTCCCAATTGGTTGCAACCATTGCCCACCTCGCCCGTCAGAAATTGCACCCGGATTCCTTGGACCTCTCGCATTTCGGTTGCCAACCCGCTCGGTTCCAACTACTTGTCCCCACCACTATTTCCGCGCCCCACAAGGCGCGGCCCCGTTGAAGCGAGCCAGTCGAGGATTTGGCCGGCGTGTTGGGCCTGATTTCCGCGCCCCACAAGGCGCGGCCCCGTTGAAGCGCGGGACAATGGCGTTGCCGAGTCCTCGCAGTCTGTCCAATTTCCGCGCCCCACAAGGCGCGGCCCCGTTGAAGCCTTCCAGCC
>JAGNEJ010000144.1 GCA_018003315.1 Verrucomicrobiales bacterium
TCCTTGGGCTGTCTTGGGATGCTTGATGAGAGCCTCGATGACTTGCGCTTCTTCGGGGCTGCATTCGACGGGTTGGGCGGAGCGACTCATGCCGCAATATTTAACAATAATTAATTATTGCAAGTAAACACTAGCGCAGCCAGCACTCACTCGAATTGAAAATGGGCTGGCTCCGGCTTGATTCCTACCTTCAGGAATGTGACGACCTGCAATTGCCGCTGTGTGTGGGTGCTTTGGCGGGCCGACTCATCATCAGGGCGAAGTACCAAGGCATCCAGTGGGGCAGTGCGCCGGACATCGATGCCAGCCTGGGTGGATTCGCTGTGATTGAGTTTTTGCGTTTTTCCAATATCAGGAGCATTGTGCTAGTATTGACATCGCCGAAACTCGAAATGCGAACCACACTGCCGGATTTTCTGACCGCCCGTTTTTGCGAAGCGTTGTCTTCCTCCCGGTCAACCATGGATAAATCAAGGGGCATGAGCGGTGCAAAGGCCATCTGGGTGCCGGTGGGTCGGCCGCTGCGGGCAAACCGGCACACCATGCTGGGCCGGTGTGCGTTCCAGATGCTCGTCAAATGGCTGCTGCGAATCCACCGTGACGGGAGGGGCGGCTGGGACCATGACTGACGGCAGGCCGCGGCATGATGTCTGCGGATGTCCGCGGATGTCCGCCGGAGAGCAATTCGTTTTCAAAATGATCCTCGTTTCCCGATGACCCTCGATATTTCCACCCTCTACTCCGCCACTGGCACGGCCAAGCTGGCCGACTTGGCGGCCTATGAATCCCGGATTCGGGATTTAGTGCCGCCGGGGGCAGATGTGACGCTGACCGGCCCCGGTCCGGTTTGGCTGTATCTCCGGCTGGCCCATGAGCTGCATGGGATTGCACGCACCCTCACCTACGACTCCCCGGTCACTGGCCCGGTGGAAATCTTCAACCACAATCCTCGCTGACATTATGTGGAAAATCGACTGGGACACTCTCGACAAAATCGGCACCTTGGTCGGCCTGCTCGCCTTCCTGGGCACGGCGTATTCGGCGTGGAGGTGGTGGCGGCACCAGCGGCGGGAGAAGGTGCTCGATATGCCGATCCCCATCCGTTTGGTGGACGGGGAGAGCGGAAGGACGCTGCTGGAACTGCCGCACCAGCCGCCGCGCCGCAATGTGACGCGCGCCGAAGTGCTGGGCCTGCTGGGCATGATACCCAGCCGCCAACAGCGGTTTGACTGGAGGCACCTTCACTCCCCGCAGTTTATGACGCAGCTGAATGAAGTGTACCGCGGCAGGCGCGGGGAACTTTCGATTCCTGTTACGGCCGCGGAATTTGCCCAGCTTGACCTGCAGTGACCATCCAACCATGGAGCATCCTTGCCAGCAACCATCCCACCACCCGCAAGCATGAATGCGATATTCGTCGCCGTCAGCGGCATCTCCCCTGCCATCATCCGCGAGACGGTCTGGGCGCAGGCCCTGGAGACGCCGGCCACCGTGCCGGATGAATCGACCGGGTTACGCCGGAAAGCTGCCGACATCCGAACCCGGGCGGACAATGACGAGGCAGCGGATGCCACCGTCCGTGCCCACTGCCTCACGAATTGAAGTGGGGCGGGGTGATTTCTGGTGCCCACTGCAACTGCGTGAGGTGCGGGACATTGCAGAGGGTGCAGACCCGAATGGTGTGGCCGGTGCCGCCGCCGTGGGGATCGGCGGGGTTGGCCCAGAAAATGCCGAGAGCTGCCGGGGCGAGTCCCAGGGCGTGCGATCCGGCAACCTTGAGCGTGTCGCGGAGCAAGTAGGCGGCTTTGCTGCCGGCGGCGGTTTTGCGGGCTTCCGGGCCGCGGAGGTAGTAGTCGGCGAGGCGGCCGGCATCGCGGCCCGCCTGCCGGGTCACTGCGGCGAGGGTTTCAAGCTCAGGGTTGGGAACGGCATCCAGGCTGAAGCACGCTGCGCCGACGGGCCGGCGTTTGCGACCCATGCCTGCATGGGGCAGCACCAGTTCGAGCCGCGACGGGTCGAGCCGGGCGACGGCATCGGCGAATGTGGCATCGGTGCCTTCCGCATTGCCGCTGCGGAAGACGGCGCGGGGAAATTCCGCAAACAGACGCCGGACCATGGTGTCGAGCACCGGATGCGCGGCCGCAGGAAGTTTTCGCGTTCCTTCCAGCAGGATCACGGGGCGGGGGCAGGCGTCGAGACGTTGGCGCAAGTCTGGGGTCATGGAAACAGCATCGGTCTGAGGATGGGCGGGATCAAAATGAGAGCAGCGTTTTCATCGCCTCGCTCAGCGTGGCCACGGTCGGCCGGACGGCCGCGTTGCGCCGATTCCAAATCAGGGAGAACGGGGCGCGATTCAGTTTCAGAGGTGCGAGCAGCCAGGTGGCGAAGCGGTCGGCAGGAAGCTCTGCGAGGGCGATGGAGGGAATGATGGCGGCGCAACTGGCGGACCGCAGCGCGGCGGAGGCGTGCAGGTAGGAGGTGAACTCAAGGGCAACATTCAGGCCGGACACCACTTCCTTTTGCGCAAACGTTTCGACGGCCTGCCGCATCTCTCCCGCCAGGGGAAGGGCCAGCGGAAGCAGGCGCAGGGCGTTGGCAAGGCTCCAGTTGCGGCCGCGCACCAGGGATTTCGGTGCGGCGAGGACATAGTCGAAGTGCCCGAGTTCGACGATGGCCTTTTGCCTCCGTTCCGGCCGCTGGCGGACGATACCGAAGTCGTAAACGCCTTCCTGCACCCGTGAAGCGATGGCCGCGTTGTCCTCCTGGTGGATGACGAAGGTTGCTCTGGGCTCCGCCTGGCGCAGGGAGGCCAGGCGGGGCAGCAGCACCCATTGGTAAAAACTTTCCGGAGCGGCAAAGGAAATGCGGATGCGGCGTCCGGAGGCAGTCGCCGCGAAGTCATCCAGTGCCGCAAGCTGGCTGCGGCCCAGTGCGGCCAGTTGACTGCCCGCATCGGTCAGAACCAACCCGCGCCCTTTGCGGCGCACCAACTCTGTTCCAAAGCATTCCTCCAATTCCCGAATCTGGCGGCTGAGCAGCGACTGGCGGACGGCATCGCCCCGGGCCGCACCGACGATGGACCCGCCGGCATCCGCCACGGCGCAGAAGCCGGCGAGGCGGTCGAGGGAAAATCTGCGGCGGGAAAGGATGCTGGCATTGATGACTGTGCAGTAATGATACCTGCATTCAGCAACCTGGAAAGCCTTATTTACTCAGGCATATTCCGAGCGTCAAAGAAACGACCATCACTATGAAAGACACCGAAAAAAAACAAAGACACCGCCAAGCCTGAGAATGCGTCCCCCATCCTGCCCTGGGCAGTGTATGTGGACGACAATGCCCACTACATGGACGAATCCTACCGCACCGAATACCGCCGATTCGCCAGGCTGGAAGACGCCATTGCCGCCTGCATGGCGCTCACCGCGGGCAGCGTGGAGGACACCACGGATGCGTCAAGAGTCTGCACCTACGGCCTGTTCGGCGAGGATCCGTGGATCTACCCGCACCCGGACCCGGAGGAACTGGCTGAAGTGCTGACCCGCCACTCCGAATGGCCCGCCGAGGAGTTTAAGAACGGGATTTTTTCCGCCTGGACCTACGCCAGAATCCTCACGGCGAAGAGCCGAGCCTGACAAAAAACACAGCTTGAACGAACCACCCCAACCCATCACCCGACAATCATGAATGCATACGACATCATCGGAGACATCCACGGCCACCACGACAAACTCACCGCCCTGCTGGCGGCACTCGGCTACGAAGCCCGCGGCGCTGGGTTTCGCCATCCTGAGGGGAGGCGGGTCGTTTTCCTCGGTGACTACATCGACCGCGGTCCGAAAATCCGCGAAACGCTGCACACGGTTAGGGCCATGGTCGATGCCGGTGATGCCCTGGCGATCATGGGAAACCATGAGTGGAATGCACTGAACTACCACACCCGCGGGCGGGACGGGGAATGGCTGCGACTCCACAGCGAGAAAAACGAGCACCAGCATTCCGCCACGTTGAACGCCTTCGAGGGGCGGGAAGAAGAGTGGGCCGAATGGCTGAAATGGATGGCAGAACTGCCCGTGGCGCTGGATCTTGGCGGACTGCGGGCCGTGCATGCCGCGTGGGATGATGCGGAACTGGCGACGCTCGCCGGCGGCTCTTTTGCCGACCGGGAGTTTCTCCTGGCGTGTGCCGACAAAACCACGGCGGAAAACCGGGCCGCGGACCGGTTGATGAAAGGAATCGAATTTCGCCTGCCGAAGGGATGCGCCTTTCACGACAAACAGGGCGTCCGCCGCACCAAAGCCCGGCTGCGCTGGTGGCTCGAAAATCCCGCCGCCGCCACCATCCGCGGACTCACCTTTCCGGATTACGGGGAACTCCCGGATGCTGCCATCGATGCCGAAACGCTGCCTCCCATTCCGGGCTA
>JAGNEJ010000145.1 GCA_018003315.1 Verrucomicrobiales bacterium
CTCCGGGCCCCGGAACAGCTCCGCTGTTCCTAGCACATAACCAACACCTTCGGTGTCTTGTTTGCATGAGTCATCCAGTTCTCCCACTTGACTTCCTTCGGTGTCCTACTTTGCTTGAGGCAACACGTTAATTCAGTGAGAAGGCAAGTGGTTTTTTGAATTGGAGAGGAGATTTGAAACCGAGCGAGGAGTGGCGGCGGCGTGTGTTGTAGAAGGCATCGATGTAGGGCTTGTTTAGCTTGGGATCCAGAGTTCAAATCGTTCGTAAGTTGCTGAAACTGAGAACACCAGCATCGCGAGAAACATACGTTCGTTTTTTCTTGGCGAGTGGCCACGCGACGAAATTCCTTAATCCGCTGAAAGAGGTTTCCGATACAGTGGCGTAAGCGGTAAAGATGTTCATCATACGGTTCCGACTCCTTCGTGTTCTTGCGTGACGGGATGCAGGGTTCACAACCCTGAGCCCGCAGATTTCTGCGGGCGCTCAGCGATTGGCGCGGCGAAAATCAGCGAGTGGCCGGGAGGTAGCGGGCGATTTCCTCCTCAATGCGCGGGTTGATCGAGTGGGAAACGGCATCGCAGGCGGCGCGGATGGCGTTTTTGATGGCCAGTGGCGAACTGGAACCGTGGGCGATGATGGTGATGCCGTTGACGCCGAGCAGCGGGCTGCCGCCCACTTCCTCGTAACTGCCGCGGGCCTGGACTTTTTTGATGGCAGGGCGGACGAGCCAGCCGCCGATTTTGTAGCGCCAATGGCGCGAGGCTTCGTCTTTGATGAGGCCGAACATGGCCTTGGCGAGTCCTTCGGCGCCTTTCAGAAACACGTTGCCGACAAAGCCGTCGCAGACCGCCACATCCAGGGTCGTCAGGAAAACATCGCGTCCCTCCACGTTGCCGCGGAAGTGCAGGCGGCTGCTTTTGAGCAGTTCCGCGGTGGTGTTGGTTAGTTCGTTGCCCTTTCCCTCCTCCTCGCCGTTGGAGAGCAGGCCGATGACCGGATTCTCCACCCCCAGGACATGCTTGCGGTAAATGGCCCCCATGATGGCGTAGTGGAAGAGGTGCACGGGGCGGGAATCGACATTTGCCCCGCCATCCAGCAGGTGGCAGGAGCCGTGGATATTGGGCATGGGGCAGGCGATTCCGGCCCGTTCCACACCTTCCAGGGTGCGCAGTTTCAAGGTGCTGGAGACCACGGCGGCCCCGGTGTGTCCGGCGCTGACCACCGCCTGGGCATCGCCGCGCTTCACCAGGTCCACCGCCACGTTGATGGAGGAGTTTTTCTTCTTCCGCACGCCTTTGACGGCGGATTCGAACATGTAGATGACTTCGTCTGCGGGCACGATTTCGATGCGCGGATCACTCAGTTTTTCCCGGGCCATTTCCGTCTTGAGCGCGTCCTCTTTGCCCACCAGATAGAGTTTTGTGATGTGGGGGTAGGCGGCCAGGGCCAGCTTGGCTCCGCCGATGTTTTGGGCCGGGGCAATGTCGCCCCCCATGGCATCCAGGGCTATCCGCATACGCAGGTGTCAGAGAGGTGGGAAAGGAGAAATGGGAGCAAGCGGGACTAGGTAGGGGGCAAATGCGGTGCAGGCAACCGGGGATTATTTTCAGACCCGGCGGAAATTACGAATTTTCCAGCAGGGCCAGCACGCGGACCAGTTCGCTGACCGACCACGCCTGGGCCGGACAACCGCGCGGGGCATGCGGCGCACCGCCGTCAATGATTTCGAGAAGGTGCCCCAAGGCGCCGGCATGGAAGCAGGGCGCAACGGACCCGAGCAGTGCGGCGGCGGTGGCTTTTGCCTCCGGCCCGCGCACGAGCAGGAGGGCTTCGGCATACATGGGCAGCAGCCAGGGCCAGGCGGTGCCGTTATGATAGGCAGGTTTGCGGCGGGTGTCTTCGTCGCCGATGTATGTCGGCCAGAAGGGATGGAACGGGTCGTTGAGCGACCAACCCAGGCGCTCGATGCGCAGCGGCACCTTCACTGGACGGTCGGCCAGCGTTCGCAGGGCTCCGGGCACAGCCAATTCCCCGCAAGCATTTACGATGGCGCGTCGCAGCGCCGGGTCATCGATCAGGCCAAGCGTCACTGCCAGCAGTTGATTGGGGCGGAGATGATCGTCCGCCTGTGCCGCGGCGGCAGGCTGTCCAGGAGCTGCGTGGAGACAATCGGACAGTCCGATTTCCGGTTGGACGAAGAGGCGCTGCACGGAGTTCCGAACCAGATCGGCAAGGACACTCCATTTGCCCGCTGCCGCTGGATCGATTTGTGCCAGCCAGCGCAGCGCAAAGTGCCATTTGGCCTGGGTGCAGATGGGGTATCCCTGCCGCGGGGTGCCCGGGGGGTGGTTGGTGTCCATCCAGGTGTAGTGGGACGGGCTGAAAATGAGACCGCTGGCGGTGTCCATGCGGATGCCATTCGGCGTCCCAGCGGCATAGTGTGCTGCGATGCTGCGCAGGACTTCCAGAATGGTGCGGTCTCCCGCGGGTTCGTGGAGAAAGGCATCGTTGCCCTCGGCATCCAGCAGTTCCTTTGCCGCCACAAAGAACCACAGCGGGGCGTCCACCGTGTCGCGGTTGGAGTCATCCGCACCGCGAATCATGTTCGGCAGCGTGCCGCGCCGTTCGAAGGCGGCGAAGGTTTTGAGGATTTCCCGTGCTTCTGCAAGCCATCCGGCGGCGATGATTCCGCGCAGACAGATGAGGGTGTCCCGGCCCCAGTCGAGAAACCACGGGTAGCCTGCGATGATGGTTAGGGACTGGTCCCGCTTGACAATGAACTGGCGCAGCGATGTCCTGGCCGCTTCGGCGAGGGAGACGGACTCCGGCAAAACCGCTGCGGGGGATGGCACGAAGCTGAGGGGCGTTTGTGCGGTGACGGTGACGCCCGCCTGGAAAACCGCCGACTGCCCTGGGTGCAGGCGGGTGCCGAACCATCCGGGGCTGAATAATTCCGCGCTGCCGCCAAGACCGCGTTCCGCATCCAGTGCATGACCAACTTCCACGGTTTCCGGCTCCTGATGCCAGGCGGCGCTTGTCCCGCCGCTCAGTTCCATGCGCAGCCAGCCTCCTTCGTGCAGCCACTGTGCGGCAAATGCTGCTCCGGATTCGGCCCCCTTTGCCAGGAAGTTGATTCCGGCGGAGAACCGGGATTTCTCATGAAACCCGCGGTCCTCAATGTCCGGTCGGAGAATGAGGGAAACCTCGCCGGCAGAGTCCGTGCCGCGGGTGAACTCGATGGCGATGGCGTTGTCGTTTTCCGCGAGCAGAAGGCGGGCGGTGAGGTCAATGTAATGTCCGTCCCCCGCAGCCAGGGAAAATTTCCACTGGGCTTCACGGGGCAGCTGGATCGTGAACGATTCCAACGATTCCAGGGTCAGCTCTGACGAATAGCCACGGCGCACCAGCCAGGCCCGCACCCGTCCAAGCAGCATGCGGCGGTCCACGGGATGTGCCGGATGCAGATTGGCTCCCAGCAGGGTGTCATACTGGGATTCAATGCGTCCCCAGGCGGCCCGTGCCAGGCACATGGCTCCGTGGGGATTTGACAGGATGGCACAGGCATCCGGATCCGTTCGCCCCGCGGCCAGCCGGATGCGGGGCAGCCCGGCACAGCGCAGCACGCCGTGGCTGGTCCGCACCGTTCCGCCGTCCTCGTGCACGAACAACCGCAGCACAACTGGTCCCGCCGGGATCCCTTTTTCCGGAATCACTGCCTGCCATCCGCCTCGAACCTGCCCGGCGAGGATCCGGTGACGGACCGTGTTGTCGATTTCCAGCCGCACTTCAAAGCGCACCGGTGCTTCGATGGATAGTGCGGTGCCTTCCGGCCAGACCACATTCCGCCGTCGGTCCCGCGGCCATTGCCAATGTGTCAGGGGCTCGGCGTGGGCGGTGGCGCCATGCTCTGCGATATTGAGGACGTCCTGCGCGTTTGGCGGCGGGGTGCCCAGACAGATGACTTCACCCGGTGCCAGCGCCAGGGAATGCTGTCCGCCCTGGGTTCGGATTTTTCCGGTCGCCGCCCCGCTGTGGCCGGTGCGGAACAATGGGGTGCTTGATTTTGGCAATGGTGGCGTGTCGGCCGCGGCCCACCGGACCACGGTGGGTGCGGAGGCATCCAGATTCACCAGGACCAGTGCAAACGCACCGCCTGCTTCGGTTCGCATCAGTGCCAGAGCAGGCTCGCTCCCCTGCGTCACCACGCGAAGTGCTGCGCCGCCATGAAAGGCCGGATGCGCTGCCAGCAAACGGTTGAGATTGCGGATTTCCTCCAGTTGATTTTCCTCCGCGTCCCAGTGCAACGGCGTCATGCCGTGCACCGCGATTTTTTCTCTGGCCAGCCACTCTGCGCCACAGGAAATGCCCCATGCACCGTGGGGAGCAGTCAGGGCAGCT
>JAGNEJ010000146.1 GCA_018003315.1 Verrucomicrobiales bacterium
GGTGTAGGTGCGCAGGCGGCCATCGTCCCGCAGCTCCCGTGCGCCCAGCGTGATGAGCGGCGTGACGCGGATGGGATAGACCTCCTTCGCGTTGGTGGCGATGTTCACGCTCACCCCGGAGAAGCTGCCGGTGCGGGCGATGCGCTGCGCCAAATGGTGGTTGCGCACAAGATAGTGGGCCGGGATGAGGTCCGAGTGCAGCGGGGAGTTTTCGAAGTTGCAAAAATAGCGCCCGGATTCGTCGAACGTGGCGCCGAATTGCCCGCGATACGCCGCTTCCTCCGCAACGAGTTTGCCTTCCACCCAGCGGTGGCGCTTGGTGAAATCGGAATTGTGCAGCCAGTTGTCAATGCCGTAGCGCAGGCCGTTGGCGGTGTGCTGCGGATTGCCCGCCAGCCCCATCTGGCCGACCACGGTGCGTTTTTCGCAGCGGAGGTCGCCGTCCTTATCTTCGCAGAAATACACGTTTGGCGGCTCCTGGAGCAGCACGCCGCCTTTCACAAAGCTGAGCGAGCGGGGCATCACCAGCTTGTCGAGGAAGACGGTGCTCTTGTCGGCACGGCCATCGGCGTTCGTGTCCTCCAGCACCACCACGCGGCAGATGGGGTCGCCTTCGTCGTTGCCATCGATGTCCCGCTGATAGCCCTGATACTCCACGACCCAGATGCGCCCCTGCGGGTCGAAGTCGAAGGAGATGGGGTTCTGCACCATCGGTTCCGAAGCGACCAGTTCCAGCCGATACCCCGGTGCGATGCGAAAGGTTTTCATTGCTTCCTCCGGCGACAGTGGCGGCGAAGGCGGAACCGGAATGTGCTGGAACATCTCCGCGCTTTTTTTCCAGTCTTCGAGGCCGCTTAAGGACGAGGGAGGTCTAACTCGCGGGCGGTCTTTTGGAATGTTTTGCGCGGAGAGCCGGGTCAGGGAAATGAAAGCCAGCAGCCCAGTGAGCAGCAGCAGCGGGCGGGGATGACAGTGCATGGTTCGCAGGTGGAGAAAAATGGTCCAGTCAGTGAGCGGGGCTGCCTGCTGTCAGATGTTCATTTGGACAGGCGGTCGAGGATGTTTTTTGTGATGCGGGCGACGACGGGATCTCCGCCGCGCAACCCGTGCGCCCAGTCGGTGGTGCCGGCGGTGAAGACGGTGCCGCCGCGGGTGTAGAGTCCCATGCAGGCCGCGCCGGTGCGTCCCCGCGGCCATTTTTCATACCACTCCACGTCGCCGGGATGCCAGCGTGCGGGGCAGGAAGCCAGCACCGTAAAGGTCTGCGGCGTGCCGTCCTTGAAGGTCGGGAAGGGCAGGCCGTCCTTCCATTCCAGTTCGCAGCCGTCGCATTCGTAGCCGACGATGGTGTCGTTTCCGCCGAAGACACTGCCGCGCTTCATCTCCGTGCCCTCGAAAATCCAATGCTCCGGCCGGTAAACCGTGAACTCCGCCGGATCGTCCATGAACTGCCCGTGACTCTTGCGGAAGCCGCCCCAGAGGAAGCCCACGCCCGTGAGCGAATTCTCCGGCCGCTGGATCAGGTGGTGGCTCCAGGCAGTGGTCAGTGTGGCCAAACTCCCACCCGCGTTTCCCTCTGCGAAGACCGGGTCCACAAAATAGTTCTGCTTATAACAAGTCAGGGCGCGTCCGCTCTCCTCGCTGCGGACCTGCCAGCAGCAGGTGTTGCCGCTGAAGAAAGCCACGTTCCCGCCCTTGCCGATGTAGTCCTCCAGATGGTTGCGCATCGGCGCGGACCAATACTCGTCATGGCCCACACTAAGGATGAGCTTGTAGGCGGCGAGCATTTCCGGATGAAACTCCAGATCGGTGTTCGCCGCATAGTCCAGCGCGTAGCCCTGGCTTTCCGCCCAGCGCACGAATGGCAGCTCCCACGAGGCGAATTGACTGTCCGGCGGGCGCTCGAACGAAACGCGAAAACCCTGCACGCCGCCGCGACCATTGTAGGCATAGAGACTCGTGCCGCCCCAGTTGTTGTAGGCATTGAACGTGTTCGTGCAGACTTGCAGCAGAATCTTCGCATCGCGTCCCGGTGCCTTCGGTCGCACGATGAAGAAGCAACTGGAACCCGCGCTGCGCGGGCCGCGCTCCGTAAATTTCCCGCCTCCGTCCGCCGCCAACAGCGCCACGGTATAATAACCGCTGCGCCACGTCGCAGGCACTTTTAACTTGATGGCGGCAGGCCAGCCGCAGCCGTGGGAGGAGGCATTCTCCGGGACTGGATGATTCGCTCCGGGAATGTTGTCCTGTTTCCAGACCACCTCCGGCTTCAGACCTTCGCGGGTGATTGCCATGGAGAATGCCGGTGCGCTGGTGGAAACGTGGAAGGTCACTTCCTCATTCTCTGCATAGCTGACCTGTCCGGTGTAACCTTGAATGAAGAGCGACGGAGTTTCCGCTCTAACGGAAAGGGCCGGCAGGAACGTCAGGATGCCCGTGACGAGCAGCCGGCCAAGGCGGCGGCACGGGTTGGTTGGAGCGTAGCGGGTGTTCATGATTGGCGGCAGGTTGCGGCGTGAAAGGCTTCACGTCCTGGCACCATGCGCACGCTGCAAGTTTGTCCAATCCGCCAACAGGGAGTGCGCGGGGATCTGGTCCGCTTGCCTGCCCCTGCGGAGTGGTGCCTCTCCTTTTGTCCGCCGGGCTGGGATTTCAGCGAGGTCCGGCGTCGCCGGTGACGTAAGGATAGTGATCAAAGAGGCCGCCCTGACCGGCAGCGCGCGGGTCTTTGGCGGCGATGAGATAGGCGTCGAGAGCGGCGCGCAGTTTTTTCCGCGTGTCGGCAAACCGGACGTCGCCGGCCACGTTCTGCATTTGATAGGGATCGGCGCGCAGGTCGTAAAGTTCCTCGGCGGGACGTTTGGCGAAGGCGAGGTCAAAGAGGCGCTTGGCGGCGGCGCTGTGGTCGTGTTGCACCACAGCCTGCTTTGCCGGAGAGTCGCTGATGTTGAGGTGCTGGTCCACGTCGCCGTAGATTGGCGGATCACCGGCGGGCCAGCGGTCGGGTTCGCCGTTGCGCAGATAGAGAAAGTCTGCCGTTCGGATGGCCCGCACCGGATAGCTGAGGTTGCCCGCACGCACATTGGCATGGCGCTCGCGGCCAAAAATTGCCTTGTCGCGCTCCGGTTCCACCTGGCCGGACTTTCCACTGGTGAGCAGCGGCAGCAGGCTCTTTCCCGTCATCGCGGGGGGCATCGGCAGTCCGGCGGCCTCCAGAAACGTGGGAGCGAGGTCGGTGAGGCTCACGAAGTCATCCACGGTGCGCCCGCCGGGTATGCGCTCCGGCCAGCGGACAGCCAGCGGCATCCGGGTGCCGGCATCGTAGCAGGTCGCTTTGCCGCGGGGAAACGGCCAGCCGTTGTCGCTGGTAATGACCACCAGCGTGCGGTCAAGCTGGCCGGTGTCTTCCAGCAGTTTGAGCATCGCACCGATGTCGCGGTCGAAGCGCTGCACCTCCAGGCAATAGTCGAGAATGTCGCTGCGCACCGCCGGCGTGTCGGGAAGATAGGGCGGCACCTGCACGTCCTCGATTTTCATGCCCGACTTCACGCCGCTGCCGCGTTCATACATGCGGTGCGGGTCCTGACTGCCGAACCAGAAGCAGAATGGCTTGTCCGCCGGCTTGTTCTGCAAAAAGGTTGCGAAATCCTTCACGCCAGGTCCTGCGGGATTGAATTTCCGCCCGCTGAACCTGGCGTCGCCCGGCCCCCAGCCCTTGCCCTTCAGTCCGACATGATAGCCTGCCGCGGCCAGCAGATCGGGATACACTGCGGCCTTGTTCGGCCAGCGGCTCCAGAGATTGGCGCCGTCTTCGAGCCTCCAGAACTGCTGACCGGTGAGCAGCGCTCCGCGCGATGGCGTGCAGCTCGGCGACGAGCAGAAGGCATGGCGGAAGTTCACGCCTTCGCGCGCCACTCGATCGAAGACCGGAGTGTGGCACGCCTTGTCGCCATTCGCGCCGAAGTGATGCCACGAGGCATCGTCGGCGATGCACAACAGAATGTTCGGACGCGGCTGTGCGGCGCAGAGCCAGGGGAGAAGCAGAAACAACAACAGGCGGTGAATCATAAGGGCACGGGGGCAGTCGGTGGTTGAATTTCGCTCGACGGATCATCGAGAGGGAGTGCGCTGGAAGTGGCGGGCATCATGTCTATTTGTGTTGATTCAGGTAGCCCCCATCCACAATGTCCTGCCAGGCGTCGGTGAAGATGAGCGCGTCCACCTTCCTCACATGAGGCGGCGCATCGTAGGCCGGTTGTGCAATCGTGCCGAAGGTAACTGATTAGCGGTTGCAGTTCAACGAAAAAGTGCTTAAGATTTCTTAAATAACATGATGCCGCCGGAAGCCAGCTTGGGAGACATGGATCGAGAGTCAGTGATCAAGGCACTGCGGGAAGG
>JAGNEJ010000044.1 GCA_018003315.1 Verrucomicrobiales bacterium
GTCTCGCAATGCTCGAAGAATCAGAAAGGGGCGACCATGTTCGCGATCTTCAAGAGCCTGACCGAAACGATGAAACTGCGAACGGAAAGCCTCATCACCGGCATCGCGGAACTTTTCAACGACCAGCATCCCGCGGCCAATCGGGGCTAATCAGTTACAAAATGCCAATGAGCGGCAGAAGCTGTTCGAGTAGTGGAGGCATCGGCAATTTCAAGACGAACGATTGAGTCCTCCTACGCCTGACCGGGGGGAGGTTTCGACTGCAGGTTGTGGTGGTAGCGGACATGACGGCGGGAACTTGAGGCGGGTCAGGCGTTAGGAGGGACGGCATGTTCGACCTGAGACAATTCCAACTAGGCTAATACATACCATAAGAAGCGAAGTGGGTTCAGGAATCACACTGAGAACTAAATTGTCCAAGCAATATGGTGTGGTTGCGGATCTCAATAGTGTTAGCCCAGAAAATTCATTTGGAAATGTGAAAGTCTCGAAATCATTCAAGGCAGCACCTCCTTGAACAAAACCATCGATAGAAAAATCCACAAAGACCGATGCTCCGCTATTAAGTATCCCTTCAAAAGATATTACCTTCGGAAATGGGAACACGGTGGAATATTCTGCCAAATCTACCGCAACTGCGTCAAAAAGTAGCCCGTCTAGCGAAAAGACCTCGAAGGAGCTGCTGAAATGCAGAGAGAGATGAGCGGTTCCGTTGCTAGCACTTCCCGTCTTCGGACCAACGAGACCAAGATTATAGGGTGCAGATGTCCTGATTGGCCCAAACGGCTTTGAACGAAAGCCATTCTCATCGTAGTAGGGAATTAATACCCCGGTTCCCGGCTGCGCCGCGATTGGGGACAAATAAGGTCGCCCGGTATTGTATTCTAGGACAACTGTGGACGCGTATAGGCTGGAACAGCAGAAATATAGGGCTGTGAAAGTTTTCAGAATCTTCATTACCTATCGAACAGTGTTATTGACCGACCGGTCGGGTTTGGGGGATGATCACCGACCGGTCGGTGATCACGGTAAAAGGCGACCCGGGAGTAAGGATTTTGGCGGCCTCGGTCATGACCGGCACGATAGCGGGGGCATGATGGCGAGACAAGGGGGAAATGACGGTAATGGGAATGAGAATGGAGAATGGAGGGAGGTATCGACTCAGAGGCCGTCCAAGGGGCTGGGGGCGCCCGCGTCGGGACGTTTCATGACGTGCAGATAAATCATGGTGGTGGAGACATCGGCATGGCCGAGGAGGTTCTGGACGGTGCGGATGTCGGTTTCGGATTCGAGGAGGTGGGTGGCGAAGGAATGGCGCAGGGTGTGGGAGGTGACGCGCTTGGGGATTCCGGCCTTGCGCACGGCGTCGCGGATCTGGCGCGCCATGGAGTCGTCGTGGAGGTGATTGCGGGCGAATTTTCCGGTGCGCGGGTGAGGGCAGAGGGTGGCGGCGGGGAAGAGCCAGTGCCAACCCCACTCGCGACTGGCGTTGGGCCATTTGCGGAGCAGGGACTCGGGCATGTGGCAGTCTCCGGCACCGGCGGCGAGACCCTGGAGATGGTTTTCCCGGAGGCGTGCGAGGTGTCGGGTGAGCCGCGGTTCGAGGGCATTTGGCAGGGTGACGACACGGTGTTTGCCGCCCTTGCCATCGTGGATGGCGATGGTGCCTTGGCCGAAATCGAGGTCCTTGACGCGCAGGCGCATGGCTACCATGAGGCGGAGGCCGCTGCCGTACATGACTTGGGCGATGAGTTTCCAAGGATCTTCCAAGCGGGCGAACACGGAGCGGCCTTCCTCGCGGGTCATGACGACGGGCGGGCGGCGCTGGCCACGGGCCGGGGTGATGGGATCGAGGGTGAATTCCCCGATGCCGAACACGGACTTGGTGAGGAAGACCATGGCGTTGAGTGCCTGTTTTTGGGTGGGGGGCGACGTTGCGCCGGAGGGCGAGGAATTCGAGGTAGGCGGAGATGGCGGACGGCCCGGCGGCCTGCGGTGACTGGCCGAGCGCTTGGTGGCAGAAGCGGATGAAGCGGCGGTTCCAGTACACATAGGTTTCCTCGCTGGCGACAGCGAGGTTCTTGAGGCGGATGGCGCGGCGGAGGGAGTCGAGGATGCTGGTGAGTTCCGGTGCGGAAGCCTCGGAACGGGAGGCTCCGGGGACGGCCTGGAGCGAGGATGCTCCAGCCACGCTGGGGAGTTGGGCGCGGACTTGGATCGTTTCGCGAGCAAGAGTCCGGTGGTCGGGCTCCAAGGGTTTGGCCTGATCGGAGGGCCCCTGCCAGTCAAAGGAAGCCGCCCATGGGATAGCGAGGACATCGCAAGCCAGGATGCGGGCGGCATCGACGGCCTGGCGGAATTGCCAGTCGGCGAGGGCGTGGAGCGGCCGAGCGCGGTGAACCAGGCGCGGGTGCGTTCGGCGGAGCTGTGGCCGTGCGCCTTGGTCCATGCCTCGGCCCAGCGGACGAGTAGTCGCGGGCGGCGGGGCGGATGGACTCCAAGTCGAGCTGGAGCAGGAACCGCTGGCGCGCAGGACTGATGGGGTGCAGTCAAAGGGGCGGGCATATTCGCAGGGTCTGTTCGCCCATCCGCCGCATGCACGCCAGGCTTCTTCCGGTTCCACGGACAAGACCCCGGCGCATCATGCCCGCGTGTTGTCAAAACCCAGCCAAGCGTCCCACCACGTCGTCTGAAAATCCGCTTCAAGCCACACGCCTCAGGCGAATCCACCCGCCATCACCCCGGGCGCGGCTCTCAAACCGCCGCCCGCCCCGCGTTCCATTCGCTTCCCACAGCGGCGCTCCAAACACAAAACGCATAAGGGCGCGTCACCCCTCGCTCCGGGCTTGTTCAACCAAAGGGCGCAGCCGAAGTCTCCGCTGCGCTACGACTTCGCTGCACCCTTTATTGTTGGGCGATTCCGGTCGATTGGAATGAGTGCTCAAGTATCGTAGTGAAATCGAGCCTGTGCGATAAGGATACCACCCTCAATCGTGCGATAGACCAGCCGATGTTCGGAATCGATACGGCGCGACCAATAGCCCCGGAAAGCGTGTTTGAGCGGTTCGGGTTTGCCGATGCCGGAGTGTGGACTGCGCATGATGTCCTTGATGAGCTGGTTGATGCGCGAAACCATCTTGGGATCAGTCGCCTGCCAGAAGGCATAATCCTCCCACGCCTGCGGTGCGAAAGTCAGGTTCACGCGTTGAGGTCGATTTCGCGTGCAACTCCTTTGCCGGTTTCAAGGGCGTGAATCGCTTCGAGCAGCCGTTTGGCGTTGGCGGGGCTGCGCATGAGGTAAGCGGTCTCTTCCAGAGATTCGAAATCCTCCAGCGAAAGCATGACCACGGACTGGTCACGGTTGCGGGTGATGATGACCGGCGTGTGGTCAGCGCAAACCCTGTCCATCGTGGAGGCGAGGTTCTCACGGGCGGCGGTGTAGCTGATTGCGTTCATACTGGACATGATACTGTCCAGATTCGGCTTCGTCAAGATGTAGTTTCGGGAGGCACGAGGAATCGCCGAACGGCCTGGCGCAGGCACCGCTGGGGCGGGGTGGCGGGTGGAAAGCAGAGAAGATGAGCACATGGCGCGGCGGGTGCAAGCTCCGACGAAGCAGGTGACTCTGAAACTGGATAATGATTCTGAGACGGCAACGGAGCAGCCGACGTGATATGTGCGGACAAGCTACCCCAAGCGATCTGCGACACAGCAGCCCCAGCGGTTGCCTGCCGCTCATGGTTGAACAGAGTCGCTGCGCGACGATTTCCTTTTAGTCTTTCTGAAAATTTCAATACTGGCATGGAGGCGCGATACGAACTGACCCGCCGATGGAGCGAACGGATGATCGCCACCGAAGTGCGCCAGTCGGGGCAGGGCATGGTGGCAAAACTGAAAAGGGCACTGCACGAGCTTTGGCCGCCGTCCCGCCCTTGGAATGTGGCAAAGGTCTGGGCGCAGCTCCCCGAAATCGCCACCCGGTTCATTGAACAATACCAGCCGCAGGCCGGGCTGGTGCTTTTCGGCCACACGCACCGTGCCGCCTGGTGGCGCCGGAATGGCAGGCTGCTGGTTAATACTGGGGGGTTTGTTTCCTTTGCAAATCCCCTCGCGGTCGATTTCCTGAGCGAAAGTCAGGCCGTCATCCGGCGGGTGCGGCGACGCAAGGATCACTGGCTGGCCACAAAGGCGGTCGTTCGCTTTGATGCCCCGTGCTGATGTGAGGCGCAGGGCGCATCCTGTCAGGAAAGTGGAAGCGCCTGGATGTTTCCAGGATGTTCCTTTGCCTGGTGGATGACCATTTGCGGAAAGGCGATAGTCCACCCCCGGGCGGCCGCGGTGGCGGTGCAGGAACGCTGGATGAGGCGCTGCAGCTCCTGGTAACGGGAGGCGGCGCTGCCTTTGAAATCCGCCAGAATGGAAAAATCCAATGAGGAAGCGCCGGCGTGCCCCAGTTCGACGGCCACCCCGATGAGTTCCTCTGGTCCGAGCGCTTTGCGCAGGTCGATGACAAGCTGCTGCTGCAGGAGCTGCGGAATTTCATTGAGGAGCTGGTCCAGGTGCCCGTAATCCAGACCGAAGATGCTGGTGATGCGGAAATTGTAGGAAAGATTGCGCGGGTTTTGCGCCAGAAATGCGGCGGTGCGGTAGGTTTTGTAACTGCCGCCGTTGGGCAGCACCTGCACGTATTCCGGCGTCTGCGTGATGACTTTTCCCAGCATCCCATCGTCCAGGATCACCCAGTCCCCTTCGCTCGTGGGGAACCACAATTCCTTTCTGTCAAAAGGCCGGGAGTTGAGCGGAATGAGGTCGCGCAGCGCAATGCGCAGCACGCCGCCGGTGAGCGAGGGATTGACCAGTTCACAGTAGATGTGGATGCGGCGCAGCAGCCACGGCAGATCGCGGTAAAGAATGCGCTCCCCCTCGCGGGCGGTGCCGATGTTGAGGAGGAGCTTGGCCTGCTCGTAGAGTTTCGGCAGGGTGTGCCGTCCGGCTAACAGCAGTCCCGCCAGCACCAGCATGGCCAGAGTCATCAGGAACCAGTCGTCCGATGCATACAGCACGAGAAACGTCACCATTCCCGCCGCCGCCATGGAAAACACATGGTAGAGGACATCCGCCAGGCGCAGCAGAAACGGCGTGGCTCCCATGCGGCGCGTGCGCATTTTTCCCAGCAGCAGGCGGTGCAGCAGCCGGAAGAGCAGCAGGACTCCGATGAAGGCGCCGGCCGCCAGCAGCAGGTTCAGTACGCGGCGCATCACGGTGTCCCGCAGCAGGCCGGTGGCGTATTCGCCCAGCGGCTTGCGGTCCGCTTCCAGGCTCTCCACCTGCCGCTTCAGGTTGGCGATGTCCACCGGCACGCGGGAGCGGCTCGTCGCGATCTCCTTCTGCAGGCCGTCCAGGAAATCGCGCATCTCCTTTTGCTTCGCATCCTTGGCGGAATCCTTCATCGCTTCCTGCATCGTCTGCACGTTTTCGATGGCCAGATCGTAGCGCGCCGCCAGCCGCTCCTTGCGGCTGATCTGGGTTTTGAGTTCCGCCACCTGCCGCTGCCGGGCCACCAGGTCTTTGGCCATGCCCACCAGCGGTTTGACGATCACTTCCTTCACCTCCCGGTCGAGGTCGATCTCCTCGGGTTCATCCCCGTCGAGTCCGGCCACTCCCAGCGCGGAGGCGCGCAGGTCCGACTCGCGCTGCTCCAGCACGCGTCGCGCATCCGCCACCTCCTTCTCCGCGCTGGCGATTTCTTCCGGCAGGGGTTTCGGCTGCAGTTCCTTTCCATTTTCCCTGCCGGACTTCAGCACGGCCAGGCGTTTTTCCTTTTCTGCGAGGGTGGTGCGGCTGACATCCAGGGCCTTCTTGTTTTCCAGCAGCATCGCCAGCCTGTCCCTGCCGGGTTGGTCACGGGTGTTGGCTTCCTGGGGCCAGGCAGCGGCACACCAGCCTATTGCCAGCAGGGCGATCAGCGGATGAAATCGGGTCATGCGCCACTGGTAGCGCGAAATGGGAGCGATGCCAGCACGTTGGCTTCCGCGGAGCGGACGGATGGGAAAATCCGCTTTTCCCACGGCCGGATTCCGCTACATACGCCTGCATGTCGAAATTTCTTCGTGTCTTACTCTGGGTCGGAATCTCCCTGCTCGGGGTGGTGGCGGTGGCCGTCTCCGCGATGCACCGGGGGGAAGGACAGCAGCTCAACGCGCTGTGGCTGGTGGTGGCGGGCGTCTGCAGTTTCGCGGTGGCCTACCGGTTTTATTCCGCCTGGCTCATGGCCAGGGTGCTCACGCTGGACTCCCGCCGCGCTCCGCCCGCGGTCACCAGGGCGGACGGAAAGGATTTTGTGCCCACCCACAAATGGGTGGTCTTTGGGCATCACTTTGCAGCCATCGCAGGGCCGGGACCGCTGGTGGGACCAGTGCTGGCGGCGCAGTTTGGCTATCTGCCCGGCACGCTTTGGATTCTGATTGGTGCCACGTTGGGCGGCGGGGTGCATGATGCGGTGGTCCTGTTTGCCTCGATGCGGCGGGGCGGGAAATCGCTCGGCCAGATGCTCAAGGAGGAACTCAATCCCTTCATCGGCTTGGTCGCCATGATCTGTCTGCTGGGGATCATGACCATTCTCCTGGCCGTGCTGGGCCTGGTGGTGGTGAAGGCGCTGGCGGAAAGTCCCTGGGGGTTGTTCACCATCGCCATGACCATTCCGCTGGCCATGATCATGGGAGTGGCGCTGAAAACCGGGCGCATCAGCGTGCTGGCGGTTTCCATTTTCGGAGTCTGCGGACTGCTGGCGTGCGTGTGGCTGGGCAGTGTGCTGCCGGACGCGTGGAAACAGGCACTCACCCTGAGTCCGGAGTCGCTCGCCTGGGCGGTCATTCTTTACGGCTTTGCCGCTTCCGTCCTTCCGGTCTGGCTGCTGCTGGCGCCGCGGGACTACCTGAGCACCTTCATGAAACTCGGGACTGTGGCCGTGCTTGGCGTGTTCATCGTCGTGCTGGCCCCGCCGCTGCAGATGCCGGCGGTCACCCAGTTTGTGGGCGGCGGCGGCTGGGTGGTACCCGGTCCGGTCTTTCCCTTTGTCTGCATCACCATTGCCTGCGGAGCGGTGTCGGGCTTCCATGCGCTGATTTCCAGCGGCACCACGCCCAAGCTGCTGGAGCGGGAAAAGCACATCCGCCTGGTGGGGTATGGCAGCATGGTCACCGAAATGCTGGTCGCCCTCATGGCCATCATCGCCGCCTGCGCTCTCCAGCCGGGCGAGTATTTTGCCATCAACACCCCCGTCAATGCCAGGGACCCGCAGTCCATTTCCGCTGCCATTGGGAAGATCAACGCCGCGGGATTTCCGGTTACGCAGCAGCAGATGGATCAACTGGCTGCCGACTTGCAGGAACCGGTGATCATTGGGAAAACCGGCGGAGCACCGACGTTTGCCGTGGGCATGGCCGTGATGTTTTCCAGGGTCATTCCCGGAAAAACCGCACTCGCCCTGTGGTACCATTTTGCCATCATGTTCGAGGCGCTGTTCATCCTGACAACGCTTGATGCGGGCACCCGTGTCGGACGGTTCATCCTTCAGGACCTGCTCGGCTCCTTTCTCCCGCGGCTGGGTGACACCCGTTCGCTGTGGGGGAACCTGACCGCCACCACTCTGCTCGTCGGTGCCTGGGGATATTTCCTCTACCAGGGCACGCTGGATCCGGAAGGCATCGCCAAAAGCCTCTGGCCCATCTTCGGCATTTCCAATCAACTCCTCGCGGTCATCGCACTGTGCCTCGGCACGACCGTCATCATCAAAATGGGTCGCGCCAGGTATGCCTGGGTGACGGCGCTGCCGCTGGTTTTCCTCACCTGCATCACTTTCTCCGCCGGCTGGCTCAAGCTCTTCGACAAAGGCTCCGCCGGGTTCGTCCCCGCCATCGCCGATCTCCAGGCAAAGCTGGCCGCCGCCCCCCCTGCGGAAGCAGGCAAACTCCGGGCCATGATCGTCAACAACTGGGTGGACATCGGCATCACCTGCCTCTTCCTGCTCGGTGTCGCCATCATTGTGTCCGCGTGCGTCTGGGAATGGGTGCGTCTGCTGCGGGGCACGAAACCAGTGGTGCTCAGGGAATCTCCCTACGTGCCGCTTCCGGACACCGCAGGGTGAACCGCCAGCAAGGCATTGCCAGCTTCGCTAGCCATGGAGCCTGCAGGTCAGGTCCTCAAAGTTTGGTGGGATCCACCGATTTGTGTTTTCCGTTGAAACGGGAGGCCACCTTTTTCATGAAGGATTCGGCTTCAGGATTGACCGATATCGTATTCACGACGGCACGCTTTCCCTTGAGGAATTTCGACTCCTGATCGCTCATGAATTTGATCAATTCATTGGTTTCCAGTTTTTTGGCATTGCGCTGGGTGCCGGGTTCCCCATCGGAAAGCAGAAAGACGGTGGTGGCCTGTCGTTCGAAGGCCAGGCTGAGGCCGAGGTCCATCCGGCTGCCGCCGCCGGTGCCTTCCAGGCCCTTCACCTGCGAGGGTTTGAAGCCTTGGTAGGAAATGCCCTGGGGATCCTTGCCGGCGTCTCCGAAGGCTTCCGTTCTGGAGCGCTGTCCACTGTAATAAAAGCGGAAGAAATTGATCGCCTCCTTTTTGTTTTCAGCGGTGGCAAAGACGCTGGTGGGCTTGAAAACATCGGCATACTGGGAAAAGCAGATGAGGTTGAACTGGGTGGACGTCGTCATGCCGTTGATGGACTTTTCCATCTCCCGGCGAATGGCGGCGATCCCCTCCGGCTTGCAGTTCGAGAGCATGGAACTGGAGGTGTCGATCACGAACATGATGTTGGAGCCGGTGCTGTCGAGGCCGAGGAATTTTCCCGCAAAACCCGCGCCGCTGCCAGGTCCCCAGCCGCTGCCGCGCCCCGTGCCGCGGCCCGTGCCGATGCCGCCACCCACGCCTCCGCCGAGGCCGGAGGACCCGCCGCCGACGACCAGTCCGCTGAGCAGATTCGTCTCTGCCATGCTGGTCTGCGGGTCCGGCAGGATGACTTCCGAGGAAGCCACGGAGGAGGTAATGCGCGCCTTTGGCTGAGCCATGACCACCTGGCGCTGGCGGGATTTTTGCAGCGATTTCGTGGCCCCGTTGCTGCCTCCGCCCCCGCCGGGCAGAAAGTCCACCTGTTCCTCCTGTTTCGTCTGCATCGTGAAGGTGATGAGGAACAGGGCAATCAAAATGAACGCGAGGTGAATGCCCAGGCTCAGCATCAGCGAGCCGGCCCCGATTTTTCGCAGATAGGCAACCAACGGCGAATCCTTCTGCGGCGCTGCCGTTTGAAACTCCATGCCCGGCTCCATCATGCCGTGGGCTGCCGCCGCGGCATGGGGAGGCGGCGACCCTGGGGGACGCCGTCCTGGTGCCCGCGGCACGTTCATTTCCCCCGGTGCCACCAGCATGCTTGGATCCACCAACTGGGTGACCTGCACTTCGACAGGGTCCGGCGACGGGTGGGCGGACGGATGTCCGCCGGGTGCCGGTGGAAAAGAGGATGGCGGAGGTTGGTTCATGGCGGAAACGACCGGAATGATAGTTTTTGTGCCCACCCCCGGCAAAGGATTTTTCTTTTGCCTCCGCTGCCCGCAGTGCCATTTCTCTGCCCTGCGGAGGGAGCCTCACTCTGCGAACAAGGACAGCAGGTCGGTGATTGACGGCGGCTGTGTCCAGTTCACGCCGCGGAGCTTTTTGCGGGTGTTGTCGGACATGGGCAGCCGCCACTGGTCAACAAAAACCGGGGAAAGGTCGCGCTGGGCTGCGGTGCTGGCCGCTAGAAACCATTGGCGGCATTGCCGCAGCGGACCGTCTTCCGCGGTTTTCGGGACTTCAGGACTGCGGGCGAGGGCGGCAAAGAACCGACGCACCCAGTCGTTGCCGCCACAATCACGGCGCAGGCGCAGCATGGCGGATGCGTAGGTGCAGGGCTGATCAGAAGGGTGAATCAGCTTGCCGGAGGCATCGTGGATCCGGTGGGCTTTTTCGCCGCTGGCTGCGGAGTTGGTAAACAGTTCCAGGAAGCTCAAGCCGCTGCCGTGGAAGAATGTTTCCTGATGTTCGATCGCGCGCCGTGTTTTTTGGTCTTCATCCGTGCAGCGCAGCGCATCCATGCAGACATAGCGCATGAAGACGGCGAAACCCGTAATGAAGCAGGAATGCCGTTCACCAAACGTGTAGAAATTCCGCCCCATCTCATAGAAAACATAGTGCGGCATGGCCTCCGGCTGCGCCAGCAGCCGCGGATAATCGTGACTGTGAAACAGCGCCAGTTCGATGCCCGTGCTGCCGATGTAACCGCACCCGGCACCGCAGGTGAAGGAGGGTCCAGGGACCGCGGCGATGACCGGAAGTTTCTGCCAGACTTTGAAGGACTTCGGCTGTGCGCCGGTGAGGTCGCGATACAAGGCCCAGCCGCGATCCAAGCGCTGCACCCAGACCGCAAGCCGCTCCGCATCGTAACTGCCAGGCTGCACGAGGAACACCACCTCCCGGCCCGGCCAAACTTCCATGCGCGCATCCACGCCGGACTTTTTCCAGGTTTCGGGCTGAAATGCCAGCGGCAGGTAGTCCACCACCTGCCGTGGTGTGGCGGATGCTGGCTGTTCTTCCGCCGCTGCAGGAAAAGGAAACAGCATCAGGGAAAACACGCAGGCGAAGCGAAGGCGGATTACGGAAAGCATGAACGACGATATGGCAGATGGCGCGAACAGGACAATGCGTTTTCTGCCGCCAATGATTTGGTGTTGCGGCGGGATTGACTTTCGGACCCAGAACGGCTGGACAGATGCATTTCCCGGAGCAATGGGAACCAGTCATGTCCACCGACCTGCTGACCGCAGATTTTGACTATCATTTGCCAGAGGAACTCATCGCCAGCCGCCCTCTGGAGCGGCGGGATGCGTCGCGCATGATGGTGGTGCGGCGCGACGGCGGCAGCGTGGAGCACCGCCGGTTTTGTGATTTTCCGGACCTGGCCCGCGGCTTCCTAACGGTTTTGAATGACACGCGGGTGGCCCGGGCGCGGTTTTTTTCCAATGATGGACGCACCGAACTCCTGCGGCTGGCGGAGGTGGAACCGCTGCTCTGGCACTGCCTGGCCAAGCCGGGAAAACGGTTGAAGCCGGGCACGGCCGTGCAGATTGGTGCGTCCATCGGGGTGGTGGAAAGCGTCCGTGCGGACGGCTCGCGGATGATCCGCTTCGATTCCGCGGTGGATGCGCAGCAGCACGGGCACCTGGCGCTTCCTCACTACATGAACCGCGGTGATGACGCCGCCGATGCCGAGCGCTACCAGACGGTGTTTGCCAATGCTGCACGGGAAAAGGCCATCGCCGCGCCGACGGCCGGTCTGCACTTTACGCCGGAAATTCTTGCAGGGGTGGAGCACGTTTGCGTGACGCTGCACGTCGGGGTGGGAACCTTCCAACCGGTGCGGGAGGAACGGATCGCCAATCATGTCATGCATGGCGAGGAATACCTGATTTCTCCGTCCGCGGCGGCTGCGGTGAACCGCGCACAAAACCTGCTGGCGGTGGGGACCACGGTGACCCGGGTGCTGGAACACCAGTTTCGCCAACACGGTCAGGCCCTGGCCGGGGAGGGGCGCACCGACATTTTCATCTTTCCCGGATTTGCCTTCCGCCGGGTGAATGCCCTCCTGACAAATTTTCACCTGCCGAAGTCCACGCTGTTCATGCTGGTCTGCGCCTTTGGCGGAATGGATTTGATGCGTCGGGCGTATGCGGAGGCGGTGGCGCAGGGGTACCGGTTTTACAGTTACGGCGACTGCATGCTCCTTCTGTGAGCCAGCCCCTGCGGCGGCGGTTGCCCCCGCGCCGGTTCTGCGCTATGGCCGCGGTTCCATGCATCTCAAGAAATCCACCGCCCCCATCCCTGCAGAAGCCGCGGCGCTGTTGCGCGATGCTCTGGAACATTCCGGGAAACGGCTGGTCTTTACCAGCGGCTGCTTCGACATTTTGCACGCCGGGCATGTGCGGTATCTGCGTCAGGCCCGGGCTTTGGGGGATGCGCTGCTGGTGGCGGTGAATTCGGACTCGTCCGTGCGTTCCCTCAAGGGTCCGCAACGACCGGTCAATGCACAGGATGACCGCGCCGAGGTGCTGCTGGGGCTGGAAAGCGTCGATGCCGTGGTGGTGTTTGAGGATCTGCGCACGACGAGGCTGATCCGCGCCGTCCGTCCTCACGTCTTCGCGAAGGGTGGCGACTACACGATCGATTCCCTGAATCCGGAAGAACGCGCCGCCTTGGAACAGGTGGGGGCGGTCATTCACATTCTGCCGGAGGTGAAAGGGAAATCGACCACGGCGACGCTGGAGCGGATGCAGGCAGGAAGCTCCCGGAAACTGCGCCTGGGAATTGTGGGCAGCGGCGCGGGTACGAACTATCAGGCCATTGCCGATGCGATTGCCGCGGGCACGCTGGATGCCGAGGTGGCGCTGGTGGTTTCCGACCGCAAGGACAGTCTCATTTTGCAGCGTGCCAAGGCAGCGGGGCATCCGGTCCGCCACATTGATCCCGGCCCACACCGCAGCCTGTTTCCCTCCGCTGCCCAACAGGAGCTTTGCGAGCACCTGCTGGCGGCGCGGGTGGATTTGGTGGTGCTGGCGGGGTTCATGCGAGTGGTGAAGGAACCGCTGCTCAGTGCGTTCGCCGGACGCATCATCAATCTTCACCCCTCCCTGCTGCCCGCCCATCGCGGGCTCAATGCGGTCGCTTCGGCGCTGGCTGCCGGGGACAGAAACGCCGGGTGCACCGTGCATTATGTCGATGCCGGGGTGGATACCGGTGAGATCATCGCCCAGGCGACCGTGCCGATTCAGCCTGGCGATACCGAATCCACGCTGGCGCAGCGCATTCACGAGGCGGAACACCGGTTGCTGCCGCTGGTCATCCGCCAGTTTGCGGCGCGAACCACCCAGGATGCGGCGGAATGCGGCGCGTGATTCGATTTGTCAGGGTGCCAGCGGACACACGCCCTTGGCGCTTCCGGCCTCGACAAAGGCAATCAATGTTTCCGCCTCCGGTCTCCATGGCTGCTGCCGTGCTTCGGCGAGCGCCTGGGGAAAATTTTTTCCGCTGCGAAACAGCAGATCGAAGGCTGATTTGATTTCCTGTCGCGTGGCGGCATCGAACCCGGCGCGGCGCAGCCCGACGGTGTTCAGTCCATGGATGAGATTGATGCCGCTGCCGATCACGTAGGGTGCGACATCCTTGCTGAAGCCCGCATTGCCCTGAATCATCGCAAAATCCCCGATGCGGATGAACTGGTGATAGACACTGCCGCCTCCCAGAAACGCCCGGTTGCCCAGCCGAACATGTCCGGCCAGCAGCACGGCATTGGCCAGCACGTTATGGCTGCCAATTTCGGCGTCGTGCCCGACATGGCTGCCGGCCATGAAGAAATTGTGATCGCCAATGCGGGTGGCCTGACCTTCGAGCAGGCTCCGGTGCACGGTTACATGCTCACGAAACCGGTTGTGGTTGCCAATGCAGACTCCGCTGGCAATGCGCGGGTCGAAGGCCAGCGACTGGGGATCGCCCCCCAACACGGCGCCGTGTCCGACGCGGCAGTTTTCCCCCAGGGTGACGCCGCGCAGAACCTGCGCATGGCCATCGATGACCGTCCCCCGCCCGATCACCGTTCCGGCTTCGATGATGGCATAGGGCCCGACCGCGACATCGGCATCAAGCTGTGCCGCCGAATCGATGAGGGCCGTGGGATGGTGCTGGGTCATGGAAATCAGCGTGGGTGCCACAGACAGAGTCCGCTGTCATCTGGAAATCGGGGCGGCAGTGGGGGAACTCTGTTTTCGCAGCGCTCCGCCACTGACAAAGAGCATCGCCGCCGCGGCCAGTTCGAGGTATCCATGGAACAGCGCCAGGCGCAGGTAGCCATTGCGTGCCCGGGCCAGGTCCACCACCGCCCATACGGCCACTCCTGCGGCAAACAGTGCGGCCACGGTCAGGATGGTCCCACCCATGTCCACACGCAGCGCCCGGAAGCTGGCCGCAAACGTCCGCGGTGATTTCTGGGGACGGTCGTCCTCCGGGATGAGGCGCAGCCACACGCCGTAATGCACCGCTTGGGCAAAGGCAAACAGCAGCACCAGGCGCAGTGCCCATGGAGATTCCAACCCCGGAGCCATGGCCGCAGCATGACCTTCAAACGGCAACGCCGCCGGTGCCCAACCCAGTGAGATTTCTGGCGGAGCCACCAATCCGGTGAACAGCAGGATGGAGCAACCGAGGAACAGCAAGGGCACCGTGGCCGTCAGCCAGCCGACACGGGGCCGCCACAGCCACCAGAGCAGAACGGCAATGAAATTGTGGAGGTGGGCAAAGACCAACTGCGCCAGGTTTCCCGCGGCAACGACTGCTGCGAATAGGCTCGCCAGACCCAGCGTAGCCAGGCATTTGCGCGCCGCGGTTCCCGTTGCCAGCAGCGCGGCGGCCAGTGCCGCCAGCAGTCCGAAATACATGGGGAAAAAGCCCGTGCCGGCGATGACCAGCGGGATGCCCACCGGTCCCCAGAGTCGTTTTTGCCGGTGCAGACCCGGTCGGAAAACCAGATAGCGCAGGTCGGACACCAGGTGCGGAATGCCCCAGAGGATCGGCCCCAGCGCGAGCAGCCAGAACGGGGCCGCGATGGTCGTCAGCAGGGAAAGGGCGACCACGGTGCAGCCAAATGCCGCGACCCGCAGGGAGCGATTCCGAATGAACGGACGGGCCACCGGTCCGAGTGTTTTGAGCGCTGCGCGCCGCACCGCATCCAGCGGGCGGAACAGGGATTCAACAGACCGGTGGGCGGCAGACATTGGCGCAATGTAAGCATCGCTAAAGTGATTGACAACCCGCCTCGCACCCCTAAGTTCCAGCCGCCGCGAAGCACCCTGCACCCCTAGCTCAACGGATTAGAGCATCTGACTACGGATCAGAAGGTTTCAGGTTCGAATCCTGAGGGGTGCGCCACTGGGAATCAACGAGTTGTGAAGCGCGAAAAAAGCAGGCGGTTACAAATTCCGGTTACAAATTTGACTTATTGAGCTTTCGGATGCCAACTGCCCGCATATCCTGGGTCCACCCACGCCAACGGATTATTCCTGTCGCCCGTGCTGAAAAATCTGGTGTAGGCCCGTGCATCGGTGGCCAGGCTGAGATTCCACGGATGAGCCGCGAGAGCTTCATACCAACATCCTGGGCCGGTAACGCGCCAGACGTTTGGATGTCGCAATAGTCTACGGTCACGGAGTTGATGCCGGCAAACGCAAGCAATGAATGGATGGCCGATGTCAGCAAAATACGCCAGTCCGTTGCTCGCGCTTTTCCCGGACACGTTGACGATTACCAGTGAGTCGTTGGTTTCGAGCCAACACAGGAGATTTTCGATATTGTTCGGAATCACGTCTGTTCCGCAGGCCATCCCCCCTATGTCGCGCAGTGCCCGAGCGAGGATCAAGTCAGCCCGCATTGCGTGGTGACTACATTCCGCTGAAAATTCCTTGTAGTCAGCCCATCTGGCTTGGGCTCTTTGTTCGTCCCACAAGATTAAATCCCACTCTGGCCCGAGGCGGGATTTCCATTTTTCTCGGTTCTCCTTATACTCGGCCGGGAGATTCGACTCGCCTTGAATCCACACCTGATGCAGAATTTTTCTCATTCGTAATTCGTCTCTGTTGCAGAGACGCCTTGCAAGAACAAACTTCCCTCTTAGAATAGCAGCGCAGGGTAGCCAAGTCGGTAAGGCGCGAGATTCATAACCTCGTCACCGCGGGTTCGAATCCCGCCCCTGCAACCATTCGAAGCCATGGAGATTGCCAGCATTGAAAGCGCCATCGTGCGCGAGAATCCGCTCGCCTGGTTCGAGCTGCATGGGACGATCCTCGACAAGATGCGGCGCACGCTGTCCGGCCGGGCCGGTGACATCAAGGCGAACAAGATGCAGTTGGAGATCGGCGAGATCATTGCGCTTTGCTCGGAGCGGAAAATCCCGGCCCGGATTGTCACACTGAAAGGGAGGCAGGAGGGGAGTTCCACAATCGCAGTGGCGGCGATTTATCACAAAATGCGGGCGGAAACGTGCAAGGCCTGCGTCATCGGTGACGAATACGAGAAGAGCGTGAAGAATCTCGTATCCATGCTGGAGACATACAGCGACGGGGATGCCTTCGGCTGGGGGAACGGCTACAACAAACCGTCCAAGAAATTCGACCATGGGTCGGAACTCATCACGGAGACGGCGAACGACCCCCGAGCCGGAGCATCGGGGACACTGCAAGCCGTCCTCGCGACGGAAGTTGCGCACTGGAAAGAGACGGGCGTCATTTCCGCGAAGGCGACGTTCGCGGCCCTGCTGAATTGCGTTCCCGAGCAGGCCGGGACGCTCATCATCGTCGAAAGCACGCCAAACGGGACCGGTGGTGTTTATCATGAAACCTACACCGGCGCCATCAGCATTGCGGACTACAAAGCCGGCCGCATCCCGAAGAACTGGAACGGATTCTTCAAGGTTTTCTACCCGTGGCACGAGCATCCTGAATACCGGTCGGCAGTGACCGATGCGGAGCGGGATGAGATCATGACGAGCCTGCAGGATCGGGAAGTTGAACTCATTGCGCAGGGATTGACCGTCGAACACTTGGCGTGGCGTCGGAAAATCCTGGCTTCCCCCCGGTTCGCCGGTGATGAAGATTTGTTTGAGCAGGAATACCCGGCCGATGAGGTTCGTTGCTTCCTGCTGTCCGGGCGGAGGGCATTTCACTTGAACAAGGTCCAGATTCTCAAGCGCCAGGCTGAGACAGCGCCGAATCCCGAATATTGCACGATGCGATGGACGAATTCTGAGGAAACCCAGGCTGAATTGCAGCTCTGCAGCGATGATGACGCCTGCGTGAAGGTTTTCGAACGACGGCGGGCCGGGTGCCGCTATTCACTGCCGGTGGATCCCATGACCGGAGCCAGCCAGACAACAGGACTCGACCCCGACAATCACGGCGCGGGAATCATGCGGGTTGGATACGTGGACGGAGAGGGCAAGTGGCATCCGCCTGCACTGGTGGCGCGGCTGGCGGATTGCTACGCAGAGAAGCGGGAACGCAGCGGGAAGGCCGTCTGCCGATGGGACATTGATGTTCTGGAAATGCGCGTGGCGCAGCTCGCCCGGGTTTACGGCAACTGCCCAATAATCCCCGAAATCAACATGGACCGCGGGTTGATCGAATTGATGAAGCGCCGCGGCGGGCTCGAAATTTACCGGCGCAAAATCTTCAACAGAGTTGAGCAAAAGGACACCGATGCGTTCGGCTGGAAGACGGACATTGCCACCCGCGGGCCGTTATTGGAAGCCTTGAACCGTGCCATTCGCATGGTGGGGGAATTCGGCGACGGCATTGCGATTTTCGACCTGCCGGTCATCAAGGAGCTGGAAACATGCATCGTGAAGCCGAATGGCCGAATCGAAGCGATGACTGGAGCCCATGACGATCAGGTTCTCATGCTGGCTATCGGACTGGTCACCCAGGAATGCGCCAAAACCTACTGGCCACCGCGTCGCAAGCAACGATGGGACGATGACCCGTCCGCGACGGATGCGGAGAGCAGCACCTACGCTTGAGGTATCATTTGATAACCTCACCGAGCAGCTCCGGTGCCCGTTTGCGCAAATCCTGGCGGGCTTTTTCGCGGGCATCCTCGAAAATCCGCCGGATGCGATTGATGCCTGCCTCGGTAGCCGGCATGTCCATTCCTTCCATTGCCTCTTTCGCCAGGGTAGCTGAACGAACTTGCAGCGCGTGGAATGCATTTTTGTTCAGCTTGATCCGCACGGCCGGAGTGTCTCCCTGCTTCGGTGTGTAGGTCAACACATCATCGGGAGCCTCCGGTCCCCATGCTTTTTCGGGATTCTCCCGGTTGTATTTCCGCAGCGTCTTGTCCAGATCGCTGATGGGAGCCACAGGAGGAACCGGCGGAAAAAGGATGCGGGAGGCGGCATTCCCGCCCTTGGTTTTGTCCTCGCCCGTGGCAGGATCGACTTTCGGAGCGCCGCCGGCCGGCACAGGGAAAGCGGGATACCACCAATCGGACGACGCATATTCCCGCGGCGTTTCATCGATGTTGCGCAGCGGCTGGCGGATGATGTTCGGCACGATGGCCTTGAGCAGGAAATCTTTCATCTTGCTGTCCCATTTTCCCGGCCGCTCCACGGCATCGACAAGGTTCGCCAGCCCGTCGAGGAAGGTTTTGTTGAGCGTCTGCGCCCGAATCGAGTCGATGACCGTCGCCGCCCGTTTCCCGGAGTCGCCGCCCCCTTTGCCGGTCCGAATCATGTCCGTTGTGGTGCCGAGAATTGTAGCCAGCGGCTCGATGCGCCCGTAATTGACGCGCAACGGCCCGATCTTGAGGACGTAGCTGCCCCCGAGCGACCGCTCCTGCAAGGCCCGCTGCCCGGATTCTTTTGGTGGGCTTCCGGTGATGAGCAGCCATTTTTTATCATCATCGTCATCGCCCTCCATTGCTCCGTAGAACATGGCCATGGCAATCCATGCGAGCGTTTGCTCCGCCAGCCACCGGATCATTTGCGGCGGCGCGGCCGTCGTGATCCCGTCGGCTCCCATCTTGGCCAGCCCGTGTTTTCCGAGGTGCCACGCCAAATTGAGCGCACCGACGGGGCTTTTTCGGATGCCGGTGCGGAAAATGTTGTAGGGCGTGCGGATGAAAGGGAAGATGAACTGGAGGATTCGGCTGCTGTTTCTCAGCCTTTGGAAGTCCTTCACTAGTTGCGGCAAATCCTCCTGGAATGTCAATTCACGAGCCTTCTGGACAGCCAGTTGCCACGCCTGGCTGCCGGGAGTGTTCACCAGTTCGTTGATGCGCAGTTGCAGCGGCTCGCCGTTGAGCCCTTCCTTCTTCGCGATCCGGTAGGCTTGCGCCGCGGCTTCCATTGTGCCGATCTGCCCCTTGAAAAATGCGTCCATTGCCATGAGAGCCCGCCCAGGCACGCGAATGACGCGGCCCTTGGCTCCCTTGATGGCTGGCTTGTGGCCTTCCCCCTGCGGACCCGTCTCGAAAAGGTTCATCTGTTTGTCCATCACGTCGGACATGAACCAATCGGTTTCCGAGCGCCACGTTTTCGCCATGAGCCTTGCCGCTCTCGCTGCGCCCGGAGTCAGCGCACGGGCGATGTATTTCATTTCGCCGAAAGTTGCCGCATCTTCATTGCGGAAGACCAAATTGAGCAGAGCATCCATCCCACGTTGGACTGTGAATTCCCACACGCCGGAGGCAGTGTTTCCGATGATGTTGACCGCCTGCGTTGTCGGACCTGAAAGAATGTTGTTGATCCAAAATTCCTGGAGCGCATCCATTCCGGAGCTGACCGCAGCCGCGGCGGTGCGGGACAGCCCGACGGCATCTTCCGGGTTGCCCATGTCGGCACCGCGAAGAACGGACACGTCCCGCGCCGGAAGTTCCGACCACAAAAGCTGCTGGCCTCCCCGCGTCGGCCTGCCCATCGGCCGGTCAGGCGACGGTTCTGCAGGTGGGAAAAGCCCCGGTTGCCGGCCGGCTGTCGGCGGTCCCATCGGGCGATCAGGAGTCTGCCGCGGCGGGAAGAGTGGCTGCTGGTAGCCTGCCGTTGGCCTTCCCATCGGGCGGTCGGGAGATTCCACCGCTGACACCGGCGGGGGAACGAAAATGCGCTGCTTCGGGCGGCGGACGGTTTTGCGCTTGCCCTGTTGCGCATCCGGGAAGAATCCCATGCGCCGGGTCAATTTCTCCAGCTCCGCCTCCAGTTCAGCCGGTGACAGATTGGCCAGCGCCGCGAAATCCACATCGATCATTTCCTCACCCTGCGTCGAAAGTGACCGGTTCGCCTCCCTCGCAAGCTGAACCCGCCGCATCAAATCTGCCCTGATTCGCGCCACGACATCGGCCTTGATTGTCTGTACTTGATCGACCGTCAATCCTGTTACCTTTGCGATTTCCTTGAACGATTTCTCCGCTCCCTGGAGCAATTCCACCGCCCGTTTCTGCGCCAAGGACAAATGCGCTACGCTTCGCTGGACAAAGATGGATTTTTTCAAATTTACTTCCGTGTCACCGTTGAAGATGTCGTCAAGCGTAATGCCCATGCGACTGAATGCGGCTTCGATTTTGGCCAGCCGTCCGGTGCGGTCCGCTTCGAGAATGGCCTGCTTTTCCTGTGTGGTGGCGGCTTCTTCCATTTTTTTGCGGATAGCGGCTGGTGGCGTCAGGATCGACTTCACCAGAAACTCCCGGTGGCGCTCAGACGGAGTCTTGAATGGATCGCGCCGGGCGGCGAATCCGCGAGCCTGCGTGGTGCCTGCCTCGCGGTAAGCCCACACGATTGCCTGCAATTTGCGCTGCCGGTCCGGAGTGAGGGGGAGGCGGGATTCCCGCTCCACCAGGATTTGCGCCACACGGGTCCAGACGGCATCGAGCTGAACGCCGCCGAGATCCATTGCATAATTGACCACATGCCGCATCGCCCCGTCGTAGTCGGTCTCGACAATGGCCCTGGCTTGCCGGTCCCAATCCTCGAATGTCTGTGGCGTCGCCGTGGCCTGCCGGTAGGCATCCATGCCGAGAATTACGGGATCGGCAGGAGTATCGATGCCGGCTCCGAATGCCAGGTCCGGACGACCGACGGTGCGCCAGGGGGATTTTTCGCCGCCCGCCTCATCAGTGATGGCATCCAGCGCGGCGAGGTCCACGCCGGACTTTTTCAGCAGTTCCTCGAAGGTGTCCGGCTGGGTGTAGAGGCTTCGGGGCGGCAAGGCTGGGTAGTCTGGCCGTTGCTCTGGCACGTTCCCCACATCCCCCAAATGTCCCCGTCGCTGAAATTCCCGGTGCGTTCGTAGCCAAAGAGCAACCCATGATGCGCGGTCAGCAGTTGCCTTGCCAATGCGAACGTGCATCCGTTGCGCTTTTGTAGTCTCTTGCTCATCCGAAGGCGCAACGGCCATCTCGCTTTCGATGGCATCACCTGCACCGTGAGTTCCGGGAACCTTGCGTCCATACGGATTGATACCCGAATTCACCAACCGCTGCAATGTCATTTTGGCTTCGTTGTAGGCCAATTCTCCGATGGTGAAGGCGAGCCGAGGATCGGCCTCCCCCTCTCCGCCGACGAATCCAAGCCGCACCTGCCGGTGGGGATGCAGATGCCGCACCGTTTTGTGCCGCAGCGCGCTGGAAATCATCTGGCTGACGCGCCGGAAAATGCCATCGTCCGTGTATTTGTAATCCGGAACGGATCGTTTCCCGTTATTGAGCATCCAGGTGTAGGCCGCCTGATAAATCGCGGACGTTTGGAATGGCTCCAAATTCCCGGTGTAGTAGCTGTTGATGCGGACATCCTTCCGGTCAGTGTCCAGCAGCATCACCTTCCCCTTCACTCCGGGAAGGGAAATTTCGATGCTGCCGGTTTTTTGATGAAGGTGGTTGTTGTAGTAGTTCGGTATTACTTCGATTTCCGCCGTCGGCAGGCCGAAGTCCCGCAAGACCTGCGCCAAGTCCGTTGAGTTTGAATCCTTGTAGCGGAACATGCCGGGTTTCCCACTTTCACCAAGCATGGCGCGTCCCAAGGCTTCCTTCTGACTGGCGTCCAGCGGGGATTCCAATTCAGCCAGCAGGGACTGAGGGGTTTCGGATGCCTGCGTGCGGAGAATGCTTGGCTCATCCGGCCCGTATTCCCCGCTGTTCTCGGTGGCGGATTTGATCTGGGTGGGATGAAAAACAACCCAACTTTGGTGTTCGTAAATCCCTTCTCCCTTCGCCTCCAACAGCGGGCTGTCCTCGTCTACCGTCAACCAGTCATCGTAGGCCATCACTCCATCATGTCCCGCTTCTTCAATGGCTTGTGTCACTTTCTTGCCGCCTTCTTGTATCCATGCCCATGAAAACCTAGTGTCCGCCCCCAATGAATCAGATATGGCGTCGGAGTCCAATCCCTGGGATTCAAGCACATCAATAATATCTTCCGCGCCGTGCGCCTCAAGCGGGGCGGTGATGCGAGCGAATAACGGCATGATTGTTTTTTCGTTGTAACCAGCGTAGTGCTCGGCAACCAACGGATCGTCTGTGAGCCATACCTGCCTGGTAGCCACATCAAAAACTGAGACTCTGGCCGTCCCGTGGTAAACCACCATCGGCTCGCCGTTTTCGTCCACGACTTTGGAGATGCCGGTGGGGTTGACGGATTGCCACCATTGGCGTAGTTTATCTTTGGAAAGGCTGTCTGGCCCTGCATTGAAAGCGGGTGTCTGGATGGCCTTTTCCGTTGTAACGGTTGAATCGTCAAAAAAATCAAGGACGGACCTGCCCCCTCGCTCCTCACGCACCACCAGTTTAACGTAAACTGCTTCTCCATCCAATACTGCCCGCGCAGCGTAAAAATGCCAGGCAAGAACATCTGCGTTTTTCCGGTCGTCTGATTCAGTTCTGATCAGGATGGCTCGCTCCATGAGTGTTTTCAGCCCCGGAATGATTCTGAGGGTGCGGGAATCCGCGCTGTGCGACCGCAATTTCCGAAATCCAGACATCACAAATTGAATGGTTCGTCCGCGGTTTACGGCCTGTCCGAGCGTCCGGTAAATGCTTCTTGCGTTGTTTTGGAACCCAACATCAGCAGCATTTCCAAGCGGGGAGGAATCAACCGCAATGGCAGGCATGGAATCAAGCGCATTCCTTTTTTCCATTGCCTCCCAATCTCCGAACCAATCCTTGAACCGCTTGGTGCGGACCTGCACCCACTGCCGCGCAGTGAGGTTTGTAGGCTTTCCGTTGGGTGCCAGGAGCCAGGTTCCGTCGGCCTTTGTCCGCCGCTCGATCTCGGCCATCTCGTCACGCGCACCTTGTGTAAAAAGTGCCCGCTGGTCCAAGTCTGAAACAGCGAACATTTGGTTGTTCAGGCCATTCATTGCAACCCTCATGGCTTGCAGAAGCCGGGCTGCCGCCCTGTCGTAGTCGCGCCGGTGGCTGTCGTAGCCCTCCCTGTAAATGGGCGGCGACGTGAATGCGTTCCCGCCGGAGAGAAGGACATTGCGCCCGTGGATGAGCGCATCGAGCAACCAGGTCACCGCCGGTTCGTAACTTGTCAGCGGAGGCTCGTCCAAGACCCTCTGGCGTTCGCGCTCCAATCTGGCCGACGCGATGGATCGTTCTCTCAAGGCGGCATTCTCCCACTGCACGAATTTATTGCGAATCTCGGAGATGCTTTGCGTGAACAGCATCGGACGGCCCAAATCCTGGCCGACGTCCGTGCCAGCGTGGTTGCGGGAAAATTCTTCATCATCGGGAAGCGCCCATTGCCCAAGCGCTCGTTCCGACTCCCGAATGGCGGATTCGATCGTCAGCAGCGTCGTTTTTTGCCTGGGCGTCCGTTCATTTTCCGGGACGGAAAGAATGCGTTCCCGCATTTTCTTCGCGTTGCGCAGCCGGTTCTCGTGGGAAAATCCCTGAGTCGAAAGCGCACGCGGCTCCATCGGTGCCTCGCGGGGAGCGCCGGATGGCGCGGCCGTGCGCCGCCCAACAACCACTTTTTCCCGGCCGCTCATCTTGTCCATCAGCTCATTCAGCTCCCGGACAACAGCCTCCATTTCCGCCGCCTGCTCAAAGGGCGCATCGAGCATTTTTTTCGCGGCCTCGATGCGCTGGTCTACCTTGGCCAGACGGCCTTCAATTTCGGCAAGCCGCTCCATTGCTTTTGCCAGGGATTTTTCCACGACCCCAACCAGAGTGTCGCCGCTCGTGATGGCTGCGGCTTGGTCTGCCATGAAAATGCCAATCTTGCCCGTCTCCGTCATCCACGATGCGCCGGTGCGCGGCAATTCCATCCCGAGGACTGACACCGGCCACAACATTACCACGTTGTCCGTTCCTCGACTCACTCTCGGCTTTCCGATGTCGATGGGAACTCCGTTGACGGTCACGACGCCAACGGTCGGAAGGTTCGACGCGAGGGCTTGCCCGTCCTCGAACAGCTTCCACGATTGCTCCATCTTCTGATTGACCGTCTTCACCAGATCGGCCTTGGAAATCTCTTTGCCGTTGAACTGCCATGTCCGTTCAATCTCACCAACACCGAGCGGCCCGATGGCGTTGACCAGCCGCTGGAGCAAAGGCTGGGCGCTGGACGAATAATTTTTCTCACCTTGGGCGGTCAGGTGCATCACATACGCCAGCTCTTTCCCGTGCCGCCATGTAGCTTCCGCGCTATCCAACTCACGGAGCTTTTGCTGGAGCCGGAACAATTTCAAGCCGTCTTCACCAGTCAGAATAGCCTTCGTTTCGGCGGCAGAGAGCAGCGCCGCGTCGTCGTCGATTTCGCGTGCGGTCAATTTGCCGCTCAGTGCTTCCTTCGTGATCCGCGCCTTGTCCTCCTGCTTCTGCCAGAGCGCGGCGTCTAGGGTTTCCCGCATCCCGTAGCGAATGAGCCGGACCGGGATTTTCAACTCACCGTGGATGTTCCCCTGCCGGTAAACCCGGCCTTCCCGCTGCTCGATTTCGGCTGGCGTCCACGGAACGTCCAGTTGGTGCGCGGCCTTCATCAGCCGCTGCATGTTGACGCCAGTCCCGAGCTTCTGCGTGCTGCCGATGATGACGCGGATGGAACCTTCGTTCACCCGGTTAAAAATTTCCTCGCGCTGTTTGTCGTTCTTGGCCTCCGCGATGAGGGCCACTTCGTCAGGCTTCATGCCGCCGGCAATCAGCTTGCGCCGGATTTCCTCATACACGTTGAATCCGGTCGCCGATTCATCATCATCTTCGCCGGCTTCCTCAGAATCAGCATCCTCATCTTCGTCCACTTCGACCCGGAAATCACCGCCAGCGAAGGCCCGCAGTGCATCCGTGGTGACAGAGCGAATCGAATCCGAAAAAATGACCTGCGTGCCGCTGTAATCCTTCGTTTCGTTGGCGATTTTGAGGACTTCTTCAACCATCCGGTTCACCTTGCTGCCAGGCTCGTCGGGCGCCGACGGATCGACAAGTCGCAGGTCAATGGATGCGGCACGGGCAGCGCCGTAAAGCGTGAGCGGAACGTGGCTGAATTCCTTTTTCACCTTCGGGTCGGACTGGTCATAAAGATCCGACACCTGCCGGATGAACGCGGTGAACTGAGACACCCCAGGCGTAATCGGAATGTCGATCAGTTGAGGCCCGCCCCCGTCGATTTCGGGACGGTTTTTGACATCCATGTCGCCACCCAGCTTGATGTCGGCGATTTGGCCAAACGTGGCATTCCATTCAGGCAGGTTGGAGAACCGAGCCAGGCGGGTCACCCGCTTGTATTTGTTGCCCGCTCCGAGTTCATCCCGCGTCTCGATTTTGGCGAACGTGGTCACGAAGGAATCGAAGGACGAAACCGACTGATCCTTCAAGATGTCAGGAGCAATGAGGCGGATGGCATTCCATGTTTCACCAAGCGTGTTCGTGACCGGAGTTCCAGTCATGGTGAAGACATTCCCGCCGCGATTCAGCTTCTGGATCCACCGCGCACGAGTCATCAGTGCCGTCCCCCGCTTGCTGGCTCCCTTGTCGATGCCCATGACCTTTTTGATTTTGGACATGAACGGCAGCTTTTTATACAGGTGGGCTTCGTCCACGATCAGCGCATCGATGCCCATTTCCTGGAATGTCATCACGGTATCGACATTCTTCCGGTTCTTCAATTTCGCGATTTGCGCCCGGAGCTTCTCCAGCATTTTCACCCACTCCTTCACGGTGGGATCTTTTGATTTCGAGCCGCCGCCTTCTTTGATGGCCTCAACCAATTCGTCGATGAGTTCCTGCAACGCCTCTTCTTCCGCGGCCGGATCATCAGGGATCCGGTCAAACGTCGAATGGGCCATGACAACGGCATCCCAATCTCCCGACGCGATGCGCCCGTAGAATTCCCGGCGGCTGTCTCCCTCCAGGTCTTCTTTCCGGGCTACCAAAATACGCGCCTGCGGTGCCATGCGGCCGATTTCCGCAGCGAATTGCTCCAGCGTGGCATTGTGGACCAGAATCAATGGCTTCTTGGCCAGTCCGAACCGGCGCAATTCCATGGCGATGGCCGTTCCGATCACCGTGTTGTGGGTGACGATGAAATCATCGGTCACATACAAATGGGACGGATGGGCCACGGAAATGCACTGCGCCAGCTTTTTCCCGACAGGCTCAACCGCCGTGATGTAGCGGCGCGGTGGGTATTTGGTTTTCGGCACCACAACGGACGCCTTGCGGGCCAGCCGGAACGCTTCCGTGCCTTCGGGGAGGGAAATGGTCATGCTGTAAGCCGGCCGGCCCTGCTTTTTCTCCCCCAAATGGGTAAACGTAGGGTGTTTTACACGAATGGACGCGGTGCCGCCAAGGGATTGCACCAGGAATGCCATGTCGTCGGCAAGCCTGCGCGACGAAGTGCTGAAATGCAGGGATGTTCCGCGTTTGTCGGCCCATCCGTCGGTATCCATGAGCCCTTGCAGGACGGCGAGCCGCACATCTGGACCGTTCCATTTGTAGCAGTCCGGAACAAACCGTTCGTGGCTGTGCGTCCCTTGCAGATTGAGCGCCCGCAGCGCATCGGTAACGGGATTTGGAGCACCCCGTGGCGTGGTGAATGTCCATTGATCGCATTTCCCGCCTGCGGCAACGCGGCGCATGGAAACGCCATCCGGCAATTCCGCTGCCACCTTGTCCGCAATTTCCTTGTCCGGCTTGGAAAATGACGGCGTGCCCTGCGTCAACGACCCGTCGCCAATCAGCACGCCCACGAAATACGGGCTCAATGGCACGGGCTGCAGCGCAAATTGCGCGGCCCCGACCATGGGAATGCTGTGATTTACCGCCTCCCGACCTCCCACATTGCGGCCGTGGAGGGTGTTGCGAATCTCATCAAGGGTTCGGACTTCCGGCTTGCCGCACTCCCACTGTTTGCCGAGCCGCTTCGCCTCCTGCGCCTTGCTGCGGGAATAGTAGGTATGGGTAAGCCAAAGGTGTTCGCCGCAGGTTTCGGTGGAAGCACCGTCACTCATCGACACACGGAAAATGTCCTTTTCGCCCTGCGGGAATACTCCGGTTACGGCAGTCGCGGAGCCGTCCCCGGCAATCACCTCATCGCCAACCTTGATTTCTCCCATGAGTTTCCAGCCCGTCGGCGTCAAAATCCTGGCGTCCAACGGCTGCGCTTTTCCTCCGCCGACCCCGTGTGCCACCAGCACCCGCCGATCACTGATTGCACGCCAGACGACATTCTTTTTCGATGGGTAAAGTTCAAACTCCTTGCTGACCCACGGCATGGTCAAATGCTGACCGTCGTAAACCCGCTTCACGAATCCGTTGTGCTTGTCATTGTAAGCCTTCGTGAGGTTCTCTTTGATTGAGTCCTGCGCTCCACGAGCCCACTTTTCGAAGCTCTCTTTCAGTTTTTCGATTGCGGCTTTCGCCGCCTCCGTTCCCGTTTTGTCAAAAACACGGCCCCCGCTTCCATCAGGGTCGGTGAATCGAGGGTAAGTAAGATTGAGCGCATTCAGCAGCGTCTTCCCGAGCGACATGCGGCTGGTCCCGGCGAGTGCCCCGCGGGCTCCGACACTGCGCTCCAGGACTTTCCAAGAGTCGGTAGAGCCCTCCCCCTTGGCCAGAACGTGAATGACCTTGATGTCTGAATCATATTCATCACGCAGCCACCTGCTGATGATGTCCGGCGGAACCCATCCGGCACCGAGCCGGGGATACAGCCCCTCGAATGGAATCGGCGCCGGCTGCACTTTTTCCAGCTCCGAGACGTTTCGCATCAGCCGCTCATCGTTGCCGGCCGCAGCCTTGGCGGTAGCCAGCTTCTTGCGCACGTTGCCTGAAAGGTATAAGTCCCGTGGCTCAAACAGACCGGTTTCCGGGTCGTTGAAAACCGCGTCGTTCGTCCACAGTTCCTCCACCACATCATCAATCGACCGGGTCATCCTGGCCGCAATCCACCGGGGATCAACGCGGCCCTTCCACGCCAGGCTCGCCACAATCCCATCGGCGACGGAGCTAATTTCGCCGGGCGGCTCGACTGGCGACAGCGCACGCCGCGTGAAAACCGAAGCCTTGCTGTAAGTCTGCTTCTCATTCTTGCCGAGCTTCTTGGCCTTGTCCGGGATTTCCAACCCAACCAGTTTGAAGAAGTCAGGATCGCCCGCGAGCTGCTTGGCGACCTTCCTCTCGTGGAAAATGCCGTGCCGTTTGACGAACCGGTCATATTCCTCGTTCAGCTTCCGGCGGGCCGACTCAATCTCAACATCCGTTGATTTTGGATTGCGCTCCAGCGCGTAAAGATTGTTCAGCGCGTCGCGTGCGCGGATGAAATCGAATCCGATCACGCCGGGCGGCGGCGGAACCAGCGACCCCCAGCGTTTCAGCACATCGTCCTCGACGTAGAGCTGGCCGGGCTTGAGTCCGATGTCCCTGCCTGATGCAATTTCTCCCAGCGCATCAGACTCCACCTGATCCATGATGTTCTCCGGCAACCGCTCCACCGCCAGTGCCAGCGCATCGGGCAGCGGCGTTTCGTCTGGATGCACCGTCATTTCCTTCTTGTCCTTGCCGCCATACATGCTGCCGTCATCTGCCAGCCGGCCGAGAATCATTTCCGGGTGCCGGGCAAAATACTCGTTCACTTGCAGCACGGTGCCATTCTCCAGCGTCACCGGGGCGGTTTTGCTCCACGATTCCCGCGGCATTTTGACATCGCTGCCATCGGGCTTGCGGAGGAATATGATGTCCGTCACGACATCGGTTGAAGCATTGCCGCGGAATGCCGTATTGGGCAGGCGGATCGCGCCAACGAATTCAGCCCGCTCAGCCAGCCATTTGCGCTGATCGGCGGATGAATCCATGGTGTGCGCCGAGGTGATGAACGCAATGATTCCCCCAGGCCGGACATGCTGGAGCGCCTTGGCGAAAAAGTAATTGTGCAGCGAAAAATCAGGAGGGGCTCCCGGCAGGGCTTCGTCGGAAATCATCAGGTTCGCGAACGGCACGTTGGAAATGGCCAGATCGATGGAACCCGTTGGAATTTCGGTCTTCTGATATGCACGCTGCTGGACCTTCGCTTCCGGGTAGAGCTTGGCAAAAATCCGGGCCGTCAGTCTGTCCAGCTCGACGCCGTAGAGGCGGGAACGGTCCGCAAATTCCTCCGGCATCAGGCCGAAAAAGTGACCGATGCCCCCGGCCGGCTCCAGCACGTTCCCGCCACGGAATCCGAACCGCCGCACGGCTGCCCACATGCTGCTGATAACCGGCGGCGACGTGTAGTGCGCGTTGATCGTGGAATCCCTCGCAGCATTCCATTCTTCCGGCGAAAGTTCCGCCTTGATGCGCTCGTAGGATTCGCCCCAAGTCTCCCGCCATCGGTTGTTTTTTTCGAGCTTTTCCTCATATTCGCGGACGCGAGCCGCGTAAACTTCGTCGTAAGGATTCCGCGCCGCCAACTGCTTCCACGTCCGAATGTCCCTTTCGATTTCAGCCTGGCCTTCGTAAGAGAATTCGTCGAATACCTGGGACAGCGCACCCCATCCCGAATAACGGGCCAGCACGCTTTTTTCCTCCGTCGTTGGCAGTCTGTCCTCGGTCTCAAGCACGCGCAGCAAGTCCAGGGCTTCCAGATTCGCCTTGAGCTTCGCCTTGAGCCCGGACGGTTGCAGCCGGTCCGTCGCCGCAAAGGAAAAATTCCGCTCCGGAGTCCCCGGTTCCGGCCGTTCTACTCGTCGGCTTCGCGGTGCCCGTAGTGGACGAGGAGTTTTTGCTCCAGGCTTTTCAGATTCTCCCTCTGGCTGTCCGTCGGCGGATTCTGCTCCTCCTCGTCCATTTCGTCCTCCGTCTCCTCGAATACCACTTCCGCCGGAGTCCCCATCCGCAGCAATCTCGCCCGGCCGTCCGCCCATTTCAGCATCCCCGCCGCTTTCAGTTCCAGCGCCAGTTTGGGACGATACAAAATCAAATAGGTCAAGGCTTCCTCCCACTCGGGGTTTTCGCGCAGGCCGTTTTCCTGCTCCCGAATCAGTTCGGCGATTTCCGCGTTCGTCATTGGCTTCATCGGTCGCAGCATACCCGGCCGTCTGCGCAAAATCAAACAATTCCCCGAATCCCGCATTGTCCTTCGGTTGGACGGCCGGCGGCAGCTTCTTCACCGCCGCAGCCATCGCCGGCCGGCTGGCCTTCACCGCCGCCGGGGCAGTCGCAGCCCAATCGAATAGGTCAAGCTGCGTGCCGAGCGCCTTTTCCGGGGCATCAACGATCCGGACCGGAACTGCGGACCATCCAGCCAGCATCAAAGCCTGAGCAGTCGCGTTGCCGTCCACGATGGTGTATGTCCCATCCTGATTGTCGATCACATCCAGCGGATCGCGCTTTTTGGCTCCAGCCTCATTTTCAATGGCTTTGACGATCCAATCAGCCGCGGTCTGCCGTGGGTCTTTCTTGAGCCCTGCGATGAACTTCTTGTCCTGGAGTTCATTCTTGGTCGAAATCAACTGCGAAAGCCGCACCAGCTTGAATGCTCCAGGTTCAATGACGAATGCTCCGCGGAAGTTGTTTTTCCTGGCAGCAAGGGCCGCAACATCAACGGTTCCGGCATAGTCGGAAATGTTCCCTGATGTGATTACATGAGCCTTATCCTGTTGCTTTTTCTCCCTGCGTGAGCGATAGTAGTTCGCAATGAAAGAGGAAATTGAACCAGTGGAATTCGGCCCGGATGCCGAGTTCTTTATTGATGAGGACGGCGACCCTGTTGCCATGGAAGATGGCAAATTTTGGGTTCTTGGTCCCAAGGGAAAATCAGTTGTTCCTGATGTGACGCTGCTGACCGGAGAGGAACCGTTCGTCCACCGCATTTCACGCGAGGAAGCATTTGAGCGGGCCGGCGTGACCGCCAAGCGGGCCGCATGAGTCTCGCGGGCGGCCCGGTAAAGGTCGCCCATCTGCCGTTCCAGCCGGCGCTTTTGCTTGCTGCCGGTCATGGGCGACCGGTATTCTGAGAACAATGCATGGCCTGGCTTCTCCGGATTCAGTCCGGGAATATGAAGATTTTCCGGCCAATACTTTTCCGGCACCCCCATTTTTTTGACTTCATTCCCCTCCTTCGCAGCCAGCATTTCAGGGATGTGAACTTGCACTTCCGCAAAATGGCCGGGTGCCACCTGCACCTTGAATTGGACGTCCGAGTAACCGGCTGCCGTGGGATGCTCAAAGCGATCACTGATGGTGATTTCCACCATGCCGTCAGCGGTGCGGAAAATCCTGTCGGCCTTTTTGGTTTCAACATGACTGCTGTCATGGGCAAAGGCGGATAAAATGACCGCATTCGCCTCCATGATTTGATGCTGAGCATCCACCATGATTGATCCACGGAGGATGTCTGAAAGGCTGGCAATGACAGCCTCGGGACTTGGTTCCGCATCAATTTTTCCAACAATCCATTTTTCTTTCCAGATTTTCAGCTTCTCCCCTCCCTTTTCCAATGCTCTTGGAGCCCCCTTGAGGGGAGCTTTTAACGGAATGGCATCCGGCAAAATCCCCGCGATGGCATCCAGCGTCGCATTGAAATCCGGCAGCATTTCAGCGAACGATTGCAGCCTGGAAATCAGCCACGGCTCCAACTCCAATTCTTCCGGAGTCAATTTCACCCACACGGCCTTGCTGGAAAGATTCGTAACCACATCCCCGGCTTCCGTGGTGACATCAAAGTCACCGGAATCAACAAACCGAGTCACCGTGCCGATTCGGCCATCTTCCAGCCTGACGATTCTCCCCTCCGATGGCACTTTCCAATTTGAACGGAAATCACCATCCGCCTCGTGGGGATAAAGATCACGCTGCGCATTCAACTGCCGGGTGATTCCCTCATGCTCCCGAGTCCGGTCTGCCTGCGCTTGCGGATCGCTCGACCGCTGCCAGATCGCCAAAGCATCCGGTGCCTCTACCGGCCCAAACATATCTCCCTCCTGGGGATTCCCTGCCTGGTAAACCCGCTCGTAGAACCCTGAAATCGCTTCCTCGATGGCTCCCTGATTTTTCCGGTTCTCCACCAGATAGCGGAGGACAGAATTCGCCAGCGGATCAGCATCGAACATATCGTCCGACTCCGTGAGTGTCGCGTAGGCGTCCGCCGCTTTTTTCGCCTCCCGCAGGGCCACGCTGATTTTCTGCACCGCAGCCGTGAGGGCCGGGGCGACATCGACCGGATGGAGTGCTCCGGCAGCCATGTCCTGCCGAGCCCGAGCCACAATCGGGGCGACCGTCAACAGCGCCGCGGTGATCCGTTTGGCACCATCATCGGAATCACCGGCCAAACGGTCAAGCGCCTGCCTCCCACCATTGTCCAGTCGGTATGCAGCAACAAAGATTCCATTTCTGACACGCCGGAGAAATTCCGATGATGTCATATTTATCTCGTTGACGCGCTTCTTCTTGCCTTCCTGATCCCTCTTATCGGCACCCTTAATGACCCGTTCTGCGTAAACTTGCAGAAATCTGGCATTTTTGGCCGAATCCAGCGCATAATTCGGGTCCATGAGCGAGAGCAGGCCGGCATCGATGCGCCCGGCGTCTTGCGCGGCGAACTCCACCGCATTCGTCTGCATGGAAGGGCCATCGTTCGAGTCCTCTGAAAACCGGATCAATTCATCCAGAGACAAATCTTCAACAATCTCTCGACCCAAAAACGGATGGCGCATGGCAGCCACCGTCGCCGGGTCCAACCCGAATTTCGCCGCATTGGCGATGAAATCCCGACGGTATTGTTCCGCTGATGGCTCGCCGACAGCGTAGGCTCTCTTGATAGCAGCCATCCGTCCATTTCCGATGACGGAATCCCCCCTCTCTCCTTCCTCCCCCTCCTCTCCTTCCTTTTTGTCCATTTCCAAAATCGGCGCACCCAAATCAGGCGTTGTTGCAGGAGTGTCCGTTCCTGGGAAAAATGCAGCCGTCGCAAAATCAAGATTCTGTGAGATGTTCTTAACTTGCGTGACATATTCATCCAAAGACCTGTCCCGTGGTTGAAGTTTTTGATTGTAGCCGGGAGTTGGATGCCCCTCGGCATCATGCGATGCGCGGATATTGTCAGTCTCCTTGGCCACGAATCGCACCTTCACCCGTTGTCCATTATGGATGACCGTTGAAAGATTTCCTGATGCCCCCGCGCCGGACTGGCCGGCGGGGGGAGTCTCCAGGTTGCTTGCGGGAGGGGTTTTTGTTTTCTGGTTTAGTAGCGCTTTTGCAACCGAGTCAACCTCGCTAAATAAGGCAACCTGAATATCCGGTCGAATAGATTGAATCGCCGCTCGTATCGCATCGACCTGCCCAGCATGAACGTCGTTCACAAGAATCGCCCCGACGGATTCAAGCCGCCCTTCCATTGCGCCGGAATTTTCACGCTGCACAAGGATGAATGGCCCATCTCGCGTTGCGTATCCGCCCGCTGTTGTGCCGGTGCTTGATCCGGCATCGACGGTTAGTGGGGCCGTGTGGAGCCATCCTCCGTTTCTATTCCTATCGAGTCCGTTTGTGAGCATCCCGATCAGGTCGCGAAATCCTTGGGTTAATGTGCTTGCCTTCGTCATTCCATGAGCGCCAAGACGCGAAGCGCCAGCAAGGTTGGCGCGGCCAAACGCGGCAAGTGCATCAATGGCCCCTTCCTGCCATTCGGTCGCCCTTCTCGTCCGGTTCGCCATGTCCCATTGCGTTGAGGCCTCGTCTGCGGAACTGAGTAATTGATTGTTTCCATGATTTGCCGCGGGATCGCTTAGCAGCGTGTTCCCTTGCCCGGCTTTTTCTTTTTGGCTGCCATCGGTGCCTCCTTTGTTTTTGGTTGCCGCATCCAATTCGCGGACGCGAGATTCGATCAAATCGGCCGCTCCAGTCACCATGGCGACGACATCAGCCGCCGCACCTTCCGACTTCAAATTCCCGGCCAGGTCGCGGAAGAAATCGGCAATGGCCCGCAAGGCAGACTTGAGGCGCTTGAGCAATCCAATGTCCTTGGATTCAGTCAGTTCGCCCGCATCAATCCGGCCTTGCACGATCATGCGCAGGAATTCATGCCCCAATGACCAGGCATCATCCGCCGTGGCATACGCCGCCCGCACCTTCGCTTGCACTTTCGGCGGGAGGGCGTTGAAAATCTGGTCCGCTTTGAATTTTCCGGCTTTTTCCAATGCCACCGCCACCGCATGAATGGCTTCTTCCAGAATGGCCCGATCCGCCCAGCCTTCTGTTCGATTTCCCACCTTACGAGCCAATTTCCGCAGATTGACCGTGAGCTTGCCATTGTGGAAGCCGAAACCTCCGCTGTCATCATCGCGGAATTCAAATCCGGAGAAGGCAGCACTCCACCGCTCAACAGCATCCATCACCCGCTCGGCATGGCGCTGCATGGCCGGAGTCGGCGCAGCAATCCCGGCAGCCTGGGCCAAGCGGCCGGCGAAATCCGCCGCTGCGGAACGCTTCTCATTCTCTGAGACGGGCGCATCTTCCTCCGCCGGCTGCTCCGCCTCCATTTCGGAGACATCGACCACCATTCCCTTCCCCAGCCTGGCTGCGGCCTTCAATGCCTCCGCCTCGGTGGGAGCCTCGACCACGACCGGGGCCGATTGTCCCTCGATGCTCGCCTGCCATTTCCGCTGGCCGCGGGCCGCTGGTCTGACCGGTGCCGCCGCCGCAGCGACTGATTGCGCCACCGCTTGAATTGGCGTCGGGGCAGCCTCCACCTTCGCAGGCTTGGCCGGCCGGTCGAAAAGTGCCCGCTGGGCCGACTCAGACCGCGGCAAAATCGCTGCCGCGGCCGGGAACGATGCCGCCATCCGATCGATGAAGGGCTGGCTGAAAATCACCTGTCCATTTTTGGCAAAGGTCATCCGCGGCACGCCATCCGCCGCCACCGCATCCTTGGATACCTCCAACTGACCATCGCCACTGCGGACCAATCCGAGAGCCGCCAAATCCGCGACATCCATCGCCGCCGGCCCACTGCGATGCAGCTTGAGCGCCGCCCGTGCGGTGGCTGCCGCCGCCTGATCCGGGGATGCGTCCAATTCCTGATTCGCCGCCTCAATCGCCGGAGCCATGTCAACCCCAGCCGGGGGAATTCCGGCCAGCGATTCCAACGCCTGAATGCGAACCGAATGCGCCTGCCAAAGTTGTTCATGAGCGGCCGCTTGATCTTCCACCGTCTGCGCAGCCTCCAAATCCTTCCGTGATGCCGCAATGATTTCATCGGCAGCCCGGATTTGATCTGCCATGCCGGCGTCGGATTCACCCAGCGATGCAATCAATGCCTCCGTTGGCGCTGCCTCCAAAATGGAGTCAGCCTCCGCATTCGTTGGCGCGTATGCCTGCACGGTCCGCACCGCCCGTTGCCGCTGCTGCACCGGTACCTCACCGGCCAATTCCTGAATGAGAGCTTGCCGGGCAGTCATGGCCTGGGCAAGCGCCACCTGGGCTTTCATCTGGCCGACCGGTCCCTTGGCTTTCGCTGCCTCTTCCTGGGCCGCGCTGAGATTCGCCGAGGCTTCCATCAGCTTCGGAGCCGCGGCATCCCACACCGGCAATCCCTTCAATTCTTCCGCCAGCATGGCATCGGAATATTCCTCGTGCGCCTTGGCCATGGATTCATTCATCGCCATCATGCCGGGCAAATCCTGCTTTGCCTCCCGCCGTTGCCGCATGGAATCCAGTGCCGCCACTGGAATATTCATCGCCCCGCCCTGTCCGGCGAAGGCCACGCCCTCCAGAAGCAATTGATCCAGTGCGTCCCCGAATTGACCCTTCGCCAGATTCCCCACCATGCCGGATTCCTCCGGCATCCCCAGCATGATCCGCATGACTTCGTCAATTCGCTCTTCCAGCATTTCCCCACCGACGCTGTGAAACCTCATAGCTTTTGCCATGGCAGAATCCGTCCGGTTCAGGATTTCCCCGAGCTTGGCCGCGCCAGTCTTTTGCGCCACCACCCGGCCGGCCGTGCCAGCCCGCGCCAGCATCGAAATCACCTTGTCCGGAATCACTTCGGCGAGCGCCGATCCTGCCGCCCTGAATGCCGTCCCCAATGCCCGGACGGCCGCGCCGCCGGTAAGCTCGGAAACGTATCCCACCGCATGACTGGCCGATGCTTTGTAAACCGCCTCCGCCTTGGATGGCCGCTGCCAATCCGGATCGATGAACGCGGTGAGAGCAGCCTTGTCGCCGAGACTGACTTGCACCGGAGCCGTGCGCATTTCCAAGACGCGATTTGCGACAGCCACCGGATTCATGGCTGCGGCAGTCAAACCTTGCGCCACCACGCCACCGGACTTTGACGCCACATTCCCAAGCCGGCCGGATTGCAGCAATTTCCCGGAAATCAAATTCGTCAGCTTCGCCAAGCCGGCCACCGTCCCCCACTTGGCCAAACCGGTTGCCGTAAGTTTCGCAGCCGTTGCGCGGCCAAGGCCGGCCAAGCCTCCGGTCAATGCCATTTCCGCTCCAAACTTCAACGACTCACCAATAACCTTCCCGGCTGTTCCAGGGGAGAACACAGAATCAGTCGGCTTGTTGCTCCCCCACTCCGATCCCTTCCGCTGATGGTAAATCGTGTAGGACTTGATGTAATCCATCTCGAACTTGGTCAACTCCTGCCCGCGTTCCAATTTGCCCGCGATGTCCGCTACTTGTTCCAGCGTGGCCTTGCGCACCACATCGCCCATGAACGGAATTCGCTCCCATGTTGTTGGATTAGCGATTTTCAATGGGTCCGCCACATCCTCAGTTCCAGTGCGTCCCTCGAAATGAGCCAATCCTTCACCGAACGAAATTGGCTGCTGCAACGCCGCCTGAAATTCCGCATACTCCCGCAGCCCTTCCGGCAGCTTGGATAAAAGCGCCTTCTTCTTCACATTGAATGCCTTCAACTGCGATTCGTAGGAATCCCCGAATCCCTCCAAAATTGGGATGTCTTTATCCGATGTTCGCTGCATCCAATTTCGAGCCCCCGGACTCTCATCCTGATACAGCTTGGCAAGCGATGGAATGACTTCCTCGTCTGCCAGTTTCAGATTTTTCCCGGCCTGGGCCTTCCCCTGGAAATACCCTGCCATTTCCCCCCGCATGTCACGGTCCACCGAATCCCAAAAAGCCGCGTCCTTGGCATTCCCTTGCGCCTTCGCTGCATCCGCTTTCTCCCGGATCACCGCGGAGCGGATCAACATTTCCGACATTTGCGGGTCTTTCATCGCCTCCACGGCTACATCGGCCCTGGACACTTGATTTTCAAAATCGGCACCAATAATGGGAATCCCCTCATGCGCCGATTCTCCCTTCCGTGACATAGACAGTTGCTTCGTCCGGGTGAAATTCAGGACACCATCATACAC
>JAGNEJ010000147.1 GCA_018003315.1 Verrucomicrobiales bacterium
CTCCGGGCCCCGGAACAGCTCCGCTGTTCCTAGCACATAACCAACACCTTCGGTGTCTTGTTTGCATGAGTCATCCAGTTCTCCCACTTGACTTCCTTCGGTGTCCTACTTTGCTTGAGGCAACACGCATGAAGGAAGCATTGTGGGTTCTGTCAGTCAAGGAGGGCGGTTTCATGAGGTCCCAAGTTATTGTGTTCCAACAAGACATGAGAAATTCGTGCGATGTGGTTGATTTTTTTGGATGGGTGGAAATGTCAGAAAATCGAAGTAATCGATATTCTTACGGTTTTGCGGGAAATCGGCATGTGACGATGATAACGAAATACAAAAGTAGCACAGCGCAAGAGCGGCCCCCGACGACTGCGGAAGTTGGAACGGGACGTGGGGCTTTACGAACTGTGGTGGAATGGAAGTTCCGATGAGGATTGGACCGGGGATGCGATTGGAGGATCGGTTGTGGGCGAGAGTGGGGGCGATGGAGAGGAAGCAAGTGCCGGTGGTGCTGGCGCAGGTGACCAAGAACGTGACGGCACACACGCTGCAGCATTCGTTTGCAACGCACTTGCTGATGCGGGGGAGGTGGACATCCGCCGCGTGCAGGAACGGCTGGGTCATGCCGATATCCGGACGACAGAAGCCCATGTAAAGCTGGCACGGGCGATGCGCGGGGCGATCATCAGCCCGCTGGATGATAGATGAGCTTGTTTGGCGCGTGCGCCTGGCTGCGTCGCGTGCGGATTTGGAATTCGGGTCTGGGTCTGGTCCACAATCCAGCGACGTTGCGTGCCCGGCTCCGTCTGAAGCCGGGCCAGGCGGTGCCGTGGAGAGGTCTGGATTTCAGACTGCGGCGACGGTGCTGTCCCGCTGAGAGCGCAGTGCGGCGGCGAAGATGCGGTGGGAGGCGAGGGCTTCGGCGGGGGTTACACAGCCGAGGCGGCCATCGAGCAGTCCGGCGCGTTCGAGCAGGAAGGCGGCCCACATTTGCTGCATGATGTCAGGGAATCCGGGCTCGAAGATGTGTCCGGTGACGGCGGGAAACGGAGTTTCGAAACCGAGGTCGATGCGTTCCCAGCCTTGTTCCTTTCCGCGGTGAAAGCGGTGGATGGATTTGGGTTCGGCGGTGGAAAAGCGGATGCCGCCATCGGTGCCGAACACATTGAGGAACCAGGTGTTGGTGGCGGCGGGGGCCAGGCGTTTCATTTCGAGGCGCATGGGGATCGGGTCCGGCTGGGTGGCGGGGGAGGTCCAAGTGTGGAGCATGGCGTTGTCCCAGGTGTCGCAGGCGGTGGAGGTGCCGTCGGGGTTGGGTCGCTGCGGATAGCCTTTCTGCAATTGGGCGTGGACGGAGGATGGCATCCAGCCGAGGCGCAGCGGGAGGTGGAGTGTGTGCATGCCCAGGTCGCCGAGAACTCCAATTTCCCCGCAGGTTCTGCTGAGCCGTTTCCAGTTGGCGGGTTTGGTCGGGTCGAGGTCGCTGCTGTGGTGGAATCCGGAATGGATTTCCAAAATGCGTCCGAACGCCCCGGCGCGGCAGAGCTGATAGGCGCGGTGGGCACCGGGTAAAAAGGGAAATTCCGAGCTGCACCGGCAGAAGCGTCCGGAGGTTTCCACGGCGGCGGCGATGCGTTCTGCGGCGCCGAGGTCGATGCCAAACGGCTTTTCAGCAAAAAGGTCCTTTCCCGCGGCGAGCACATCGCAATAGATTGCCTCATGCAAATGGTGCGGCACGGCGACGTAAACGACATCGATTTGCGGATCGGCCAGGAGCATTTTGTAGTCGGACACCAAGAGCGGCGGCGGCTGCGGAAGCTGGCGAAACCAGTCGAGCACGGCAGGGGCGAGGTCGGCCACGCCTGCAAGCACCGGACGCACCGGCATATCTTTGAGGGCAAACCAGCGGGCGAAGGCGCTGGCCATTTCCCGGCCCATGAGCCCGCCGCCGATAATGCCGACGCGCACTTCGCGGATGGGGGTGGCCGTGGTGCCGAAGGAGTGAGGAGTCATGAGTCTGCGTGGAATGTGAAATTGTCAGGACGAGAGGGCGGAATGCCGTCGCGTCAGGCTTCCGTGGTCCATGCGATGGTCAACCACCTATTCGCGGTCAGGCCGCGGATTTCCGCCGGGCTGTGCACAAGCGGTTGCGCGGTGCGGGGTGCCGGGCATCTTGCGCGACGTTCCTCCCTTCTGCATGAGTGCCACCGCCATCTTGTTGATGCACTGCCCCGACCAGCCCGGACTGGTGCGGGCGGTGGCCGATTTCATTTGGGAAAACGGCGGCAACGTGGTGCACCTCGAACAGCATGTGGACCAGGCGTCCGGGGTGTTCTTCATGCGGGTGGAGTGGGACCTGGCGGGCTTCCGCATTCCGCGGCATGACGTGGGACGGGTGTTTCACTACGTGGCGGAACCGCGGCAGATGCAATGGACGCTGGGATTTTCCGACGAGAAGCACCGTTTGGCGATCTTCGTCACGCGGGAGCACCACTGCCTGTTTGACCTGCTGGCGCGCAGTGAAGCGGGGGAGCTGGGGGCGGAAATCTCCCTGGTGGTCAGCAATCACGAAGACCTGCGTCCGGTGGTGGAGCGGTTTGGCATTCCCTATCATGTTTTCCGGGTCACGCCGCTGAACAAGGAGGAGCAGGAGGAAAAGGAACAGGCGCTGCTGGAGGAAAGGAAGATCGACACCGTGGTGCTGGCGCGCTACATGCAGGTGTTGAGCGAACGTTTCACCGCTGCCTGGCAGCACCGGATCATCAACATCCACCACAGCTTCCTGCCGGCCTTTCCCGGCGCCAGACCCTATCAGGCGGCGCACCGGCGCGGGGTGAAGATCATCGGCGCCACCAGCCACTATGTCACCACGGACCTGGATGAAGGTCCGATCATCGAACAGGATGTGATCCGCGTTTCCCACAAGCTGGCGGTGGAGGAACTGGTGCGCCAGGGCAAGGATTTGGAAAAGGTGGTGCTCTCGCGGGCCGTACTCTGGCATGTGCGGCGCAAGGTTCTGCCCTACGAAAACAAAACCGTGGTCTTCGCCTGACCACTGCCGCATGGACGCGCTGACTCCCACCCTACTGGCTGGCGAACTGGATACCATTGGTGCAGGGGAACGGATGGCCGGTTCGCTGCGTGCGGGAGATGTTCTGGCCCTGACCGGCGGCCTGGGTGCGGGAAAAACTCACCTGACAAAAGGAATCGTGGCGGGGCTGGGATCGTCCGCGGAAGTGAGCAGCCCAACCTTTACGCTGGTGCACGAATATGCCGGGGGGCGGCTGCCCGTTTTTCATTTTGATTTTTACCGGCTGGAATCCGCCTTCGAACTTCTCGCGTTAGGGTGGGACGAGCATCTGGAATCCGGCGGCGTTTGCGTGGTGGAATGGGCGGACAAATTTCCCCGGTTTCTGCCGGCGCATGCGCAGTGGTGGCGGCTGGCCGCGCTGCCGGACGGAGGACGCAGCCTGCACCGGCTCCAGGCACCACCGGAGGCGTGCGATGGGTGATTCCATCCTGGCCCTGGAGACGTCCACGCCCCAGGCGAGTCTTGCGGTGTGGCGGGACGGCGGCCTGGTACGGGAGGAGGTTTTTGTCTCCGAACGCTCCCACAATGCGCGGCTCTTTGCCCCGCTCCGGCGGGCGCTGCTGGCCGCCGGGGACCTGCGCTGCCTGGTGGTCGGCACCGGGCCCGGATCCTACGCCGGGGTGCGTGTCGGCATCGCTGCGGCGCTGGGCATTTCCCTGGCAAACAACGTGCCGCTCATCGGGTGGCCCAGCCTCCTGGCGGTGGATGGAGATGGGTATGCCATCGTGGGGGATGCCCGGCGGAGCACCTGGCATTTCAGCGCGGTTCACGGCGGGCGGCTTGATGGACCGTACGTTGGCGATGCACAGGAAACCGCCGCACGCTGTGCGGCACATGCAGGAAAAATCCTCACCTTCGATGCGGTTTCCCCCGCATTTTGTCAGGCGGAATCGGCCATTCCCTCCGCGGTGCGGCTGGTGGAAATCGTCGCCCGGCTGCCGCACGCAGAAATCGTCCGGCTTGCTGCACAGCCCGTTGAGCCGCTCTATCTGGCGGAGCCGTTTGTCACCAGCCCAAAACTCCGTCCGCCGGTCGCCTGACCATTTCAAGCATTCCCGCCCAGCCGCTCGCCGCGGTAGGTGCCGTTTTCGATCGCTTCCACC
>JAGNEJ010000045.1 GCA_018003315.1 Verrucomicrobiales bacterium
AAGCAGCCCGCGACACCCGGCTCAAGCCGCTGGAGAAGGTGGCGGACATGATCGACAAGCACGGCGAAGGACTGCTCAACTACACTCTGCACCGGATCACCAACGCCATGAGCGAGGGATTGAACTGCGCCATCCAACTGCTCAAAAGCTGCGCCAAGGGCCTGCCCAACTTTGCGTCACTGCGGGCACGAGTGCTGTTCTTTGAAGGCAAGCTGGAACTGCACCCCGCATGATTACTCCCCACCAATTCCCGAAGAACCAGTTTTTTGTAGGCTGCTATAGCGGACGAATCTGCTGAGATATCCCAGAGAAGGGGTGATTTTATCGGATTTTGGTGTTGATTTGTGCGCGATTTGGCGAAAAACTCACAAGGATGCAACCGTAAAACGAAGTGGGCGGGGAAAGATCGATGTTGGATATTTCCGAGATTGGGGTTCCCCTGGTCGTTGGGCCGGGGGGAACGGGTTGGCGGGACTGTCGGGGATGAGGCTGGAGGACCGTTTGCGGGCAAAGATTCGGGTGAAGGGGTATTCCCTGAAGACGGAGGAGAGCTACCCCGACTTCGCAGATTCGCCGCCATTTTTGCCAATTTTCGGCCCTTTTCGGTGCTGGAACCCTTGATTTTGCTGGGTTCGATTTCCAAAACGGTTTGTAGTGTAGACCTTGGTGGTTGCGCCGGCGTTTCGATGGCTATCTTTATCAGCCATCATGTTCCTGCGTCGCATCAAACGCTTCAAAGATGGCAAAGAACACTTCTACTGGAGTGTTGTCGAACCGATGGATGAGGTAGCCAGCCGAAGGCTGCCCCGAAGGGGTGAGCGCCGTGAGGCGACGCGAAGCAAAACCGACGCTTCCAAGGGAGGCCGCATCGTGCAGCGCCATGTCCTCTATCTCGGCGAACTCAATGGCCGACAGGAGTTCTCTTGGCGCAAAAGCGTCGCGTTGTTCGGTCAGGATGCCGATGCCCCACAGCAGGTGGCCCTCTTTCCCGAGGAACATGCTCCGGTGCTGTCCGCTGAAGCCGACGGGTTGCCCATCGTGCGCGTGCGGCTCTCGCAGATGTCACTGCGCAAACCGCGCCAGTGGGGTGCCTGCTGGCTGGGCTGTGAACTGTGGCGGCAACTCGGACTCGGTGCCTTCTGGCGCGGGCACCTGCCCGCCAGCCGCAAGGGCACCCGCTGGGATCTGGTGCTGCAGACGCTCGTGCTCTACCGCCTCATCGATCCAGGCAGCGAATGGCGGCTGCACCGGCATTGGTTCGACCACAGCGCCGTGGCCGACCTGCTTGGCAGCGATTTCCGGCTCGCCGAACAGCATCACCTCTACGCCTGCCACGATCTGCTATTGCGGCACAAGCGTGCCCTCTTCGGTCATCTCACGCAGCGGTGGCGCGATCTCTTCGATGCCAAATACGAAGTGCTCCTCTACGACCTCACCAGCACCTACTTCGAGAGCGATCCGCCGGAGGACCCGGACGGCCTGCGCCGCTTCGGCTACAGCCGGGATAAGCGCAGCGACTGCGTGCAGGTGGTCATCGCGCTGATCGTCACACCGGAAGGCTACCCACTTGCCTACGAAGTGCTGCCAGGCAACACGGCGGACAAGACCACGCTCAAGGACTTCCTGACAAAGATCGAAGACCAGTATGGCAAGGCCGACCGCATCTGGGTCATGGACCGGGGTATACCCACCGAAGAGGCGCTCGAACAGATGCGTGGCAGCACTCCGGCGGTGAGCTATCTGGTTGGCACGCCGAAAGGCAAGCTGGCCACGCTGGAGCAGCCGCTGCTCCAGCGCGACTGGCAGCAGGCGCGGCCCAGCGTGCGCGTCAAACTTCTGCCCCACCAGGGCGAAACCTACGTGCTGGCCGAAAGCCGCGACCGGGTGATGAAGGAACGCTCCATGCGCCGCCGGCGTCTGCGCAGATACATCCAGACGCTCAAAGCCATCGCCGAGCGCAAACGTCCCCTGCAGCGCGACGCCATGCACCAAGCCATCGGAGGTGCGAAGAAAGAGGCCGGGCGCGATGCGCGTTTCGTTCACATTGAAGTCACCCACGCTGGCAAAGGAAGAGGCAAGCGTCAGAGCGCCACGCTGAGCTATCGGCTCGACCGCGCCAAGCTGCGCGAAGCCTGGCGACGCGAAGGCCGCTACCTGCTGCGCACCAATATGACTGAGACCGATCCCGCGAAGCTGTGGCAGTTCTACCTCAAGCTTACCGAAGTGGAGCAGGCCTTCAAAGAACTCAAAGGCGACCTCGCAATCCGCCCCATCCACCATCAGCACGACCACCGCATTGAGGCGCACATCTTCATCAGCTTCCTAGCCTACGCGCTGCAAGTCACGCTCAAAGCGCGGCTCAAAAGGAGCGCCAGCGGGCTGGCGCCAAGGGCGGTGCTGGAGAAATTCGCCGCCGTGCAGATGCTGGATATGCACCTGCCCACCACCGACGGTCGCGAGATCATCCTGCCACGCCACACCCAGCCCGAGAAGGAACTGCAACTGTTGCTGGATCAACTCAAGCTCACGCTGCCGGACCAGCCGCCGCCGAGGATCACCGCCGCGCCACCGAGATGAGGGGTTGCGCCTGCACGAAATCGCCGTCGGTGTAGTGTAGACTTGCGCCTCCCGAGCCCGCGCAGGCCCGATAAAACCTCAATCGACCCTCGCGAATCCACGAAGTCGGGTTAGGGTCATGCGCAGAGACGTGGTACGTCATCGCGCATTCGCATCAGCCTCATCAGTGGCCCAACGTTGACCACCGTCAACCAGTGCGGCTCGCGTCGCATTATGGTTGCATGCAACGCAGCCTGCCATGCCTGATCTGGAAATTTCCAATGAAATCGCGCTTCACGGTTCAGCCGCTCCATGCCGCTGCAGTTCTGAAACGCAAAGCTCCGCCTGGAAGGGGTCATCCGGACTGAACCGCAGGGGCGGAGACATTGGCACGGCAACCATCATCCCATCACAATACGCATGAGACACTCTATGATCATCCGAAGGCATTTGCTGCTGACCGGCGCGTTACTGGCCATGTGCGGTGGGGGCGGCAGCCTGGCGGCGGCTCCTGAGCAGGAACTGGAGTCGCGCGTCAAACAGACGACCGACGAACTGACAAAGATCGACAAAACCGTGGCGGCAGCTCGGACCGCGCTGCTTGCGGCCCGGGAAAGCCTCGACACGGCGCGATTCAATTCAGCCGCTTTCAACGCACGGCTTTCCGCCAAGGAACTGGCGGCTGCCAGGGAAAAACTGGAGAAGGCCGCACCCGATCAGAAAACGGATGCCCAGGAGGTTTGCGAACTGGCTCAGGAACTGGACGGGCAAAGGCAGGCCGCTTTTGGTGAAGCACAGAAACTGTTGCCGCAGCGGGAAACGGAGGAAAAGGCTGCCCTCGAGAAATATGCAGCGGTTCTGGCCGTTGCGGAAGAGGCTGCCGGGCAGATGAAGGATCTGGTGCGCCACAACGAAGACGATGCGGAGGCAAAGCTGAAGGATTCAAAGCTGGCAACCGAAAAGGCGGCGATTGCCAAGGCGGATGCGGAGCAAAAAGCCGTGGCAAATGCTGCGATTGTCAAAACGTTAGGCGCAGTGGCGGCGGCGGACAAGGCGCTGGTGCAGACAGCCACCGCCCTGAAGCAGGCCACGGACAACGACCGGCCGCAGAAGACCAAGGAGGCGGAGAATGCCGCGAAGGCGTTCCTGATGGCCCTGCACACGGCGGTGGAGCACTTGCCGGCGCTGCAAGCAGATAAAACGAAGGCCGCGGGTTTGATGGGGCTGCAGGCGTCGTTTTCCGATGCCGATGGCAACCTGGAGAAAGCCAGTGCGGCGCTCCAGAAGGCAAAGAAAAATGCCGAGGAGAAATCTGCGACCGTGAAGCAAACGGAGGATCGCATCAAGGCGGCCCGGGAAGGGATGGAAAAACGCATTGCGAAGATTCGGGCCGGAAAGGATCTTGGACGGGAGGAGGAAGCGCTGAAGCGCGCCCAGGCCGCGAAGATCGCAGCGGAACAGGCGCTGCCGGCAAAAACCGCCGATGCTGACAAGGCTCAGCAGGCACAGGCTGCCGCGATGCAGGCAGCGGTGCAGGCCCTGGTGCTGGCACCCGATCCAGCCAAGGCTCTGGCCGATGACAAGGCTGCGGTGGCAAAGGCCGTGGCGGACAGGGAAGCCGAACTCAAAAAGGAAAACGAAGCCCTGGTTCAGGCGGCGGGCGAGGCGCAAAAAGCCGCTGACAAGGCCCGGGCAGACTGGGCTGCGGCAGACAAGGCGACGTCCGGACGGATCGCTGCACGGGAGGCTTTGCTCAAGGTGATGCGCCAGCGGTTTCTCCGCGACATCCGCGCCGCCTACGACGAGCGCACTCCGCATGAAGCTGCCCTGGCCGCTGCGAACAAGGAACTGCAAGCCAAAATCACGGCGTGCAACCAGACCGGCGACGTGCTCAAGAAGGCGAAAGAGCATCTGGCCAATGTGGAAAAGGGTGTCGCAGCAACGGCAACCACCGTGACAAACGCAGCAAAGGACAAGGCTGCCGCCGAAAAACTGGCGCAGGAGAAGACCGCTGCCAAAACGGCTGCCGAACAGAAAGCGGCAGAGACGCTTGCGGCGGCCAAAACCGCGAAGGACAACGCAGCGGCGGCACCGGTCGAAGGCAAGGCCGCGGCGGAGGCGCAGGCAAAGGACCGCGAAGCAGCGGCGCAGGCTGCCGCCGGAAAAGCAGGGGAGGCAGCCGCTGCGGAAAAATCTGCTGCGGCCGCATTGGAGAAATGCGCAGCGGCGCTGAGTGCCGCCGAAAAGCGCGCCGCGGAGTCCGCCCGTTCCGCCAAGGAGACTGGACAGAAAGCCGCCACCGCGCAGGCCGCCGTGGACAAAGCGGCCGCGGAGCGGAATGCCATCGAACAGAAGATGGCAGGACAGCGCAAGGACATCGAAGCCGCATCGATCCGGGTGGCAGAGGCGCAGGCGCAGGCGCAAGGCGGACTCAGCCTGCTTCCGGCAACGGAATGGGATCTTGCCAAAGCACGACACCTCTTGATGCGGGCCGGCTTCGGCGGCACCCCCGACGAGGTCGCCAAACTGCACGCGCTGGGATTGCACGGCGCCGTGCGGTATCTCGTGGACTTCAAGAAACAGCCCGCATCAGCGGCCGTGTTCGCCCCGCATTCCAAGGAACAGCCGCTCCCTTATGAGACGGCGCTTTCCGGCGAAGCTCAGCGGCTGCTGCGACAGCAACGAGCGGAGGAGGATCGTCAGCAGCTGCAAAGCATGCGCGTCTGGTGGCTGCGGCGGATGATCGAGTCCCCCCGCCCGCTTGAGGAAAAGCTCACCCTGTTCTGGCACGGGCAAATTCCGGTGCAGTACAGCACCGTGGGGGACAGCTATTACATGTATCTGCAGAACCAGATGTTCCGGGCCAATGCTGCCGGGAATTTCGGCACGCTCCTCTACGGTGTCGCCCACGACGCAGCGATGCTCAAGTATTTGAACAACGACACCAACGTCAAAGGCCGGGCCAACGAGAATCTGGCCCGCGAGATCATGGAACTCTTCAGCATGGGCCGCGACCAGGGCTACACGGAAAACGACATCCGTCAGGGCGCACGGGCTCTGACTGGCTATACCTACAATGCGGCGAATGGGCAGTTCCGCTTCCTCTCCGACCGGCACGATACGGAACCCAAGACGATCTTTGGAAAGACCGGCGGCTACAGCGGCGACGATTTCGTGCGCCTGATTCTCGAAACGCCCCATCCGGCGAAGTTCATCGCCCGGCAGTTGTTCACCTTTTTTGCACATGACGATCCGTCGCCCGACACCGTGGAAGCGCTGGCCACGGTGCTGCGGGCCAACAATTACGACATCGCTCCGATGCTGGAGAACCTGTTTCTTTCCGGGGAATTTTACAGTGCGCGCACCATGGGCACGGAAGTGAAGAGCCCGGTGCAGTTGCTGGTGGGGCTGCACCGCGATCTGGGCCTGAAAGACGCGGACTTCGCCTACCTCGCCAACGCGCTGCGCGACATGGGCCAGGATTTGTTCGAGCCGCCGAGCGTTTTCGGCTGGCAGCCGGGACGCTCCTGGATCACCACCAGCCGCATTTTGGGTCGCTATAACGTGGTGGCGGAAGTGCTCGAAAAGAGACCGCGCGCCGGAAGAACCGGCGTGGATGTGGTCGGCGGACTGCTGGCCGGAAAAACCTTCAAGACTCATGACGAAGTGGTGGACTACCTGGTCAGGAGTCTCTGGGTGGTGCCCCTGCCGGATGCCAAACGGCAGGCCTTGGTCGAGTTTCTCAAGCCGCTGCCCGAACCGGCGCAATGGTCCTCAAACGCCGCTGCGGCCAATGCCCGCCTGACACGCCTCTTGTCCATGCTCCTGTGCGCTCCGGAATCACAGTTGGGCTGACGCTTCTGCCAAACACCCTGACATTGCTGCATTCACCAATCAACCTAACATTCAGATCGGAGGATCCAAACCATGAACATTCACGGAATTGCAACACGGCGGGATTTCCTGACCCGCGGACTCGGACTCGTCGGCATCGGTTCAGTGCTGCCGAACTTTCTGGTGCACACTGCCCTGGCGGGACCTCAGGCCAAGGGAGGGGGGCATCGCATCCTGGTGCTCATCGAAATGAGCGGCGGAAATGACGGCCCGAGCGCCCTCGTTCCATACGCCATGGACAACTACCACCGACTCCGCAAGGCGACGCGCATCAACGAACAGCAGGTGATCCGGCTCAACGATGAAGTCGGGCTCAATCCAAATTTGCGACCGTTCAAGGAACTGCTCGACCAGGGGAAATTCGCAGCGGTGCCCGGCGTCGGCTACCCCAATCCCAACTACAGCCACGAACAAGCCATGTTCATCTGGCACACCGGCGATCCCACCAAGCGCCTGGACGTGAATGATCCGGGCGGCGGCACCGGCGGCAGCGGGCGATCCGAGGGTGTTGGCTGGGTTGGCCGCTATGCAGATGCCGCATTCAAGGACAAGGGGGACATCCAGCCCACCATTGCCGTCGGCAGCACTGGCAGCCGGTTCTGGGCGATGCAGGCGCGTGACCGTCAATGTCTGAACATCGACAATCCGGAGGCGTTCGGTTTCCGCTACGGACAGAGTGATCCTTTATATCGAAGCATCAATGCGGAGGAGGCCGCGAGGTCCAGCAGCATCGACGACCTGGAATACATCACCCGCACAGTGATGCAGGCCAACGCCACCAGCCAGAGTGTGATGGAGGCCGCCAAGCAGGCCAAGGAAAACACCGCAAACTATCCCAATACAGGACTGGGCCGGTCCCTGCGCACCGTGGGTGCCCTGATCGGCGGCGGCTTGAGTGCGCGCGTTTACTTCGTGCGCCAGGGCGGCTACGACACCCACGCCGGCCAGCGGGCGCATCACGACAATCTGCTGACCGACCTGTCAGGATCCATTGCCGCCTTTCATCGCGACATGACCCGGCAGGGCAACGCCGACCGCGCACTCGTCATGACCTTCAGTGAATTCGGACGGACTGTCGCGGAGAACAACAGCCAGGGGACCGACCATGGTTCCGCCACTCCGATGTTCCTCGTCGGCAACGGCGTCAAGGCCGGCGTGCATGGCAACCATCCGAGCTATGAACATTTCAATCCGCAGGGCCACTTTATCCCGACTCACGACTTCCGCAGTGTCTATGCGTCCGTGCTGGAAAAATGGCTGGACGTTCCGGCCGAACCAATCCTGGGCGGCAAATTTGCCCCGCTCGACTGCATCGCCTGAACTTGACCGGACCCAGGGCTGGCGTGTAAACAGACCCGCCATGTCCGCATGCTCAGACCTGCTGCCCAAAAATTTTTTTCCGGAAACAGCCGTGGTGCTCGGTTCCGGGCTGGGCACCCTAACGGACGAAATGCAGGTGGAGTTCCGCCTTCCCTATCATGAAATTCCAGGCTTGCCGGAGGCGACAGTTCCCGGCCATGCGGGGGAGCTAATCGGGGCCACGCTGTCAGGAAAGCATTGGCTGCTGTTCCGTGGACGATGGCACCTGTATGAAGGCCGCACCGCGGCGGAAGTCGCCGCAGGAATCCGCCTCGCTCATCATGCAGGGTGCCGCATGGTGATCCTGACCAACGCCGCGGGTACCCTCAACCCACGGCACCCGCCCGGAAGCTGGATGCAGATCAGCGACCACCTGAACCTCACGGGAACCTCGCCGCTGTTGGGCGGCCCGAATTTCGCCGACATGAGCCAGGTCTATGATCCGGACCTCATCGCTGGTTTCCAGCAAGCGGCTGCAGCCAGCGGCCTGTCCCTGCATTTAGGGGTCTATGCCGGGCTGACGGGACCGCAGTATGAAACGCCCGCTGAAATCCGGATGCTGCGGACCCTGGGTGCAGATGCTGTCGGCATGTCCACGGTGCTGGAGGCGATCCAGGCCCGCGCACTGGGAATGCGGGTGGCGGGCTTTTCCTGCCTGACAAACTGGGCGGCCGGCATGCATCCGGGAAGTCTGAATCATGCCGAAGTGATCGAAACCGGCCGTGAAGCTGCATCAGCCTTTGGTGCGCTGCTGCAGGCATGGCAGGAATCCGCAAACCAGCCACCCCCATGAAGCAAGCCCGCTGCATTTCCCTCCTCCTTTGCGCAGCCTCCATCCTTCCCTCCGCCGGACTGGCCCAGCAGTGGAACGACTTCGAAACACCGCCCCACAACTACTGGGAAACGCCTCCGGCGGATGCGGTGACGAAATTTCACCGGCAGATGGAACAAACGCGGAAGGCGCTTCCGGCGGATGGCGATCCGAAAACCTTTCTGCGCGCCTATCTCAAGGCGCTGAACGTGCCGCAGGAGTCGCAGATCCTGGTATTTTCCAAATCCAGCCTGCAGCGGAAGTTTGTGAACGGTAAAAATCCCAGGGCGCTCTACTTCAATGAGGACACCTACGTCGGCTGGATGCCCGGCGGGCTGATTGAAGTCGCCGGCATCGATCCGGTGCTCGGCGGCATCTTTTACATTTTCAACGTGCCCACTGCGGCGGAGGAAATCCCCCGTTTGGAGCGCCGGGATTCCTGTCTGGGCTGCCATGCCGGCAGTCCATCAAATTTTTTGCCCGGGCTCATGGTCCGCTCGCTGCTGACCGGTAGTGACGGACGGTTTTCCAAGGAGCAAAACGCGGCTTGGAACGGCGGTCACGATGCTCCCTTTGAGGGGCGCTGGGCGGGCTGGCTGGTTTCCGGAGAACTGACCGGAATGCGCCACCTGGCCAACACCTTCTCCACTCCCGGCGGTTCCATGCCGAGTGGTCTGCCGGAAAAATTTCTCCCCGCAGGGCTGCATCTGGAACCGGGGAGTGATCCCGCGGCCCTGCTACTGCATGACCATCAAGTGGCCGCGGCGAACCGCATTATGGAGGCGAACTACCGGCTGCGCACCGCGATGCACCAGGCTGGAGGCAGTATTCCGGTGTCCCAGCGCGAAATTCCTGACATGACCCTGGCAGACGAACAGGCCGACCGCCTTCTTTCCTATCTGTTGTTTGCGCAGGAACGCCCGCTGCCGGGACCGGTGAAGGGAGGAGCGCGCTTTGCCAAAGCCTTCGCCGCAACCCGGAAGGCGGACGCAGCCGGACGTGCGCTCAAGGATCTGAATCTCCAGACACGCATCCTTGAATACCGTTGCAGCTACATGATTTACAGCAGCACCTTCGGCGGACTGCCTGACAAATTCCGCCTGCATGTCCTGCGTCGGCTGCGCAGCGCTCTGACCGCGGAGACGCCGCCGGAAATCGCCGCACATCTCCCGAAGGCGGAACGTCAGGCGATTGCCGAAATTCTGACGGCGACCCTGCCGGAGTTTCCGCGGTGATGCCGCTGCGGGGCGGTCACTGCTGCTCGGTTTTCACGCGGAGGAACCGCCTGCCCGGAGAGGCCAGCGGTGCGGAATCGCGAATGACGACGTTCGTTCGGTCCGCGGCGTCGGTGGCGGAAACCACGTTGGGAGGACCGGAAAAACCGTCCGTGCTTTTCCACAAGTCCGACCACGGCCCGGCCACTGAATCCGCCCCCTGCACGGTGTAAACCAGTCCATCAGCAAATTTCCTGACCGGAAACGCTACGGTCAGGTATCGGGGGTCTCCCGCGGTGACGCCGCCCTGTGGAGCGTCCGCGGCCAGAGCTGCTTTGGGGTCTCCCAAAAAGGCGTATTCCTGCAGATTGGCCAGCGGATCGTTGTCCGGATTTTTGTCAGGCCCCGCTTGTTCCGCGGCGAAATTCTGGCGGGCTTCCCAGGTGGCGTAGGTATCCTGAACCGTCACGGAAATTTCCTGCGTGGCGGTTTTGTTGTCGAGGTCCGTCGCGGTGACCGTCACCGTGGACTGGCCGCCAGCCAGCGCTTCCAAGTGAAGCTGGCCGCTGGCGACCGATGCCGCCACGGCCGTTGGATTGGAATTGGCGGTCACGCTGCAGGTGAGAACCGGAACCGGTGCGGCCGACAGGATTTTGACCACCGAATCCGCGGGGATGGTGGACGGCAGCGGAAGGGCGGCATTGAGCGGGAAATCCGAAAAGGAAAAAGGATGACCGTCCAGGGTTACGTTGAAATTTCCCACCGGCAGGTTGTTGATGGAATCCGCCACCAGCATGGCCGGCGCGGAGACGCGGCCAAACACGGTGAAGCCGCCATTTTGAAAGTCGAGGTTGCTGCTGTTGGTGCCGATGTTGATGAAAAATTCGTTGGTCGCGCTGTTGGGATTGCCGCCCAGTTTGGCCATGGCGATGGTGCCGCGCCGGCTGGAAATGCCCGGTTCATTGACCACGGCAGGCTGATCCGTGACGCTGGTGAATGTGCCGTCGCCCTGCGGTCCACGATACCCGCCGCCCTGAATGACAAAATCGGCCGGACTGCGGTGAAACAAGACACCGGCGTAGTCTCCGCGGTTCACATAACCCAGAAAATTTGCCACTGTCGCCGGAGTCACTGCGTCATAGAGGATGAAGTCCAAGTCTCCCATGGTGGTGGCCAGGCGCACGGCGGATTGGGCCTCCGGATCGCTGAATGCTCCGGCTAGAGGGGTGTCGCGCATTTGTCCCGCCGGGGTGGACCAGTCGGGAATGTCCGTCGCAACTGCGGGCGTTCCCTCCTGGGGGAAAACGCGCAGATTCACCGTCTGGTTTCGGGTCCAGGCATCGGAAAAAACCGCGGTGTAAGTGAAGCTGAAGGCACCGTTCTCCGGCACCGTGCCCGACACCGTGCCCGTATTGCTGTCAAAAGCGGCCCAGGCGGGCAACCCGCTCACGCTTTGCGAGACCAGAGGGTAATTTTGCGTCCGCTCGAAGGTGTGGGTGAACGCCTGGTTGGGATGGGCGTCGGGCAGCGGCTTGGCAACGATGATGTCCCTGGTGCCCACGGTGGCGATCTCCGAATAGGATCCGAAAGTGCGTGATTCCGGCGGGCCGGCGTAGGTTCGCACCTTGAATTCATAGCGGTTTCCGCCGGAATGTCCGTTGATGCCGGTGATCAGGGTCACATTCGCGCTGGTTACGCTGCCGAGGTAATCAAATGCCAGTGCACCTTCAAGACGCCTATAAACCTCCGTTCCCCATTCGCCCACGGAGGCATCCTCCATGGTTAGATTCACCGTGGAATCGTTCGTGGCGGTGCCGGCCAGATTTCCCGGAGTGCCCAGCACTGCGGCGGGCGTGGTGACATTCACCGTGGGTGAATATGTGGTGTATTGAACCGGCGTTCCCTTGAACGCCCTGACGCGCACGTTAAACGTGGTTCCGCCAGGAAAGCCTCCCATGTTTAACGGATAGGTGGCGTCGGCTCCACTGCGGCCAAATTCCTGAAAGTTCGCTTCGGTGCTTTTTTTTAGTTCGACGGCGAAACCTGCCTCGGTGGTGGAGGCTTCCTGCAGCCAAAGCACCATGCTGTCCGCCGCGGGGGCCGTGAGGCTATAAATCACCGGAGGCTCAAACCCCGCGGATTTTACTTTTGTGGTGTTGCTCGCTGCGGAGAATTCCCCGCCCTTCATCGCCTTGACATAATACTCATAGTAGGTGTTCGCCGCTGCCCCGGGAATGTTGACGCTGCGAAAACCGGTCGGATCGTCTCCAGGCTGGGAGGGATAGGTGGCGATCACCCCGAAATTCCCGCTCTGGTTCGCCCGGCCCCACAGTTGGAATGCGGTTTCATCCGTGCTGTTGTCCCGCCAGCCAACCCCCACGATGATGGCGGAGGATGGATTCAAATACACCCAACTCGACATTTCCGTGGGCTGCACCGGCGGCGCCGCCGTAGCCGGACTAATGATGCCAACAAGAACCGCTGCAGCGAGGGCGGATCCGGGAAAACGGGGGAAGGGCATGACGATGTGGACTGGGGTGGGGATCTGGAGAACTCGGCGAATTATTGGCAAAACCGCGGATTTGCGTCAAACGATTCCGGATTCCATCGGTGTTCGATTTCGCCGGAGTCAGGGTTCCCACTGCGCAAACCTTGCGTTTGCCGCGCGGTGCCTGCATCGTCGGGACATGCGGGTTGCGGAAATCTTTCATTCCATCCAAGGCGAAGGCCGCCTGACCGGCGTTCCCTCGGTGTTTGTCCGCACCTCCGGCTGCAACCTGCGCTGCCGCTGGTGCGACACGCCGTATGCATCTTGGAATCCCGAAGGCGCTGCATTGTCGGTGCAGGAAATTCTGCGGCAGGTGCTGGCATTTCCGGTCCAGCATGTGGTGCTCACCGGCGGTGAACCGATGATCGCCCCGGGGATCCACGAACTGGCAGCGGCCCTGAAGGAGGCTGGCAAGCACATCACGATCGAAACCGCCGGGACGGTCCCACCGGCGGGCATCGCGTGCGACCTCGCGTCCGTTAGTCCGAAACTGGCAAATTCCACCCCGCTGGAGGGCGAGGCGGATGCCGCTTGGAGGCAGCGGCATGAAACGGCCCGCTGGAATGCCCAGGCCGTGCGCTGCTGGCTGGAGGAATATGACTTTCAGATCAAGTTCGTGGTGACTTCCCCTGATGAACTGATGGAAATCGGTTCCCTGCTGGATTCCGTGCCAGTGGAGATTCCGCCTCACCTCGTGCTGCTGATGCCGGAAGGGCGCGATGCACCGTCGCTGCGCAGTCGCGATGCCTGGCTGGTGGACGCTTGCAGGACACATGGCTACCGCTACTGCCGCCGCCTGCACATCGATCTTTTTGGCAACAGGCGCGGCACCTGATCCTGGTTAGGATTTCGGAGCGTAGGCGCGGATGACTGCTTCCGGAACCAGATTTTTCCAGTGTTCGTCCCCCGCCTCCATCATGCGGCGGACATCCGTGGTCCAGAATCGCAGCAGTTCCGGCTTGGCGCAGCCAATGAGGCTGGCGACCTTTCTGTTTTCGAGCAGATATTGGAAAAGTCCCCGCAGGTGTGCCGGAATCTGCGCTTCCTGCACGACTCTGGTTTCGTTGGTTTCCCGGTCGAATACGGGATACACATGGAGCCGCACCGAGCTTTTGAAGAGGCGGCCAAAGCTCTCCAGGATGCCGCCGGGCAGCTCCTCATAGTAGGATTCCTGAAAGAGTTTTTCAAAAATGTCCAGAGACAGCGTCAGGGCGATCGGTTCACGGGTGTAGCGGCTCAGGAAACCGGCCAGACGGTGGAAGGCGTTGAATTTCGAAATCAGCACGTTCTTGCCCAGGCTCTGCAGGACATCGGCACGGCGCAGAAACTCCGCATGATTCATTTCGCCGATGGGACTGAAAAAGCTGTTCATGCTGAACTCCATGACCTCCACGTAGGGCGTATCCGGTGCGGCCAGCAGGCGTCGAAACGTCTGGGCGGCGCTGTCGAGCATGTCGAGGTGCACCAGCGTCACGGGATTGAAACTGCCGCGCAGCGCCAGCACGGGTTTTTTATAGAGCTTTTCAGCAGCCTGCATCACCTCGCCGTCGGAGGAGAAGAAGGCGGCCTCCGTGAGGCCGGCCTCCACCAGCATGAGGGCGCAGAGGCGGTTGTCGATGCGGGCGAAGTCTGGTCCGCTGAATTTCAGCATGTCGATTTCCATGCTGCGCGCCGTGAGGTCGTCGAGCAGGCTGGTGACGAAGAGGGAGAGGTCGTTGCGGTAGTAAAAGGCGGCATAAACCAAATTCACTCCCAGGATGCCGAGCGCATGCTGCTGGGCGAGGTTCGACGGGTCAAACATCCGGACGTGCAGCAAAATTTCATGCGGCGGACCGCCGGGCGTGGTGACAAACCGAATGCCCATCCAGCCGTGACAGTCGGCATCGTCCTTGTCCGTGTAGGCCCGGGCCCGCACGGTGTTCGCAAAGGCGAAAAACGTGGTGTCCTTTCCTCGCTTGGCGCCCAGCCGCTCCTCAAGAATGGCGAATTCGTGATCGAGCATGGAGGTGAGGCGCTCCCGCGAAACATACCGCGGGCTGGGGCCGTAAATGGCATCGCTCATCTGCATGTCATAGGCGGAAATGGACTTCGCCACCGTACCGGAAGCGCCACCGACGCGAAAAAACCAGCCTGCAGTTTCCTGACCCGCGCCGATTTCGGCGAAAGTGCCATACTTCGACTTGTCCAGATTCAGCCGCAGCGCCTTGTCGCTGGTGGACGGGATTTCGGTACGGGTTTCCATGCGCAGAGGTTGAAACCGGATTCCCGCGCTGTCAGCAGGAAACTCAGAGAAAGCGCCCGAGCATCGGCCGCAGTTTCTCCACGGTTTCCGCCGGCCAGAGTGCCTTGTCCGTTACCAGCGCCATGTCCAGACTCGAGTGCTCCGGCCAGTTCGCAGTCTCTGGAATTTTGGGAACCACGGCGCGGATGATTTCCTTGGCTGCGGCAGCGTTGGCAGCCAGGTGGCCAATGACCGTCTGCGCGCTGACTGCCTCCTCTTCGATCTTCCAGCAGTCGTAGTCGGTGATCATCGCCACCGTCGCCAGGGCGATTTCCGCCTCGCGGGCCAGCTTTGCCTCCGGAAGGTTTGTCATGCCGATGACATCGAATCCAAGCTGCCGGTTGGCCTGGGATTCCGCCCGGGTGGAAAAGGCCGGACCGTCCATGTTGACATAGGTTCCCCCGCGGTGCACCCGGCGGCCCTGAGCCACGCACACCTCATGCAGCAGCGACTGCAGGGGCAGGCTCACTGGATCGCCAAAGCCGACATGGGCCGCAATGCCGCCGCCGAAAAACGTGTGGTGCTCCCTGCGGCTGGTGCGGTCGAAATACTGATCGATGAGCACAATGTCCCGCGGATGATATTCCTCCTTGAGGCTGCCGACGGCCGTGATGCAGAGGATGAAGCGCACGCCCAGCGACCGCAACGCCCAGATGTTCGCCCGGTGGTTCAGTTCATGCGGCAGAATGCGGTGGCCGCGTCCGTGGCGCGGCAGAAAATAAACCTGCCGTCCGCCCAGCCTGCCGCCTGTGATCACGTCCGAAGGCTTCCCCCAGGGCGTGGAGACCTCCATCTCCTCCCGTCCGGAAAACCCCTCGATGTCGTAGAGGCCGCTTCCGCCGATGATGCCGATGGCTGGAATCGCATGCATAAGGTGAAGATGAGTTAGTGGAGAAAATGCCGGTATTGCGTGAAGACCATGGCCATCTCCCGCTCGTCCGCTGCGGCGATGACCTCGGCATCACGGACGCTGCCGCCCGGTTGGACAGCCGCGGTGGCACCGGCATCTGCGGCCGCAATGAGTCCGTCCGCAAATGGAAACATTGCGTCGCTGGCCACCACGCTGCCTTCGAGGCTCAATCCGGCCTCCTGGGCCTTCCAGACGGCAATGCGGCAGGAATCCACCCGTGACATCTGCCCGGCACCGATGCCCAGGGTGCGGTCGTGGGTGGCGAACACGATGGCATTGGACTTCACATGCTTGACCACCCGCCAGGCAAAACGCATCGCCTCCAGTTCTTCCTTGCTCGGCTGGCGTTGTGTGACCACTTTTTCCCCAAGATCGCTCAGTCCGAGAGCCTTGTGGTCCCGCTCCATGACCATGACGCCTCCCGGAGCGCTGCGAATGACGGGGCTGGTCTCGAGGCTCGCAGCGTAAGCCGCTTCATGCATCTGGATGAGACGCAGGTTCTTTTTCTTCTGCAGAATGGCACGGGCTTCCGGATCGAATGCCGGCGCGATGATCACATCCGTGAAAATTTCGCTGATGACGCGGGCCAGGTTTTCAGGTAGCGGACGGTTGGTGACGATGACTCCGCCAAACGGAGCCTGCTTGTCGGTTTCAAAAGCCTTGTCCCACGCAGCGCGCAGGTCTTCGTCATCACAGCCCACTCCGCAGGGGTTGGTGTGCTTGAGAATCGCCACCGTAGGTCGCCGGAACTCCAGCACCAGTTGGGCTGCGGCCTCGATGTCCAGGACATTCGTATAACTCAGTTCCTTGCCATGAAGCTGGGTGAAATGATCCCCAAAATTTCCATACAAGCGCGCCTCCTGATGCGGGTTGTCGCCGTAACGCAGACTCATGCTCAGCGGCAGATGCAGGCTGAAACAACTGTCGGTCGTCTGCTCCCGGTTGAGGTATTCGTGAATCGCCCTGTCGTATTCAGAAGTGCGCTGAAACACCTTGATGGCCAGGCGCTCCCGGGTCTTCAGGCTGGTTTCTCCCTTGTTGTCGCGCAGCTCTTCGAGCACCGTTTCGTAATCTGCCGGGTCCATAACCACCGTCACACTCCCATAGTTTTTCGCCGCTCCCCGCAGCATCGCCGGTCCTCCCACATCGATGTTTTCGATCGCTTCTTCCAGCGTGACATCTGCTTTGGCAATTGTCTCCTCAAAGGGATAAAGATTCACCACGAGCAAATCAATGGGAGGCACCGCGTTTTCCGCCGCCTGTGCCATGTGCGTCTTGTCATCGCGAACGTAAAGCAAGCCACCGTGGACCTTGGGGTGTAGCGTTTTGACCCGCCCGTCGAACAGTTCCGGCGCCCCAGTGTAGTCAGACACCTCGATCACAGGAACCCCCGCCAGTTTGATGGCCGCCGCCGTGCCTCCGGTGCTCAGGATTTCCACCCCCAGTTGGTGCAGGCCCTGGACGAAGGAATCCAGGCCGGTTTTGTCCGAAACGGAAATCAGCGCTCGCTTGATCGTGGTGCTCATGTGGGAGAAATAGACTGAAACTGGCTGGAAGGTTTCGCAAAACCAGCCAGCCAGCATCGCAGCCAGCATGTGGGCACTGGCAGAGCCCTTCAAGTGGAAAAACCGTGCCCGAAGCGGCACCTGCCTTTATGATTTTCGAAAAAATTATCCGACATCATTAAGGCCGCCGCAAAACGACGCCACAACACCATTTGCTCGATCCGATTCGAACCAAGCCGACCGAATCACCGGCGGCGAACAAGCCGCTCAATAGCCGCCTGGGCTGAAGGATGCGGAGAACTGCCTCGGCTGCTCAATGGTGGCCAGGCGGTGCTGTTCCAGGGCAATCAACTGGCTCACAGTAACAAAGCGGTAGCCGCGAGCGAGCAGGCCGTCGAGCGTGGCCGGCATGGCCTCGATGGTCCCGGGGTGGATGTCGTGGGCGAGGACGATGTATCCCGGACGGGTGGCGGCGAGAATGCGCTGGGTGACGACGGATGGACCCGGGCGTTTCCAGTCGTTCGGGTCCACGGCCCAGAGAATGGTCGGATAGCCGAATTCGTTGAAAATCCACTGTTTCTGGTGGGGATTCACACTGCCTCCAGGGGGGCGGTAGGATTTGGCTACTCCGCCGGTCACCCGCAGGATGGCATCGTGGGTGCGCTGCAATTCATTGCGCAGGGGGGCGTCTGCCCAGCGGCTGGGCGCCAGCGGGTGGGTCCAGGTGTGATTGCCGAATTCATGCCCGTCGGCGGCGATGCGCCGGGCTGCTCCAGAGAATTCCCCAACCCGGTTGCCTACCACGTAAAACGTAGCCCGGATGTTGCGCTGGCGCAGAATGTCCAGCAGGCGCGGCGTGAGCGAGGGGTGCGGGCCATCGTCGAAGGTCATCGCTATGAACGGACCCGGAGCCGCCACTTTGTTGTAGGAAAGGCGCATGCCCCCGCTGCCGGGAGGCATCGTTCCCTGATTTTGCGGATTGATGCTTGCGGTCGGGCCCGGCTTTTTGCGAAAGGGTGCGCACTGCGAAAGCAGCACACCAGCCACGGTCAGGCCAAGGATTCCCATGATGAAGGAGGTTTTCAGCATGGGGTCAAATTGCCGCGACGCACGGCGAGGGTCAACGGGAATTGCGCCGTGCAGGGTCCGCGGCACCGTGGAGTCATTCCGCGGGTTTTCGTGGCTCGGCCTGCCGGTCCGCACGGGGCTGCCGTGACTTGCCGCCGCACAGCAGGCCGGATCCTGCCCAGTAAATTCCCAGCAGTCCGGTGATTCCGATGAGGATTCCGGCCATGAATTCCGGATGCGCTGGACCACTCAGGGTGAATTTGAAAATGCGCCCATACCATTCCGGGTTCCAGGTGCGGAACGGGTCATTGGCCGCGGACAGACGCTCCTCCTCGTTGTCCACCGGCACCAGCTTGACGTATTCGGCCCGAGTTTTGAAAATCACCGTCCCCACATCCTTCAATTCCAGTTCCTGCGGCAGGGCGAATTCCAGCTTGAGGTCCGGATCATCGAAATTCACCGGAACCAGCGGCGTTTCAAAGGAACTGCCCTGGATCGTCTCCACCACCAGAAAGCCCTGCGGATCGTTCAAACCAATGTCGGTTGTCGCCGCCTGCAGCAGTTCCTTGAAGCGCGTCCAGGTATCCATCGACCAGAACCGGTGCTCCTCTTTGGTGAGTTCCTTGAGGCCCATGAATTTCTCCATGGAGCGCGGCACCGGACGCTTTGTCAGGTTTGTCAGGACAATGCGGTTGACCCGCCCGCCGGTATGGGCCACCGCCAGCACCGCTCCGCAGGCTGCCACCGCCACGCTGGCAATCAGCCACGGCAAATACGGCCAGACCCTCCGCTTCCGGGGCCGTGTGGTTGAGGGCATTTCCGGATCCCGCTGGATCGCCCGGTTCAAGGCCCCGCCCGCCAGCACCGAGCAGAGCACCGCGAACGAAAACAAATAGAGCCCCAGGCTCGGCAGCATCCGGATGTATTCCTTCACCTTGACCAGCAGCACCAGCAAGGCGATGACGAACACGTCGAGCATCGAGTATTTGGCCGTCCACTGGGTGAGCACGAACACCCCGTGGCGAAATTTCCGCGGCAGCCACCGCCCCCCCGCTGCGCAGAGCAGGCTCAGGCTGAACTTGACCAGCGGAAAAAGAAAACTGAAGCAGAAAATGAGTCCTGCGAGAAACCAGTGGCCGCGCTCCCAGAACGTGGTGATCCCCGTCCACACGGAAAACCACCGGCTGCCATCCACCGCATTGGCCACCAGCATCGCAGGCACAAAGTACGCGGGAATCAGGGCGGTGAGCCCCAGCAGGGAAAAAAACACAGACCAGCGGGCCGGATGCATGATTTGTCAGGGAAATTACGGCAGACATGGTGTGCGCCCGCAAGCCTGCACGGAGGCGGCACCCATTTTCTGGCCGACGGCATCCTTCCTCGGTTCTTTGCTCAAACCATTCGAAAATGAAGGGAATTTTCGCACCTGCGGAACGGCGGGAGGAAACCGGTTGGGCCAGCCACCCGCACAGTTAGAACGCAGCTGGGGCGTTTCCCGCAGGTCGCAGCACGTCTTGCTTCAGGGTTGTTTCGCCGCGTTGATTTTGACCGGCCACGAGGCCCGGTCGCCGCTGGCGTAGGGGCCGATCTTTTCGAGCGGAATTGGCTGGAAGGCCAGCTTCCAGGCAGGGGAATCCTCCTGGAGGCGAAAGTTCTGGTGCTCGGCAGCGACGAATTTCGGGTCCTGCTCCAGCAGATTGTCCTGAAAGGTCACGAGTGGTTTGGCTTTTGCTTCGAAATCGCCCCAGCGGCCGCCGACGCAGATGTTGCGAGCGATGCGATTGCCTTTCGGCGCCATCGGATCGTCTTTGAGGATTCCGGGCAGTTGCGGATAGCGCGTGCTCCATGGAGGCTGGGCACAGGGCATCGCGTCAAAGCTGGCTTTCATGCCTTCGAAACCACCGGACGCCCATCCCAGGCCGCGGGCATCGACGTGGGTTGCCGGGGTGCAATCGACAAAGATGTTGTTGGCGATGGTGCAGTCCCGCCCGCCGCCGATCATCGCCGCACGGGTGACTTTGTAGAACACGTTGCCGAAAATTTCCGTTCCGCAAAATTGATCGTCCAAATAGACGCCGACGCAGCCTTGCCCTTCCAAGCCGCTGATGTGGTGCAGGTAATTGTGGCGGATGACCGTGCCGCGCATGGTCCAGTTGCGCCCGGCATAGATCGCGCCGGCGTCGCTCGACTCGGTGCAGACATCGTGAATTTCGTTCAGCTCGATGACATGATCGTTTCCACCGAAGCCGATGGCGGTGTGCGGGGAATCGTGGATCAGATTGTTTGCCACCCGCTGGCCCACGCCGCCCAGCATCAGCGCCGGGCGGTACATGCGATTCCAGCGGCTCCAGTGGTGCAGATGGTTGTTTTCCGCGGCATGACTGGCGGGTGTCAGGGTGCGGCGGTCGCCGCCGTCGAGGCTGATCCCGCCATCGCCAGTGGCGTAAACGTCGCAGCCGCGCACCGCGTGCTGTCGGCCGCCGTCAACCCGCACCGCCCAACTTCCGAAGTTGCGCAACGTGCAGCCGACAATCTGCACGTCGGTTCCGCCGGAAATCGTGATCCCGGTGCCGCGCGCCACTTCGAAAGTGATGCCGCGAAATGTGAGGTGCTCCGCGTTTTTCACCGTCAGCAGGGTCGGAAGCACCGACACAACCGCACGGCCTTCAGCGATCGGCGTTGGGGGCCAGAAGTAGAGCACGCCCGCCTTTCGGTCCAGATACCATTCCCCTGGCTGATCAAGTTCCGCGAGGATGTTGAAACCGTAAAACCACTGCCCCTTGCGGTAGCCGTAGCCGTGGTCAGGTTTTGTCAGGGTCAACTTCCGCGTGGCGGGGTCCAGCGATTCGATCCGCTGGCGCTGCTCTGCCCAGTCCCAAAACCAATAGCCCAGCACCCAGGCTTCCGGTTCGCCGACCCAGCGGCTGGGCCGGTCCCCTTCGTAGGTGAAAATGCCTTCCTTGCAGCCCTTGGTGCCGCGCACCTCTTCCGGCGTGGTGCCGAGCACCTCCGCTATCTTGAGAAACCCCTCGTTTGGCCCGCGGGCCAGCGTCATCGGCTGGTCTTGGAAAAAAAGCTCCAGTCCCGGACCGCCCGTCTGGCCAAAGCCGCCGCTCATCTGTCCGAAATCAGTGACGCCCACGGCGCGCAGATCCGCCTGCACGACCTTGCTGCGGGCTTCCGGCACCAATCGCGCCAGCACCGTCTGGTCCTTCACCGGTTGCCAGCCACTCACCTCCCTTCCGCCGGTCAAACGGACTGTGTGTCCCGACTGGGCCTTGTAAACAACCGGTGCCTCCGCAGTCCCGGAATCCTGTGCATTGAGCGCCAGCGGTTGCGCGAGTTCATACGTGCCGCCGGCTATCACGACGGCCACACCGCCCGGCGGCAGCGGGCCGAGTGCCCGCAGTTTGCGAATTTCGTTCCGCGCCCGCTCCAGTGTCGCATAGGGCTTCTCGTGCGTCCCTGCATGGGCGTCGTCACCGCCGTTGGCGACAAAAAATTCCGCTCCCGGTCCGGCATGGGCGGTGAGGATGCTAACTGCGGAAAGAAGGACTGTTAGGATCTGCGGCATGATGGAGAGGATGAAGGTGCTGACCGGCGTCTGGAGAGGAGGCCCGCCCTGACGAAATTCCAGATCATCCCGACGATTTCGCCGCCGGCCGCAAACCATCATCAACGCCGCCCTGGGCGCAGGAAATTGGCCGGGTGGCCGTTGGGAATCATGGAAAAATGGCGGGCCGGAGTCGGGTCCGGGCGGGCGTTCACTCCGCCACCACGAACTGGTGACCGTCGAAATAGACCTTGGCCACATTTTTCGGGGCGGCTTCCGCGGGCAGGTCACCGAGCGCGAACTGGATGCCGGCGAGGTAGTGCTGGAGGACGGCTGGGTTCCAGTAGATTTCCTCGCGGTGGCCCAGCGAACAGTAGAAGGCGCGGCCTTTGCCGTACTGGCGCAGGACGCTGACGGGGTAAAGGGCATCCGGACCGTTGGTGCCCCCCTTCTTCATGTTGGTTTTCTCGTTGTCGAGCGCCAGCAGCACCCGGTGATTGTCGGTGGAAAAACTGCCGGGTTTCCATTGGTAGATTTCATCGGTGATTTCAAATCCCTTGCCGTTGAACGCCTTGTTCACGGGATTTTCGGGATCGAGATTTTTGATGCCGACTTTTTCGTGCCAGGGGTGGGCGCTGAAGACGCCGCCCATCATGTCGTGGAATTCCTTCCAGTTGTGATAGGTGTCGGTAGCGCTGTGCATGCCGACGATGCCCTTTCCGCCGGAGACGAAATCGACAAGGTTCTGTTTGAGCCGGGTTTCCCGCTCGTCGGCGACTTTTTGTGCGGCGGCGTCTGCAGGCTTGTCCTTGGGGCGGAAGACTTCACCGGTGGTGTTGAGAAAGATCACGGCGTCATATTTTTTGAGGCTGTCGGCCTCAAACGCGCTGTCATCCTCCGTAGCGGTCACGGTGAAGGCACCGGTTTTTTCCCCGAGCCGCTTCATCGTTTCGATGCCGATTTCAATGCTGCTGTGGCGGAAGCCGTTGGTTTTGGAAAAAACGAGCACCTGATGCTGCTTTTTCGGTTTGGCAGCGGGTTCGGATGGAAGAGCGGCCTTGACCTTTTCGATCATGTCCGGTTTGGCTTCGCCAGCGATCAAAAAGCCTGCGATGCCTGCGCAGGCGGCGAGCGGGAGGACCAGAGAGAATGATTTTTTCATGGTGAGAAAAGGATTTTCCCGCCACGCGCTGACACGGCAAGACCAATTCCGGAGGCTCAGCCTACGCGTAAACGGCGATGGATGAGGCGCAACGGCGTCATGCGGCAACGCCTTGGCATGGAGACACTGCCCCATTTGACAAGACTTCCTCCAACCCGCATAGCTCCCACCATGATCAATTCCCGCGTGATTCTGCTGGCACTGGCATTTGCCGCGCCGATTTCCGTTTTTGCCCAAGCTCCTGCGGCACCGTGGCCGCACGAGGGAAGCGACCTCAAACCGGATGCCGGCATCGTCTGGGGCAAGCTCGACAACGGATTCCGCTACGCCATTCTGCCCAATGCCGAACCGCCGAAGCGGGTGAGCCTGCGCCTGTATGTGGATGCGGGCAGTCTGATGGAAGAGGATTCCCAGCAGGGGTTGGCACATTTTCTCGAGCACATGGCCTTCAATGGGACAACCCATTTCAAAGCCAGTGAGATGAAGTCGTATTTCGAACGGCTGGGCATGAGTTTCGGCGGCGACACCAATGCGCACACGTCCTTCAAGGAGACTGTTTACCAGCTGGAGCTGCCCGAGGGCACCGAAACCTATCTGGCGGACGGCTTGAAACTCTTCCGCGACTATGCGGGCGGGATGCTCCTCGCTCAGGAGGAAATTGACAAGGAACGCGGGGTGATTCTGAGCGAAAAACTGGCGCGCGATGATGTCAATTTCCGGACGATGGTGGAGGGATTCAAATTCAGCCTGCCGGAAGCGCTCATTCCGCGGCGACTGCCCATCGGCCAGGAGGAGGTGATCAAAAATGCGCCGCGGGAGAGATTTACGGCGTTTTATCACAAATGGTACACGCCGGATCGGATCACCCTGGTCGTCGTGGGAGCGGTGAAACCCGCGGAGATGGAACCGCGGATCAAGAAGGCTTTTGGTGATCTCAAACCCGGACAACGGGTGGGGGATCCGGATTTTGGAAAAGTCAGCGCCGGGCACGGACTGACTACCCGGCTCTACACGGAGAAAGAAGCGGGGGAAACGACCATCAGCATCGACGTGGGCCGGCCCTCCCGCCGCCGTCCGGACAATGCGGAGACGCGCTTCGACAATCTGATCCGCGGTCTGGCTGATGCCATGCTGAACCGGCGCTTTGAAAAACTTGCCCGTTCGGAAAATCCGCCGTTCATGAGCGCAGAGTCGGACTACTCCGACTTCCTGGACTTCGTGGAAGGCAGCAGCCTGCAAATCCAGACCAAACCCGAGCAGTGGGAAAAAGCACTGGCGGCCGGGGAGCAGGAACTGCGGCGCGCTTTGCAATTCGGCTTTGCCAAGGCGGAATTCCTGGAGGCCAAATCCAATCTGCTAACCGGATTGGAAAACGCCGCCAAGCAGGCCGGCACGCGACTTTCGCGCAACCTGGCCGACCAGCTTGCGCAGGCCGTTTCCCAGAAGCGGGTATTTACGCATCCGGCGGACGATCTGGCCCGGGTGAAGCTGGCAATCGAAAAAATAACCCCGGAAGCGTGCCTGGAGCGCCTGCGGACGGACTGGAAGTCGGAGGACATCCGCATTTTTGCCGGAGGGAATTTGGCATTGGAGGATGGCGACGCAAAAATCAAGGAAGCGTATTTGAACAGCAGGGCGGTGAAGGTGGAGCCGTTGAAGGAGGAAGGAGCTGCAGAGTTCGCCTACACTCAGTTTGGGGAGCCGGGAAAAATCGCCAGCCGGGAAGAGGCCAAAGATCTGGGCCTGACCATGGTGAAGTTTGAAAACAACGTGCGGCTCAACCTCAAGCCGACCGATTTCGCCAAGGATGCGATTCTGGTAAGCGTGAACTTCGGTGCCGGACAACTGACCCTGCCCAAGGACAAACCCGGCTTGGAATTGTTCTCCAGCGCGACGTTCGATGCCGGCGCCTTGGAAAAGCACAGTGCCGATGACCTCCAGCGCCTGCTTGCTGGACGCACGGTGGGGGCGGGATTCACGGTCGCGGACGAATTCCTCAATCTCAGCGGCAAAACGAACCGGGCTGATTTGGCGCTGGAGTTTCAACTGCTGTGCGCCCAGATGACGGCACCCGGATATCGTGAAGAGGGTGTGCGCCAGTTGAAGCAGGGAATCGATGCCATTTACACCCAGGTGGACCGCACGCCGGAGGGGATTTTGAAATCCCGTCTGGAGTCGTATCTGCGAAGCAACGACGCCCGGTTTGTCTTTCCGAAAAAAGAGGAACTTTCCGCCCGCACCATGGCGGAAGTGAAGGCCTGGCTGTCCGGACCGCTGAAGGACAGTTTTGTCGAAATCGCCGTGGTTGGTGACTTTGAGGTGGAAAAGGCCATCGAGGCTGCCGCCGCAACGTTCGGAGCGCTGCCGCACCGTGCAGACCGCCTGCCCTATGCGGAGGAGCGCAAGGTTTTCCGGCCCGCACCGGAGGAAAAAACCTTCGAGTTTGAGTCGAAAGTGCCGAAGGCGATTGTGGCGGTGTTTTGGCCCACCACGGACCGGCGGGAAAACATCCGGCTCTCCCGCCAATTGAATCTGGTGGCGGGCATCCTCGATGACCTGGTGAACGAAAAAGTCCGCGAGGAACTTGGGGAAAGCTACAGCCCGGATGTGCACAGTTCCATGAGCGACACGTTCACCGGCGAGGGGGCGATCGCCGCCTTTCTCATCGCCGAGGGGAAAAACGCCCAGGACATCGGACGCATCGTGAAGGAAATCGGCGCGAAACTGGCGGTGACCGGCGCCACCCAGGACCAGTTGGATCGGGCGCGGAAACCGCTGCTGAAGATGCTGGAGGATCAGAAGCGCAACAACGTCTGGTGGCTGTCCACCATAGTTTCCCAGGCCCAGAGTGCGCCGCAACGGCTCGAATGGGCGCGCACCATCACCGGTGAATATCAAAAGGTGAGCCTGGAAGAGGTCAACAAACTGGCGGCGGAATACCTCAAGCCGACACGGGCCACCATCATCCGCATCGTGCCCAAGGCTCCGGCGAAGTCGAACTGGACCCCGAAAAAGCCCGCATCAGATTCAGCCAAAAAACCGGCTGAAGCCGGCGCCCCATGAGCGCTGTGTGGTGCGGCAGGGCTGCGGTGTTCAGGCCTCGCTGCTGTCTGAAGGCGGTGAATCGGTTTGCGCGGCATTCCCGCCGGCATCATCCCCGGTGGTTGCGGTGTCAGCATCCTCGTCCTTGTCGGCAATGACTTTGGCGAGATCCTGGAGCAGTTCTCCCTCGCGCAGGTCGATGAGTCTCACGCCCTGGGCGTTGCGGTTGGTTTCGCGGATTTGATTGACCGGGATGCGGACGCTCTGTCCGCTGTTGGTCATGAGCATCAGTTCGTCGTGATCGTGCACCACCAGGGCACGGGCGACTTTGCCCGTTTTGTCCGTGGTTTTCATGGTGATGATTCCTTTCCCACCGCGGTTTTGCACGCGGTATTCCTCGAAGGACGACCGCTTGCCAAGCCCCAGTTCGCTGGCCACTAGCAGCATGGCCTCCGGTTCCACCACGGCCAGACTCACCACATGATCGCCCCCCACCGGGCGGATGCCCCAGACTCCGGTGGCGGCGCGGCCCATGTCCCGGCAGTCGGCTTCATTGAAGCGAATGCTCAGGCCTTCGCGGGTCACCAGCACGGCTTCGTTGCCGCCGTTGGTCAGCTCCACTCCGATCAGGTGATCCTCCTCCTCGATTTTGATGGCAATGATGCCGTCCTTCCGGATGTTGCGAAATTCGCTGAGATTCGTTTTTTTGACAATGCCCGCACGGGTCGCAAAGAGCACGAATTTGTTCTGATCAAACGTGGTCTCCTTGTCGCCTTCTCCTTCCATGGCGAGGCGAAGCGTGCTGGCGATTTTTTCCTCGGGCCGGAGGTTGAGCAGATTTTTGATGCTGCGTCCCTTGCCGGTGCGGTCGCCTTCCGGAATCTGAAATACCCGCTCCATGTAAACCCGCCCTGTGTTCGTGAAAAACATCAGATAGTCGTGGGAAGATGCCGAAAAGAGGTGCTCCACGAAATCGTTTTCCTCCTCATCGGACTGGGCGCTGCGGGCCTCCATGCCCTTCAATCCCTTGCCGCCGCGGTTCTGGGTGCGGTATTGGCTGGTCAGGGTCCGCTTGATGCTGCCACGGTGGGTGATGGTGATGATCTGTGCCTCGTTGGCGATGAGGTCAATGGTCTGGATTTCCCCCTCGTCGGTCGCAAAAACGCTCATCCGCGGAGTGGCATGCTTGGCTTTCACCGCCAAAAGCTCTCCCTTGATGATGGCCATGACCCGCGCCTCGTTGGCCAGAATGTCATTGAGGTCGGCAATTTCCGCCATCACCTCGTCGTATTCCCGTTTGACCTTGTCCCGCTCCAGCGCGGTCAGTTTATAAAGCTGCATTTCCACGATCGCCTTCACCTGGCGGTCGCTGAACACATAGCGGTCGCCCTGAATCTGCGGCTGGCTGTGGATGACGACTCCCAGCGCCAAGGCGGCTTCCAGGCTGAAGGAATGCTCCTTGATGCGCGCTTCGGCCTCCGCACGGTCCGCGGACTCGCGGATCATCCGGATGAAATCGTCAATCTGCGAACTGGCCAGCAGCATTGCTTCCAGAATTTCCGCCCGGGCTTCCGCCTGTTTCAGCAGATACCGGGTGCGGCGCAGCACCACTTCACGCCGGTGTTCGATGTAGCAGGCGATGGCGTCCTTGAGGTTGAGCAGCCGCGGACGCCGGTTGTCGATCGCCAGCATGTTCACGCTGAAAGTGGATTCCAGCGCCGTGTATTTGAACAGGTTGTTGATGACCACCTGCGGACGCGCATCCTTTTTCAGTTCCAGGACGATGCGTGTCTCCTCCGCGCACTGGTCCAGAATGCCGCTGATCTCCGGCAGGACCTTTTCATTGGCCAGTTCGCCGATGCGGGCCATCAGCACCGCCCGATTTGTATAGTAGGGCACTTCAGTGATGACGATCTGCTCGCGGCCATTGTCCGCTGTTTCCACCTCAATGCGGCCGCGCAGGCGGATCTGCCCCCGGCCGGTGGTGAAATACTGGCCGATGCCGGCGGTGCCATAAATGATGCCTCCAGTGGGGAAATCCGGCCCCTTGATGAACTGCATCAGTTCCCTGATGGTAATTCCGGGGTTGTCGATCTGGGCGCAGATGCCGTCCACGACCTCGCCGAGGTTGTGCGGCGGGATGTTCGTCGCCATGCCCACGGCGATTCCCGTGCCGCCGTTGACGAGCAGGTTCGGAAACGCCGCGGGAAACACCGTGGGTTCGGTCAGCCGTTCATCGTAGTTTGGCTGGAAATCCACCGTGTCCTTTTCCATGTCCTCCATGAGCACCGTGCCCAGATGGGTCAGCCGGGCCTCGGTGTATCGCATCGCCGCCGGGGAGTCGCCGTCCATGGAGCCGAAGTTGCCCTGGCCGTCCACCAGGCGCTCCCGCATCGACCAGGGCTGCGCCATGTTGACCAGCGTCGGGTAAATGACCGCCTCGCCGTGCGGGTGGTAGTTGCCGGAGGTGTCACCGCAAATCTTCGCGCACTTCATGTGCTTGCGGTTCGGATAGAGCGACAGCTCGTTCATCGCGAACAAAATGCGGCGTTGCGAGGGTTTCAGCCCGTCGCGCACATCAGGCAGTGCCCGTGAAATGATGACGGACATCGAGTAGTCGAGGAACGACTTCGACATTTCGTCGGCGACATTTACCAGTTCGACGCGTTCGTTGGAGGCGGGGTCACTCACAGGCAGTTATTGAAGAGAAGGAGACGGGCGGAGACAGCGAAGGGTCCCGTGTCATTTTTCACGAAAATTCACCCGGTTTCTGCCCTGCAAACTGGTAGAGAGCAGGCTTGGCTGCGCAAGGGTTTTGCACAGCATCTCCGTGCCCCCCGCCCCCCCTGTCACCTAATTCCAATAATTTGCCTGGCAGATTATCGATAGACTGACGGAAAAGGCAAAATTCGGTGGGAAGGGCTATGCCGGTCCTCCGATCATGGGATCGGTGGTGCTCTCGCGTCCGTCTTCGATGCGCCCTGCGTAACGTCGGATGAAGGTGGCATTCCCAGGGCAGGTGACCTGGAAATCATGCCATCCGGCACTGTCGGCAAAAGACAGGGAAACCTGTAATGCCTCACCAGAGCTGAGGGTTTTGAGGATGCGCTCTTTGCGGTAGGAAAGCGTTTCAATGACCACCTCGAAGGGTGGACTCGCCGTGGCAGGGGCCTTCAATCGCACGAGAAGTTGGCGGTTTTCCTGCTCCTGGCAGGTGACTTCCGGCTCTGGCTGGGTGCCGCCACCCCGCATCTCCCGGTAAAAGCCGTTCGGCCCGTAAACTTCCAGGTCGTACCGCTTGTCTGGAAAATCGTTCACGGACCACGCGTAGGTCAGTCGGTCGCCGACCTTCACGGCAAAGGACCAATGCCGCATCTTCTCGAAAACCTGCGGCTCGTCCCCTGCCGGTCCCGCGACCTTCTTGGGTTGTTCCAAACGAAACCCGCGAGGCGCATAGACGGTGAAGGGTGCCCCACGCGACTGCCTGCCGAAACGCTCGTCGGCAGCTGAAAAGCTCAGCAGAAGCCGTCCGGTGGCGTGCTCGAAGATCCCGTCAGCCCCCAGTTGATAGGGCAGAGGACAGGCCGGGCGGGTGCCGGGTTCCTGCTGCGGGAGATGCGGAGTGGCGAGTGGATTGCTGCGCAGATCGGCAAGCTGGGACGTGCTCAAGGGCGGGCACTTGGGCAGCTCGCGCGATTTTGCCCGTTCAATTTTTGCGATGAAGGAATCGCGCTCCGCCGGTTCAATCCGCTTTCCTCCTTGGCTCACGCCGTCGTTGACCCGGAAGGCGGAGGTGAGATTTCCGCAAACCGTTCTGCGCCAAGAGGAAATGTTGGTTTCAAGGATTGGCTGTTTGCTTTTTCCAGCCAGGAAAATTTCCAGGAACTGCAGGACAGAAGTGTGGTCGAATACTTCGGAATTGACAAATCCCCCGCGCGACCAGGGCGAGGCGATCACCAGCGGAACCCGGTAGCCCAACCCGATGGGAATTCCCTGTCCACCGGGGCCGTCAAATTCGTCCCTGGTGTCGAGTCCTTCCGAGGCGGCTCCGGTGCTGGCATCGTTGCTCAAGGGCGGAGTAAAGGGAGGGATGTGGTCAAAAAAACCGTCATTTTCATCATAGGTGAGGAGAAAGATTGTGTCTTTCCAGACCTCAGGATCTTTTGTCAGGATGTCGAGCACCTCCGACACATACCAGGCGCCGAACCAGGCGGAGGTGGGGTGATCGGAAAACTCCTGAGGGGCAACCAGCCAGCTCACCGTCGGAAGCACCCCCTCGCTGGCGTCCTTGCGGAATTGATGGAGGATGTCGCCGGCCGGCACCCGCAGGGTTTGTTTGTCCTTGCCGCTGCCGTGCTCGACCGCAACAGTCTTCCGGAAGTTAGGATCGCCTTCGTTCGAGGTGAATCCCTTGGCATGAAGCGCGCGCTCCATCGGAGTCATCGCGGATCCGTCCAGAGGTTCGAGCGCCGCCATCCGCGCTTTGAGGCGTTCGATGCCACTTTTGGTCTTCTCCCGGGCGGCAATCAATTCGCGCCGCTCCTTGTCGAGCCTGGCCGCTTCGCTGTTCTGTTTTGCCGTTTCGCTGTCAGGGGTGGCGCTGCCATTGCCGGGCTTGGCCGCCTCGCTGTTAGGCTTTTCGGTCCGCGTTTCGGCGGGCTTTGCTTTCTCAGCGATTTCCTTCAACCTCGTCCATTCCTTTTCCACGCCTGCGAGTTTGTCTTCAATCTGTTTCAGTTCGCGCGGCAGTTCCTCCGCCTGCAGGCGGAGGAAGGCGACGCAGCGCGGATAGTGGCCGACGCGATACTGGGTGAACCACTCCAGAGGATTGTCCGTAAAATTTCCCAGCCAGTGTGAATTGGCTAGTCCAGTCGGTTCGGAAATTTCGTTCTGGTAAACCTTCCACGAGATTCCGGCCTCCTCCAAACGCTCTGGGAATGTGGTCCAGGCCGCCTGGGATTCGCGGTAGAGCATCGGGTTGGTCGTGCGGGCGGGCTTGCTGGGATCACCCGGCTCGCGGATCGTCCCCGACCAGAGATAAGTTCGGTTCGGCGTGGTGGGGCCGATGGCGGAACAAAAATGCTGGTCGCAGAGGGTGAAGGTGTCGGCAAACGCGTGGTAAAAGGGAATGTCCCGCTGATCATAGTATCCCATCGTCAGTGGCAGATCGTTGATGCCACCCCTGTGTTTGGCGCTGATCCAACGGTCATGTTTGCCTCCGTTCCCGGCGGCGACCTGATCGTGACGATCATGCGGGCAGCTTCCAATCCACGTCGAATTGGTTCCGTGAATGTCCAGCCAGAACGGAACGAAGGGGTTTCCCTTCGCGTCCTTCTGTGCATAGACAGGGTCGCCGTCCGCCAGACGAATCGCCCGTGGATCCCTCAGTCCCCGCACGCCGCGGTAGGTGGAAAACATGTGGTCAAACGAGCGGTTTTCCTGCATCAGGATGACGACGCGCTTTGCGTCCATGAAGGTGCTCTGCTTCCGCGGCTCAATGCCTGCCGCCCGTGCCAGCGACGGAGGCAAACTCGCGAAGGAACCCAGACTGCCCGAGAGCATGGCGGCGGATTTCAGGAAATCGCGGCGGGAATAGGAGGTGGAAGCGTCAGGCATGGTATTGGATCTGAGACTGGTGAGAGTGGTCGCGATTTTGTGCAATAATCCCCGCCACACAAGCTCCGTGAAAAAAGACATCCGTTTTCGCGGTGACTCGCAGGAATGGACGCTGTGGTGCTGTCCGGCGGGGATCCGGGCAGGTTGCGCCGCTGCATCCTCAGGCCGGATTTCGACAGGATTCGGCAAGTCCTCCGACCTGGCCTCGGAATAACGAAGACTCCACGCCAACCAGAATGGTTCAGGTCTCGGAAACAGCATGTTCGTTTTGCGTCCGGTGGCGACGGGACAGCGGATGTTGGTCTTGCCAAGAAAAGCCTGACTTGATACAACCGGGGCCGAATGAAAAATCTTCCTCACGCTTTGACGGCGGTCCTTCTGACCGCGACTGCCTGTGCCCAAGACCCACACTTCGGCCTGGTTGCCTATTGGCCCATGGAAGCGCTGGCAAATGCCGACACGGAGATGCCGGACACCGCCAATGGCAACAACCTGTCACTCGTGAACATGGGTGCTGGCAGCGTGGTGCCAGGGCGCATTGGAAATGCGGTTTCGTTCAACGGAGTGGACCAAATGCTGGTGCGTGATTTTAACGTGACTCCCAGCACCGGTCTGCCCCTGACCAACGGCACCCAGCGCACCATTTGCCTGTGGGTGAAAGGCATCGGCACCGGACAGAACGACAAACGGATTTTTTCGGAGTCGAGCACCTCGAGCAATGCCCCGCTCTATAATCTGAATACGGCCAACAATGGAAACAACGGCACGCTGGATGTCTTCATTCGTACCGAGAACAACACGGTCCGGGCGAACCACCTCCGCACCAATACCTCGCCGCTTGACGGCAACTGGCATCATGTGGGCGTGACCGATGCGAATGGCGCGATGAACATTTACATCGACGGAGTGTTCGACCGCACGGTCACTTACACGAACACTGCCTTCAATGCCAACATCCTGTCCCTGGGGGCGCTCCGCCGTGCCACGGATGGCTCCTTTTTTAACGGTCAACTCGACGAGGTCGCGGTGTGGAACCGTACACTGACCGCTGCGGAGATCGCGAGCGTGGCGGCCAACGGCGTCCCCAGTTTTGCCCTGCCGGCCATCAGTGTCTCGCCCGCCGGCCCCTACCAGCAGGGTGACCGGGTGGTGATTTCCGGCCAGGGATTTGCACAGGGAGGCGCCGTGACCTTCCAATGGCGGAAAGGCGGCCTGGACTTGCCGGGTGAAACCAATTCCACGCTTACCATTGCGGAACTGAATGCTGGCAACTCGGGGGTTTATGATGTGCTGGTCAATGGGACTCCCACCGCCACGGTGACACTTTCCTTCACGGCAGACCCCGCGGCGAATCTGGGCCAGAATCTGGTTTCATGGTGGCCGGGAGAGACCATCAACACGGCGGATGTGCCTCTCTCCTCGCCGGACCCCTGGGGCGGGAACCCCTTGGGATGCGAAAACATGACAGAACTCGACCTGGCATCCGGACAATTCGGCAAGGCGTTCGTGTTCGACGGGGTCGGAAAACTCGCGCGGCGCACCACGGGGTTCGCCATTTCCACGAATCCGGAATTCACCGTCGCCTTCTGGGCCAAGGCGGATGGCACCGTGCAGAACGATTTGAGGGCGTTCGCCGAAAGCTCCACCACCAGTGACATTCCCTTGTTCACCCTGGGAACTTCCAGCAACGCCACCACCAGCCTGCGGGCCTACGTGCGAAACAACGCCAACCAGGGGCTGGCCGCCGTGCTTTCCACCAGGCCGGTATTCGACAACACTTGGCACCACGTGGCCTGGAGCGAGAAAAACGGACGCGTTCGCTGTTACATTGATGGAGTCATGGACGGGGCGAACTTCGACATCAACCGCACCGGCTCGGTCTTCACCTTCGACCGCACAACGCTGGGCGGCATCCAGCGCGCCGTCAATTCCCATTGGCTCAATGGCATGATCGACGACACTGCAGTCTGGAATCGTGCCCTGACCTGGACCGAAGTGCAGGCTCTCGTTGCCACCGGCGTGCCGGCCCCCATCGTTCCGGTGCCACCCAGCATCACCGCACAGCCGGCACCCACCCAGTCCGGTTACGAAGGCCGGGGGATGCAGCTTTCCATCCAGGCTGTGGGCAGTCCGGAACTCACCTATCAATGGTACAAGGGTGTCGATCCCGTTGCGGGCGCCACGGAGGCGACGTTCACGCTGGCCAGTGCGCTTCCCGCAGATTCCGGCAGTTACACCTGCCGGGTGACAAATTCTGTCGCCACCGTGGCGAGCGACCCCGGTGTCCTCGTGGTCCATGCGATCACGCCACTGGTAACTGGCAAGGTCAGCCTATGGCCGATGGAAACCGCCGGAGCAACCACGCCCGACGTGCTGAGCGGATTTGACTTCACCCTGACAAACATGGACGCCTTCTCCTTCCAGCCGGGGCGGGTGGGGCGGGGAGTGCTCTTCGACGGCGTGGATGACATCCTCGTCCACAACCGCTCGGGTGCAGGCGGGGACGCCGCCATTTCCCAGAGCAAGGAATACTCCATCTCCTTTTGGGTTCGGGGCAATGGCATCGGGCAGGCCGACCGGCGCATCTTTTCTGAAGCCTCCACGCTCAGCAACAACCCCCTCTACAATCTGGGCACTGACGCCACCGGTGCCACCCCGTCCCTGTCCATCTACATCCGGAGCGATTCAGGTTCGGTATTGGTGGACCACCTCAACACCTTCTCGCCCGTGCTTGACGACCAGTGGCACCATGTGGTGGTATCGGATTTGGATGGTCAACTGCAGGTTTACGTCGATGGCCAGCCGGATGTGGGCGTGAGTTACCCCCGCCGCGCCAGCACCATGAATACCGTCTCTGCCGGCGGCATCGCCAGGTCTTCGCTTAGCCATCAATTCACCGGATTGGTGGATCAGCTTTGCCTCTGGGACCGCGCCATCACGGCCGGTGAAGCCTTTCTGCTTCACGCCATCGACACGGGTGCGGCGCTGTCTATCTCCAATTTCGAAATCCTGCCGGGCAATCAACTGCGCATCCACTTCAGCACGCTGCTGGGAACGCAGACTTACCGCGTCGAAACGACCGATGATCTCACCGCCGGACCATGGAGCGTCGTGCCTGGCGCAACCGTTACCCCACTCACTTCTGAAAGCTACAAAGCGGAATTCACCAGCCCGGGGTCGGGACGGAAATTCTTCCGCATTGCGACCCTGTAGAAACGGACGGGGGCGGCGAATGGCGGGGAACCGGCAGAAGCTGCCGCCTACAGTTCCGAGTCGTCCACCGTCTCCAGTGCGCTGGCCTTTTGATAGTCAACGACACGGCCCTCGAAGAAATTCTGCTCCTTGCGGATGTCCATCAGTTCCGCCAGCCAGGGCAGTGGGTTGACGATTCCCGGATTGAGGGTGCGCAGCCCGCAGCCTTCCAGCCGACGGTCGGCGATGTAGTCGATGTAGCGGCAGAATTCATCGCAACTCAGCCCAATGGAATTCACCGGCAGGCAGTCGCGGATGAATTCCTTTTCCAATGCCACCGCGTGCTGCATGGTGGAAACCAGTTCCTCCTGAAATTGCGCCGTCCATACATCCGGATTCTCCTTAACGAGGTCCATGAACAGGTTGCGCAGCAGTTCAATGTGGTTGGATTCATCGCGCAAGGTGTAACGGAACATCTGTCCAATGCCGGGGAACTTGTTCTGGCGGTAGAGGCTCAAAATCATGCCGAACAGCCCGTAGAACTGGGTGCCTTCCATGCACTGGCCGAAGACAAACATGTTCTTGGCGAGCAGTTGCTTGGTTTCGGTCTTCGTGGTGTCGAGGTCGCGCCGCAATTCCTTGGAGATGCCGGTGACGAATTCGTTTTTCTTGAGGATGGTTGGGATTTGTTCGAACATCGCCTCGCATTCGTGCGGGTTGATGCCCAAACTGGAAATCATGTAGAGCAGGCTGTCGGCATGGATGTTTTCCTCGTGGGCATGGCGACCCAACACCAGCTTCAGTTCCGGAGCGGTGACCAGTTCCCGCACCACATGGAGGATGTTGTCACCCACGATGCCCTCCGCCGCACTGAAATAACCGATGCCCATGCGGATGATCCACCGCTCCACATCGCTGATTTCATCGGAACGCCACTGCTCCACATCCTTCTGCATGGGGATGTCTTCCGGCTCCCAATGGTTGGCCTTCATCGTCTTGTAAAGGTCATAGGCCCATGAATAACGCAGCGGCAGCAGGTTGAAGGTCATGGTCTGCCACCCATTGATGACGCTCTTGGCCTGAAAGGCTTTTTCCGCCTTGTCTTGGTCGAGCACGAAAGTCCGGGGGCCGATTTGAAAGGTTTTTTCCATGGAAGTAGAAAGAGGTGAGTGGTGAACGGTTGAGGGCGAAAAGAACCAAAAACCGCTAGATGTTGCGTCTGCGGGATGCCAAACAACAACATTCAGTATGTGTTGGCAAGTGGGTATCCAGGAAATTCATGGTGTCTTCCGGAAGGTTGCCGGGCAAAATTCATGCCAACGGTTTTTTGACAGCCGGTGAATCCCGTCTGGATTGGCGGGTTCACTGCGATCAGTTCAGGCACGCGGTGACGAACAGTGCGGTAAAAAGCAGAAGCTGCAGTGCCGCGGCGGCCAGAAATTGGTTGTAACGGCAAGACGGTTCCGTTTTCCAAACGCAGAGGGCGAGGAGCACTCCCAGCGCGATGGTTGGCAGCGGCAGCCAGAAGCCGCTGGGAAACTCCAGTTGCGGCCAGACCAGGACTCCCACCAGGTGGGGCAGCAGGCAAAGCGCGGTGATTTCGCAGCGGGCGAACGTCGCTCCCCAGCGAACGGCCAGGGTGCGCTTGCTGGATTGCGTGTCTTCATGCAGATCTCGCAGATTGTTGATCGCAATGAGCACCGTGCTCAGCATGCCGATTTGCAGCCCGCAGGCCAGGCCGAACCACGGCCAGGTTCCCGTCTGCACAAAAACGGTGCCGCTCACGGCAATGAGGCCGAAGAACAGCAGGACAAAAAAATCACCCAAACCGCGGTAGGCCAGCGGCAGCGGACCACCGGTGTAGCCGTAGGCAAAATAAATGCCGGGAATGCCAATGGCGAGGATCGGCCAGCCCCGGGTGGAGATCAGCGGCAGCGCCAGCAGGGCTGCGGCCAGCACCATCAGTCCGCCGGAAATTAGCACCGCCCGGCGGCTCATCCGGCCGGATGAGGTGATGCGCACCGGACCCAGCCGGGCGGAAGTGTCCGCACCTTTGGAAAAATCGATGGCGTCGTTGAAGAAATTGGTCGCGATCTGGATGGCAATGGTGCTCAGCAGGGTGCAGGCGGCCAGCCACAGCGAGAATACCCCGGAAAATTTCCATGCCAGGGCGCAGCCGGCACAGACCGGGGCGATGGCGGCAGGCAGTGTCTTGGGGCGTGCGGCGAGGAGCAGGGAATGCATGGCGACGAGGGCGGCAGTGCCTCCCCGCAAGTCAGAGCTTGGGCGGTTCCGGTTTGACCGGTCCGTCGGCAGGGCGGATGCCGCTCACGCGCATTCGCCTGCGGAAGACTTTGTCGCCGGCAGTCACGTAGAGGACGTCCGGTTTCTCCCCGCCGAACTGCACGCTGTCGGGGGC
>JAGNEJ010000046.1 GCA_018003315.1 Verrucomicrobiales bacterium
CGGAGCAGTAGCAGCGGCGGGATTGCTGCTGGGGGTCATCGGCTGGCGCGGACGGCGTTCGGCAGTGCGGAGCCGTACTGTTTAAGGGGGACGGACACACGGATCGGCCGCGGCACCTTGAGAATAAGATGCCAGACAGATTATCGGCGCCGCGGGACGGGCAGAAACCCTGGGGTCGTCGAAACACGGCCCACTCCAGCATTGCAACCCGCTCGGCAACCTGCATGATCCGAACCGAAAACCAAAACCAACGACCGGCACCCCACTGGCTGCGCGTCCATCCGAGGAGCCCGGTGCGGTAATTCCGCACGCCGGGATCTGCGAGGGGGGCGCCGGGCAACCGGCGTCCCTACCTCAATCGCCAAGAAACCATCATGCCGCGACTTGTGCTGCCACACGAAAGACCTTTGAGCCGTTCCAACGGATTCTTCTGGTGCATGGCCGCGACAATCCTTCCATCGATCGTGATAGCTATCGTATGGCGTCCACCCGGAGCCGACCTTATAGGATTGTTTCTGGGGGCCGTGATTGCAGGAGGCTTTATTTCTTGGACGGCCAGCAATGTCTTCAGCGGGGTTTACACGAGCAGACAGGGTATCTACAGGCGAGACGAATCTCCCATTCGTTATTGGATTCACACCATCATTATTGCGGCGGCAACGGCGCTTCTCATCTTCTACTGGTTCTACCAGATATTCGCGGTTGCCGGAGCCCAATCAAAATCCCAATCGGCGAATAAGACGTCCCTCCTAACGCCTGACCCGCCTCCAGTTCCAGCCGCCATGACCGCTACAACCTCAACCCGCAGTCGAAGCCTCGCCCCCGGTCAGGCGTAGGAGGACTCGACGTTGTCCAAAGAAATGAAGAAGATCGGAACAACCACTACTGGTAGCGTGATCGTTGAGATGACGACCCAAGAATATGACGCGCTGCAACAACTTCAGATCGGATGCTCTACACCTCCGGCGAAGGTGGTAATCGATCAGGAAGTTGCCCATCGAATGAATCACTCCGAGAGGTTGGCGTATGTTGCGGAGCGATTGAAGAAGCTGAGTCCGAAGAAGAAGGATGGAGTTGTTCGCTCCATTGAGGCGATGTTTCAGTTTGGTGGCGGCATTGAGTCACCCGAGGTTGAGAAGGTCATTGCCACGCTCCAGAAGCAGAAGTTTTTCTCCATTGCTCCAGATGGCCGCGTCACCTACACCAAGGGCTAACAACGTGCTTGGTCAACTCCTTCAGCAGATTCCGCGCTCGATGGTTTGCGCCGCCGCGTGCGAATGCGGCGTCGAGGCCAAAGCGCGAAGCTTCAGCGCATTCTGTCGCATGGTGACCATGGTTTTCGTGTTGCTTGGCCCGCGCGCCCTTGCTCAATGATGTGTGCGACTGGCTGTGGCTCAAAATGAGGGCTGTCGGCGGGCTGGGCATCAAGCCGCCCTCGCGCAAAACCATCTCTCCCACGCCAACACGGTGCGTCCGGCGGCGTTCATGGAGGCGGTTTTTTGGAGAAGGCTCACCTTTCTCCGCCGCTGGGAGCCGGGCTTCGGCGGCAAACGCCGGGGTCGGCGGCTGCGCCATCGGGGACACGGCACGGGAAAACGGAAACAAGTGCGCCGGAAAAGTCTGTGCGAGGCTGGGGCGCGGAGGCATTCGGAGATTGCCGTCGTTTGGTGTCCGCGACTTCCCGGCAGGCTCAAACCGGTGGCATCCTGCGGCTGCGCGATCCCCCCCCCGATAACGCGCCCCCTGGGGCGAAAGAAAACCGGGATGGCGGGGCCGGTTCCAGGTCGGTCGGTTAGGTTGTCAGGGTGCTTCCTGCAGGGGCTGCGAGGCTGTTGCGTTTCAGGCTGCGGGCGATGAGGAAAGGCAGATTGACGCAAAAGATGGCCAGCAGCACTTCGAATTCCGGAAAATGGAGGCCCATGATTTCACTGATGGACAGATGCATGCCGATGAGGGCCAGGCCGAACCACCGTGCCCAGCCGCGGCTGCACAACAGCAGGAATCCACCCAGTTCGAACACCAGCCCAGGAGCAAACAGCGCCCGTGCCAGGCCCGGGTGTTCCGCCAGCCAGGACGCCCACGGTGCGACGGGTGCCTGGTCCGCATTGAGCGAGGGATTGCTGAAATACCGCTGACGCCAGACTTTTTGAATGCTGCGGGCGAACAGGTGGCTTTCCAACAGCCAGCGTCCCTGGGATTTGCTCAGTTTGGTGATGGCGCTGGCCACGTACACCGCGGCGATCGCGCACTGCGAGAAATACAGCAGCATGCCGTCGAGGTTAGTCCAGCGTGCGGTGTTCGGCATGCCGCGGGCCTGGCGCACCAGGGTGATGACGCAGGCAGCCACCTGCAGCAGCAGCACCAGGGTGGTCATGTTCGAGCCGTGAAAGGTATTTCCCTGGGAGTTTGCCAGCGTCCAATAGGTCAGGTGCAACCAGGCCAGTCCGCCCACGCCCGCCAGCGTCAGGATGGGCCGCCAGACCCAGACGCCGGCGAGATAAAGGACGCCGGAAAGCGCCGCCAGGCCCAGCACCCACGGATGCATGCCCTCCCGTCCGATCCAGGCCACATTCACGCCCCAGCGGGCGATGCCGGCGGCATCCTCCACGCGGTCGTAGCGCGACGGGTCCCAGATGGACCAAATGACCGCTGCGCAGAGAAACAGCCGCAGGAAAAACGCCTCGGTGCGTCCGACCAATTCGGGAAGAAAGCGTGGCTTCATGGTGCGGGCGGGGTTGCCGGAGCCTCAGCGGAGACCGGCTGCAGTCGGGCCGTCGCCACCGGGGTGATGACTTCGCGGAACGCACCGTTTTCCTGGAAAATGTCGCCCATTTCCAGCCGGAGTTCTGCGGGCAGTTGTTTCCTGCGTTTTTTGGCGAGGCGTTCCAGCCGCCCGGCCACTTCCTGCCACGCTGCCTGCTTGATTTCCGCAGTGGCCTTTTCCCCTTCCTTGATGCCTGCTTTGGCGGCGAGATCGTTGCGGGCGTCCACGTATTTTTTGCCGACTTTTGCCGAAGTTTCGCCGGTGAGCCGCTGCATGTCCACCAACTGGCCGCTGCCGTCCCTGATCACGATGAACCGCGAGGAATCCGTTCCCGGGTCTGCATACATGGGGAATTTGTTCAACGGATAGAAATCCCCCGCCCACCGGCAGAGGATGACCACAACCGCCATGGCTATGATGGGATGTGTTAGGATGGACTTGACAGGCACCGTGCCAGCAAAGCCGGGGCCGGGTGGAAATCAACCGCCGCAACCGACGGGCCTTGGAAAAGCCTGGGTTGGGCTCAATCGTCCTGCGTCCAGGCTGGATTTGGCAGGAACCGCTCACCGAGCGCCTCGCGCAGCGGGTCCGTGTCCTCCCTGCTGAACCCCAGGTAGAGATGGCGTCGCCAGCCTTCGGCCAGTGGAAAGACACCCGACAATGCCCCGACCTCGCGGCTCATGTCCTCCATCGCCTGCAAATAGGAATTCATGCCCTGGCTGGAATCCAGCCAGGCCTGCTGGCTGCGGTGCGCGGCCAGGGCGGCGAGCTTTTGTTGGTGCATGGAAGTGACATCGACAAATGCTTCCGGAACGATGCGCCGCCGCAGTCCGTCGCGCAGTCCATGCGGCATGGCGTGGTAGATGGCCACATCCTGGCCTCTCGGTTCCGTGGGCGGGTCCGTGCGGAAATTCGGCATGCCGTGGGTGAACGCCGCGGTCACCGCCAGGCGGCAGGTGTTCATGTGGTCCTCCATGTAGTCCTGCGGCGAATGCGTCAGCACAATCGCCGGAGCCACCTGCCGGACGACCGCCGCCACTTTCCGCAGCAGGTCCACGGAATAGACAATTTCCAAGTCCCGGCAGATCGGCTCATGAAATGCGGCCCCCAGCATCCGGGCTGCCTCTTGGGCTTCCAGCAGGCGCACCCGCTCAGTTTCCTCCGGCCCCATTTCCAGACTGCCGCAGTTGCCGCTCGCCAGGTTGAAATAATGGATTTCCCAACCTGCCTCCCGCAGCAGCAGCAGGGTGCCGGCCATGACGTATTCGATGTCGTCAGGGTGGGCGGCGATGGCGATGGCGGTGCGCGGCCTCACGGTCTCACTGCCAGTCGATGCGTCCCGCGTCCGACCACAGATCCTCCAGCGCGAAGGTCTGCCGCTTCTCCTTGAGGAAAATGTGCAGCACCACATCGCCGAAATCGAGCACCATCCAGCCGCTGTCCGGCATTCCCTCCATGGCATGGGGCTTCAGCGAGTGGTTGTCCCACAGCTGATCCGTCACCTCGTTGCGCACCGCGCGCAGGTGGGGCAGCGACAGGCCGGAGGCCACCACGAAAAAATCCGTGATCGAAGAAATCCCCCGCACGTCGAGAATCACCAGGCTTTCCGCCTTCTTGTCGTCCGCATAGGTGCAGATCAGCCGCGCCAGATCCAGTCCCTCCACCGGACCGCTCGGAATCGCCGGCACCGGCGGCGGCGCGGCAGGCGCTTTTTTCGCAACAGGTTTTTTCCTGGCGGTGGTTTTCGCAGGCGGCTTGCCAGTCGCGGATTTCTTGGCTGGAGCTTTTTTGGCGGGAACTTTTTTGGCGGGCATGGAGGCAGTGGGGCTTTCGGTGCAGACCTTTCACCCGTTGCGCAGTCCCGGCAACCGGATGCCGCAGAAAATTTGCCACCCGGCAGGCAAGGAAGGCCGTGCCAAAATCCATGGAGTCTGCCGGTTCCGTCGCCACTTTCGCCGACTGTTCCGCCACCCCCCCGCGACTGCGCCTCGCACCTACGGAAGCACGTTCCTTCCTTGTCTTGTCAGGAGCGGCTGCTTCTGGTTTTCATGGCGGCATGCACTGGTTTTCCCTTGTCCTGGCGGCTTCGAGTTCCTGCATCCTGGCATCCCGCGGCCAGGAATCCTCCGCTCCGGCGGGGAGCCACCAGTCGGTCCTGTGGTTTCCCGGAGACAGCGGCAAGCCCGCCCCTGTCAAAACACTGGCCGACTGGGAAAAGCGCCGGGCGGCCATCCTGGCAGGCTTTGAGGAAGCTGCCGGAAAACTGCCCTCCCGAGAGGTGCTGCCCGATCTCGACGTGCGGGCCGGCGAGCGCCTGGAGACCGCGCACTATGTTCGCGAAACGATCTCGTTTGCGTCCGAACCCGGCGACCGCACCCCCGCCTATCTCTACCTGCCGAAGGGCCTCAAACCCGGCGAACGCCGCATCGGCATCGTTGCGCTGCACCCTACCAGCGCCCTTGGCAAAGGAATCATCGACGGCGCGGGCGGGGCCCCAAACCGGGCTTACGCCCGCGAACTGGCGGAGCGGGGGCATGTGGTCATCGCCCCGGACTATCCTTCCTTCGGCGACTGCAAGGACTACAACTTCGCCGCGGATCGTTATGAATCCGGCACGATGAAAGGCATCTGGAACCACATGCGCTGTGTGGACCTGCTGCTCGCGCGGCCCGAAGTGGATCCTGGCAAGATCGCGGTCATCGGCCATTCGCTCGGCGGGCACAACGCGATTTTCCTGGGCCTGTTCGACCGCCGCGTGAAGGCCGTTGTCTCCAGTTGCGGGTGGACGCCGTTTCACGATTACTTTGGCGGTGACCTCAAAGGCTGGACCAGCGACCGCTACCTCCCCGCCATCCGCGACCGCTACCGACTCGACCCGGACAAGGTTCCCTTCGACTTCTTTGAACTCGTCGCTGCTCTCGCCCCGGCCGCCTTCTATTCCAATTCTCCGCTGCGCGATGCCAATTTTGACTGGCGCGGCATCGAAAATGCCGCTCCGCAGGCCCGCCGCATTTTCGAACTCCACGGCGTGCCGACCAAGCTTCGCTTCGCCTACCCCGACGCCGAACACGATTTTCCCCAGCCAGAGCGGGAGGAATCCTATCGGTTCCTGGAACGGTGGCTCCAGTGACGGTCGTTTCCAGCCGCCGTGCGGTCAGCCCGTTCCGGAGACGATCCCCTTGCACCGGCGTCCCGGCCATGCATGTTGGGCGCTCACCATTTTCCACCCGCTCTCTCATGGCACTTGAAAAAATCACGACGGTCCGCGGCACCGCGGTCCACGTCCCTGGGTCCGACATCGACACGGACCGCATCATTCCCGCACGGTTCATGAAATGCGTGACGTTCGACGGCCTCGGGGAATTTCTCTTTCATGACGTACGCAAAAACCCTGACGGCAGCGACCGGGACCACCCGCTGAACGATCCGCGCTTTGCCGGGGCCAGCATTCTGCTGACGGGGGTGAATTTCGGCTGTGGCAGCTCCCGCGAGCATGCTCCGCAGGCACTTTACCGCTACGGATTCCGCGCCGTCGTCGCGGAGAGTTTCGCCGAAATCTTTTTTGGCAACTGCACCACGCTGGGCATCCCCTGCGTGACCGCCACCACGGCGGATTTGGAAACGCTGCGCGGCCTGGTCGAGCAAAACCCGGCGCTCCCGATTGCCGTGGATGTGGAAAAATGCCGGGTGTTTTACGGCGATGAAGGCGGGAACTTCACCGTGCACATCCCCGACACCGCGCGGGAGGCGCTGATCAACGGCCAGTGGGACCCCATCGGCGAACTCCTGGAGGCCGGACCGGAAACGGATGCCGTGGCGCGGCAGGGCGGCTACCTTGTCTGAGCGATGCTCGCCAAGCGGATCATTCCCTGCCTCGACGTGACGGATGGCCGTGTCGTAAAGGGAACGAAATTTCTGAGCTTGCGGGACGCCGGGGACCCGGTGGAATGCGCCGTGGCCTACAACCAGCAGGGTGCGGATGAACTGGTGTTTCTGGACATCACCGCCACCTCCGATAACCGCTCCACCATGGTGGATGTGGTCGCCCGCACGGCGGAACGGTGCTTCATGCCGCTGACGGTGGGCGGGGGCATCCGCAGCGTCTCCGACATGAAACAAATGCTCCAGGCCGGGGCGGACAAGGTCAGCATCAACTCCGCGGCGGTGAAAAACCCCAGCCTCATCAATGCCGGGGCGGACACCTTCGGCTGCCAGTGCATCGTGGTCGCCATCGATGCCAAACGCAGCGGTGACGGCACCTGGCAGGTTTACACCGCCGGCGGACGAACCCCCGCGGGATTGGACGCCGTGGCCTGGGCTCGGGAGGCCGCCCGCCGTGGGGCCGGGGAAATCCTGCTCACCAGCATGGATGCGGACGGTACCAAAGACGGTTTCGACCTGGCCCTGACCCGCGCCGTGAGCGAGGCCGTCGGCATCCCGGTGATCGCCAGCGGCGGCGCCGGCACGCTGGACCACTTGGCCAGCGCCCTGCGCGAGGGTTTGGCCGATGCCGTGCTGGCCGCCAGCATTTTTCACTTCGGCCAATACACCGTGGATGACGTGAAGCGCCACCTGGCAAGTCAGGGCATTCCGGTGCGGCGCTGAAACGCAGCCGCTTGCGGCATCACTCCTCAGCGGCGTCGCGCTGTTCGAGCTTCGCCTGCCGCACCGCGCTGATCCAGCCCAGGACCGCCGGCAGCAAACTGATGGCGATGACTCCCAGCACGATGATTTCAAAATGTTCCTTCACCCACGGCAGGTTGCCCAGGAAATAACCGGCTCCGGCGCAAATCCACACCCACAAAAACGCTCCGATGAGGCCGTAGGAGAGGAAGACTCCGTAGTGCATCTTGCCCACTCCGGCCACAAACGGGGCAAACGTGCGCACCAGCGGAACAAAGCGGGCCAGCACCACCATTTTCCGCCCGTGCTTGGCATAAAACGCCTGGGTTTTGTGCAGGATTTCCGTATTGAAAAAGAGCGATTTTTGCCGCTTGAACACCTTCGGTCCCAGGAAGCGGCCGATCCAGTAATTGAGGTTGTCCCCAAGAATGGCTGCCAGAGGGAGCAGCGCCCCCAGGATGAGGAGGTTGAGTTTTCCAACGGAGGGCGCACAGAGCGCACCGGCCGCGAAAAGCAGTGAATCCCCCGGCAGGAACGGCATCACCACCAGGCCGGTCTCACAAAAAATGATCAGAAACAGAATCAGGTAAATCAGCGCACCATAGCGCCCGGTCCATTCCTCCAGGTGATCCTGAAGGTTGGCGATGATGTCCCAGACTTGGTGGAAAAAATCCATGGAATTTCGGGGGGGAGGACAGAGCGAAACGGGCGAAACCGGTAGCCGCGGCCCACCCGGAATCCAGCACGAATTGCGGCCAAACCGAAAATTCCTCCTCCGGCACGCATTGAAATCGCCCTGCGCAGTCGGGGCGGGTTAAAAGCGGCAAATTTCCGCCTTGCGTCTGTGGGGTGGAACCTATAAGCGGTGGGGATTCCCTTCCCCGGAACCCGGCCAATGCCCGGCATCGCCGCCGCGTTCCCCATTGTTTCACCGCCAGACCGATCGTCCCCGTCATGTCCCAGCATCCTTCGCACCGCCGTGCGGCAGTCCTAACTTTCGTTGCGGCTGCGGCGCTGCTGCCTGCGCCCTCTGGGTTCGCCAGGCAAAAAACAGCCGCCAAACCGGTGGTGCAGCCCGCAGTGAAGGCAACCGCACCGGCATCCGCCAAATCCGGCGCAACGGCCGTCAAAGCCCGCGTCAAAGCGGACAACCTGACCGCGCCGGCCGAGGCCTCGCCCGTTCCCGCCACCGGTCCGCTGAACCTGGAACAACTGCTCCAGTTGGCGATCTTCAACAATCCGGAAATCTTGCGCCGCCGCGGCGAGGCCGAAGTGGCCAGAGCGGCCCGCAAGGCTGCCACCGACTGGGAGGACCCCGAACTACGCTTCTCCTGGTCCACTCAAACGGACATTGAGGTCGGCTCCCCCTACAGGGAGCGCTCCGTTTCCCGCGAACACTACTCCGGGACGGAATTCGACCGCCAATCCACCCGCGGCATGGGGGAATACCGCATCGACACCGAACGCACCCGCTTCTCCGAGGACCGCTACCGCACCGTGGAGCGACAGGTGATTCCCGGAGCCACCCGCGACAAGATCATCACCACGGAATACGAAACCCGCCGGACCAACTCCCGCGGCAACCGCACGCGGGTGGACGGCTTCAACGGCGGCGTTCCCATTTCACGCAATGACGCCACCGGCCGCCAGAACGGCAGGCGCATCGCGGGCAGAAGCGTCACCTACCGCTACCACGACGACGATACCACGCCGGAGGATTCCTACGAGCTGCTGCTGCGCTTTCCGTTTCCCAATCCCTGGCAAATGAAGGCGAATGTTGCCATGGCCGAAGCGGAAATCCGCGAGGCGGACTTCACGCTCAAGGCCATCGAGGACGAAGTCATCCTCGATGTCAGGGAACTCTACGAGGAAATCGCCTACTACGAATTCACCCAGGCGGCCCAGACCGCCCTCAACAAGGAACAGCAGGACTTTCTGAAAGTCACCCAGGGCGTGCTGACGGACAAAATCGCCAAGGCGGCCAATGACACCCTGTCCTCCAAAGTGAAGGCCTTCAGTGCCGGACAAAAAGCGGCAGAACGCCGGCGGGATCTCGCGCGGCTCGTCGGCCTGGCCGATCCCTCACGCATTGCCATTCCCAAGTCATTTCGCCGCCGCGTCGTGGACCTCGGCGGGGCCAGTCTCCCCTACCTTATCGAAATGGCGCGCATTTACCGCGCCGACCTCAACCTGCTGCACGCCAAAAACGAACTTGCCCGCGCCGAATACCGCGAGGCCCAGTCGCTGAAAATCCCCGCCGCTGCCTTTGTGGACGTGGCCGTCGGCAGGGACTATGACCGCCAGGGGCGCGATGAAACCGAACTCCAACTGCGGGTGGGCGTCTCCCTTCCGCTGTGGAGCTGGCTGTTCAACGACGCCGAACGCGTGCCGGAAGCAGCCGCCCGGGCCTACAGCCGGCAGATCGGACGCATGGCCAACAGCATTGAGGGCGATGTCATCGCTTCCTTGGAAGCGCTGCGCGCCGCGGAAAAAATGATGAAGGAATTTGAATCCCAGGCCGCCGCGGCGGAAGTCCTGGCCAAGGAAGGACAGGTTGCCGCCCTGATGTCGGAAAAAGTCGAGCAAGGCGTTTCGGAAAGTCGGCAACTGGTTCGGGAGCTGGCCATCAACCGGCTCGAGGTCATCCGCCTCTACAACTTGGCCGTGCTGGAGCTGGAACGCGCCCTGGGTACGCGGCTCGAAAAAATCCTCACCCCGCAGCCCTAGCCATCGGCTCAATGGCCGCGGTCGGCGCGTCGGCTCGACCAGTGCAGGCTGCCATGGGCAGCGATTCAAAAAATTTTGCGCCGGGAACTGAAATGCATCAGCGCCCGGCGCGGGGAGGTTGCGGGAGAATGGCGAGTTGGGGCAAAGTCTATTCCAGGGCCACGGTGAGCACCTGGCGGCCGCGATACTGTCCGCAGGACGGACAGGCGACGTGGGAAGGAACGGCGCTGCCGCATTCGGGGCAGGTTTTCAGCAGGGGAGCCCGCCAGCGGTTGGCGTTGAAACGGGATTTTTGTTTGCTGCGGGAAACGCGTCGCTTGGGTACGGCCATGGTGCTTGTCTCAGGTTAAAGGGTGATGGAAATGGGAAAGGGGCGGGAAGTTGTCAGGGACTGGATTCTGTCAGGAACTGGATTCGTCGAGCCGCTCTTTGACTTCGTCGAGGACCCCCCAGACTTCGTTGCGGCGCAACTCATTGGAGTTTTTCTCGGAAATCGGCGCGTATTCGCTCGCGGAGGCGAACCGGCCCGCTTCCGGGCAAATGCGGGGAGAGACATTGGAGTCCTCACAATGCGGATAGCCCGGAAGGGCGAGCAGTATGTCCTCCCTCAGGGTTTCTGTCAAGTCGAGGATTGAGCGCCCGTCCCTGGGCTCGTCGCTGAAATAATCCGGCAGCCGGACTGCCCAAGGAAACCGCTCCAGGCACCGGGAGCAGGTCAGTTGGAAATCGGTTTCGAGGGAGCCCTCAATGAGGACAAGGTCGCGCTGGAGGCGGACCACCACATCATATTGCACCGGACCTGACGGTTCGGGGCTGACCGGCCCTGAGAGGCCGAAGACATCCGCACCCAGTGTGCCGGTGAAGCGCTTTCCTTCCGCGGGCAGCTCGTTTAAGTTGACCTTCAAATGGTCCATGGCACTCCGCAGATGCATTCGGAGACGGGGTCGTGCAATGAAAAATTCCGAATTCGGCGCTGCCGGATGCAGGCGGCACCCAGCGGCAAGAGAGGAAATTCCTACCAATTCACGGAATGGACGCGCCGGGGAAATGCCTGCACTGGTCGTTCAGACGCACCTTCCGGAAACGGAACCTGCCAGCAGTTTGCCTCCCGTTGTTCTCCAATGTTTATATGCCAGCCAACTCATTCATGAATCCAACATCCGCCCACTCCTCGCCCTCGTCCCGCCGGCAGTTTCTCAAAGCCGGAGCCGCCACCGCCTTTGCCGGCATGACCGTACCCTTTGTGCATGCCGCGGAGGACAACACGCTCAATGTCGCACTGATCGGCTGCGGCGGCCGGGGATCCGGGGCGGCGAAAAACGCCCTCGACACCAAACTCGTGCCGACAAAACTCGTCGCCATGGCGGATGTCTTTGAGCACAGGCTCAACGGCAGCTACGCTGGTCTGAGCAGTGAATTCGCCGCCAAACCGGGCAAAGTGGACGTGCCCCAGGAGCGCAAATTTGTCGGATTCGACGCCTACCGCCGGGCGATCGACTGCCTGAAGCCCGGGGACATTGCGATTTTCGCCACGCCACTAGCGTTCCGCTGGTTGCATTTCAAGCATGCGGTGGAAAAGGGAGTTCATGTCTTCATGGAAAAGCCGCTCACGGCTGACGTGCCGACTTCCAAGCGCATGCTGCAGATCAACGAGGAGGCGAAAAAGAAGGGGCTCAAGGTGGGAGTGGGGTTGATGATCCGCCATTGCCGGGTCCGGCAGGCGCTGTTCAAGCGGATCAAGGACGGGGAGATCGGGGACATCATTTCCATGCGGGCCTACCGGATGCACCCGCCGGTGGTCACGGCCTTTTCCCATGCGAACAAGGTCATGTATCCGCCAAACGGAAAACAGGAACTCATGTATCAGATCGAACGCTTCCACAGTTTCCTCTGGGCCAGTGGGGGACTGTTCAGCGATTTCAACATCCACCAGATCGACGAGTGCTGCTGGATGAAAGATGCCTGGCCGGTGAAGGTCCATGCCATCGGCGGACGCCATTACCGCAAGGACCCGCAGGGCAAGGCCTTTGTGGATCAGAACTTCGACGTGTATGCCTGTGAATACACCTTTGCCGACGGTGCCAAGCTGCACTGGAACAGCCGCATCATGAACGACTGCAAGCAGGACTTCCACAGCTACGCCCACGGGTCGAAGGGGTCCGCCATCATCAGCCTCTCCGGCCACTCACCCGGCCACTGCGCCACGTTCCGCGGCCAGCAGATCAAAAAAGACGACCGGATTTGGGAATGGCCAGAGGAGGAAGAGCCCAATCCCTATCAAACCGAATGGGATGACCTTGTGGAATCCATCGTCAAGGGCACCGAACACAATGAGGTGGAACGCGGCGTCATGGCCAGCCTGGTGACCAGCATGGGTCGCCATGCCGCCCATACCGGCCAGGAAATCAAGCTCGACGACTTCATGAAGCTCACCCACGAATTTGCGCCGGATGTGGAGAAATTCACTCCGGATGGTCCTGCGCCGGTCACGCCGGACGCGGACGGCAACTACCCGTGGCCCGCTCCGGGCATCAAAAAAGACCGCGAATACTGAGGCGCCCCAGCGGTTGTGGGCGGACGGGCTGACTACCGGAAATCATAGATCACCTGCGCCTCGCGAAGCTGCAGCCAGAGCGCCACTGCGGCGCAGCAAAGCCCGCCCACCACGACCAGCGTGGTCAGGACTTTCCCCGCATTGCTGTTGTCCGCGCCGCTCAGTAAAATGGCGGCTCCCGCCACGGCGGCCATGGCATAAAACGCCCAGGCATGGTCCGCGCGGCGGCGCGTCTGTTCATTGAGGGCGCGGCTGCTGGCGGACCCAATGGGGGCGGCCTTTTTGCGGTAGTGCTCGACCGGCACCACCAGCAGCGCGGACAGCGCCAGGAGCACGAGACTGAAAATGAGGGCTCGCCGGTCGTGCAGCACAAACCGTGCGAGCAGGAAAAACAGCCAGCTCAGGGCCAGTCCCCAGAACACGCCCCATTCCAGGAGGACATGAAGAAACTTGGGATTGCCGAGGTGGGCTTTGAGATCGTTGAGGATGTTCATTCGGGAAGCTGCGGGAACAGTTCAGGCTGGGCCGGTGACGGCGGGGGGGCACCGACTTTGACAAAGGCCGCGGGCATGGCCACCCGACCGCGCGGGGTGCGCTTGTAAAAGCCCTTCATGATGAGATAGGGTTCATGCACCTCCTCAATGGTGGTCGCATCCTCGCTGACCGCCACGGCGATGGTGTTCAGCCCCGCCGGTCCGCCGCCAAACTTGAATATGAGCGCCTCCAGGATGCGCTTGTCCATGTCATCGAGCCCGTCTTCGTCGATGTCGATCATCGACAGCGCCGCGTGGGCGACCGGTCTGGTGATGACGTTTCCCGCCCGCGTCTGGGCGTAGTCGCGGACGTGGGCGAGCAGCTTGTTAGCCACCCGCGGCGTGCCCCGGGAGCGGGCGGCGATTTCCCTGGCCCCGGCCTGTTCGATGGCGATGTCGAGCAGGCCCGCGGAGCGTTCGAGGATGACGGCGAGATCCTCCGGCGAGTAGTAGTCCAGCCGGCAAGTGATGCCCATGCGGGTGCGCAGCGGAGCCGTGAGCAGTCCGGAACGGGTGGTGGCTCCGACGAGGGTGAAGCGGTTCAGGGTCAGGGGAATGCTGCGGGCATTGGGGCCCTGGTCGATCAGGATGTCCACTTTGAAATCCTCCATCGCCGGATAGAGGTATTCCTCGATTTTGGGGTGGAGCCGGTGGATTTCATCGATGAAGAGCACATCGCCGTGCTGGAGATTGGTCAGCACGCCGGTGAGGTCGCCAGGGCGTTCCACCTGCGGGCCGCTCAGGCAATGAATCTGCGAGCCGACACTCTGTGCGATGATGTGGGCGAGGCTGGTCTTGCCCAGTCCCGGCGGACCGCTGAGCAGCACATGGTCCAGGACATCGCCGCGCTGTTTGGCGGCCTCCACCCGCATGGTCAGGAGTTCCACCACCTTGGCCTGGCCGCGGAATTCACTGAAAACCGGGGGGCGCAGCGACACTTCGAAGGCCGTCTTGGGAGACTGGACGGCATCGGTGTAAAAATTCCGCTGGTGAGGCTCCTCGCTCATGGTGTCATTGCCCGGTTTCTATTCCCCCGGTCCGCCCCGCGACGCAAAAGTTTTCTCCATCCGTTTGGAAAAAAAATCGCCGCCGGGCTGGCATCGTCGCCCTGGAGGGGACTCGCCGATTGACGCCCTGCCGCTTTGTTGCACAATAGCAGAACCGGACCGGCAGCGGCACAGGCTGGAAATATCTCTCCGGTTCGGCGACAGCACCCTCACCATGCGCGGTTTCCCCCTGCTCAACCTCATCGGCATCCTCGCTCTGCTGGCGTTGATGGCCGTGCCGCTGGTGGCGATTTCCCGCAGGCAGGCCGCCCCCGCCCCGGTGGTGGCCCCGCCCCCCGAAACCGTTGAGGGAATGAAAGCGCGCTCCACCGTCGTCACTCTGGTCCTGGTGCATCCGGCCAGCGCGGCCGCGCTGTGGAAGGACGGACGGATGCTCTGGCAATGGGCGGATCCGCTGCGCATGGGCACGCGGCTGGAAACCACCCTCGATCTGCCGTATTTCGAAGGCACGGTGGAGTTTGAACTCCGGCTGCAATGGCCGCAGGGCACGCCCCGTTCCGTGGTGGAAGTCACCCTCAGTCCGGAAGGGCTGGACGCCAAAACCCAGAACGCCTGGGGCGATGGCGGGGTGGAGGAACTGGTGTCCCAGCAGTGGAAGGAGGCTCCGTGACCCACCCGGCCGGCGGTCCCGCGTGCGAACACTGTGCGCACCACCACGAATTGCAGGTGGCTGGCCTGACGGTGCACTACCGCAGCGTCGTCGCCCTGGAGGAAGTCAGCTTTGCCACCTCGTGCGGGAATGTGGTGGCGCTCATCGGCCCGAACGGCGCGGGCAAAAGCACCCTGCTCAAAAGCATCGCCGGACTGGTGCCGCGCCAGGCGGGATCCATCCAGTGGCGCGGCTCCGCAGTGGCCCGGTGGCACCGGGAATTTGCCTATCTGCCGCAGCGCGAGGAGGTGGACTGGAACTTTCCCGTCACGGTTCGCGGACTGGTGGAAATGGGCCGCTATCCGCAGGTGGGCTGGTGGCGGCGCTTTCGTGCCCAGGACGCCGCCGTCGTGGAAAAAGCCCTGCATGACATGCAGTTGGATGGGCTGGAAAAACGGCAGATCAGCGAACTGTCCGGCGGCCAGCAGCAGCGCGCCTTTCTGGCACGGGCATTGGCCCAGGAAGCGCATGTGTTCCTGCTGGACGAACCCTTCACCGGCCTGGACCGGCCCGCACAGCAGAATCTGGTGGCGCTCCTGCACGCCCAGGCCCGGGCAGGGAGGCTCATCATTTCGTCGCACCATGATCTGGCCACGGTCCGGGCGATGTTCGACCAGGTCCTGGTCATCAACCGCCGCCTGGTTGCCTTTGGAAATGTGGACCAAGCCTATTCCAGCACCGTGCTCGACAAGGCCTACGGCATGACACGGCCACATACCGCCGAATCCGCCGCGCATCCCACCGCTTCCTGATGCCCCGGACCATGCTGCTTTCCCTCCACTCCGCCGCCTGACATGCACTCGCTCCAGGAAATGCTCGGCTACACGTTTTTCCAGCGCGCCCTGCTGGCGGGCATCATCATCGGTTTCGTCAACGGCGCGTTTGGCGCGGTGGTCGTGCTGCGCAAATCCGCCCTGGTTGCCAGCAGCCTCAGCCATGCCCTGCTCCCTGGCGTGGCCATCGGCATCCTCGTCGCCGGTCTCTCGGCATGGAATGCCTTTCTCGGCGCCCTGTTTGCCGCACTGGTGGTCGTGCTCAGCTCGCTCTCGGTTTCCAGGAATACCCGGCTCGATTACGGCACTTCGCTCGCCGTCATTCTCACGCTTGCCTTTGCCGTCGGAGTCATGATCGCCGACAAGCTGCCCGAAGGCCGCCGCATCAATCTGGAGGACTATCTTTTCGGCAACATCCTCAACATCGCCCGCGATGACCTCTGGGTAGTGTTCATCATCGGCGCCGTCACCCTGACACTGGCCACCGCATTGCAGCGGCCCATCCTGCTCACGCTGTTCGAACCGTCGGTGGCCGCGGCGCAGGGCGTGCCGACGCGCAAAATCAACTATCTTTTGATGACGCTGCTCGTCCTGGTGATGGTCGCCTCGCTCCAGGCCGTCGGCTGCATTCTCTCCCTGGTCATGCTCGTCGCTCCGGCCGCCACCATTTACCTGCTGACCAATTCCGCCCAGGCCATGTTCTGGGGCGGGGGCCTGCTGGGCTCCGCCGGGGCGGTGGCAGGCATTCTCCTGGCCGACCGTCTGGAATTCCGCCCCGGCACCATGATCACGCTGATCCTCGGCGCGTTTTTCCTTGCCGCCCTGCTCTTTGCACCCAAGCCCGCGGGCGCTCCGCTCCGGGAATGACCGCCGACCCGCTCACTCCACGGTGACGCTTTTGGCAAGGTTGCGCGGCTTGTCCACGTCGCGCCCCAGGGCCACCGCGCAATGATAGGCCAGCAGTTGCAGCGGCACGACGTTTAATAGCGGCTGCAGCATGTCGATGGTTCGCGGCACGAAAATGATGTCGTCGGCATGATCGGCGATTTCCTCATCCCCTTCGGTCGCTACCGCGACGATCGGTCCGCGACGCGCCCGGACTTCCTGCATGCTGGAGATGTTTTTGTCATGCAGGCTGTCCTGTGGACAGAGGAAGACCGAGGGCGTCTCCCGGTCGATCAGCGCGATCACCCCGTGCTTGAGTTCCGCGCTGGGATAGCCCGCGGCGTGGATGTAGGAAATCTCCTTCAGCTTGAGGGCCGCCTCCAGCGCCACGGGGAAATTCGCCTGCCTTCCCAGAAACAGCATCGACTTCGCCCCGCAGTATTTCTGGGCGATCAGTTCGATGTGCTCGTTGGCTTCCAGAATGCGGCTGATCTGCGCGGGCAGGGCCTCGAAGGCCTCGATGATGCGCCGTCCACCGCTGGCGGAAAGATGGCGCATCCTCCCCAGCAGCAGCGTCAGCAGTCCGAAAATGGCACATTGGGAAAGGAAGGATTTGGTGGCGGCAACGCCGATTTCCGGACCTGCGTGCATGTAAATGCCGCCGTCAGACTCGCGGGCAATGGTGCTGCCGACGTGATTGCAGAGGCCCAGGCACCGGAATCCCTTGCGGCGGGCCTCGCGCAGTGCGCCCAGGGTGTCCGCGGTTTCTCCGCTCTGGCTCACCGCTAGGAAAAGCGTGTTGCGCGGGACCGGACAATTCCGGTAGCGGAATTCGCTGGCATGGTCGGTCTGCGCGGCGAGAAACGCATGATCCTCCAGCATGTGGGCCCCCACCATGCCGGCATGCAGGGCGGTTCCGCAGCCCAGGATGATGATGCGGTCGATTTCCCGCAGTTGCTGCGGTGTCAAATTCAACCCGCCCAGTTGCGCGCTGTTTTCCTCCTGATGCAGCCGCCCGCGGATCGCATTTTCCACCGTCAGCGGCTGCTCGAAGATCTCCTTGAGCATGAAATGCGGAAAATCACCGCGCTCCGCAGCAGTCGGAGTGAAATCCAGCGCCTGGATTTCATACGCGGAGGCCTCGTGCTCCAGGGTCTCGATGGTGAAGCTGTCGCAGCGCATTTCCGCCAGGTCGAAATCCTTCAGATACACCACTTTCTGGGTGTAGGGGAGCAGCGCGGTGGCGTCCGAGCAGAGAAACATTTCCCCTTCGCCCAGGCCCAGCACCAGCGGCGAACCGCGCCGCGCCCCGAGGATCAATCCGGGATGATTCCGGTGCATGACCGCCACGCCGTAGGTGCCCTTCACCGCCTGCAGCGCCCGTCGCACCGCCTCCACCAGCCTCCGGTCGCCGCCGGTCCGCGCCTCCTCCGCATAACACTTTCCGATGAGGTGGGCCAGCACCTCGGTGTCCGTCGCACTGTGGAAGACATCGCCCTGCGCTGCCAGTTGCCGTTTCAGCGCCTGGTAGTTTTCCACCACCCCGTTGTGCACCAGCGCCAGATCGCCGCTCTGATCCAGGTGCGGATGCGCATTGACGTCCGTCGGCTCGCCGTGCGTCGCCCAGCGCGTGTGGCTGATTCCCATCCGCGCAGGGTGGCCCCCTTTTCCCAAATCCCGCGCCAGTTCCGAAATCCGCCCCGCCTTCTTCGCAATTTCAAAACTCCCGTCCGCCAGCGTCGCCAGTCCGGCACTGTCATACCCCCGGTATTCCAGCCGCCGCAGCCCGTCGATCAATACCGGACGAACTTCCCGGGCTCCAACATAGGCAATGATTCCACACATGGCGTTGAATGTTCTATAAAAGGTTGACGACAATCTGAAACATTCGAGTTTCCGCGCCGCCAGGTGAAATGCAAGCGGCAAATCCACCCAGCCAGACCGCCGCGGCGTTTGGGAACGCAAAACGCCCCGGAAGAAACCCTCCCGGGGCGCAGTGCGTGGAATCCCGCTTGTGCCGTCTATGGCCGAGAGCGACTCGTTCCCAAGGCTCTACAAAGGTGGCGGCCGCCATCCCAGCTTCTGCCTTCCTGAAAAGGCCTGGCATCGGTCTGAACGGCAAAACCTCCTCTACTGAATTATCGGAGCGGGCTCCATGGCCAGGCGTCGCGAACACAGCAGGAAATTCGACAAACTTTCAAAGAACTGCCCGGATTGTGATGACCCTCCTCCTGCCGGTCAAGCATCGAGTGGCGAATTCCGCCATTTCGGCGGGATTGCTGCACAGTTTCGATCCGCCAAGGCTGCCCAAAATGAGCGCCAGCCAAACCACTCACAGTGCCAATCCTGCCCGGGACGCACCGCACCCGCGCAGCATCACGGCGCAGGGCGGCTGGATTGCGCCTCATCGCTTCCGGTTACGGGAGCCGGAGGAAGTGTCGAACAATTCCAATTGCTCCCACCCCGGCTTGGGAGGCTGCCGGTGGCCTGTGGTGCCGGTGTTCCTGGGCGGCTTTTCCGGCGTGGTCGGCAGATCGGGAATCGCCGGTGCGTCTGAACAATGCACCGCAGTGGGAATGCGCCCGCGTTCAAAATGTTCGGCCTGCTCTGCCGTTCCCTGGCAGGTGATGAATTTGAGCAGCCGGTACACGGTCCCGCTGCCGTCGCGCCGCTGTCGGGGCGGCAGAACATAGGCCTCCAGGGCGGAGTCGGGCGGCACTGACTCCCAGTGCTCCTCCCCGGTATCGTCGTCGCGGTTCCCAAAGGCCGACACATGGGGAACGAGCACTTTGCGGCCATGCCTCCAGGCCCCCGGATTGTCGTCGCGGGCGGAACCGCTAAAAATGCCTTGGCCAAGCTCCAATGTGCCCTCAGGATGACGCATGAAATACACCAGGGGCTCGCCTGGTTTGACCCGACGCTTGTTTTGCATGATCCGGTTGCACATGGCGGTGAGGATATCCCGGAACGGCAGCAGCCTGCAAACCAGAATGGCGGTCACTCCACGCCTTGTTCCGGGAGTTCGGATTGCTCCGGCAGGCCGCGCAGAGCGGATTTTTCCCGCCAGAGGAGGAGGGAGGCAACGATGACCAGTCCGGCGCAGGCAAAGGCGACGTAGCGGATGTCGTGAGTGGCGATGAGCTGAAATGCCAGGATGGGGGCAATGACTCCGCGGACGCCGGTGAGAAAGCTGTGCACGGCCATGTATTCCGCGGTTTTGTCCGGCGTGGCGATTTTGGTGACCCAGAGGTTCCACACCACGTCGGCCCCGGCATTGGAAATGCCGAAAAGCACGGCCCCGAGGACCAGCCCGAAATGATCCTGTGCGGAGGAGGCGGTGAAAAAGGAGAGGAAACCGAGCATGAATCCGGTATTGAGGATGATGCGGAGGTTGAAAAAGTTCATCCGGTCGAACAGCGGACCCCAGATCGGATTGAAGCAGAGCCGGGCCAGGTTTGGAATGACGGCGGTGTAGAGGGCGACATCGTTCGGATCGAGGCGCAGCCCGTAGCGTTCGTGGGCGAGGTATTCGGTGCGCAGTGGAAACATGCAGAGATTGGCAAAGCCCAGGAACATCCAACTGACGAGCGTCCAGCGGAAGCGGAGGTCATCGCGCACATGGCGCAGGGCCGCCAGAGGGTTGCGTCCGGCAGCCGGTTCCACCCGGACTGCGGGCATGCGCGAGACGACCAGTGCCGAGAACGCAAAGCACACCGCATAGGCTCCGAGAACCCACGGATACCAGGCGAGGTTGTGCTGGAGCAGTTTCCCGGCGACCAGGGCAAAGGCGATGTTGCTGAGAATCCGCAGGAAATAGTTCCGCGAAAAGAGCAGTCCCCGGGTGGCAGCGCGGTAGTTGGCCTCGTAAATGATGGTGTAGAGCGGCGCGATGGCCGCCGCGGCCATGTAGGCGATGACGCTGCCTGCGGAAAACACCGTGAGGTCATTGACCGCAGCGCCGGCGCAGGCCACCGCGGCAATGGCGGAGAAAACCGCAATGCCCCGGCTGGCGGACCAGCCGCGGTGTCCGACAAACCAGAGGATGAGCGGCGCGAGCAGCAGGCCCAGGCTGGTGTTTGTCAGCAGAATGCCCTTGGCCGTCTGGCTGGCGTGGAAATGCTGGATGGCCACCACGCCCAGAAAGGTGCTGTTGGCCGTCTCGGTGATGCCTGCCGCAACCGACCGCCACCGTTCCAACTGGAAGGTGCGCCGTTCGGCCAGTTCAGCGGTCAGCAATGCGCGGGTGGGACGGCGAATGGTTAGTGCTGGACCGGTGCCGGGCCGGGCTTGGCGGACGGCGGAAGCGCCGCCTTTGGGGTGGGCGGGGCATGCGGTGCGCCGTTCCATTCATGCACGGTCTTCCCCTTGGAGTCATGCAGGCGCACGGAGATCGCGCTGCCGGCAGAGCCCGGTGTGAGTTGGACGGAGCAGAACCCGCCGCCGCTGCGCGCAAACACATGCCAGGCGGGGTCCGGCTGAATCTTTGCCGCATGCCGATCACCGGCGGGGCCGACGGTGAATTCATTCAATCCGGTTTGCGGATGCACCGCGTGGCTCTGCGCGTGCACGTCGCCGACCAGCACATAACAATTCCGCGGCGCGGTTTTTTTGAGAAATGCCCGGACTTCATCGCCTTCGGTGCGGAACCCTGCCTTGCCCAGATTGTCCCCGCCTTTTCCCTTTCCGGGCGGACCGGTCAGGCTGGTGGGGCTGATGATGACCTTCCACTGGGCGGTACTTTCGGCGACGGTTTTGAAAAACCACGCCTTTTGCTCCCGGCCCAGCAGCGTTTTTTCCGGTCCGTCCTTTGCGCCGTTGGGCGAGCGGAAGTCCCGCGACTCCAGCAGCCAGATCTGCAGGTCGCGCCCCCAGCGGAACGTGCGATAGGGATTTTCTCCCACCGGCACCTGTTGTCGCCAGAGCGCGGCCCCGTCCTGATAGGTCCATCCCGGCATGGCTTTGGTCGGGTCGCAGTTGTTGCCCCAGGCATCATGGTCGTCCTTCTCCCAGTAGGCGGCGCAGTTTTTCAGGAAATCCACATGGCGCGGCAGGCTGTAAAGCCGCTCCCAGTGGAATTTCGCCAGCGGCACCGAGGTGGTTTTCGGCGGGTCATTATCGTAATAGACGCTATCGCCAGTGAACACGGCGAACTTCGGCTTCAGTTTGGTCATCGCCGGAAAAATGTCGTATCCGGCGGCGGGATCGTCCACATCCGACCAGCCGAGGCAGTTGAGCACGCAAAAGGTGAGCGGCGCAGCCTGCTGCGGTGGCGGGGCGGTTTCAAATTGGCCATGGAGCGCTCCATGTGCCGCACCGGCGCTGCGCGATTCCACGGCATAGTGGTAAACGGTGGCCGGTTCGAGTTCTGTCAGGGCAAAGGTGCGTGCAAAATTCCCGGCCTGGTCCACGGCGGCCCAGGAGGTTTCCCTGGCATCCGAAAGATCCCGGGTTTTGCCGAAACGCACCCTCATTTCCCCGGCCATGCCAGGGCAGGCCCCGCGCCACGCCGCCGGGCCGCCAGCGAGGTCTTTCGGAGTCACTTTTTCTCCCTTCACAAACTGTTTTCCCGCGGCCAGCCTGGCGGGTGCTTTTGTCAGGCGGGCCCAGAGCAGCGCGGAGGCATCGGTCACCTCGCCGACCCGGGTGCCGGTGGCCTGGTGGGCGGGTGGTGGATCCTGTGCCGCGGAGTGGCCAGCGGTGGCGGCCAGAAAGACAACGTTCCATGCTCTCATTCCGCCATTCAATCCGCGGCGGTGCCGCTGGCAAATGCGCAATCGCTCAATCGCTTGATTTTTCCGCGGCGGGACGGATTACTCGGTTTTGCATTCTGAACGCATGAAGTTTGAGGACATCCGCGGCATTCTCCACTACGTCCCCCAGTTCCGGGGACAGACGTTTGTCGTGCAGGTGGAGGGCGAAGTCATCGATTCCGAAAATTTTGCCAATGTGCTGATGGACCTTGCGGTGCTGCATTCCTTGAGCATCCGCTGCGTGGTGGTCTATGGTGCGCGGCATCAGATTCGGGAATTGGCTGCACGGCGCGGCGTCGCGCTTTCCTCCGTGGATGGCACCGGGGTCACGGATGACGCCACGCTGGAAGTCTCAGTGGATGCCATTTCCCGGCTGGGCACCCAGCTCATGCAGCACCTGACCTCGATGGGCCTGCAGGCGGCCATGACCAACTGCGTGGTCTCGCATCCGGCGGGAGTCATCCGGGGGCGCGATCTCGGCAGCACTGGAACGATCGACCGGGTGGAGGGGAAAATGCTGGAGGCACTGATTGAGAAAGGGATGATTCCGGTGATCGCGCCGCTGGGATTTGAAAAACAGGGCCGCACCCTGCGGCTCAACAGCGCCAATGTCGCCGCACAGGTGGCCATCGAGCTGAAGGCGGCGAAAATTCTCTTTGTCGTGCCCGACGCGCTGCAAAGCAGGGATGGGCGCAGCCTGCGGCAGCTTTCCGTGGCCGATGCCAAGGCGTGCGCCGACCAGATCGTGGATGATGCCGAGCAGTCCCGCGGCACCCAGTTGCGGACCGCGGCCAGGGCGTGTGAGCACGGGGTTCCGCGCTGCCATTTTGTGGATGGGCGGCAGGACGAAGCGCTGCTGGGGGAACTGTTCAGCGTCGAAGGCGTGGGCACCATGGTGTATGCAGATGCCTATTCCCAAATCCGCCCCGCCCGCAAAGCGGACATTCCGGGCATCGCTTCGATGATCCGCCACGCGGTGCAGGATGAGGAACTGGTCAAGCGCACCCGCCAGGAAATCCGCGAAAATCTGGGCGACTATTTCGTCCTCGAAATCGACGGCAGCCTCGTGGGCGTGGTCGCGGTGCAGCTGTTTTCCGAAAACAGGCTGGCGGAGGTCGGCTGCCTTTACATCCGCAAGTCGCACGAGGGCCAGGGCCATGGCGGCCGGCTGGTGGGCTTTGCGGAAAAACGCGCCCGGGCACTGGGTGCGGAGCGCCTGTTCGCCCTGTCCACGCAGGCCTATAATTATTTCGAAACCAAACTGGGTTTCCAGTCCTGGGACGAGGAGCACCTGCCGCCCGCCCGCCTGGAAAAACTGCGCCGCAGCGGGCGCAACTCCCGGATCATGGTGAAAACGTTGGGGGAGGAAAGATAAACGGATTGGTTAGGGATGCTTTGCGGGAAACTGCTTCCCCCCCAGGATCACCGATCACAGGCTCTTTCCGCTGAGCACAAGCCTGCGGCATCCTGCCGCGACGCCGGGTTGCCCACGCAACGGATCGCGGTTGCACAGGTCTGATGTCCACTACCCAACGGCTGCCCCACATCCGGATGGACGCGGAGAACCGCGTCTGATTCGGGCGGGTGAAACCTCCTCCTCCCTCACGCCGTGGAGCGGTGAAGCACCTGGCGCGACGCGTATTCCGCCGCGCGTCAGGAAACCTTCCGGAGCCGGGTGACGCGTCCTCCTTCCACCCATTCGGCCACAATGATGTTTCCGTCCTTGTCGAAGGCGGCATCGTGCGGGTGGACGAAGCGGCCTGGCCGCCACAGTTTGGGGTCGCGCCGCACCTTGAAGCCGTCGAGCACCACCTTGCGCCATTCCGGGTCATCGCCCAGTTGCGCCAGGACCTGGTTGTTCCTGTCCAGCAGGGTGATGCGGGCATGGAGGTCCGGCACCAGCATGATTTCCCCGCGAATGTCGATGTTGGCAGGGAACAGGAAGCCTTCGAGGATCGAGAGCGGTTGCCCGTCGATCGTCAGATACTGCAGGCGGGCGTTGGCGCGGTCGCAAACGCAGAGTTTCGGCGTGCCGTCGCGGGTGTCGAGCCAGTGGCCGTGCGGGGTGTTGAATTTTCCGGGTTCCTTGCCGTGGCCGCCGAACGTGCTCAGGTAGTTTCCGTCCTTGTCATAGCGGTGGATGAAGTGGCGGCCGTAGCCATCGCCGGCATGAAATCCGCCATCGGGCGTGAAGCTGATGTTGGTAAAATTCCACCCCTTGCCGTCGTCGTATTGGTGGGATTCCGGCGGGGCGTTTTTGCGCCAGACGAGTTCTCCCTTCAGGGTGAGTTTTGCCAGTCCGCCATTGGGCCCCCCGCCATTGGCCGCCAGGTAGATGAATTCCTCATTGCCCTCTTTCCGAATCTCAATGCCATGGCCGGCACCCTGGTGGAAGTCTGCCAGGGAGCGGACAAATTTCCCTGCCGGATCGAAGACAAAAACCGACCCCGGTTTGCCCTGGTGGGCGATGTAAACCATGCCTGCCGCGTCAAAGGCAACGCCGTGCGAGGGTCCGCCATAGGTGTGGTCTGCGGGCAGCTCGCCCCAGCCGTGCTGGCATTCGTATTTCCACGCTCCGTCCCCGACGATGAGCGACTCCGCCGCAGCGGCCCGGCGGGGCAGCAGCAGAGTGGGCAAGGTGACGGCTGCGGCGGTGGCGGCGCCGGAGACTTTCAAGAATTGGCGGCGGGAGCGGGTGCGTTTCATGGATCTGCGGAGTTGGCGTTCAGGAGCATGAGAGTAGCCGGTGGAGCGGCTGGGAAAAGGAAAATTTCCAGCGCTTCGGTGCTTGCGCGGACGGTTTCCGTTTCTCTACTGCTCCCGGCGCATTCTACCCGCCGCACTCCGCATGACAAATGACGCTTCCGCCATGGTGGACATCGACTGGTCCCGCCTGCTGCACCTGAGGGATTCCTTTCTGGAAGGCCGTGCGGGCCACAAGGATTACTGGCGGGACGAGGCGCTGCTGCGCGACTATGACGCCACGTTCGGACGCCGCATTGCCTGGAAGTGGGACTGGGTCATCGCGGACCTGCAGCGCCGCGGCTGGACGCCGCCCGACGGCACGGTGCTGGACTGGGGATGCGGCAGCGGAGTGGCCATCCGGACATGGGTGGAATCCTTTCCCGTGCCGGAGGCGGTCCTGCAGGACCGTTCGCCCCTGGCCGTGCGGTGGGCTTCGGAGGCCCTGCGGCGGGAGTTTCCGGGCATTGCGCTTTCCCGCAGTGCCGCTCCGGCGTTGGTGCTGGTCAGCCATGTGTTGAGTGAACTTTCTGACGGAGCGCTGTCTGCGCTGTTGGATCAACTGCGCCGCGTCCAGTCGTTCGTGTGGGTGGAACCTGGCACGTTCGCGCAGAGCCGGGCGCTCATTGCAGTCAGGGAAACGCTGCTGGAGGAGGGTTTCCACGCGGTGGCTCCGTGCGTGCACCAGCAGAAATGCGGCATGTTGGCGGCGGAAAATGGAAATCACTGGTGCCACCATTTTGCCCGGCCCCCGGGCAATGTGTTCATGGATGCGTTCTGGTCGCACTTTTCGCGGCTCATGGGGGTGGACCTGCGGAGCCTGCCGCTGAGTTATCTGGTCATGGACCGCCGCCCCGCGCCGCCGGTGCGCGCAGGAGCCGTACGCATCCTCGGCAGACCCAGAGTTTACAAGCCGTACGCGCTGCTGCTCGGGTGCGATGCCCCCGGCGTCCGCGAACGGTCGCTGCCCAAACGGCAGCACCCCGAATGGTTCCGCGCCCTCAAACACCACGCCCCGCTCAGCCTCCAGACATGGAATCCGCAGCAGGGCGACATAACCGAACTCGGCGAATGGTGAGCGCTGCGGTTGCAAAATTCCGCTGGCAGCGCACACTCTGCCCCCGCCATTTCCCAGCCATGAATGACTCCACGCCCCCCCCAAACGAGAAAGATCCGACGGATCCGACGGATCTGTCTGATCCGACACCCCCCCCCGACCCGGGCGACCTGCTGGCGATCCGCCGGGAGAAGCTCCAGGCCTTGCGCGCCCGGGGGATCGAGGGCTTTGGCGGGCGCTACGACACCACGCATGGCCCTGGGGAGCTGCAGGCGCAGTTTGCCGAAGGCCTGGCCGTGAACGTGGCCGGCCGGATCACGGCGCGCCGCGACATGGGGAAAACGCAGTTTTTCGACATCTCCGACCTGCACGGGCGCATCCAGTGTTTTTTGAATGCCAAGGCCGCGTCGGAAGAGGTCTGCAGCCTCTTCAAGGAATGCCTGGACCTGGGTGACTGGGTGGGCGTGGAAGGCGAGACCTTCCTGACAAAAACCGGCGAGCCGTCGATCAAGGTGCGCGGCCTGACCGTGCTCAGCAAGACGCTGCGGCCCATGCCGGACAAGTGGCACGGCGTGACGGATCGCGAAATCAAATACCGGCAGCGCTATCTGGACCTGATGTCCAACCAGCGCAGTCGCGAAATTTTCATTCTGCGCAGCCGGATGGTGGCGGAAATCCGGCGCTTCCTTGCCGACCGGGGATTTCTGGAAGTGGAAACGCCCATGCTCCAGGGCATCGCCGGCGGGGCCGCCGCCCGGCCGTTCGTCACCTACCACAACGCCTTGGCGCAGGACTTCTACCTGCGCATCGCCCCGGAACTGTATTTGAAGCGCCTGCTCGTGGGCGGCTATCCGAAGGTGTTCGAACTCAACCGCAATTTCCGCAACGAGGGCATTTCCCGCCGGCACAATCCGGAATTCACCATGCTCGAAGCCTACTGGGCGTATGCCGATTTCGAACTCATGGCTGACATGGTCGAGGAAATGGTCTGCCACCTCGCGGAGAAATTCATCGGCACCCTGAAAATCGAACATCGGGGCGAGGACGGCAGCGTGGTGCGAACGATCGACCTCACCCGTCCCTGGCGTCGCGTGCCCTACCGCGACCTGCTGCGCGGTGTGGATGCCCGGTGGTTCGACTACACACCGCAGGAACGGCGGGAACGCTGCGCCGCGCTGGGAGTGGAAATTTCCGAGGCCATGGAGGACTACGAGGTGACGCAGCAGGTGTTTGAAAAACTCGTCGAGGAAAAAACCTTCGACCCGTGCTTCGTGACCCACGTTCCCAAGGAACTTGTCCCCCTGGCCAAACAAAATTCGGCCGACCCAAGCCTGGTCGATGTCTATGAACTGGTCATCAACGGACAGGAAATTTCCCCCGGCTATTCGGAGCTGAACGACCCTCAGGTGCAGCGCGAACGGCTGGAACACCAGGCTGGCGAGGAAGTGCAAAATCTCGACGAGGACTTCCTCCTGGCCTTGGAGCATGGCATGCCCCCGGCCGGCGGCATCGGGGTGGGAATTGACCGCCTGATCATGATGCTCACCGGAGCCGAAAGCATCCGCGACGTGGTGCTGTTCCCCCAATTGAAGGCCCGGGACTCCGGCGTTTCCTGATGCCGCCGCCATACCGGTTGCGCGGCCTCTCCGGAAGGTTTACTGGAATTTCGGATTCCGCGGTCCGCGGCCTCAACCAATGTTCAGCGCATGAAATTCGCCATCAGCTTCCTCGTGATTCTCGCGTTTGCCGCCGCCGGCTACTTCCTGCATCCGCTCATTTACGAAGCGGTGGAAAAAGGCAAGCCCAAGGACACCGTTCTCGTCGTGCAGAAAACCGTGACGGTCGATGAAAGTGGAAACGCCTCGACGACCAGCACCGCCGCCGTGAAGGAAAAATCCGCCGCCGAAAAGCTGCTCGACAAGATGAAGGGCAAGATGCCCGACGTGCCGCTGCCCGAAACGTCCACCACCCCGACCACCGGCGCGCAACCCTCCGGCGAAGTGGAAGACGAATGGACGCGCAAATACCCGCTGCCCAAATTCAAACCGCTCGAGGACATCACCAAAAACTGGACCTACGTGCCCAGCAGCGTGTTTCCGCGGCGGGTCAAAGCCAAAGTGCCCATTGATTTCATCCTCGCCGCCGGAAAAACCACCGTTCCCGCCGGCATGGAACTTCTGGCCAAAGGCATGCCCTCCGGCATGGTCATCGTGAGCCGCAGCGAAACCGACACCCTGGAAGCCCAAGTCCCGCTGCCGAATACCGACCTCCAGGAAATCGTCAGCAGGCTGTATGACCTCTATAAACAGAAGGCCGTCGCCCGCGTCATGAAACGGCGGGAGGCCGCCAAATATGCTGCCGAGCACCCCGCGCCACCGCCGCCGCCGGAAAACGAACGGGCTAAACTCGCCGGTGCCGAACCCGCTCCCGGAGTGGGTGGACAAGTGCCGGAAATGGTGGCGGACCTCAACAGCGGAAAAGTCACCGAATTCACCGCCGCCAACATCATTCGCTGGGGGCCCATGGAATTTCAAATGGACGGAGCCAAAGGCTTCTGGGCCTGCACCGTGGTCGTCCGCATGCAGACCATTTTCGGCGACGTGGACACCGAAGTCACTGCCTACATCGCCAACGGAAAAGTCGTGAAATGGTTCTACGCCGGTTCAAAGGAACCGGTCAACTAATTCCGATGCGCGGCCCAGTTGATCCAGATCCCGGAGGGATCGCGGCCGGAAGCCGGTGGTCTCGCTCGTTTCTTCCATGAGAAGGCAGTGGCGGTGATCCGGTTTATCCGGAAACGGCTCCTTCAGCCACGGCGTTTATCCCGACTCCGTGGACACGCCTTCGTTTTCCCCGTCTGCACCAAGGCGACGGATGGGATACGCGTTTCCAGAATACCGCCGTGCTGCGCGGTCGGCTAAATCTGCGGCATGAATTACCGATGGCCCTTCTCCATCCTGCTGGTCCTGCTTGGTTCGGCGGCTGCGCAGGAAAAATTCACCCCGCGTCCGTGGATCGAATACAAAACCATCATGTGGATCGGCGACTCCGCGTGGAAAAAGCCTGACAAGACACCGCTGTTCTTCCAGCGGCTGCGCGAGATGGGAATCAACACGGCGATGGTGCATGGCGATGGAAATCTGAAGCCGCTGATCGACAACAAGTTTCCCTATTACGTGGAAAACATGGTCAACAAAGGGCTGTGCCTGAAGTGGAGCAGCAAGGTGCAGGACTGGGATGCCATGGTGACCGGTTGGGCGAAATCAGGGCGGCCGGCCTCGGCCTTTGTGCGCGACTATTGTCTGGATGATCCGCAGTGGCGATCCTGGGCAAACCGGGAAATGGCCTCTCTGGTGAAGAAAAACGCCCCACACCAGCCGCTGCTCTATGACATTCGCGACGAGCTTTCCACGACGATGTCGGCGAATCCCTTCGACTATGATTTCAGCCCGGCGGCGCTGGCATCGTTCCGAACGTGGCTCAAGGCCAGATACCGTTCACTGGAAAAGCTCAATGATCAGTGGGAAACGACCTTCGCCAACTGGGATGCGGTGATGCCATTTTCCACCGACCAGATTAAACATCGAATGTCTGGCGGTGGTGCGATGCCGCGGGGAAAGCCGGACTGGCAAGCGGTGCAGGCGACGAAATTCGACATGGACAAGGCGCTGGCGGACCGGACCCGGTGGAATTTCGCCCCCTGGTGTGATTTCCGGACTTACATGGACACTTCCCTGGCTGGCACCCTGGATGAACTGCGCCAGACCGCCCACCGGCTGGATCCGCACACGCCGGTGGGCATCGAAGGCACGCAGATGCCGCATGCCTTCGGAGGTTACGATCTGTGGCGGCTGAGCCAGGCGCTGGACTGGGTGGAACCGTACGACATCTGCAATGCACGGGAAATTTTTGGCTCGTTCATGCCGGACAAGCCGATCCTAACAACCGTAGGGGAGACCAATGCCCGCAGTGCACAGCGCCGCCTCTGGCATCTGCTGCTGGAGGGGGACAAAGGCTGCATTGTCTGGTGGAGCGAGGACTGCATCGACTACGGCAGCGACGACTATGCCCTAACCGGACGCGCCAAGGCGCTGGGGGGCGTGCTGCGGCAGATGACCTCGCCGCTGGCGGCTCCGCTGCTGCGCGCGCGGCGCGTGCTGGATCCGGTTTATCTGCTCTATTCGCAGCCCAGCATCCAGGTGGGCTGGCTGCTGGAGTCCACGGTGGACGGGTCCACCTGGCACCGGCGGTTTTCCAGTCATGAAGCCAGCCACAACCGGGGAGCCCAGGTGCGCGATGGATGGCTGAAGGGCCTGCAGGATTTGGGTTTCTCCGCCCAGTTCCTGTCAACCGCCCAGCTCACCGACGGATGGAAGTCGGCGGCTGGAACGGTCCTGGTCATGCCGCAGTGTCTGGCGCTGTCGGATGCGGAAATTTCCGCCATCAAGGCTGCGCAAGGCCGTGGTGTGGTGGTCCTGACCAATGGCCAGCCCGGAGTCTTTGATGAACACGGCACTCTGCGCGCCGCACCGCCGCTGCCCACACCGGGCGTTTCCCTGGAGCAGGCCTGCGTGCTGGGTGGATCGAAGGTGTTTGCGGGGCGCGTGGGCGACTACGGCAGGGATCGCCTCAAGGGTGCAGGAGCCGAATTTTCCGCATGGCTTCCACAGCCGAAGAAAACCTCGGGCATCCCCGTCGCACAACGTGTCAGGATCTACCGGTATGAACTGGGCAAAGCCAGGCTCGTTGCCTTTGAAAGAGGCATCAGCTATTCGATGAGCGAATCGCTGTCGCAGGCGGGCGGCAATGAGCCGTTGGAAAAGCCCGTGGACATCACCGCCAACCTGCCCGCCGGAGAGGCTTATGATCTGCGCACAGGAAAGCACCTGGGCAGCGGCAAGGTTCAATTCACCCTGGACCCGTGGGAGCCAACGCTGGTGGCCGTCTTTCCGGAGCGGGTGGCGGACCCGCTCAAGGAACTGTGAGCCGCAACGGTTGCGCCCGGCTCCGACCGCTCGGGCGGTGCTCGTCCGTTATTTGGCCTGCTGCAGCAGCAGGTATTCCACACTGTCCACCAGCGCCTTCCAACTGGCGTCGATGATGTTATGGCTCACGCCCACCGTGCTCCAGCGGTTTTGGCCGTCGGTGGATTCGATGAGCACGCGGGTCTTGGCGGCGGTGCCTGCATGGCCGTCGATGATGCGCACCTTGTAGTCGGTCAGGCGCATTTGGCGGATGCCGGGAAATTCCCCTTCCAAGGCCTTGCGCATGGCGGCGTCCAGCGCATTGACCGGTCCGTCGCCGTCCGCCACGGTATAAACTTCCCGCCCGCCCAGTTCCAGTTTCACGGTGGCGGTGCAGTTGTCATAGCCGCGGGCGGCATCGCGGCGGAAGACACACTCGTATTCCTGCATTTCGAACCGCGGTGAATGGGAGCCGAGCCTGCGGCGGATCAGCAGTTCAAAGGAAGCCTCCGCGGCTTCGAACTCATAGCCTTCGCTTTCAAGCTGTTTCACGTCGTTGAGGATGGCGGCGGCTTCGGGCGCTCCCTTGTCGAGCTTGAAGCCCAGGGCCTCCGCCTTCGCCAGCACGTTGCTCTGGCCTGACATGTCGGAAATGACGATGACCTGCTCGTTGCCCACCAGGGCGGGGTCAATGTGTTCGTAGGTGCGGGCCAGTTTCTGCACCGCGTGGACATGCAGTCCGCCCTTGTGGGTAAAGGCGGCTCGACCCACGTAGGGGGCACGGATGTCGGGAGCCACATTGGCCAGCTCATCGACAAACAGCGCCAGTTCCCGCAGTCTGGTGAGGTCCGGGGCCACGGCGATGCCCATTTTGAGCTGCAGATTGGCAATGATGGTCGTCAGGTTGCAGTTGCCCACGCGTTCTCCATAGCCATTGATGGTCCCCTGCACCTGCACCGCTCCGGCACGCACCGCCGCCAGGGCGTTGGCCACCCCCACGCCGCCGTCGTTGTGCGTGTGAATGCCCACGCCGCAGCCGAGATGGGCCACTGCCTTGGCCGTGACTTCATGGACCAATTCCGGCAGGGCGCCGCCGTTGGTTTCGCACAGCACCACGAGGTCCGCCCCGGCTTCCCGCGCCGCACGGATCGTCGCCAGCGAATACGCCGGATCCTCGCGGTAGCTGTCGAAAAAATGTTCCGCATCATAGAGCACTTCCCGCCCCTGGCTTTTCAGAAAGCGCACGGTGTCGGCAATCATTGCCAGATTCTCCTCCAGGCTGACCTTGAACACCTCCGTCACATGCAATGGCCAGGTTTTTCCGACGATGCACACCGCTGGGGTTCCCGCTGCCAGCAGTTTCCGCACTTGTTCATCCTCCTCGACGCGGAGTTTGCCGCGCCGCGTCATGCCGAATGCGGTGAGCTTTGCATGGTTCCACCTGCGCTGCGCGGCTTCCGCGAAGAAGGCCTCGTCGCGGGGGTTGCTGCCGGGCCAACCGCCCTCGATGTAATCGATGCCGAATTCGTCCAGTTTTTCGGCCACGCGCAGCTTGTCGGTGACGGAGAAACTGATGCCCGTTCCCTGGGTGCCGTCGCGCAGGGTGGTGTCGTAGAGGGTGACTGCCTTGGGAGTCATGATGGAAATAAAGTAGTCCGGCCGGCGGTGCAAACGGTGAAGAGAAAGCAGCGCGGCACCGCCGCCAGCCGGATTGATCGCGTCATCCGCCGCTGCTTGCGTTTCGGCTTGAATGCCCGCCCCTCCTGGCTACTGCGAGACGCGCATCGGCATCAGCACATAGAGGAAGGGCGCATTAATTTTCAGCACTCCTGGGCTGCCCTCGTCGATGAGATCGAGGAATATTTCATCCACATCCAGATTGCGGAAGGGAGCCATGAGAAATTCGGGGTTGAACGCGATGTTCATGTCCGGCCCGTTGTATTTCACCGTCAGGGATTCATGCGCTTCGCCAATGTCCACCGCATTGGCCATGATCTCGATGTTGTCCTGCGAAAAGAGCAGCTTGATGGAGGTGGACTTGTCCGCTGCCAGCAGAGCCACCCGCTGCAGGGCTTTGAGGGTGGGTTCGCGCTCCATGGTGACCCGGAACTTGGCCGGGGGAGGAACCACCTGCCGGTAGTTCGGATAATTTCCCTCCACCAGCTTGCTGACCAGCAGATTTCTGTTCAATTCGAATGCAATCTCCTTCTGGCCGATGCGGATGCGCAGGTCCCCCTCGTCCGTGAGCAGTGACTGCAGCAGATAGACGCATTTGCTGGGGATGATGACCGCCGCTTCCTGGCTCGCCGGCACTTCCACATCGAAATCCGCCACCGCCAGCCGCCGTCCATCGGTGGCCACCAGGGTCAGTTGGTTGTCCTTGAAAACTGCGTAAACTCCGTTGAGGACCTGTCGCATTTCGTCGAGGGAAATGGCGTAGGATGTCTTCTTGAGGCCGTCCTTGAGGATGCGCTGGTCCAGCTTGAATTCCTTGACATCGTCGAACTTCGTCGGAGGTGGAAATTCATCCGCAGTGCGTCCCAGGAGCTTGAAATGGGAGGAGCCGCACCGGAGGCTGACCACATTGCCCTCGCTCAGGGTTACGGTCACTTCGTCCGCCGGCAGTTCCTTGACGATGCTCGACAGCTTGCGCACTGGAAGGGTTGTCGCCCCGGGTGTTTTGACATCGGCCTCCACCCGTCCGCTCACCAACAGGTGGAGATCGGTCGTTGTCAGGCGCACTTCACCGTTGTCGGCTTCAATGAGCACATTCGACAAAATCGGAAGCGCCGCCCGGCTGCCCACCACGTTCTGCACCTGTTGCAAGCCTTCCAAAAAGTTGTCTCTGCGAATGTGGAACTTCATAATGCGTTTCGGGGAAAGGGCATCTATATCAGCCTCTTTGGGTTCTGCAACCGGTTGATTTTCCGGTGATTTCCAGCGCGCTCACGCTTCCGAAAACGGGCGGCTGGTTGATCAGGCGGGCGGGTGGAGGTGAACGGGATGACTCTTGCCGCGGGAGGCGCGGATGTTGAGCATTTCCACGCCTACGGAGAAGGCCATGGCGAAGTAAACATAGCCCTTGGGGATATGGAAGTGGATGGCCTCGGCGATGAGGTTCGTGCCGATGAGCAGCAGGAAGGCAAGGGCCAGCATCTTCACCGTGGGGTGTTTTTCGACAAAGCGACTGATCGGTTCCACGGCGTAAATCATGATGCCGGTGGACACCAGCACCGCCAGCACCATCACCGGCACCTGCTTGACCATGCCGATGGCGGTGATGATCGAGTCGAGCGAAAAAATGATGTTCATGAACATGATCTGGGTCAGCACCGCAGCCCAGGTCGCCGCCTTCGCTCCGTTTCCGCCAGACCCGTTCACCGCTTCCGGACCTTCCAGTTTGTGGTGAATTTCCCGCACGGCCTGAACCAGCAGGAAAAGGCCGCCGATGATGAGCACCAGATTCTGCCCGGAGAGGCCGAGATTTCCTTCGTGTCCATTGGCAATGCTCTTGGCCTGGCGTTCCGGATCGGGATCTTCAAACGGCAGGTAGAACAGCGGATCCTGCAGGGAAAGGATGATGCCCAGCAGCAGCAGGAATACAATGCGCGGAATGACCGCCAGAATGAGGCCCTTTTTCCGCGCGGCGGCCCGCTGGTTCTCGGGCAGTTTGTTCGACAGAATGGAAATGAACACGATGTTGTCGATGCCCAGCACCACTTCCAGGGCGACGAGCGTCAACAGGCCGACCCACGCGCCGGAATCGGTGATCCAGGAAAGATCGGCCAGGGATTTGAGGGATTCAATCATACCCACGGGGATGAATCCGTTTTTCCGCACCGCGCAACGGAAAATGCGGCTGCTGGTTCACTCAGGCCGCGGCTGCCACGCCCTGACATAGTCGATTTCATGGGTGGCGGGCAGTTCGCTTTTTTCCGGGAGTCCGAACCATCCAGGCATGGTTTCCGTGTCCAGCAGCAGGTGCAGCGGCTGTGTCCAGTGGGTATTTTCCAGCACGCGGACGAGTTTGCCGTCGCAGTGCCATTTGATCTGCCGTGCATTCCACTCCAGGGCATAGACATGGAAGGCCGCTGCCGGATCCTGGGCGAGCACGATGGGCTCCGGTTTTTGAAAGGCCTTGGTGATGCCCGGGGCATGCATGACATGGGCGCTGGTATGCATCCTGCCGGATTCCTTCCCCCGCCCGCAGATTTCATACACGTCGATTTCCGTCCAGCGCTCCGGCGTGTTGTGGTAAAACCAGAAGGCGCTGGCCCCGGCGCTTTTCATCGCCTTGGCACGCACTTCGAACCAGCCATAGCGCACCCGGTTCAGGCTGGCCACGCTGGCGCAGGTGAAGTCCCGGTAGCCCTCTGGCATTTTTGGGAGATTCTCCGCCCGCATCGTCAGCAGCAGGCGCCCGCCCTTCACCGCCACATTTTGGTCCGCAAAAAGCCCTGGCTGCCGCCCCTGCCACTGCGGATTTCCCTTCTGCCACTTCTTCAAATCCAAAGCGCTGCCGTCAAATTCATCGGTGAATTCCAGCAGGGGCTTCCAGTTTTCTCCGGCGGGAGGATTCCCCCGCAGTGCGGAAACCAGCGCGAGCAACAGGCAGGCGACGACGCGGTTCATCGCACGGCGGCACGCTGTTTCATTCGACGCCACGCAAACACCAGCTTCATGCACCCCCAGATCGCCAGCAATCCGGCAAATACCGCACCCACCGCACGCAGCGGTTCGCCAAATACTCGCTCGATGAATCCAGGTGCATCCGCACTGCCAAGATAAACGTCGGGATTCAGCAAAAACGAGGCCACCACCGCCGCGGTGAGCGTGCCCACCGGGTGGCGGCCCAGAAATTTCAGCACTTTTTCCGGAGCGGATTTCATCAGCGCCAGCAGCCCACTGCGTTCCTTGGCTCCAAGCTTGGCAAGGTCATCGGCGTGCCGGGCCAGCACGGTGGCGGCCTCGGTGCTGACCTTCGCCGCGGTTTCGGCCCCTTCCCGACCCAGCTTCTGGGCGACCTGCATGCCGACACCCGGGTGTCTGGCCGCGGCCTCCAGCCCCTCCTGCCCTGCCTCGCGGAGGACTTGCTGCATGGCGGCGGGCTGGCGCGCCACCGCCCGCAGGCCGTTTTCCGCCAGTTCAGCCGGCAGTTTTTCCACCGCCTGCGCGACCATTTTCGGCGCGCCCTTCATCGCCTGCAGGGCGACGATTCCGTGTTCGGCGGTCTGCCGGGAAATTAGCGAAAGCAACTGCTCTCCCCCTTCCTTTTCGGCCTGCTGCAGGACCTCCTTGACCGCAGCCTCTCCGCCAAATTCCGCCAGCTCACGAGCGGCAGTCGTTCCTCCTTTGACACTGATTTTTTCCAGCACCTCGACGGCCACACGGCCGACAGCGCCGGCCTGCGCGTGACTGTGGCTCATGCCGCCCAGCAGCAGGGCGGCACACAGGATCCATGTCGTTTTCATGATGATGATGTTGTTGTTGCTAGTTTGGTAGTTGTCAGGATCAGGGCTCCACCGGCGGCTGCAGCGACAGCCGGACCGCCTTTTCATAGGCACCGGCGGCCTGTTCCACCTGGTGGCGCATGGATTGTTTCAGGCCGGACTCCCCCTCCAGAAGCGAGGTCTTGGTGCTGGAAAGAAAGCCGCGGCATTCCTCCCCGATCTTCTCCTCAAACTCCTCCGTCATCCACCAGTCCACCGCCGCCCCGGCCAGAAATCCACCCGCGAGCCCGATCACCGTTCCCACCCCCGGTGCCACCGCCGTTCCCCCGCCGGCACCCGCCGCGGCGGCACCGCCCGCCGCACCGCCGCTCGCCGCGGCCGTGACTGCCAGCCGGGCCGCCAACTGGGCCACCACCGCCCTGGCCAGATGCCGCACCGCCTCCTCCGCAGCAATGCCCGCGGCAAGACTTCCCACGCCAATGCCCACACTCTGCGCGGGCATGGAAGCGAGCAGTTCCTGCAACCGGG
>JAGNEJ010000047.1 GCA_018003315.1 Verrucomicrobiales bacterium
CGGCATGGAGCAGGGGCTGGCGGGCGAAGCCGAAGAGGCGGGCGATCCATCCGTCCGGGACGATTTCCAGGCGGGTGTTGTAGGCCGTGGCGATGTCGTTGAAATAGGTGCGGGCAAGGGCGATGCGCTGTTCGGTTTCCACCAGTTGGGCCTGCAACTGGCGAAAGGCACCGTCCGCCATGAGCTGCGGGCATTTTTCGGAAACCAGCCTCACTTTGCGCGCCACGCCGTGGAAAACACGACCGGATGGGGCATCCGCCCCGGGTGCCATTTCCGCCCGCAGGGCTGCCAGTCCTTCCTGCGCTTCGCGTTCATGGGAGCGCAGCCCGTCCACCACGACCGCCAGTTGTGGAATCAGATCATGACGGCGTTTCAACTGCACTTCCACTGCTGACCACCCTTGGCGCATCCGGTTGCGAACGTCCACCAAGGCATTGAACACCAGGAAAAACCAGGTGACAAACCACGCTCCCAGATAAATGCCGGAAGCGGCCAGCACCCACGCCAGGTCGCCTTTGCCCAGGAGCCAGCCACCCAGTCCGGCAAACAGCAGGCCCAGCACATTGAGCAGGTGGGTGGACCATCCCATGCGGGAGAGCACGCCCTCTTCGCTTTCGACCGTCACCAGGAACAGGGGTGCCTCATTTTCGTGGGCCAATTCCGCCGCGACCACGTCGGGGCGTTCCCTGGCCTGCCCGACCACAAAAAGCGCGTGGTGCAGGGGAATGCCGGTTTCTGTGAAACTGCGCACCCCGGCAGAGTGGGCCACCATGCCGGGCGGTCCCTTGGCGTGGTAGAGCGGGTCGTCGGGGCCGCAGGTCTGGGAAAACAGCGTTAGCGGACGGATTTCTGCTCCTTCAGGGCGCACCAGCACGACTCCGGTGTCGTCGTGAAGGTAGAACGGAGTGTCCTCGCCGCCCTGCAGCACCGTGGTCCAGCCCGATTCGGTGCGCAGGCGGGTTTGCCGCCGTCCCTGCTGGTCCACATATTCCTCGGTGACCTGGCGTTGCCATTTTTCGGAAACGAAGAACCGGTAAAGCACGCATTCTTGTTCCGCGAGAAAGCTGCGCAGGGGCGATTCGCTTTCGGCGGTGCCCTTCAATTCCACCAAGCCAACGAAGACTCCCTGCGCTTTTGAAGTGGGCAGGTTTCCGATCAGCCGCCGCCGTGCATTGCTCTTGTGGCTGCGCCAAAGGCACAGGGCGGCAAGCAGTGGCAGCAGAATGGCGAAAAGCACCGGCAGGGATACGGCGGGTCAGGCCCTGGTTCTTCGGGCCAGGCGCTGGTTGTACTGGATGGACTTCCGCAACTGCTTGATCTGGGCTACGATGGGACGATAGGGGCGCAGAATATCGTGGATTTGACGGTTTCCGCCATCAAGGTGGGTGCTCAGATACTGCCCTACCCGGAAAGAAAGCTCCGCCTTTTCATTTTCCAGGGATCCAATGGTCGCGGAAATTTCAGCCACCTGTTTTGAGAGCCGCCCGATTTCAGCCACCAGTTCAGCCGTTTCCGCGCGCATCTTTTCCCGCTGTTCGGCAATCTCCGCATCCACTTTTTGCACGGCGTTTTCCACCATCTGCACGTCGGCTTCCTTGGCCTCGATTTTTTTCTTGTTCTCCTCGTGGCTCTCCTTGAGCTGCTGCAGCGCCGTGCGGGTTTTTTGAATTTCAGCTTCCAGGCTGGGGTCTGACTGCTTTTTCAACACATCCAGCTTGCCTTTGAGGCTGGCAAAGCGCTGGCGGGTGGCCTGGTCTTCCCCGCGAATCTCCTCGATGTCGTCGTGCAGCACCGCGGCATCCTCCATGATCCGGTCCTTTTTCGTGCGCAGCCCGCCCACCTGTTCTTCGTTCCGCTGTTCGATGCCGTCGAGCTTCTCTTTGAGCGCATCCACCTTGTCCAGAAGCTCCTCGCTCCGCACGCGGAGCTTGGCCTGTTCATCGTCCTTGCCCTTGATCTGCCAGTATTCGCCGGTGAGGTCGTCCACTCCGTCCACGGCCGGCCAGGAAAGCCGCCCCAGCAAATCCTGGGCCTCGCTCAAAATCTGGGTTTCCCGCGTCACCGCACTCCACCGGGCTCGTTCCCGGCGGATGCCGAATTGCCAGGCAAGGCGGTGCATGAAAAATCCGAGTGCGTTCATTGATGCAAAAAAAATTCCTGGGGATGAAAGGGCGCAAAAATTAGCGCGGGTCTTTCATGCTGCAATCGCAAAACTCCCGCTGGGCGGGACCGCGGCGGGTTTATTTCCTGGCTCGGGTTTCGACGAAGGCCTCGAATTGTTCACGGTTGATCCGGTAAACGGCTCCGCAGCGGGGGCAGCCGACCCGGAGCAGGGGTTCTCCTTCAAAGAGTCCGTCCACTCCGTCCGTGCAGTGCGGAAGGAGCACCTCCCAGATGCGCGTCACGTCGCAGCCGCACTCGAAGTGATAGTGGCGGGTTTCCAGCAGGCTGAGTTCCTCGGTCTGGTCCAGGGTGCGGACGGCATCCGCGCTCAGGCTTTCCAGCCACGGCACGTCACACTGCGGCTGGGCGGAAATGAAGACGTAATCCTCCGGACTGTGTTCAAAGAAACGGGCCGGACGCTGTTCGCTTTGATGGTAAAAGCGCTCCACCGCGCGGAAAATGTTCGGGTCTTCAAAGTCGATGGTGCTGGAGCGAGGTTCGGGCATGCCGGTTTTCTGCATCCGGGAAAAGAACAGGTTGCGCTCGGTGTCCTTGACCATCTGGTCGAAGACGCGTCCAGCAATGCGCGCGGTGGTGTTGTCGCCGCAGACGAACAGATTCATGAGCGGACGCTGGAAATGCACGGTCCAGGCGTGGTGTTCATTCCAGGGTTTGGAAGCCAGATGCAGGGTGAGTGCGGCCAGCGCTTCCTTGAAGGTGGCATCCTGAAATGGGTTCATCTGCAACTGGTGCTGCGCCAGGTGCAGATAGTAGTCCACAAAGAGCGGTTCAAACTGGCCGCGGACCAGCAGGGCGTTGCGTCCGCGTACAAAGTAGCAGCGCACTTCCACCGGGGAAAAGGTTTCGGAATTTTCAGAGTTTTCGGGATCCACGCCGGGGAGTTTACCGCGCCGCGGCGGGACGGAAACTGGAAATGCGGCCAGGTGGCCCCGGGCATTTGCACTGGCAATGCGCGGGCGCACTGGCATGGTCCCCGGCCTGCATTCATGAGCACTGGCATTTACGATCCAGAGAATTCCTTCCTGCGTCCCCTGGTGGAAACCCTGCGCCGCCATCCCAAGCGCGTGGTCTTCCCCGAGGGGCGGGACCTCCGCGTCCTGCGTGTGGCGGCGGAGCTGGCGCGGCTGGAATGCGTGTCCCCGATCCTGCTGGGCCGCCGCCGGGAGATCGAGGCCGCGGCGCGTGAAGCCGGCGTGCCCATGGACTTGATCGGCGTGGTGCAGCCGGAAGACAGCAGCGATTTCCAGGCCTACTGCGAACGCTACCGGCGCATGGAAAAAATCCGCCGCCGGTTCATCAAGGCACCCGGCGAAACCATGTCGATGCCGCCCTATTTCGCGGCGATGATGCTGCACTATGGCGCGGTGGATGCGATGGTGGGCGGAAATCAATCGCTTCCTGCCGCATTTTTCCGCGCCCTGTTCCACATCATCGGCCGCATGCCCGCCCTGGACAGTGCCGCCAGTTGCACGGCGGTGCGCCTGCCGCACCGCCCGGATCTGGGAAAGGACGGGGCGCTGATTTTGGCGGACTGCGCCGTCATCCCCACGCCCACTTTCAGCCAGCTTGCGATGATTGCCGTGGAAACGGCAAAGGTCGCCGGAGCCTTGCTGCAGGACCGCCCGCGCGTGGCGATGCTCAGTTTTTCCACCAAGGGAAGCGCCCGCAATCTGACCACTGAAAAAGTGCTAGCCGCCACGCATCTGGCCCGCCACCTCGCCCTGCAGGAACGGGTGGCAATGGATGTCGATGGCGAGCTGCAGTTGGATGCCGCGCTCATTCCCGGAGCCGCGGCGCGCAAGGCGCCGATGAGTTTTGTCGCCGGGCGGGCCAATGTCCTGATATTTCCCGATCTGAACGCCAGCAACATCGCTTGCAAGCTGCTGGAACAGATCGGCGGAGCGGAGTCCTGCGGGCACATGATTCTGGGGCTGAAACGTCCGGCTGCCCACGTGAGCCGAGTGGCAAACGAAGCCACGCTTTTCGGCGCAGCGGTGTGTGCCGCCTACCGGTCCATCGGCTACCGCGAATTGATCCAGAGCGAGAATTGGGAGGATGGGGCGGCTGGCGTCTGAAACGGCCGGGTGCCTTGCGCTGCGCATTTGCGCCCTTGCAAATGCCGGGCGGCCATGCCTTCCATTGACCAGCGGAAAACGGGTTCCGCCAATCATGACATCCCTCTCATTATGAAGCCATTTCATCGCTCTCCCCTCCATCGGATTTCACCGGCTCTGGCCGCGGCGCTGCTGGCGCTTCCGTTTTCCGCCCCAGCTCAGAAGGCGGACTCAGCTGCGGCGTCTGACAACTGGTATTCGTGGCGCGGACCCGACCAGAACGGGACCAGCACCGAGAAATATGCCCGCAATGCCTTCAACGAAAAACCCCTGTGGATCAAGGATCTGGGCGGGCGCGGTGCCCCGGTCGTTGCCGCCGGACGGGTCTATGTTTTCGGCTGCCGCGGCACCGGTCAGGACGTGTTTGAGACCCTGACGTGTTTCGATGCCGCCAGCGGCAAGCAGCTCTGGGAACGCACGTATTCGGATTTTCTGTCGGACAATGCCTACAACCGCTACGCCATCGGCAGCCCCACGGTGGATCCGGAAACCGGCCACATTTTCCTGCTCACCACGCCCGGCATCATGGTGGCCGTGGATCAGGAAGGGAAAACGCTCTGGCAGCGCAGCATGATGGAGGAGGCCGGGCGGCTGAGTTTCCCCAATGGCCGGACGGGAGCGCCGGTCATCGTGAACGACCTGGTGATTGTCCGCGGCATTACGGCCAATTGGGGCGGCGACGGCCCCGCCCGGGACCGGCTCTATGCCTATCAAAAAACCACCGGCGATCTCGTCTGGGCATCCACTCCGGGCGTGCAGCCGCAGGACAGCTCGTTTGGCACTCCGCTGCTCAACTGGCGGGCCGATGGCAGCGGCGTGCTCTACATCGGCACCGGGTGCGGGAATCTCTGCGCAGTCAATGCACTGACCGGGAAACCGCTCTGGCGGTGGAAGGTGGCGAAAGGCGGCGTCAACTCCAGCATTGTCAAATACCACGACCTGCTCATCTGCATTCACGACAAGGAATGCGTGGACGTGGCCGAATTCGGCCGCATGGCCGCGGTGAAAATCCCCGCGGCACCACCCGCCGCGCCACCCATGCCCACGGACCCGGCCCACGTCACGCCAGGCTGGGACGTTCCGGTTCTGGAACCTTCAGCGGAAGTGTGGCGGCTGCCGCTCATTGCGGAAAGCTCTTCGCCCGTCATCGCCGGAGACCTTCTTTTTCAAGTGGACCAAAGCGGCAACCTGCACTGCCTGGAACCGGAAACCGGCAAAAGGCACTGGGAGCTGAAGCTGGGGCCTGGCAACACCCATGCCTCGCCGCTTTTCGTCAACGGACTGCTTTACTGCCCGCTGCAAAATGATGTCTCCTCGCAGGACGGGCTGCTCTATGTCATCAAACCCACTCCGGAGAAGGGCGAAATCCTGCACAAGGTCAAGCTTGAGGGCTATGCGCTGGGCGCTCCCTCCGCCGCCAATGGCCGCCTCTACCTGACCACCGCCAAAAAGTTTTACTGCTTCCAGATTGGCGAAGGCAAGATCGAATCCGGAAATCCCGCCTGGCCCGGCCGGCCTCCCGGCAAACCGGGACCGGCAGTGGCCCTGCAAGTCATTCCGCAGGAGGTGATCCTGACATCCGGCGGAAGCAGGGAGTTTTCCCTTCGCGCCATCGACGCCAAAGGCTATCCCACCGGCGACAAGCTCGATCCCGTCAAATGGGAAAGCTTCATTCCGCCAACCGCCAAGGTGAAAAGCACGATGGATGCCGCATTCGACCCGTCCGGGCGGCTGGTGGCCAAACCGGCCGCCCACCAGAGCGCCGGCGCCTTCAAGGCAACCGCCGGGAAATTGTCAGGACTGATCCGCGGGCGGGTGCTTCCCTCGCTGCCCCTGCGGCAGGATTTCGAGCAGTTCGAACTCGCCGCCGATCCGTTAGTCAATGCTGACGGCGTCAAATTCGCCTATCCGCCGCTGCCCTGGATCGGAGCCCGCATGAAATGGGAAGTGCGGGAAATGGACGGAAACAAGGTTCTCTACAAAACCATGCAGCCGGTCTTCGCTCAGCGCGGCACTTCCTTTTTCGGCAGCCCGGAGTGGAGCAATTACACGGTGGAAGCGGATGTCATGACCGACAAGATTGGGCGGACCAAGGGCGAAGTCGGCATCATCAACCAGCGGTATGTCATCATGCTCAATGGCAACGGCGGAGGCATCGAGGTGAACTCCAACCACGAGCGGCTCAAGGTCACCCATCCTTTCACGATCACGCCGCGGCAATGGTACCGCCTGAAAAGCCGCGTCGATGTCGCCGAGGACGGCTCGGGCACCATCCGCGCCAAAGCCTGGAAAAAGGGCGAAGCGGAGCCTGAGGCCTGGACCCTCGAAGTGCCTCATGCCCATGCGCACACTTCTGGTGCGCCGGGCATTTTCGGATTCGCCCTCCAGGGCAAAGTGCCGGTTTACATCGACAACATTCTGGTGTCGCCGAACAAGTAGCGGCGGAACCGCAGGCGGAAAACGCGAACAAAATGGGCGGCACGGCTGAAGGCGTTGCCGTTCAGGCAGGGTGGAAAATTTCCTCGAAAATTCCGCCACCCAGCAGCATCTCGCCGTCGTAGAGCGCACAAATCTGCCCAGGCGCCAGGGCGCGCTGCGGGCGGTGGAATTCCAGATGGAATTTGCCGGCACCCAGCGGGTCGAGCGTGGCGGGTGCGGCAGCCGACCGGTAGCGCGGCATCGCCTGCAAATCCCGTTTGGAGTCAATGGACTGATTCACAAAACTCACGGAACCAATCCGGCAGCGGGATGCATAAAGCCGCGGCGTGTCCGGGTGGTCGAAGGCGACCACGATTTCCTTCCGTTCCGGCCGTTTTTCCACAATGACATACGGCTCCCGAAACACCGGTGAGGCAATGCCCAGCCCCTTGCGCTGCCCCAGCGTGTAGAGGTGCAGACCGCGGTGGCGGCCCAGCTTTTTCCCCTGCTGGTCCACGACGTCTCCCGGGTCGTCCGGAACAAAGGCGCGGAGGAAGTCGGACATCCTGACATTTCCGATGAAGCAGATGCCCTGGCTGTCCTTCTTGGCTGCGGTGGGCAGGTCCAGTCGGGCCGCGGCTGCGCGAACTTCCGGCTTCAGCAGGTGGCCGATGGGAAACAGGGCGTGCCGTGCCTGAGACTGCCGCAGGAGCGCCAGAAAATAGGTCTGGTCCTTGTTCGGATCCCTGCCACGCAGCAGGTCGGTGGAGTTGTCGGCGTTGAGTCGCGTCCGGGCGTAGTGTCCGGTGGCCACCTGGCTGAACCCTTCCTCCCTGGCATAGTTCAGAAAAACGCCAAATTTGATTTCCCGGTTGCACATGACATCGGGGTTCGGCGTCACCCCGCCGCGGTAGCCCTCCAGCAGATAGTTCACCACGCGGCTGCGGTAGTCCTGCATGAGGTTGACGACGCGGAACTCAATGCCCAGCCGCGTGGCCACCGCCCGGGCATCTTCGATGTCCTGCTGCCACGGGCAGTCGCCGAGGATGTTTTCCTCGTTGATCCAGTTTTTCATGTAGGCGCCGGTGACATCGTGCCCTTGCTCGACCAGCAGGGCCGTGGCCAGACTGCTGTCCACCCCGCCGGACATGGCTGAAAGTATCCGTGACATGCAAGCGCACGGATGTCGCAGGGCAGTGCGCCGCGCAACCGGCCACTTCCGGCAAAACCCACCGCGCATCGGATGCCATTTTCTGAATGCAGGGTGCTGATTCCGGGATTGATTTTGCACGGGGGGCCGGCATCTGGTGCCGTTGCACTTCCCGCCAGCCAGCCATGCACATCGGACTCACCGGAGCCAGCGGATTCATCGGTCGGGCCTTCACCGCGGCAGCCACTGCCGCGGGCCACATGGTCACGGGTTTTTCCCGCCACCCGCAGGCGGGCTGGCGAAGATTGGCCGAGACGGATTTTTCCGGACTGGACGCCGTGGTGCATCTGGCGGGAGAAAATGTCTTCGGCCTGTGGACCCGCGGGAGAAAACGGAACATCCGGGAAAGCCGCGTGGACCTGACACGCCGGCTGGTGGAGGCGATGACAACGCTCCCGAAACCACCTCGCATTTTGGTGGCAGCATCCGGCGTGGCCTGGTATGGAGATCGCGGAGATGAGGAACTCGACGAATCTTCCGGCCTGGGCGCTGGCTTTCTGGCGGAAGTGGTGCGGGACTGGGAAATGGAAACCGCACGGGCTGCATCCTTCGCCCGCTGTGTTTCGGTGCGCTTCGGAATGGTGCTGGGGGCAGGCGGCGGCGGCTGGCCAAAATTGCAGCGCATCTTTCATAGCGGATTGGGCGGACGACTCGGTGCCGGACGGCAGTGGATGGCCTGGATTCACCTGACCGATGCCGCCCGCCTCCTGCTGCACTGCATCGAAAGCGAACTTTCCGGCCCGGTGAACGGAGTGGCTCCGGAACAACTGCGCAATGCCGACTTCACCAAACTCCTGGCCAGGATGCTGCACCGCCCGGCCTGCCTGCCCGCGCCGACCTGGGCTCTGAAACTCCTCCCCGGCGGCATGGGTCGGCTCTTTCTGGACAGCACCCGTGTTCACCCGCGCAGAGCCCTGGAGGATGGATTCCAGTTCACGTTTCCAACCCTGTCCGCAGCAGTTCACGCCCTCCTGAACCCTTCCCCCTCACGCAGCGCATCCTCCGCAAATGCTGACGCCCGTGAGACCGATGGCGCTGACAAGCAGGAGTGAGCAGCCCCTGCCTATTCCTGCACTCTCGTTCCGGCGGGCCACAGGGGTTGGTGCGCTGACCCCATTGCGGAGGATGCAGGCATGGCGGCTCCTGAGGGAGCTGCCATGCGTGTGAAATATGCTGGAATGGATGCGTCCGTCAGGCGAACACATCCATGGCGGGCTTGCCCTTGTCCGCCACGGTGAAGGGACGTTTGGACGGGCTGTAGATGATTTCATCCAGCGGAAGTCCCAGACCGTAGGCAACGGTGGCATTGAAATCCGGAACGCCCATTTTCCCATCCACGACTTCCATGCCGCGTTCATCGCTTTTGCCATACGCGCCGGGTTTGACGCTGCCGCCGCAAATGAGCCCACTGAAGGCTTTTGGCCAATGGTCGCGTCCGTCCGTTTCGTTGATGTGCGGCGTGCGCCCAAATTCCGTGGTCAGAACCACGAGGGTTTCTTCGAGCATGCCGCGGCGTTCGAGATCGCGCAGCAGCGTGGAAAGCGCCTGGTCAAGGCTTTTGGCCATGTTCTGGACGGCGGTGAAATTGTTGTTGTGCGTGTCCCATCCGCCCAGGGTCACCTCGACATGGCGGACGTCGTTTTCCACCAGGCGGCGTGCCAGCAGGCAACCCTGACCAAAGCCGTTCTGGCCGTATTCTTCGCGAACCTTGCCGTCCTCCATGGAGAGATTGAACGCTTTGAGGTCTTCGGAGCGCATCAGGCGCACCGCATCGTCATACATGTCCTTGTAGGCGCGGACTTTTTTGTTGTCGTAGCGGCCGTGGAAGGCTTCATCGAATTTCCGGGCAAGGCTCAGCCGGTTGTCAAACTGGCTCATGCCGACCATGGCTCGACTGTTGGGGACGCCATCGTTGGGGTTGTTGATGTGCAGGGGGGCGTATTTCGACTCCATGAAACCGGCACCGCCGCCCACGGCACCGCCGCCGATGAGCACCGAACCGGGCAGCGTGCGGTTGGTTTTCCCTTCCAAACGCTGCAGCCAGGCACCGATGCCGGGGTGGGTGATGGTGCCCCGCATGGTATAGCTGGAGTGCATGAAGTAGTTCCCCTGCTCATGGGCTCCCTGGGTGGTCGCCAGACTGCGAATGGCGCACACCTTGTCCCATTCCTTAGCCAGGAGCGGGAAATACTCGCTCACCTGGACGCCGTCCACCGCGGTGGGAATGGCCTTCACGCCGCCGTGGTAGTCATCGCCCGCGCCGGGCTTCGGATCAAACGTGTCGAGGTGGGTCATTCCCCCTGACATGTAAAGATAGATGATGTTCCGCGCGGTGGGCTTTTTGCCGCTGGGCACTGGGGCGGCGGCGGTCTTGGGGCCTTTGTTCCCCGTGTCCACGCCGAAGGAGGACAGGGTGATGCCGGGCAGAATGCTGACCCCGAGCAGCGCCTTGCTGGTAAAACTCATGAAGCGGCGGCGGGTCAGGTCATCGGAATGCAGAATGGTGTCCATGGTGGTTGGCTGGTTGGTGAATCCGTTTTCGGTCAGGATGGGCTGGGGTTTGGGGAAATGGCTACTGGATGAACAGGAATTCGCGGCCATTGAGCAGGGCCCAGAAAATGTCTTTCCAGGAGTCCTTGGATTTGCCGGAAAATTCGGTGACGAGTTTTTGTTCCTCGGCGCTGGGCATGCGGCCCAGCACGGCCAGCCAGAGGTTGCGGGCTTTTTCCGTCGGGGTCAGCGCATATTCCATGGTTTTGGCCAGAATGCTCTTCTGGGAAGTGAGTTCCTCGAAGATCTTGCCGTTCATCAGGGAGAGCGCCTGGGTGACGGAGGCATCGTTCCAGGAATTCTCAATCACGTTGCGGTCCGCCTGTCCGAATTCCCGCAGGAAATGCCCGCTGGGAGCGGGGGAAGGCAGTTCCGATGCGCGGAAGTAGGCATCGCCATACGGGCTGTAATCAATGGCGGTCTTCCCGGCCAGCGGGTCCGCTTTCTGGTCCATTCGGTTGACCGGTGTGCTTTCCTTGCGGGCCGTCATGGCCATCGGCTTGTCCCCAAAGAGGTCATCGCTGGCTTTTTCATCGATTGCCTTCTCGGCCATGGCCTGTGCCTTATAAACGGCTGTCATCCGCTCCTGGTTCTTCTTGCGCAGTTCCGCCTGCAATTCCTTTACCTTGGGTTCATCCTTCTTCTCCCGGGCTTCGGTGAGTTTCCGCTGCACCACGGCCACTTGCGCGTCATAACTGGCGCTTTCCTGAGCCATCCGGGTTGCAATGGTGATCAGCTCCCGGGCTCCTTTGGTGCCGGATTCCCTGCCGAAGCGCTGCTTGAGTTCCTCCGCGGCGGACTTCATCTTGCCAAGCCGCTCGGCGCCGCCGGACGCCCTGCGACGCAGATCGGGTTCCGGCATCATCAGGGTCACGATGGAATCCCAGATTTGTTCCGCGCTCATGCGACGCAGCACCGGTCCGGGAAAATAATAGGGGGCCTCCATGGAAACGTCCGTCGTGGTGCATTCCCGCTGGTAGGTGCGGGTGTTGAACAGCATCCGCTGGAATTTCTTGATGTCGTATTTCTGGCGGGCGAATTCCTCGGTGAGGAATTTCATCAACGGCTGGTTGGATGCCACCGTGTCGTCCTTGAAGTCATCCACCGGCTCGATGAGTCCGATGCCGAAGGCCCGCTTCCACAGCCGGTTGGCCATGACCATGGTGAAGCGCGGATTTTGTTTGTCGCACAGCCACTTTGCCAGGTCCTCGCGCATGTCGCCATCCACCTTGATGGCCTGGCCGTCCTTGTCGATGCGGTCCGGTGCAAACAGCGCCTTGGCCTTCATGATCGGGTCGTTGGGCTTGGCATCATCGTATTTGTAGTCGCCAGGCAGCTTGAGTTCCCGCTTCTGTTCGCTCACGCCGAAGCTCAGCGGTTCGAGGATTTCGTCGATCATTTCCTCCACTTTGCGGACATCCGCCTTGACGTTCTTGCCCTTGCCCCGGCCTTTTCTGCCTTCCTTGCCGTAGAGTTCCTCGGCGATTTTTGGATTGATCGCATCCCGCCGCATCTCCGTGTCCACGCCGAACGTAAAGGCGGCCATTTCGTAATAGTCTTTCTGCTTCCACTTGTCGAAGGGGTGGTTGTGGCATTGGGCGCAGACCACCCGGGTGCCCAGGAACACCTGCGCGGTGTTCGACATGTTGTCGAGCGGCATCCCGGCATCCCGCATGTAGTAGCCCACCGCACCGTTCTCCCAAATGTAGCCTTTCGCGGTCACCAGATCCCTGACAAACTGGTCGTAGGGCTTGTTGGAGCGGATGGAGTCCTTGATCCAGTCGGCATAGGCCGCACCGGCTTCGTTGCGCATGTCGGACTGCACCCGCAAGATGTCCGCCCACCAGTTGTAGGTGTGGCTGAGGTAGCCTTCTGAATCCAGCAGGTGGTCGATCAACTTTGCCCGCTTGCCGGGCTCCCGATTGTTCAGGAATTGGTCGAGTTCCTCCTTGTTCGGAATGCGTCCGATGATGTCGAGATAGGCCCGGCGGCAGAATGTTTCGTCGCTGGCCGGCTTGTTTGGAGTCACCTTGTGCGCTTTGTAGCCGGCCTCCACCAGGGCGTCGATGCGCTGCGAGGGGCTGTCCTGTGCCTGCGCAAGGTTGGCAGGCAGCGCCGCTGCCAGCAGGACAATCCAAGGGAAAACGAAAATCTTCTTCATGGGGACGGGTAGTGGCGGCAAAAAATCGCGAAACCTTGACTTGGAGCAATTCTGCCACGGACCGCCGTCGCTGTAAAGCCTTTCACCCTTAGGGAAACGCCTGATATTTCAAAAAATTCCGGGCTTCTGAAATGGGAAGCGACCTGTGTTTTGGAATTCAGCCTGAGAGCGACTGCAGCGGCAGATTGGGATCCACATCTGCCTCGAGCGGGGAGCATTCGCCTTTCAGCCACCGCTGGACGGCGGCATAGGCGATCATGGCCGCGTTGTCGGTGGTGTGCACTGGTTCGGCCAGGAGCAGTTCAAGCCCAGCGGCCTGGCAGCGCTGCCGGAAAACCTCGCGCAACCGGCGGTTGCAACTGACGCCGCCGCTGACCGCGACAAGCGCCGCACTGCATTTCTTGGCGGCCCGCAGGGTTTTGGCGGTCAGCACGTCCACGATCGCTTCCTGGAACGAAGCGCAAAGATCCGGCAGGCGCTCGGCCACTGCCCCGCTGAGCCTTGGCAGCAGGTAGAGCAGGCTGGTTTTCAAGCCGCTGAAACTGAAGGCGAAACCGCCGCTGTCGAGCATGCTGCGGGGAAACTCAAAGGCCGCTCGGTCTCCCACTGCCGCCAGGCGGTCAATCTGTGGACCGCCGGGATACGGTAGACCCAGCATTTTCGCCGCCTTGTCGAAGGCCTCGCCGGCGGCGTCATCCCGGGTTTTGCCCAGCACGCAGTAGTTGCCCGCACCCTTCACCTGCACGAGGCTGGTGTGTCCGCCGCTGACAATCAGCGCCACATGGGGCCGAATTTCCGGGGAACCGATGAACGGGGAAAGCAGGTGGCCTTCCAGATGATTCACCGCGAGAAACGGACGTCCGCAGGCCAGGGCGAGGGATTTCGCCACCGTGCTGCCAATCAGCAGCGAACTGGCCAGCCCCGGGCCGACCGTGGCCGCAAAGGCTCCGATTTCCCGCAGCGTCACCCCGCTTTGCCGCAGCACTTGTTCCACCAGCGGACGGATCCGCTGAATGTGGCTGCGCGAGGCCAGTTCCGGCACCACGCCCCCAAAGGGTCGGTGTGCCTCAATTTGCGAGGACACTTCACTCGCCAAAATGCCCCCGTCCCTGGTGCAAATGGCCACGGCGGTTTCATCGCAGCTTGTTTCAAAGGCCAGAAGCATGAGCGAAATTCAGGAAGATTTTCTCTGCGGCACCCTCAGCCAGGCGCTCCGGTTCGGCGGGTAACGTCGCCGCGGGGCGGGACCCTGTAGCCGCCTACGGAATGTGGAATTTTGGGCACTGGCTGAGAAATGTCAGGGGATTTTGATAGAGCAGCCGGTCAATCCATGCGTCGGAATACCCCCGGCGGCGCATTTCCAGGGCGGTCTTGGGCACGGCCAGCGGGTCGCTGTGGCCCCAGTCGCAGGCGCTGTTGAGCCACAGGCGCTCGGTGCCGTGCATTTCAATGATGTCCACCGCCCGGGCCGGGGTGCATTTGGATTCCGGGTAAAGGGTCATCCCCGCCCAGAATCCGCGCTCCAGCACCAGGCGGACGGTGTGCTCTTCGACATGGTCGATGATGACCCGTTCCGGTGCCAGCGCGGGGAAGTTTTTTAGGGTATCGAGAATCAACCGCGTGCCTTTGAGTTTGTCCTCCAGATGCGGCGTGTGCACCAGCACCAGTTGGCCGTGGTCCGCGGCCAGTTGGAGGTGCATTTCCAGCACGCGCAGCTCATTGCGGCTGTTCTTGTTCAATCCGATCTCGCCGATGCCCAGCACGTTTGGTCGATCCAGCAATTCGGGAATCAGCGCAATGACCTCCCCGGCAAGTTTCACATCCTCGCTCTCCTTGGGGTTGATGCACAGCCAGCAAAAGTGCGGCATCAAAAACTTCCGCGCCCGGCGCGGTTCGTATTCGGTGAGCTGCAGGAAATAGTCGTGAAACCCCTCGGCGGTTCGGCGGTCGAATCCCGCCCAAAACGCCGGTTCGCATACCGCCTGGCAGCCAGCCACGGCCATGGCGGTATAATCGTCGGTCACCCGGCTGACCATGTGGGCATGAGGTTCAATATAACGCATGGCAGGGAGGGGAATGGGGATCGGGGAAGGGGAGGCGCGGTGGGAACTGGAACCGGAAAATACCGGGACGCTCAGGGTTTCCAAGCTCCCGCCGCGCCCTGGATGGTGGCGGCGGGGATGGGTTCTGTCGTCGGATCGCTCAATGCCAGCAGCACCCGTTCCGCCCGGCCCGGTTCCTCGGACAATAGATCCTGCAACGCCCGGCGCAGCGCCAGAATGCGGTAGTCATCGAACTGTCCGTGGCGCTGCACCCGGTCGAGAAACGCCGCCACGTCGATGACCCTGGCCCTGGCGTCAACGAAGGCCTGGTCAACCAGCGGAGGGGAAATGGTTGGGAGATTCATCATGAGGGAAAAATCGGGGTGCGGCACCAACCGCCGTGAAAATGACTTCGCCACAGCGGCCATGGGTTCTTGAGTTGTGATTCAGCGGCCAAGCTCGACTACGCCCACCCCAGGCGCGCTACCTGCACGGGAGCGAAGCGACCAGCAGGCAGCGTGACGCGGGAAGGCGTTAGGTGTACCACCTTGTTTGGGGTTGGGCATTATTTCTTTTTGAGGTCGGTTGTAATACCAAGTTCAGTAATTCTCTGTGCGGCGAGCCGCTCCAATCGTCGAGCTTGGGTTAGCAGTGTGCGGCGCAGACCTGATGAAACATCCCGTTCGCTGATGACCCTCGCAAGGTTCGCTATCGTGGTGGCTCTCCGGGCAATGCGGACATCGGGATGACGGCGTTGCGAATAGATGGAATCCGGGATAATCCGTCCCTTGTGAGAAACAGGAAGTTGGATCTCATCCTTCGGTGCCATCTCCTTCTCGTTGAGAACAGCACCAAGGGTCGATTCGCGCAAAACCTTCTGAAACACCGTATATTCCGCCCGATCAAGAAAATGCTTCTTCTCCTGCTTCGACAATCCTTGAACAAGGTGGTCGAGTGGCCACACTTCGATATATGCGACTTCAAACGGATCGAGAACATTCATCGCCACCGCATCCGTTCTTTGATTCGTCAAGTGACGGCTAACTCTACCGCTAATTTTCTCTTCCGTCTGACCAACGTAAATCGGTTCGGAATCATAATCGTAGAAAGCATAAACTCCATGCTTGTAGCTGCCGATACGATGGCCTTGCACGTCCTTTGTGGCGAAGAAAGAACGAATTTCGGCGCGAATGGCGGCTACATCTTCCGGCAGACCGATAATATCCTGCTCAAGTGGTGTATCGGGTGAGTCTTCGGGTTCCATACTTGGGCAAAGAGTCCAGTTCGTCAAAAACAGGGTTCAAATAGTGTGTGGCAATCCACTCGATCACATCGACGCAAACAGCGTCGCCAAAGCCGAAAAGAGCCTGATTCAGATTAAGCGTCTTAGGAAGGGTGTAGTCATCCGCTCCCATCAGCCTCGCGCACTCTCTCGGCGTCAAAAGCCGCACACGATACTTTCCTCTGCCACCCGCGAAAAGAATCTGCCGTCCGCTTCCGCCGCGAGGCGTTCGCAGGCAGCCAGCGATGCCGTCCGTCCTTAGTTCTGCCATGGAACGGCCATTGCGAACTCGGCGAAAAACGGTTCCGTAGGTCGTGGTTCTGCCAGAAATCATCCCGTCGGCAATATCACGATGACGAGGACTCATCTGGTTCAAAAGGTAACTCGCTCTCTCGTCGCTCCACCAATAAGATGAGTTGTGTGGTAAATCCTCAAGGATGTCCGAAAGAGAGGTGGCTCGATCGGGTAATCGTGGAACATCCCGAATGTTCCATTTGATGTCTGGATTCCACAAGATGAAATCCGCCAAGGCCGCAGGCCGGGCGGAATTTTCCAAAAATGAGGGCGTCTCTCTGACGCATGAAGATTGGGGCAAGCCCTTGGTGCCAATAATGAAAAGCCGTTGTCTGCTCTGGGGAACAAAATGCGCGGCGTCGATCATCAGGGTATCAAGGGCGTAGCCCAAGCGATTGAGGGCAACACATGCGTCTCGGAAATCATTGCCGTTGTGCGAGGTGAGGAATCCCGGCACATTTTCGAGGAGAACGATGGGAGGCCGTCGGCCTCCTATCGTTTCAAGAACCTTGATGAAACCCCAAAATGCGCTGGAATGAGTCCCAGCGAGGCCCTTTCTGGCTCCTGCAAGCGACAGGTCGTTGCAGGGGAATGAGGCGGTGGCAAGCGTGACATCGGGAAAATCCACGGCATCGACCTTGTGAACGTCTCCCAAGACAAAGTGCTCGCTGGCGTCCGCGAAGTGCCCCAGGTAAATCTCCAGCTTGTCTTCGTCGATGTCGTTCGCCCAAACTGTTGCCCATCCAGCCCGTTCCAAGCCGAGCCGCACGAGGCCGATTCCGGCGAAAAATTCAGCCACGGTTTTCATTGCGGGAGATTATGGCACGCTGTGGGAACGACGCGATTCTTATTTTGCCCAGCGTGAAGGTTCGCACATCCGGATTGAATTGGCCCGCAGCCGGTGTGGCTGGTGGTGACGATTGGGGTGGATGTGCGGGATGGATTGACGGGCAATTTTACGGCGTTGGCGGGCAGTTTCGAGCGATTTATCACGGGCGGGGTGGATTTCGCCGTGCCGCAGGCAAACGGAGACCGTGTGAACGGCGGCCTTCACCGATGCCGCGCTGTATTTGCGTTGTAGAACGGAAAGCCGGTCATCCCGCCGGGCACGGGGCATCAAGTGCGAAACGGATGCTGCGCAACCGCTGGTTGGACGGCTCGGCCAGCGCTTGATGGTGATCAGCCCTTGCCGAAAAAGCGCTTGGCTTTTTGCAGAAAGCCCTCGGTCAGCGGCGTATTCTGCTGGCCGACGGATTCAGCGAAATGGCGGAGTTTCTCCTTCTGGTCCGCATTCAGATTGGTCGGCACCTCGACGCTGACCCGCACGAGGAGATCGCCGTGGGACGAGCGATTCAGCACCGGCATGCCCTTTCCCCGCAGCCGGAACAGCGCTCCGCTCTGGGTGCCGACAGGAATTTTGACCGCTGCTTTTCCGCCCAGCGTGGGCACGGAAAGCTCCCCTCCGAGCGCCGCGGTGACAAACGGCAGCGGCGCTTCGCAGTAGAGGTCGTTGTCATGGCGTTCGAAGACATCGTGCTCCCGCAGATGGATGATCACATACAGATCCCCGGCCGCTCCGCCGCGGAAGCCAGCCTCGCCGTTGCCAGTGGAGCGCAGCCGGGCTCCCTCACTGATGCCGGGGGGAATGCGCAGAGTGATGCGGGTGGTTTTTTCCGTTCGCCCGTCCCCATGACAGTCGGGACAGGGGTCGGAAATGATCTGTCCGGTGCCCTGGCAGTCGGGACAGGCCTGCTGTACCTGAAAAATTCCGCGGGTGCTGATGACTTGCCCGTGCCCCCGGCAGGTGGGGCATTTTTTCATGCCGTGCCCCTTTGCGGAACCGGTGCCGTGGCAGCGTTCGCATTCCGCAGCCCGTTCCAGTTCCAGTTTTTTTTCCGCACCACCGGCTGCGTCTTCCAGGCTTATTTCCAGGTCATAACGCAGGTCGCTGCCGCGCATGCGGCCGCTGCTGTCACGCTGTCGTCCTCCCAGAAATTCCTCGAAAATGCTGGACATGCCTCCGCCGCCCATGGCCCCGCCAAACACCTGCCGGAACATGTCGAACGGATCCACCACCGTGCCGCCCTGCGCAGCTCCGCCCCCCGCCCCTGGGGCAAAAGCAGCATGTCCATAACGGTCATACGCGGCACGCTTCTGTTCGTCACTCAGGATGCCGAACGCCTCCCCGACTTCCTTGAATTTCTCCTCCGCCTCTTTGTTGTCCGGATTGCGGTCCGGGTGGTACTTCAGAGCCATTTTCCGATAGGCCTTCTTGATGTCCTCCTGGCTGGCACCCTTGTCCACGCCCAGAACCTCGTAAAAATCGCGTTTTTTGGCCATGTGAATAATTGCTAGGCAGAGGCGGAGGTGGTGGCCACGACCACGGAAGCGGGGCGCAGCAGGCGGTCGCGCAGCCGGTAACCGCGGCGTTTCTGGGAAAGGATGATTCCCTCCGGTGTGTCGGCGGAAGGTTCCTGGGAAACGGCATCGTGCACATTGGGATCGAACGGAAGGCCCACCGCAGGAATCTCCTCCACGCCCTGCTCCCGCAGAAAGTCCTGCAGTTGTTTATGGACCATGCTCATTCCAATAAATACGCTGGAAGTCTCGCTTTCCGCGCGGGCCGCCTGCAGTCCGAACTCAAAATTGTCGAGCACCGGCAGCAGCGTTTCCAGCAGGGCACTGTTGGCAAAACGCACGGCTTCCTGACGTTCTCTGGCCACCCGCTTGCGGAAATTGTCCAGTTCTGCGGCAGCGCGCAGCGCCACTTCCTTCCAGTTTGCTGCCTCCAGCCGCGCCTCCTCCAGTTCAGACATCCCGGTTTTGTTGGCGGTGGCGGGCGGTTCGCCGGACTCGGGTGCGGTGGTTTCCGGTGACGGTTCCTTCGCGGGATCCAAGTCTCCAAAAACGGATGAGGGGTCGTTCTCCATGGTGGTCGATTTGCAGTTCTGGGGGGTTTAATCAGGGGCGACACTTTACCCCATCTGCCCAGCATTCAAGTGGGCACATTCCGTGACATTTTGACGCCATTTTCACAGGCGGATTCCACCGCAATCGCACGCGGGAGTTCCCCATGCAGGCCCTCGCTTTTAACCGCGGCAGTCGGCTCAGCGCCCGACCGCCAGGCGCACGCTGATGTTCGCCACGGAAACCCGTCCGGCATCATCCATCGCCTGCAATTCATAGTCGCCAACCAGGGGAAGCCAGGGCAGCGGTTCGGCAGGGGGACTGGCGCCGAGGTATCGGCTGTCGGCAAACCAGTGAATCTGCCGGGTACCGGGGGCGGCGTTGGCCTGGAGCAGGAGGCGGTTTTGCTGGGGAGCGTTGGATTGCACGTAATATGTGAGGGCCGACTGTGGACTGAGAATTCTGGGTGGCGGGCCGTTGGAGGCAACGGGAGGCAGCGCCAATCCGCTGACGGCAGCGGGAGGGGCGGCTCTGGGAAAGCCGGCTTTGCGAAACTGAACCAAGCGGTCCGCAGACCAGACTTCCACCACCTTGCCTTCCACCAGTTGGTGCACCTGGCAGGAGGTGATCGGAGAAACCCCGCCGACAAACCATCCACCGCGGCAGTGCGGACAATGTTTTCCTGCGAGATCCCCGGACACCGCGCAGACAGAGACTTGAACCACATCCGGAGGACGCGATTCGGCCAAGGGGCGGGCCGAAAGTCTGAGTTGGGCAGCCGTTTGCCAGAGCAGGGGAGCCGCGGTTTCACGGGCGAAAAGCCCGGGCATGCCGTGGCCGTCGAAATGACCAACCCACACGCAAAGCACCCATTCGCCCAGGATGCCGCAAGCCCAGGCATCGCGAAAACCGTTGGACGTTCCAGTCTTGCAGACCAATTCCGGCGGGGCTCCTGGTTCCGTGCTGCGCAGCGCATTCATGACCAGCCAGCAGGCCGCAGGCGAGAGCCGCCCGCTCCCGGGCGAGGCGAGTTCCGCATAGAGCCGGGCCAATTCTTCCAGACTCATCTCCGTCGCTCCGATGGCCAGCGCCAGGCCGGAGCTGCGCTGCGGCAAATCCACTCCGGCAGACCGCAGAAATGCCTCCAGTCCCCCGTTCGGCAAACGCCAGGCGAGGTCCACCGCCGGCACGTTGCGGCTCAGCCGCAATGCCTCGCTCGCGGCAACGGGGCCGAGAAAATCCCGATCGCTGTTTTCCGGATTGTAGCCGGAAAATCGCTTGGGGGCGTCATCCAGCAAGGTTTGCGGCTGGATGAGTCCGGCATCCAGCGCCAGGGCGTAAATGAACGGCTTGAGCGTGGATCCCGGCGAACGCCGCGCCCTGACGCCGTCAACCTGACCGGAAATCGCTCCGTCATGAAATCGAGCCGATCCCACGCTGGCGCGAATTTCCCCGCTCGGAGCGTGCAGCAGAATGGCGGCGGCATTGCGCAGTCCACGGGCCTGCCAGCGGTTCAGAAAATCACGGATCGAGTGCTCAACGAGGTGCTGCTGCGTCAGGTTGATGGTCGTTGCAACCGTCAGCGCCCCGGCATTTTCCCGCAGGCGACGGCGCGCCAGATGCGGAATTTCACGGGGAATCGCCGTCGGTTCCAGATGGAATTCCGCATCCAGTTCGTTGGGCGGCTCGCCGCGCACGGCCCGCAGCCGGGTCATGAGCCGAGCCTGCGCTGCCGCCAGCAGTGCGTTGCCGCCCGGCTTGGGCCGACGGGTCCCGGGGCTTTGCGGAATGGCGCTGAGGCTGGCCGCCTCCCGCAGCGTGAGTTCCTTCGCAGATTTCCCGCACCACCGAAAACTCGCCGCCCTGGCACCTTCCACATTCCCCCCGTAAGGTGCCAGCGTAAAGTAGGCGGCGGCGATTTCCTGTTTGGAATAGTGACGCTCCAATTGAATGGCCCGGAACATCTGCGTCAGTTTTCCTGGAATGGACCGGGTATTCAGGCGCCAGCGCAGTCGGCTCAGTTGCATGGTCAGCGTGGAGGCACCGCCCAGCTTTTGTCCAGACACCACGCCCCAAACCGCCCGCAGCAGCGCCTTCGCATCCACCCCGCGGTGGCTGAAAAACCGCCGATCCTCCATTTCCATGGTGGCCTCCAGCAGTTCGGGTGCGATCTGATCCATGCTGGTCGGCAGCCGCAGCATGCCGTCGCTGGTGGTGGTGAGGAACACCACGCTGCCGTCGCGGTCCAGCACCGTCCGTGAATACTCCAGATCCGGCGGCAGCAAATCCGGCTTGGGCAGCCACCCATAGGCCAGTGCCAGCACTGCGCACAGCACACCGAGCCGTTTCAGCCAGCGTAGGGAGAAACCGGTTAGGCGCTGGCGCCTGGATTGAGCAGATGCGGGCATCGCTTATTCCCTGGGCAGGATGATCAGTTTCCCCGCGGCTCCGTTGGCCCTGACTTTGGCATCGTACATGTCCTCGGCATACGGGGGCGGGACCACGAACGTGCCGGCACAGGTGGGGCGCATCGCGTATTTCAGTTCCAGTGAAGCCTCGGGTTGCAGGCCGAAATAGATCAGCGCCCGGTCCTCCCTGACATCGATGTAGTCGGTCCCCACGCGGGAGGCCAACCCGGGGCGCAGGGAATCCGGCTCTCCCGGCGGAGCGAATTCACCCCCCCCGGTCAGCATTTCCGTCAGGGCCAGGTTCGGCAGGCTGGTCCGGGTCAGATTGCGAATCTTCAATTTCGCAAACAGCGTTTCGCCCAGCTTGCCCTGGGTGGCCGGCTTGTCCTCGGCATCCACCACTTCACGCAGCACCTCGATGTGCATTGAGATCGGTTTGTCAGGAAGCTGGCGGGCGAAGCCGGTTTCGATGGTCTGATACCAGGCGCCCAGCCCCGGTGGTGCGTCGGCAGGAAAGAAGAACCGGGCCATGCCTTCCGGCAGCCTGACCTTCAGTTGACCCGTCGCCGGTTCCGCCAGCACCTTGACTTCCTGGCCGGTCACCGCCGCAATGCCCGCCTTCACGCCGCTGTCCGCCGCGAGATGCGCATAGGCCTTCAGGGCCTGGATGCTCCATGCCGCCGAAAGCGTGTGAAAGTCCGCCTGTTCAATCATCTCCGTGAGCGGCTTCAGGTCTTCATAGCTGAGCGTTCTCGCAATTTCCGGAAAATGGCGGCACAGAATGGTGAAAGCGGTGGCTTCGCAGGTGAGTTTGCTCGTGTAATACCAGGATTCGGCGGCATCCTGGAATGGCTGCGCCAATGGTTGTTTGAGCGCGGCACGGTGCGCCTGGATCAGCGGCGTGGCGGCGCTTTCCTTCTTCAGAAGCCGCCAGATGGAAGCCAGCCAGGCAGCGGTGGTATCGCGATGCCACAACTCCTTTGGAACTTTCGCATCCAGAAAATCCTGGAGCTTGAGCGCATAATTGGTCGTTACCTCCTCATGGCGCGTCAGGAGATAGATGGACGCCGCCCGCATTTCCGCCTGCCAGCGGGTTGTCCAGTAGTGTTTGCGGCCCTGGCTGTCCGTCCATGGCTCCGCCACCTTGGCGTCCGCCATGAAGCGCAGCCGGCGCAGCGTGGCCTGGTGCAGCCGGGCGGGCACGGGCAGGCCGCTCGCCTGTGCTTCCGTTAGGAAATGCCCCACATAAACGGTGAGGTAGTCGAACCCCTCCTGCTCATCGGTGGCACCCCAGTAGCCAAAGCCTCCATTGGCCCCCTGGCGACGGGCGAGCTGATCCATGGTGCTGGCAATTGCCTTGGCGGCTTCCGCCTTGTCCAGACCGAAGTTGGCATCGTCCTTCAAAACCAGCCACGGCCAGGCCCGGCTGGTGATTTGTTCCGTGCAGCCGTGGGGAAATTCCCTGAGGTAGGCGGACAAGCCATGAGCCAGCCCCAGCGGCGTGGTCGAAACAATCGCCTGCCGTTCCGCGAATTCCTGAAACATCGGATGCTGCACCGCAACATCATGCGAACCGTTGCGGAACCATCCGCTCTGCACGTTCGCCGCCCTAGCCACACCGGGCCGCACGCTGAAAGAACTGCGCGACTCCTGTCGGCCGGTGCCGCTGGAGGCGGTGAATTTCAGCTCCGCATTGCCCAAGGCTTGGCTGGCGCGGCAGCGGTAGCGAAGGGTGCCTTCCTTGCCCACGGCGATGGTTTGCGCTTCCGGTGCCGCCTCCAGGATTTCCACTCCGCCCTGCGGCTCCGCCCGCACGCTGACCTGATCCGTGGCAGCGGCTCCTTCCAACTGATTGGCCACAGTCACGGAAGCAGTGAATTCATCCCCCGGCACCACAAACAGCGGCGCGGTTGCGGTCAGAACAAAATCGCCCTTCACCGTGGATTGTTTCTGCCCCACTCCCACGGAGTCCGGCGTCACCGCCACGGCCATGATTTTCAACCGGCCCGCGAAGTGTTCCGGCACGTTGTAAAACACCTCCTTGCGCTCCGGCCCGCAGGGCACAAATCCGCTCCAGTAAACCACGGGAGCATCGCGGCGGCGCTTGAAGGGGTTCAAGCCAAGCTGCAGCGTTGGAATTCCCGAACCATCCCCGCCGATGGCCAGGGACTTGCGCAGCAGCGTAAACTCCGGCAGCAGCACGTCCAATAATTGATAGGTCGTGGTTTCAAGGGCCGCCGCGGGCAGGAGTTGCTGCAGCGGATCCGGCGCCTGGTATTTGCTGACGAGGTGGATCCCCTCATCGACCGCCCAGATCACGACCTGGCCGGGCTTGGGCGCGGCGTAGCCAATGGCGAGCCGCTCGCCGGGCCTCACCCGTTCGGGGGAATCCAGCGTCACGCTCATTTCCCGCGCCCCCCGGGCAGCAGGCACAAACGCCACGCCGCTGGCCAGGGGATTGAAAAACACATCCGGGGAATCCAGTGCCCGCGCCATCACCACATGCACATAGGCGCCGCCCTCCAGATTTGCCGGCAGCTTGATCCGCTGCACGGAAGACTTGGTGTCGCACTGGAACCACGCTTCAGCCAGCACCGCATCCCGCTCCACGGTGATGAGGCCCGCGCCAGTGAACGGCGTTGTCAGGGAAAATTCCAGCACCTCGCCGGCCAGCCATTTCTTTTCGGGAAACTTGATCTCCAGTTCTCCGCTGCGCTCCAGATCCCGGGAGGCATCCCCTTTTGCCGCAACGAAGAATGGAATGGCACAGAGCGGCTGCCCGGCGGCATTGCGGAATTCGTAGCGGAATCTTCCGGGCTTGTCCAATGGCAGGGCCAGCGGCGACTCTGCAGCCGGAAGGCTGATCCTCACCGATTCCAAAACCTCATCGCGCAGCTGTGATTCATAGGCCAGGCTTCCGTTGCCTTGTTTGGTCAGGACTGACTGGTGCTTGGTATGAATCAGCACCCTCGTCAAATCCGGCACTGCGACCGGCTGGGCAGCGGGATCAATGGCCAGCAGACTTACGGCAACGGGCTCCCGGGCATTCAGGTAATTCAAATTCCGGTCCGCTTTGTGGCCGATCAGATAGGTCTGTCGGGAGACCAGGGTGCTCAGCTCGGTCCGCACGCCCCGGCCGCCGTCTGCTTCAAAACCCTCCAGTTCCACGCTGGCCAGCAGCATGGGTGCGGTGTGCGCCTCCAGGCCCGGCATGATTTTCGCCTGGCCGTGTTCATTGGTTTCAGCGGATTCGAGTTCCACTTCCTTGGGCTCGCGGTATTTCTCATCCGCCATGCCGAACTGCCAGCCCGGCCACCCGGAAAAGCTGGGAGTTGCCGGAACCAATTTCATTTTGGCGGCGACGCGGCGTTTGGCGGCTGGAATGCCAAACAGCGTGTCCAATTGCACGGCAACAAAAAGGCCGTCGGGCGAGCGCCAGCCTCCCCTTTCGCCTGGCTGAAACTGGGCGGTGATCTTCAAGCGGTCCGGCTGGAATTCCTCCACCCGAACGGTGGTGCCCCCCAGATAGAGCGTTCCCTCATTCGCTGGCGCATTGGCTGGCTTCGGACGCTCCACTTGAACCCGCCATCGACCGGTGGGGGCGGTTTCGGACGTGGGGATCGTTTGTGAAAACACTCCGTCGGAGGCCAGATTCAGCGGGTAGCGGCCCGCAACGTCCTGTTTCGCATTGATCACCACGACTTCCAGCGGCAGACCGGTCAAATCGCCCCGCCAGTCGCGCTGGCGCACGATGCCGCCAAGGTAAATCGATTCCCCCGGACGGTAAATCCCGCGCTCGGTGAAAAGCGCCGCGGTCAGGGCCGATTTTTCACTGTAGGCAACCCCGCCGACATCGAACCGGCTAACATCAAGCTGCCGCTCGCTTTTTGCCCAGGGAATGAAGGCCAGATCATCCCCTTTTTTCGCAACCAGGACCACCGGCGCTTTTTCCCGCGCCAAGCCCCGGAGAGAGGGCAGCTCCGCCTTTCCACTGGCATTCGTTTTGGCGGTCTTCAGCACGGATCCATTCATGGATAGCACGGAAACCTCCACTTCGCCCACCGGACCACGGTGGCTGAATGACTGCACGTAAATCATCCGCTGGCCGTCCGCCGCCTCCTTCATGATGAGGCCGAGGTCCGTCACCAGAATGAACCGGCGGTCACGCGTGCGGTCACCCTGTGGATACATTTGGTCTTCCCCGGACGACGCTTCGTATGCTTCCTCCTCCTCGTCGGAACGGTAATCAGGGGTGGTTCCGGCGAGGGGGATCCAGTCCCTGTCTGGCGATCCTTCCTGCGCGGCACCATCCGCAGGCGTCCTGGGCCGCACGCCTTCCACCGTCAGGTAAAACAATCCGTTGCCGGGCTCCGCGCCAGGCTGTCCGCGGGACAGCAACTGGCCAAAATCGCAGGAGGAATAGTTCACGGCATATTCCCCGTTTCGAACGATCGGCTGCACGAACTGTTCGAAACTGGAAATGTTTTCAAAACCAAAACTCCCGCGGAATACGGGGGATTCAAAACTGCCCCGGGTTTGACTAGCCAGATGGTTGATCTGCCCCGGCTGCACCCGGGCGATTGTGTAGCGCAGGTGATCCAGGCCCCGCGATTGCACGCTGATTTTTCGTTCTCCGTTCAGGGCCAGCAACCCGCCCCGGCCCAGCAGTTTGGCTTCCTTCGGAATGTCAGGCAAAACCACAACCGCCATGAAATCCTCCGCGGTCAGGAACCCCCCGGGACCAGCGGTGTTCTTGACAACTTTCAGGAACACCTTGCCGCCTTTCTGCTGCGGCACCCGCAGCGCCACCCCCGCTTCCATGGGAGGAGCGTCCGCCACGGCGATTCGTTCCAGCGGGAGTTTTTCGGATTTTGTCAAGATTTCATCGGTCACGTTTTCCCTGCTCCAGGCAATCGGTCGCTGGTATTTGTCCCTGAGTTCCGGCGGAAGTTTCCACGCCTCGACTGTTTTCGAAAATGCCGCGGTCTGGGCCGGGATGCTCAGGCTCAGCAGGATCACCTGTTCAGGATCGCCCTCGGGGGTTTTTCTCAGCCTGGCATCGGCAGCATCCACAAAGAAATTGGAATGCTTGCTGTAGGCGGTGAGTTTCGTCTCCCAGGGTTTTCCGGAAGCTTGTCCGCCGGTCTTCGCCGTTAGCCCTGCGCTGAAACTGAACAGAACCAGATCTTCCTTCTCCAAGGGCTGCATCACCGGTGAGCGAAGAAAAAAGCGAAGCGGATTTTTCGGATCCGCAAGCACCTGAGGCTGGCTGCCAGGCTGGAAAATCTGACTGCCGGTGACGCTGGTCACCGAAAAATGCCGCTGCACTTCCTCCAGGGAAACGGGTTGGTAAAAGATGGCGGTGGTAACGAGCTGTTGCAGGGTGGGCGCAGCCGGATCAATGTAAAAATTCCTTTCCTGAAATTGGACGCCGAGTCCTGGCGCGGCGATGGATTTTCCGAAATCGGAATCCGCCGCCACCTGGCAATCCGCCGCCAGCAGCCCGGTGCCGACTTCGAAGCGGCAGTCCCCCGGAGGCAGCCACCCGGCCGCTGGAAAAAACAGCAGACGGTCCGCTTTTTCCCATTTCCATGCTCCCGCCACTTCGGGAGTCATGCGCACGGAACCGGCCGGGACGGATTTTCCCACTTTGTCCAATGGAGCAGCCGGGCCGGAAAACTGAATCAAGACCGCGGGGCCGCGGACCTGCTGCGTCGCCTCATTCCAGTCCGGGTTTGGCAAATGAATCTTCGCCTGTACCGTGCGCACCGGTGCCTGGGAAAGGTCCCGCACTTCAGGTTTTGCGTTCGGTGCGGCCGCTGGTGGCGTCTGTCCAGACCCGGCTGCCGTCAGCGAGAACAGTGCCGCTGTGATTGCGGCGAGAAAGATTCCGCCCGGAAATCCAGCGGACGATGAACAATGGATTGGAATGGCCATGAGAACCTTAACGATGCCGCAGCGGTGGTTCTTTCAGTTTTCGATTGTTTCCTGCAAAATTTCCCCGTCCAATTGCCTCGTTCAGTGCGTGGCGGCGTAGCGCAGGAGCATGAGCGACTGGCACGCACAGCGGGCACGGAATTCGTCTGGAAAGCCGGTTGTTCGAATCTCACAGCGTCTCCAGATGGATTGCGAGGCCCGCAGGCGAGTGAATCACTACGCCCCCGATGGTTTGGCCGAAGAACGTGCCGGAACGCACCGCGTCGCCCGTGAACAAAAGGTCGCACCGATGCTGGATGGCCGCGGCCAGCACAGGCCGGTCTTTGGTCGGCAGCCCCGGGCGAGTTCTGTCCGCATTGGGCCGCTGGCTTTGCCGGATCCGGATGAGGCCGGGTTCACCCCGGAGCCGAGTCTGAAGCGATGGGATGGCTCTGATCCTGAAAAACGATTCCACGATTGAGGCAATCCGCAGCCACTTGATTTCCCCCGCCTTCCGTGCTATCTCATAACAAAACCCCGCCGCCACCGATGCTCACGTTCTCCGTTCTCCGTTCTCCGTTCTCCGTTCTCCGTTCTCCGTTCTCCGTTCTCCGTTCTCCGTTCTCCGTTCTCCGTTCTCCGTTCTCCGTTCGATCACGGGCGTTCTGACACTGGCTGCGGGTGGGGGCCACCTGCCAGCGGACGATTCCTTTTCTGCGCAGTTGGTGCAGGAGCCGGATGGCCGTCACTTCCTGACATTTCCCACCGTGCGGGGCCAGTTTTATACCGTTGAACAGTCGCAGGACGGCGCGGTTTTTGCTCCAGCTCCAGGGGGATTTTACTACGGAACCGGTGAGGAACTGCGTTACTGTTTCCTCCACGGCCAACCGCCGCCCCCGCCTCCACAGCCACCGGGCGGCACGCCGCCACCCAACTGGGGGAACCTGCAGGCAAAACCTTCCCGCTTTGTCAGTGCCGACCTGTATTTTTCCGCCGCAGGCGGCGGAACAACATCCGTCAACCGCAACGATGCCGCCGCAACTCCGGATCACTGGCGCAAGTTGCTGGAGGGGACGTTCCCCCCGGCCCCGGCCGGGCAATCGCGCCTGCTGGGGTTTTCCGTGGAGGACCCGGACGCCCGCTACGATTTCCTGCTCAATCTGCTCCACGTTCCCGCGGAGCAATTCCCGGGCGACCTGTCCGATCCGCCCGTCCTGCCGCGCCATCTGCGCGAGGCGCAGTTGTTGGAGGAAAACCTGCCGCGCATCGTGGGCGAACTGACCCGCCCCGCAGGCACCTCTGCGTCCCAGGCGCTTTCCAGCCCCAAGCGCCTGCTGCGGGTGCGCCGCCAGCAGATCGACACCAACGGCAACGGGTTGTTCGATGATTTTGAGCTCGTCCACGGCTTTAGCGCCTTTGCCGCGGAAGGCCAAAGCGGCTACGCAGCCCCCAGTGCCGACCCTGACCACGACGGTCTGACCAACACCGAGGAACAGAGCCTCGGCACCAGCCCGCAGAACTCGGACACCGATTTCGATGGTTCACCCGACGGCGAAGAAGCGCGTGAGGGAACCGATCCGAAGTCTAACCAGTCTTTTCCACCGCGGCTGGTGATGGTGACCAACGGACTCATGTATGATTTCTACGGCGTTTGTCAGGAGGCAACATTTGCGGGTTACGGTTCATTGGACGCCTGGGGATCTTGGGCTGGCGCAGGCACCACATGGTTGCCTCTCGCCGCACCACTCGCCTATACCGGCTTAAGCAGTCTCTTGGAAACGGAGATCACCCTCCCTGCCGCCCCCCCAGCCGGTGCTGAGCGGGTCACTGCCGATTGTTCGGATCTCATAGCCTACGGCAGGGCATCCACCTCCCTTCTTAATGGAATTCATCCCTATACATCCGCAAATTTGCAGCACTTGGCTATCTGGCTCCAAATCGCACCCGTCCCCGCTGCCCCCATCACCAGAACATTCCTGCGCATTACCGAGCGAGCCACTTCCGCTGCACCGGAACCCACCGTCTCGGCCGAAGCCGTTACCGCCACCTTTCCGACCGATGCTCCCTCCACACATTCCAACCGAATCGACCTCCTGCCCGCGATTTCAGCCGACGGTCCAGAGGATGATTACTGGGAACAGGTGTCCGTCCGCCTCCTCCCGATTGAGTTTAAGAAACTCTGGGAAACCAAAAACAAGGCTAACCAGATCGTCGTAAAGGCCAAACGTGACGATCCCAAGGACGACAAACAGACCGCCGATGCGGATGGCAATCTTTACGGAACGCCACGCTATCTGCTCTACGTCACCGCCGATCCGACCGACAGCAAGTATCACGTTTCGCTGGATTGCGACCTTGGCGGCATGAGAGACCAATTTGTGTGTGCTGCATACAGCGGAGGCAGCAAAATCAGCGGCACCGACAAGGCTTTCCCCGCTGCTGCAGATCAGCCAGCAGACATGTTGATTCCAGCCACTGGCTCAGCACAGAGCGGCCAAGACTTTGTGATCAAATTGGCATTTGATACGAACAAGAACGGTCTCATCGACGGGAGCGAGACGACGATTGACCTTACGGCGGCGAAGAGCGAAACGGGATCGCCAGCGCCGCCGATGGTTCGCGGATTCAGTGTTGCCGCGGTCAATGCGGCGAAGGCAACAATCGAAGGCCAAGCCAACGGTTCAGGGTTCACTGGTTGGAAACCGAACTTCCTGGGCGCTTGGTTTGTGCCAAATGCTCAGGCTTTGGAGAAGCTGTTCTACGATGGAGCCACTGGCGGTATGGTGCAAGACTACCAGCCCACAACCACGCTCGGTGCAGCGAGTCTGAATGCTTTTGGGCCACCCGGCGACTTCAACGAATGGTTAACCCATCACGCAGGCTCCAACTTCAACGCAGACGGCGTGACCACTGTGCAGCACTACAAGTGGAACGATCAAACGCGCATCTCTAACCTGATCGCGAACTCATCACCACTGAGTCTGTTAAAGAGCAACAGCACCATCACAGCACAAATGACGACTGTGACGGATGCGACAGTAGAGAACTTTAAGCAGTCCAGTGTTCCAGTCGGCCAGTCGCAAACTTTCCCATCAGGCACCGCTGGTTACGAGTTGCAGCCAGTGTTAGCAGGCTTGGGAGCGCCACATTCATCACCAGCGTGGGTTCCCAAGCAAACCTTGCTTGTTGGCGATCAAGATGGCTATGCGGGTGCAATACCAGATGATGCTTTCGGCACCGTCGGACGGTCACGGTTCATCAACGGCGAGTATCGGTTCATCGTGAAGAAAGAAGCTCGAACCCAAACAATCTCCCACATGGTTGCGCCAGATTGGTGGGAATATGAATACGTCCCATACACCGCAGTTGTTGTTTACCTGCGGGTTAGCGGTAGCTCATTAGACCTCTACGACTTTAATCACAACTCTCCGGGTCTGAGCGTTCCTGCTGCCATCACTCAACTGAGCTACGGCAACGGCGGTTATGGCCGCACGAACGGAGTCATTTTCAGGGCTACCGTTGACATCCTCAAGGATTACGAAGTGAAGGAAATACGCCTGCCCTGAAGCCAACTGCCAACATTTAATTTTAATTCATGAAACCACACACCATCTTTCTGAGAGTGCTTTTCTTCCTGATGACCGTTCTTCTCAGCCCGGTCGTCCAAGCGAAGATTGCCGAGGAAAACCAGCGGAAGCTCGACGTGTTGAGCGAAATGACGGACACTCTGAAAACGAAGGGAATCCCCGGGTTGCTTGCCGACAGCGGCGAACGTCATTGGGTGGCCCCCAAGATGTTTTCAGCCTGGTTCATCGCCAAGCTGCCGGATGATCCCGACGGCAACAAGCTCGTCGAACAGGCCAAAAGCGCTTTTGGTCACGAAATGGCGAGACAATTGACCCCATTGGCAAAGGTTGTGAGAGGGACGAAGGAGGCCGCCATCCTGGAAAAGCAAAGCGACATCCTCTTTGCTGTGCTCGCATGGCTGGGGACAGAAACCGCATATGCTAACATGCTTCTGCAACAGCGCGCCGACGACATAGCCAGCATCGCGGCGACCAAGTTGATGTGCGACATCAACTACCCGCTGGAGAAGGCAAGCAAGGCCATGAAGCGGTTCGATAGTCAAAACTGGGGAAGTCCGGAGCGGAGTCGCCAAGTGCTCTTTGAGGAATCTGGAGGAAAGCACTTCTTAGCCGATGGTGCCGCCACCACTGAGGAGAAGTTGGACCGCGAGTTCCGAGAAGGCGTTGATTTGGTGATCAAACTCGGATCCATCGCAGGCCGCCTTGATCTCGAAATCTTCACTCGCGAGGACTTTGCCCAAGGAGAGTCGGTGATGGACTTGGAGAGAACATGGAGCAAACGGGCACATATCAATTTTGCTGAGAGAGGGTTCGGGTCAGTGAATCTGAGGAACCTTGCTACCATGCATGAGTTTCGAACACGTTATGGCAAGCTTCCAACTCAGCCTGTGAGCTATCAACCCAAGCCAGGGGAAAGCAAAATTGCGGCAGCATTCAAGGAACTGAGTTGGGAGAACCCATACGGAATCGGTGGTGCTGCCGACACCTTCGAAGCCTATCTTGACGGTCGCCTCGTGGATGAAGTATTCCGAGCGACAGATCGCCGCTTCAACCCAAACGCCAAGTGAAACCACCGGGTCCCCTGCCTGCAACGCCTCTCCCCACCCCTGCCCGTGCCTGAGCTTGGCATTATGCGGCTGAGCGTTGCGGCCTTCGTGAGTCGTTCGCTTCGATGATGCGTTGAGGACTGCGAGAGTCGTTCATGGTCAGGCCGCATAATGAAACGCAGCAGGCAACAGGCCCCCGTTCGGCTCTGTGTCGTCTGTCATTCTGGCAATGTCTAGGGTTCGCCCCACAAGCCGGGCTCGTCCCTCGCGTCCCACCCCCCTGCGGCCTGTGGCTGGCGGCAAGGGCCGCCTCCCCGGCCTCGTGCTGCGCACTACCGCCAGCCACCAGCCGCAGCCAATCCATTGTTTTTGAAGCTCCGCACCCACGGGTCGCCACGCTTCGCGTAACGGCCCGTTCTCCTGCCTCCTGCTCGCGACCGCCTCCCGTATCGACCTCGATTGCGGCGCACCATTCGGTGAGGTTTCTGCCGTGTCTTTGGCATAGACTACCCTCAAACATGGTTTGGTCATCCATTCATGCCAGAGATCGACGGCAGGACCCTGGATCACGGGACAAGCGAACAGGTCCGGATTTCGGCCGTGCGCAGGGTGCGGGAGGACGGGTAGAAACGGAGCGCAGTCATGAAGTCGCTCGGCCTGTGCCGCACCACCATTTGCCGCTGGACGGCTTGGCTGCGAGCCTATGAAAAAGGCGGAGTCGATGGGCTCAAATCAAGCATGGCAGAGGGCGCGCAACCCAAATTCACCGACAAACAAAAGCAGAAGGTGCGGAGGTGGATCGTGGGGAAGGACCCACGCCAGGACGGATTTGATTTCGCACTCTGGACGCGAGCGATCGTAGCCGAAATGATCGGGAAGAAATTCGGCATCGCACTGGGACTCACGGAAGTCGGCAAACAGCGGGCCAGTCTGGACATCACTGCGCAGAAACCGTTGCGCCGGGCTGATGAGCGCGACCCGCAGGCGGTGGACGAATGGCGCAGCAGGGCCGATCCAAAACTCAGAAAACGGGCCAAACGCCTCGGAGCGTCGATCATTTTCCCGGATGAGGCCGGGTTCACCTCGGAGCCGAGCCTGAAGCGATGGGATGGCTCTGATGCTGAAAAACGATTCCACGATTGAGGCAATGCGCAGCCACTTGCTTTCCCCCGCCTTCCGTGCTATCTCATAACAAAATCCCGCCGCCACCTATGCTCGCCGTTCTCCGTTCTCCGTTCGATCACGGGCGTTTTGACACTGGCTGCGGGTGGGTGCCACCTGCCAGCGGACGATTCCTTTTCTGCGCAGTTGGTGCAGGAGCCGGATGGCCGCCACTTCCTGACATTTCCCACCGTGCGGGGCCAGTTTTATACCGTTGAACAATCGCCAGACGGCGCGGTTTTTGCCCCGGCTCCGGGGGGATTTTTCTACGGAATCGGTGAGGAACTGCGTTACTGTTTTCTCCACGGCCAGCCGCCTCCGCCGCCTCCACAGCCACCGGGCGGAACTCCGCCGCCCAACTGGGGGAACCCGCAGACAAAACCCTCCCGCTTTGTCAGTGCCGACTTGTATTTTTCCGCCGCAGGCGGCGGAACAACATCCGTCAACCGCAACGATGCCGCCGCAACTCCGGATCACTGGCGCAAGTTGCTGGAGGGGACGTTCCCCCCGGCCCCGGCCGGGCAATCGCGCCTGCTGGGGTTTTCCGTGGAGGACCCGGACGCCCGCTACGATTTCCTGCTCAATCTGCTCCACGTTCCCGCGGAGCAATTCCCGGGCGACCTGTCCGATCCGCCCGTCCTGCCGCGCCATCTGCGCGAGGCGCAGTTGTTGGAGGAAAACCTGCCGCGCATCGTGGGCGAACTGACCCGCCCCGCAGGCACCTCTGCGTCCCAGGCGCTTTCCAGCCCCAAGCGCCTGCTGCGGGTGCGCCGCCAGCAGATCGACACCAACGGCAACGGGTTGTTCGATGATTTTGAGCTCGTCCACGGCTTTAGCGCCTTTGCCGCGGAAGGCCAAAGCGGCTACGCAGCCCCCAGTGCCGACCCTGACCACGACGGTCTGACCAACACCGAGGAACAGAGCCTCGGCACCAGCCCGCAGAACTCGGACACCGATTTCGATGGTTCACCCGACGGCGAAGAAGCGCGTGAGGGAACCGATCCGAAGTCTAACCAGTCTTTTCCACCGCGGCTGGTGATGGTGACCAACGGACTCATGTATGATTTCTACGGCGTTTGTCAGGAGGCAACATTTGCGGGTTACGGTTCATTGGACGCCTGGGGATCTTGGGCTGGCGCAGGCACCACATGGTTGCCTCTCGCCGCACCACTCGCCTATACCGGCTTAAGCAGTCTCTTGGAAACGGAGATCACCCTCCCTGCCGCCCCCCCAGCCGGTGCTGAGCGGGTCACTGCCGATTGTTCGGATCTCATAGCCTACGGCAGGGCATCCACCTCCCTTCTTAATGGAATTCATCCCTATACATCCGCAAATTTGCAGCACTTGGCTATCTGGCTCCAAATCGCACCCGTCCCCGCTGCCCCCATCACCAGAACATTCCTGCGCATTACCGAGCGAGCCACTTCCGCTGCACCGGAACCCACCGTCTCGGCCGAAGCCGTTACCGCCACCTTTCCGACCGATGCTCCCTCCACACATTCCAACCGAATCGACCTCCTGCCCGCGATTTCAGCCGACGGTCCAGAGGATGATTACTGGGAACAGGTGTCCGTCCGCCTCCTCCCGGTGGAGATTATCCTCGACAGCAACAACATCGCCTACAAACCCGACATCGAAGCACTCGGCGTCAGCAACTACGTCACGAACAACGAGCTGCCTGCTACGAGCCAGTTCAACGACACCAATCCCGACCCTGAAAACTTCCGGCTGCAAGCCAGACTGCCGAACGCAACGACGAACTCGATTGTGATGAAGTTGGAGGTGAAACGTGATGGTGCAGTCGTCTCCACCACCAACCATACGCTCGACAAGAAGGACGGCGACTTTGTGCGCGGCCAGTTCTTGCGCCTTGTGACCGATACCGACGATGATGCTGTCTCTGGCGATCAAACCATCCTGGTGAAGCTCGGCGACAAAATCAAAGCCAGCTACGACCTGGGAGGTGGCAAGGTCGAACAAGAAATCCAAGTGGGACGTCCATCAAGCGAGGACAACAACGAGGCGGATAAACCGTGGAAGCACGACATCCGTGAAGTTAAAATGCGCTTCGTAGTGTTCCAGAACGCCGCAGGCCAGCCCTGCGTAAATCAAGCGAGCATAAACAAAGATATAGATGACGCTAATGAGCGGCTTGCTCAGGCCGGGCTTCGAATCAAAGCCACATTTGATCTTGGAAATGGAGGGTATCCAATCCCCCAGTCGTTGCAGGATGGTTATGATGGATCACCCAGCGTGATCAACTTGCCCACGGCTGATGAACGTGCAGTCACTGAGAAGAAGGATGGAGATGCAAACACAGTGGATGTGTTTTATGTCGAGAAAATGAACACTAACGGGGGGCGAGGAACATCGTTTCCGGCCGCCCGCAACAGCACAGGCGATCAACGGTATAGCAACTGGATGGTGATCTCTGCAACAGCATCGGGTGGGGGCGATCCCTTCAACATGGTGCATGAGCTTCTGCACGTATTGCTCAATAGCCCTCACCGAAACGGTGAACCTGCAACAGCAGTGTTCAAAGGTGGAACCTCACTCAACAAGGCTGTGGGCGGGACAAAGCGGATCGGCCCATATCCCGATGCTTCTACATCAGGGGTTGGACAGAGCGACACCACCACCATTCGGCAAAACGCGGAGACACTGCCATGAAAACATCAACTTCGATTCAAGCCATTGTGTTGATTTGCTTGTCTTCATGCGGCCCTGAAGATGCGAATGATCGCAAGACAAGCACGCCAACACCTTCCAAGTCTGTGGAAGTGGCACAGAAGCCCACAGTCATCACGCCAAAGCCTGCGACAGAAATCCCCAGGGTTGAGGTGCCGTCGTCTCCGAGTTCAATCGAGAAGCCGGAGAGCATTATGAAGAAACGAAAATCCTCCGACTTCGAGTCAGCGAGCAAACAGTTTGGAGAGCTTTTGCAGCAGAGCAGTATAGTAGGCAAACCCATCACAGAAGTGAAGGCGCTGTTGGGGCGGCCAGATGCGGAAACCGAAACCTCAATCTCATATCGGTTCGAGGCTGGTTATGGCGGCTGGGATTGGGTCTTAGATCACGACGGCAGGAATGTCCTTGGCTTCACCCGCAAAGGCGTCAACTAGCTCAAGCGGCGTTCGTGAGCGTGGGGCGAGTGCAACGTCTCTCCGGCCTGCAACGGTTCTCCCCACCCCGCCGCGTGCCTGAGCTGGGCAATGGACAGATCGAATTTGGCAAGGACACGATCACTGCCGAGAAGCCCTATGAGTTTTGGGTCAATCATGATCGAGACATTGGGCACACAGTGGATGGAGATGATTGGGAGGAAGACGACGTGCAGGGAAATGAAACCTCTGAAACCTGGGACATCTTCGAGCCTGGTCTAAAGTGGCGGCGCGACTTAGAGGATGTCACACGAGTCTGGATTGACCTCAGTGGTTTTGGATCAGCGTTGAATACGCATGACGCAAACATCAAGCTGTATGCTCGCATGGAGCCAAGTGATGGCGATCCGCAGGTGACGCTTTACCAAGCAGTCGAAGCAGACGGTGGCCGCAAATATCTGACTGATAGTGATACCGGATACAGCCAGACGCAGATTTATTATGGCGAAGGTAACTGATTAGCACCCATTGGGCACCGGACGCTGGTCGTTGAAAAGTTCCGCGATGCCGGTGATGAGGCTTTCCGTTCGCAGTTTCATCGTTTCGGTCAGGCTCTTGAAGATCGCGAACATGGTC
>JAGNEJ010000048.1 GCA_018003315.1 Verrucomicrobiales bacterium
GGATGAATGTGACCTGACCATTGCCGACCTGGAAAAGGTGAAGGTGAGCTTCCAGCACACCCTGCGCACCATGCTGCACCGGCGCATTCCCTATCCGGAGGAAAAGACTGAAACCGAACGCGAGAAGCGTCCGCGGGAGAAACCGAAGGACGGTGACAAGCCGCGCGGCAAGGATCCGGATCCGCCCAGTGCCCCCGGTGGCCCCGCAGGCAAAGGATCGGGGTCGGACCGGACGGAAATCTGGGATCGCCCGGCGAAGCCGAAACCCATGCCCGTTGCCGCCGCCGCCGCACTCATGGAAAGTCCGGAGACCGTTCGGTTTGGCACCCGCCCGCCTTTGTCCGATCCCACATGAGGCTCCCGGACCTCTGCCTCTGCGACCAGCAGGAGCGCCATGCCGTTGACCTTCCCAAGCTGGAAGCCGCCGCCGTATCCGCCCTTTCCCAGGTGCTTTCCCGTCCTGGAACCGGACCTCCGGTGCTTCCAGAACTGGGAACGGTTGAAATCGTTTTTGTGGACGACGCCACCATCGCCCGGGTGCATGGGGAATTCCTCAATGATCCCACGCCGACAGACGTCATCACCTTTCACCACGGCGAAATTCTCATCAGCACCGACACTGCCGTGCGTCAGGCCGCGGAAAACGGCCAGCCGCTGCAGCGGGAACTGGCGCTCTATCTCATTCACGGACTGCTGCATCTCAACGGGCATGAAGACGAAACCGCCGCCGGTGCGGAAGGGATGCGTCGGATTCAGGACGCAGTGCTCCACGCCATCTGGCCGCTGCCGGAAGGCCCCGAAGTTCCGTAGGGAGGCGGCTTGTCGCCAGCCGCCCGGAACGGGTTGGCATTGAAATTACTCCAGAGGGCGCAGATTGCGACTGCGGCGCTGTTCCCTGGATTCCGGGGTGGAGGACAGCCGTTGGCGCAGGCGTCGGGTTTTTGCCGACTGATGCCAGCGGATGCAGCCGACCAATGCAAGGGCAGCCGCGATCAGCATCATGAGACCGATGGGACCAATGACAGCACCCGCCTCAGCGGAAGAGCTGGAAGCGATCATGGTGATGGGTGGAATGCGTTGGGAAATGCCGCCTTGGGGAGGCGGTGCGGGCGGCTGGGGAAGCCGGGACCGCAGTGGGGGCACATTCTACCCCGCAATCCGGTGGTCCGACAAGTGGCGAATGCGCAGTTCCTCCAGCGTCCACGCGTATTCCCTGGCCAGTTGGTCGCTGACATCCGCGGAACGCAGCGGCCCGGGCAGCACGCCCCAGGTGTAGGTTTCCATTTCCAGATGCTGGCAAAGCTGCGGAGTGGCTGCCAGGGCATCGAGCACCCCGCACAGGTGGTCGCGGGTGTCGGCAAACTGCAACTCCGGCGGGGCATGCAGCGGGAGATGGAAATGCACCCGCCATTCCTCTCCGGCCAGCCGGGGGGTCTGCGCCACTGCGTCCAGGGCGGGCTGCAAATCGGAGTAGCGCGTCAGGGAGCCATCCTCACCGCGGATGATCGTCTGGTGCAGGTAGGTGTCCTCGGAAAAATCGCGCAACCGGCGCAGGGCATCGTCGGACGGCTGCAGTTTGAGCGCCGAGCTGAGGTGGAATTTGGAGATGCGAATGCCGGCCTCGCGAAACCGGGCCAGGGCTGCGGCCGGCTCCTCATATTCCACCGCCAGGTGGCAGGTGTCATAGTTCACCCCCAGGCAGCGGCGCAGATCCTCGCCGGAACCCAGACTTGTCAGGAACGCCGCGGTTTCCGTGCTGGTTTCCAGCCAGCACAACGGCTCCGGCTCCAGTCCCAGGTGGAGGTCCTGATGTCTGCGGTCACCCAGCCGGGCGATGAACCCGGCGCACTCCCGCAGCGATTCCCTCATGCGGCGTTCCTCCTCCGGAGTGACTGCGAATGCCTTGAACGATCCCGGCAGCGTGCTCACGCTGCCCGCCACGCCGGGCGGAAGCAAATCGCTCAGCACCTCGAACAGCGCTTTGGTGTAGTCCAGCCGCTCTGGCCGGTGCCATTCCGGGCGGTAAACCTGCTCCTTCACCCGCGTTCCGTGGAACTGCCCGTAAGGGAATCCATTGATGGTGAAAACGTAACAGTCATGCCGGTCCAGCCAGCGCTGGAAATCCCGGCGCGTTCCGGCATCCTGCAAATCCCGCGCCGCCGCCGCCCCTAACCGCAGCCCGATGGCATACGGCCCGCCGGGGCAAACGCGGCGCTTTACCTCCAGCGTGTGCTTTTCCAAGGCATCCAGCGTTTCCGGCCACGACTCTCCGCGGTGGATGTTGGTGCAATAGGCCAGGTGAAGGTCGTGGTGCAGGCGCATGGTGGAGGGGGTGAAATCAGATGCGAACCACCATCAGCCTGCACGAAAACCTGAAAAGCTCAACGTCTGCCCGCAACGCGTCCGCGATCTCCGCGTGCAGCGGTTGCAAAGCGGAAATCCTGCGCCACGGTGCAAGCCTGTTGCATCATGCATCGACCGGGCATCCGCCCTTCACCGCAGGCAACCATGCCTGCCGCTTTTGTCGGCGCAGCCAGACACGGCCCCATAGTTCAATGGATAGAACGGAGGTTTCCTAAACCTTAAATGCAGGTTCGATTCCTGCTGGGGCCACTTTCCGCCGACAGCCAGCCAGGGATGCACCGTTGGTGAAGACTTCGCCGGGTGGTGTCACCCTGCGTCCTGGCGATGGCCCTGCTTGCCCGCGGCGAAAATGCATGCACACTGGGTGTCTGCCGCTGGGTACGGCCTGCATTCATGAGAGGATCCTTCCGATTTGGCCGCTTTTTTGGGGTGGATGTTTACATTCACTTCACGTTCGTGTTGTTCCTGCTGTTTTTTGGCTACCTCGCCTGGACGGGAGCGGCGGCGGATGACTCTGTGCGGACGGTGCCGTGGAAGGAGGCGGTGAGCATGATGGGGCTCATCTGCGCGCTGTTCACCTGCGTGGTGCTGCATGAATACGGCCACGTCCTGGCAGCGCGGAAGTTCGGAGTGCCCACGCGGGACATCACGCTGCTGCCCATCGGCGGGGTGGCACGGCTGGAGCGCATTCCTGAAAAACCCTCACAGGAACTCATTGTCGCCATCGCCGGACCAGCCGTCAACGTCGCCATCGCCCTGGTGTTGACTCTGGTGCTGGGCGTGGGCCGGCGGCTGCTGGATTTGGATCGGGTGCAGCAGATGCAGGGGGAAATGCTGCAGCGCATCATGCAGTGGGGCGGATTTCTGCAAACCCTGCTGCTGGCAAATGTGGTGCTCGTTGTGTTTAATCTCATTCCCGCCTTTCCCATGGACGGAGGACGGGTGCTGCGCGCCTTCCTGTCCATGAAAATGGGCCGGGTGCGGGCGACCCAGATCGCGGCGAAAATCGGCCAATTTCTCGCGGTGCTGCTCGGGCTGTGGGGTCTGACGCACGGCCACCACATTCTGCTGTTCACGGCGCTGTTCGTCTGGATTGGCGCGTCGCGTGAGGCGGAGGACGTGGTGCTGCAGGACCGCCTGAGCGGCAGACGGGTGGGCGATGCCATGCTGACCGAGTTCCATTCCCTGCGGCCAACCGACACGGTGGCGCAGGCGGTGGACTTGATTCTGGGCGGTTGGCAGACGGATTTTCCAGTCACTGAAGGCGGGAGACTGGTGGGGATCTTCACCCGGCATGATCTCATCAACGCGATGAAGGACGGCCAGCCTGCCCCCGGGCTCGTGGTGGCGGATCTGATGCGCAGGGACTTTCCATTCTGCGAGGCCGACGAACCGCTGGAAGACTGTCTGCAGCGGCTGCGCGCGGCCAATCTGCCGCTGCTCCCGGTGATGGAGAACCGCACGCTGGCGGGGCTGCTGACGCCGGAAAATGTCAGTGAGTTTCTCCTGCTCCGCACTCTGGCAGGACGCCGCCAGTGAGCCGCCCTCAGACCAGCATGTGGCTGCGCTGGTCCTGCATGACTTCCGCCACGGTCTGGAAAAGTTTTGGCAGGGTGTAGGGTTTTGGCAGGAAGGAAATCTGGTGCTGGCGGGCCGTTTCCATGAGGTGGCTCCGGTCAGTGTAGCCGCTGGACAACAGCACCCGCAGGGAGGGATTGCGGTCGCGGAAGACACTGATGAGGTCCACACCGTTGCCGTCCGGCAGCACCGCATCGCTGAAAATCATGTCAAACTGCCCGGCGTTGGCGTCGAATTTTTCCACGGCATCCCGGACGCAGTTGGCGGAGGTGACTTGGTAGCCGTTTCCGGAGAGCGCGGTGCGCACCAGCCGGTTCACCGCCTCCTCATCCTCCACCAGCAGGACCCGCTGCCCGGTTCCTTTCATGGAAGCGCTCCCTCCTGCGGGTTCCTCCGCAGGCTGGACTGGTTTGGGCACACGGCCCCGCAGTCCGGGCAGATACACGTGTACGGTGGTGCCGCGGCCCACTGCGGATTCGATTTCCAAGCCGCCACCGTGTTCCTGAATGATGGCATAGATCACCGACAACCCCAGGCCGGTGCCTTCGATGCCCTTGGTGGTGAAAAACGGTTCGAAGATCCGGTCCAGCAGCTCGGGAGCAATGCCGGCGCCGGTGTCCGTCACGGAAATCCTCACATATTCTCCGGATGGCTGCTGGCTGTTGAGCAGGTGGAAGGAATGCCGCCCGGGATCGACATTAGCCGTCCGGATGGTGAGCCTGCCGCCGCCGGGCATGGCATCGCGGGCGTTGACGCAGAGATTCATCACCACCTGTTCGACCTGCCCGGCGTCCGCCTGCACGGCCAGCAGGTCCGGTGCCAGATCCATCTCCATTTTGACATCCTCGCCAATGATGCGCCGGAGCATGTCGCTGCTGCTTTGAATGGCCTCGTTCAGATCGAAGATGCTCTTTTTGACCACCTGCTTGCGGCTGAAGGAAAGGAGCTGGCGGGTCAGCGTGGCCGCCTGCTGCGCGGCCCGGCGGATTTCCCTCAGCTCGTGAATGTTCGGATCACCCGCGGGAAGCCGACCCAGAATCATGTCCGCATAACCGATGATCGGCAGCAGCATGTTGTTGAAGTCATGGGCGATGCCGCTGCTCAGCTTGCCAACCGCCTCCATTTTCTGCGACTGGTTGAGCTGCCCCTGCAGGCGCACCTTTTCCTCTTCCATGCGCCGCCGGCGCAGGGCGCTGACCAGCGGGTCTGCAGCCATGCTCAGCAGCGAGGCGTCCTCCCGCTGCCACTGGCGCGGACTGGAAACGCTGTCTATGCCAAGAAATCCGAGCACTTCCTCACCGTGGGCCAGTTGCACCAGCAGCACCGCCTGGGCACCGCGGGCCTGGGCCAGATGTGGAAGCAGCCCTTCCCTGCGTTCTGGCACATGATGGGAAATGACCAGGGCACCTCCTCCCGGGGAGGGGTTGGCCGTGAGCGGCAGGGCGGAAAGAGGAACATTCTGGAAGGTGCTCATCCCGGCTGGCACGCGGGCCATGATCCATTCATGGGTGCAGGAAAGCGACCCGGTGTCCCCCTGCACCTGAAGGAGATAACACCGGTCCACCACCATGAACGCCCCAATGCGGCTGAGGGCGGATTCGACCGCCTGGTCCACCTCGGAACTTTTGCTGCGCAGGAAGGTGGCGCTGATCGACGCCAGCAGCGTCTCCCGACTGGCCCGGTAGCTCAGGGCATGTTCTGCACGCCGCCGTTCGTCGATCTCCGCCAGCAACTGCTGGTTTGTTTTGCGGATTTCCCCCGTGCGTTCCTGCACCAGTTCCTCCAAGTGCTCCTGGTGACGTCGCACTTCGCGCTCAGCGGCGCGCCGCTCGGTAATGTCCCGGAAAACCAGCACCGCTCCCACCACTTCCTGCTTGTGGTTGAGAATCGGTGCACCGGAGTCGTCGATGGGGATGACCTCCCCGTTCCGCCGCTGCAGGACGGTGCCCTCTGCCAGATTGGTCACCCGTGCGGTCCGCACTGCCTCCAGGGCGGGGTTGGCCACCCGCTGCCGGGTGTATTCATTGGCGATGGGAAACACCTCTTCAATGCCGCGGCCCTCCGCTTCTGCGCTGTTCCAGCCGGTCAATTGCTCGGCCAGAGGATTCATGAATCGGATCAGCCCCTGTTCGGTGGTGGCGATGACACCGTCTCCGATGCTCATCAGCGTGGTTTGCAGCCAGTCGTTGCTTTCCTTCAAGGCGCGTTCCAGATCCACTTTGTAGAGGGCGATTTCCACGGTGGAGCGCAGGCCCGCTTCCTCAAACGGCTTGACCATGTAGCCGGCGGGCATCGTCAGCTTTGCCCGCTCCAGATACTTGCTGTCGGAATAGGCCGTCAAAAAGACACAGGGAATGTCCAGGTTGCGGCGGATGATGGCCGCCGCCTCCACGCCATCCATCTCACCCTGCAGGGTGATGTCCATGAGGATGAGATCCGGCTGCAGGGCTCCGGCCTTGTCGATGGCCTCCCGTCCTGAAAGCGCGGTGCCGACCACCTCGCACCCCATGTGCAGGAGGACCTCCATGATGTCCTGGGCGACAATGCGCTCGTCGTCCACAACCAGGATGCGGCGGCGCTTCATGGCAGGATTCCTCCCTTCCTGCTGTGCTGCGGCCCGGCAACGGCTTCATGGCCATGTGGCCGGTGCCATGTCGTTGGATAGCGGTCGCTGTTGAATGATTGAAGATTCATCGGAGTCAGATGCGAATTTTGTACTGCGTCTCGCGGAACTTGATTTCCCAGCGGGTGCCCTGGTCGGTGGTCAGGGTGATTTTTCCGTTGAGCTGGTCAGCGAGCATGGAAACGAGGCGCATGCCGAGCGACTCGCTGCGGTTCAGGTCCATGTCTGCCGGAATGCCCACGCCGTTGTCCCAGACGATCAGGGTGAATTCCCCGGCCCGCTCGCGGCTGATGGAAACATAAATGTGTCCTTCAACCTGTTCTGGAAATACATATTTGAGGGCGTTGGACACCAGCTCGGTCACGATCAGCCCGCATGGGAGTGCGGTGTCCATGCCAAGGTAAACCTCATGCACTCCGAGCTTGATCTCGCGCCGCCTGCCGGGCGGGGTGTTCACGCGCACCAGTTCATTGGTCAGGGTCCGGAGGTAGCTCTGCATGTCGATGGCGCTGACGCTTTCCGACTGGTAGAGCTTTTCGTGCAGCAGTCCCATGGAGCGGATACGCGCCTCGGATTCCATGAGCACGGTGCGCAGTTGCCGGGAGTTGGCCCGTCGCGCCTGCAGCCGCAGCAGACTGGTCAGGATCTGCATGTTGTTCTTCACCCGGTGGTGGATTTCACGCAGCAGGATTTCCTTCTCCCGCGCCGCCGCCTCCGACTTGACAGAATCGCGCAGCTTCGTCTGGCTGGTTTCCAGCGCCTCCACCATGGTGTTGATGCTGTCTGCCAGCTCCCCCAGTTCATCTCTGGACCGGATGTCCACGCGGGCGCTCAGCGCTCCGGTCGCGACCTTGCACGCAAAAGCCTGCAGGCTCTTGATCGGTTCGGTCAGGCGGCGTGCGAAAATCCACGCCGCCAGCGCTCCCGTCACCAGGGTGAGCCCGCCGACGATGCCCGTCGTCAGGTAAACGCCCCGCACATTCGCCTCATACGACTCAAGACCCATGCCAACATGGATCCGCCCGGCGGAAATGCCCTCCGCGCTGCAGGGCGTGGCAAAGTGGAAAAATTTCCTGCCCTTCAGCAGGGGCAGGTCACTGGTGAGCATCGCCGCCAATTCCGGCGTTTCGGCATCATTGTTCCAGTTGTCACCCAGGGGTTCCTGGCTGAACTGGCCGTTGCTGTAATGCACGAGCGCCTGCTTTCCCGGCCAACTGGTGACCACGTAGGCAATGTCACGGTTCTTTTCGAGGAGCTTCAGACAGTAAATGACAACCGCCGGGTAGTCCTGCCGCGCGATCGCCCGGCCGATTTCATTCTCGATGTTGCTGGCGAGGTTTTTCGCCCGGTACTGCAGTTCGCGGTGAAAACTTTCGCGCTGGTAGCGCATCATGATCGCGGCAAAGATGACCACGCTCATCACCGCCACCATCCAGGACATGAACGTGATCCGGCGCAGGATGCTGGAACGGCGGGTGTGCGGCGGGTGTTCCATGGATCAGCGATAGGACAGCCGGGAGCGCGGTGCCGGTCCTTTGGGCGGTTTTGGACTGAGATTCGGGGCGGAAACTTCTCCATTGCGCGGCTTTCCGGAAGTTCGCTCCCCGGAAGTTCCAGGTTCGCTTCGTCCCGGCACTTTGGGCTGATTGAGGTATTGCAGGTGCGCGTCCCATTCCCCCTGCAGCGTTTCCAGCATTTCCGCCTGAAACAGGGACATCCGCGGTCCGCTAAAGCGCGGGCCGTTGCGCTGGGCCATCGCCAGGGAAACGGCCACCACTTCGTTGCGGATTGCGTCCGCCAAATCCTTCCGACAGGCAATGACATGGCTCAGCAGGCTCGGCGCGCTGAGAATCCGCCGCATCCGGGCGGCCACCTGGGGATTGCGCGCCACGACCTGTTCAAATCCCTGGGCGCTGACAATGCAGCCGTCCGCTCCCGCCCCATTGAAAAACACCGGCAGCACCGCCCGCAGCGGCGTCGAAACATGGCGGAATGTCGCAAACTCCTCACGGCCAAATTGCGTGCGTTGGCGGATGGCGTTGTCGATCCAATACAGCGGCAGACCGCCCCGACCCCCGATCTCAACCGTGATCGTTTTGCGGTAGAGATCCTCCAGGCTTGCGATGCCGGAGGACTCCGTCACGTAAAGTCCGTAATCGACCTGGACTCCGGATCCAAAATCCGGCACCAGCAGCGCCTCCAGACTGCATTCCTGCCGCAGGTCCACAAAGTCATACCCATACATCGGAAAAACATCCGCAAAGGAGGCTGGGTCGCTCCGCAGTTTCCCGATGAACGCCTCCCAAGACGGGAACAGCAGGTGTTCAGGCCGGGTCAGGATACACCGGGTCACCAATTCTTGCACCCATGGTTCAAACTGGGTCCGCTGCTCCCCCTCACCGACATCCTGAACGTTGAAATCTAAAAAATTCGCCACCCGCAAAGCGGGCACCGGGGGCACCGCACGCCCCGGCACGCCTGACAATCCCCACCCGCACGCAACGCCAGCAAGCCGGGCCAAAAATCTTCGGCGAGCCCACCCGTCCGGCACTTGTTGCTCCGTTGACATCTGTTGAATATGAAATTCACGAAAATTACAATTTTTCTATCATTTTTCAAATTTTTTATCGGCTGCATCTTAAATTTTTAGATTTATGAACCACACCCCACCGAACCATTGTTGAGCGGGGGGCGGTCAAAATGCCTGACGTGCGGTTGGTTCGGTGACGGTTTGCCCAAAAGGAATGGGAGGACCGTTCCTGATTCCAGCGACAATGGGAACCAAGCACCGGCGACCATTTCGCCGACAGGGCGGGGCTGGATGTCCCTTATTTTGGTCCGGAATCCGGTGGGGAAGTGGCGAGGTCCAGGAGGGACTCCTTGAAGGCGGGATCCTTCCGGTAGAGCATTTCGAAAATGGCCTGTTGCAGGGATTTGTTGGATGTGGACTCGAGTTCGGCGGGCAGCGCTTTGAGGAAGGCGTCCTTGTCGGTGTCGTACCATTTCTCCATGGCGAAGAGGAGCGTGTGTTCCCTGCTGGCGGGGTTTTCCAGGGTTTTGGCCCAGAGGATGGCGTCTTTGGGCGAGGTTTCCGCGGCTGCCTGGGAAAACGCAGCGGCGGCGGTTTCATAGAATGGTCCCTCCGGCAGTGAGTTGAGCCAGCGGGACACGGCTCCGGCATCGTGATCCACCCAGGACGAGACGAGCACGGCGACCGTATCGTTGGGGATTGCGGGATTCTCCGGAAGGGCGCTTTGGAGCCACTGGGCCGTGGCTGCAGGATCGGTGGCGGACCAGGTGGAAACCAGGTTCTGCGCGGCACTGGACTGCGATTCCGGAGGGAGTTTTTTCAGCCATTCGGTGGCGGCGGACGGGTCCTTTTCCGCCCATGCCTGGGCCAGCGCGGCTTCTGCGGCGGTGCGGTCGGCACCGGTTGGAATGGATGCCACCCACTGGGCGGCACCGGTTGGGTCCAGGGCGCACCACTGGCTGGCCACGGCCCCAGCGGCACCGCGGAAGCTGCCGGTTCCGAGGTGCTGCAGCACCCATGCAGAAGCGGCGGGAGGATCGGACAGGACCCAATGTTGACAGAGAATGGCGGCGGCGGCCTCGCGGAATTCCCCCGTGGGCAGGCTTTGCAGCCAAACGGCGCATCCCGGAGCATCGGCCGCGGCCCAGCGGGTGAAGAGGTCCTCCAGTGCCTCGGCGGAATCGTCCACCGGGAGTTGGGAAAGTTTTACCGCTTCTGCGACAAAAGCATCGTGCGCGACGGTGCTCGCGCTCTGGGAGGCTTCCTGTGCGGTGTTTTCTGCATGGGCGCCAGCCTTGCCTTTTTTGAGGCGGGGTCCGATGGGATCGGGTGCCGGGGCGGTTGCGTGAGGGGGCGACTGGGCGGCGGAGTCCGGGTTGCTGCACTGGCGCGGGAGGACCACCAGCAGGAACAGTCCGGCAAGGGTGGCAGCGATGAATACGCCAGCCTGGCCGAGTTGTTCGCGTTCAGGCATGGATCACAGGAAGGCGAAGGCCGCGCCCCAGGCCTCAGGGATTCTGATAGGCGCGGGTGACGCGGCTGCGCTGGAGCTGCCGGACGGTGACGTCGCTGCTGTTGCCAGATCGGTCCACGGTGCGGATGGAAACGGTGGTCTTTTTGCCGACTCCCAGTTTGATCGTAAACACCCAGGTCGTGGTGGCTTCACCGCCGGTGGTGAGGATGGCGTTGTGCCACTTGCTGCTGCCCTTGAGGCGGTATTGCACCTTGGCAATGCCGAGCTTGGTGACGGTATTGCCGGAACCCGGTGTCTGCGCGGTGTCGGTGGCAGTGCCGGATACCGTGATCGTGTTGGTGTTCTGGGCGACTCCCGCTGCGGGGGAGGTGATCGTCAGGGTCGGCGGAGCGTCATCCGGTTCCACGGCGGTCCAGGCGGTACCGGTGAGGATAAGGGATGCGGCGAGGGTGAGTTGGCGAAGATGGGATTTCATGACGGGCAGCGTCGGAAAGTGGATGGTCGAACGGTAGCCGTAGAGGCAGGAAACGCCATCGAAGATTCTTCGGAACGGCAAATTTCCCTGCACGATGGATTTTGACCACTCGGCACCGGAGGCGTTCATTTTTTCCTGGGAAAAACGCATCACGCCCCTGGAGATCGCGGATGGGCACCGGGCATTGCCGCGAGCATGGCCAGGCGCTTTTGCCAGGCCACCTGCATTTGCGAGGCAATCTGCGAGGCGTCCAAACTCTCGTTGAGCGGCACGCGCAGCAGCGGAATGCCTGCCGCGGTAAACAGCTTGTTCAGCAGCACGCACCGGGCCTTGGCCTCCTCGGACTGGTGCACCACTTCCTCCACCTCGATGCCCAGCATCGGCACCCAATCCTCCCGACGGCAGATCAGGATTTCAATGTGGAGGCCTCGGATTTCCCCCGCTCCGGCGGCATCCAGCGGTTCAAGAAAGCCGGCAAGATGCGCCTTGGCCGTGACCCAGCAGGCCGCTCCTGCAATTTGAAAAACCGTGGAAAACAGCGCTGCTTCCGCTGGAGTCAGCAGCGGCATGGGAGCATAGTGGTGCCGGAGGGCGACTTTGGCACCGGGGCTGGGATGAAAGAGGATCACCCGGCGACCATATTATGGAAATTATAAATCTCAACGAGCATGTCCGTCGGCGGTTGATGGGAACCATTGCCCGAACCATTGCTTTGCTTCCGCGATGGAGGTGGATTCTCCGTGGCCAGGATAGACCACCGTTTCGCCGGGGAGTGTGAGGAGGTGGCGGGAAATGCCGGTGAGGAGCAGGTGTTCGCTGCCTCCGGGGAAATCGGTGCGACCCACGGTTCCCCGCATGAGGGTGTCGCCGCTGAAAACCCGGGCATGGGCGGGATCATGGAAAATAACGCTGTCGGATGAATGTCCGGGCACATGCGCCAGCCGTAGCGGAAGTCCGCAGACCTCCACGTCCGTGCGATCCGCCAGCAGGACATCCACCGGATAGTTCTCGATGCGCATGCGCATGCCGACGGCGCTCTCGATGAAGTGCTCCAGACGGGATTCCGGGGTGGAGACTTCCCAGGCGAAAATGGGGCAGCCATACTCGCGGCGGATCCGTGCGGCTTCCTCGACATGGTCGAAATGGGCATGCGTGAGGAGCAGGGCACCCAGGCGCAATCCGCGGCGGCGCAGCCAGTCCAGCGTGCCGTCGGGAGCATCCACGCCAATCCAACCATCCGGGCCTTCGAAAACATGGGCATTGGTCCGGGCGAATCCGCCGGTGTGGGTGAGGGGGATGGCTGATGAATTCATGCGGGGTTGGTTTGCAAAAGACTGATGGACTTTTCAAGGGGTTGGCAGACTGTAGCGCGCCCTCCTGACGCCTTGGGTGGGTGGCGGCCCAGTCCGCAATTATTCAACTCCCCCGGATTCTTCCAGTCCATAATCTTCGGAAATGAAGCTCACCCTGCATCGTTGTCTCCCGGCGCTGGCCCTTGCGGCGCTGGCCCTTGCCTTTCCTTCCTGTTCCACCGCCGACTCGAAGGATGCCAAAGCCGGCGAGGCCACGGACTTCGGGCAGGTCGCCAGCTGGGTCACGCACCTGTTGCAGGAACAGCACTACACCAAGCATGATTTCGACGATGCCATGTCGAAGAAGGCGCTGAAGAACTACATCGAGTATCTGGACTACGACCGGATGTATTTTCTGAAAAGCGAGGTGGACGGCTTCAATGACAAATACGGGACCAAACTAGATGATCTCGTGTTCAGCAACGACCTGACACCGGCGCATGAGATTTACGCCGTTTACTCCAGGCACCTGAAAGTGCGCTTCGAGAAAGTGAAGCAACTGTTGGAAACGGGTAAATTTGACTTCAGCGGCACGGGCACCACCCAGCTCAACCGAAAGGAAGCCGCCTACCCGGCCGATGAGGCCGAGGCCGACGCCTTGTGGCAGGCCCGGCTGACCAACGAGGTGCTGAGCGAGCGCCTGCGGCTGACCTTGGCTGAGGAGAAGAAAAAGGAAAAAGCCGCGGAGATCAAGAACGCACCGCCGTCCGAATCCAAGCCGACGGACGTAACCGAAAAAAAACTGGACAAGCCGGCGGACACTCCGGAGCAGAAGCTGTTGAAGCGTTACAAACGGGTGTTCGAAGCCATCTCTGAAAACGATGAGGAGGACATCTCCAACTTTTTCCTCTCCGCGATCAGCCAGGCATACGATCCGCATTCCGAATACATGAGCGCCCCGGAAAGGGACAGCTTTGACATCGAAATGAACAAGCGGCTGCAAGGCATCGGTGCCGTGCTGTCGATGCGGGATGGCGCTGCGGAAATCGAGCGGCTGGTTGCCGGAGCCCCCGCGCACATGAGCGGCCAGGTGAAGGTGCATGACCGGATCGTCGGCGTGGCCCAGGGATTGGACGGGGAAATGGAGGACGTGGAAGGCATGAAATTGAACAAGGTCGTCGAGAAAGTGCGCGGCGAGGAAGGCTCGACCGTCCGCCTGAAAATCGTCCCGGCGGCCGATCCCACCATCACCAGGGAAATTGTCCTCAAGCGGGCCAAGGTGGAATTGAAGGAGAGCCTGGCCAAGGCCGACCTCATTGAAACGCGGGACGCGAATGGACAGGTGTTGCGCATCGGCTGGATCACCATCGATTCGTTCTACGCCGACATGGAGCGCCACACCGTCAGCGTCACCCGCGACGTGAAAAAACTCCTGACACGCCTCATGAAGGAAGGCATTTCCGGACTCGTCATCGACCTGCGCGGCAACGGCGGAGGCTCGCTGGATGAGGCCATTTCCCTCACCGGGCTGTTCATCAAGCGCGGCCCCGTGGTTCAGCAGAAGAGTTGGAATGGAGCCGTGGACACCCGGGTCTCCAAGGCCCTGGAGCCCATGTACGACGGTCCGCTCGTGGTCGCCACCGACCACACCAGCGCGTCCGCATCCGAAATTTTCGCCGCCGCCCTGCAGGACTACGGACGCGCCGTCATCGTGGGGGACAAATCCACCTTTGGCAAAGGCACCGTGCAGACCATCCTCGACGTGCGCCGCTTTATGCCCATGTTCAGCAAGGCAGAACGCGCCGGCAGCCTCAAAGTCACCATTCAGAAATTCTACCGCATCGCCGGCGGTTCCACCCAGCTCAAGGGCGTCGAACCCGATCTGGTGCTCCCCAGCAGGCTGGACGCGCTCGACATCGGTGAGAGCGCCCTCAAGGACCCCCTGCCCTACGACACCATTCGCAAAGTGGACTACGACCTGGCGGACACGGCACCGCTGCCCGCCAACGAACTCCGTGCCCGCATGGATTCCCGCCTGGCCAAGAATGCCGAATTCGAGTATGTGAGGGAGGACGTGGCCCGCATCGAAGACCAGATCAAAAAGAACATCGTCTCCTTGAACGAAAAGGCGCGCATGGACGAGATCAAGACCAACAAGGAGCGCAACAAGAAGCGCTCCGAGGAACGCAAGGCCCGGTTGGCCGCTGCCAGCAAAAATGGCGATCCCTTCACCGTTTACCGGCTCACCTTGGAAAATGCAGAGAAGGAAGGACTGACTCTGCTGGAAAAAGCCAAGGAGGATGAAAAGGGCAGCATGATTTCCGGTAAGGACGAGGACGAGGATTCCGATGACGACGACAAGGATGAATTCCCGCACGACATCGAACCGGTGAAAGGGGAGACGCTCAACATCATGAAGGACCTCATCCTCCTGAACCGGGCCGCCCGCACCGCCAAGGCGGAGCAATAAGCCCCCCGCACGGGCAAAAGCGCGGTCACTGGGTGTGGCGACGGATGCCGGGACCACGGCAGATGATCTGTACCGTGAAATGCTGTGGCAGCGCCTGCCGTCGCGCTTTGTCCGAACCAAGCCGCCATCAGAACGGAGACCCGGTAGTCCCCGTCAGGGCATGGAATCGCTCCATGATGCGCCGCGTGACGGGACCCGGCTTGCCATCGCCAATGCAGCGGCGGTCGAATTCCACCGCAGGAACCACTTCCGCCGCGGTTCCAGTCAGGAAAACTTCGTGGGCGGTGTAGATGTCGTAGCGGGTCATGGTGGCTTCGCGGATGGGAATGCCGAGTTCCTGACAGATTTCAAACACCACTTGCCGGGTGATGCCTTTGAGCGCACCGTCGGAACAGGGCGGCGTCACCACGGCACCATCCCGCACGGCGAAGAGGTTGTCGCCGGTGCACTCGGCAACGAACCCCTGCTCATTGAGCATCAATCCCTCCTCCGCACCACCCTGGATGGCCTCCACCTTTGCCATCACATTGTTCAGATAATTCAGGCTTTTCACCAGCGGACTGAGCGCCGCAGAGGACGGACGCCGCGTGCTGCAGGTGACCACCTTCAGCCCGGTCCGGTATTTTTCCTCAGGGTAAAGCTGGATTTTCGAGGCAATGATGAACACGGAAGCCTTCGGACAGTGGTAGGGGTTCAGCCCCAGGCTGCCCGCCCCCCGCGTCACCACCAGGCGAATGTAGCCGTCATCGATGCCGTTCTGTCGGCAGGTTTCGAGCGTTGCCTCGGTGATGTCAGTCGCGCTCATTGGCATTTCCAGCAGGATCGCCTTGGCGGAATCGAAAAGCCGGGTGACATGCTCTTCCAACCGGAAGACGCGGCGCTGGTAAAACCGGATGCCCTCGAAAATGCCGTCACCGTAGAGCAGCCCGTGGTCGAACACGGAAATCCGGGCGTCCTTTTCGTCATAAAACTGGCCGTCGAGAAAAATCTTCATGGTGCTCAGGGGGGGAGTGGTGACGACAGCCCGGCGCAGGCAATGCAGCGCCTCCTCAGCTTTCCAGCATCCCATCCCGCATGGACAGGGTCCGGGTGCCCATGGTGGCCAGGCGTGTGTCGTGAGTCACGACCATGAGTGTTTTTTTCGATTCCGCAACCACCGAGAGCAGCAATTTCATCACGTCCAGCCCGGTTTTGGAATCGAGGTTGCCGGTGGGTTCATCGGCGAATACAAACCTCGGATCATTGATGAGCGCACGGGCGATGGCCACCCGCTGCTGCTCCCCGCCGCTCAGTTCCGCCGGCAGATGGTGCAGGCGGTTTTCCAATCCCACCTGACCTAGCAGCTTGGCAGCCTGCTCCCGGCCCTGCCTGCCGCCGATGAGGGCCGGCAGGGCCACATTTTCCAGCGCGGTCAGTTCCGGCAGCAGCAGGTAGTTCTGAAAGACATAACCCATGAGCCGGTTGCGCACCGTGGCCCGCGCCGTGCTGCTCAGCCCGTAAAGCGGGCGTCCCTCCACCTCCACGTCCCCCGCAGCTGGACGCTCCAGCCCGCCCAGCACGTAGAGCAGCGTCGTTTTGCCCGCTCCGGACGGCCCCACCAGAAATACCTGCTCCCCGGGCTCCACGCGCAGGTTGACCCCACGCAGCACGTCGATCTTGTTTTGCCCAACCTGATAGGAAACCCGCAGGTCGGCGGCCCGGAGCAATCCGGTGGCATCCGAAACGCCAGGAGGGGAGGGTGACTGAGTAGCAGCGGCCATGTCCGCGGAAACTGGGGAGATTTCGCCTTGGCGCAAGGAGGGATTCCCTTTGGCGCCATGTCCGGTGGTGGGTCCATCCGGTGTCATCCATTCTGAGGCAACGTTCCGCCAGATCCCCACTCGTTCACGCTCCCCCGGTGTCATTTATTTTGAGGCAACTCGTAACCATATCCAACATGAAATCCCGCACTTTAATGCTCGCCGGTATCGCTGCCGGTCTCACAAGTTCCGCTCACGCCGCCGTCCTCCTCTCGGAGAACTTTGACGGAGGCGGCGTCAACTCAGTCTTTGCCTACACCAACTCCAGCGGTGGAGCCCCATCGACCCAGAATGTCGGTGGCGGCAATGCCAATGTAGCCCGGATCACCAATCTCAACGGAAGCAACAACAACAGCATCGCGTGGAACACGGTGACAGTCAGCCCCACGCCGATCCTGCGGCTCAGCTTCGATTTCTTTATGACCGATGATGCAGCGAATGGTGGAGCAGGCGGATGCTGCGGTGAAGCCGCCGACGGCATAGGCATCGGTTTTTTTCCCAATGCTGTATATGGCTCCACCGGCGCTGTGAATCCCGCCGTGGGACCATCGGTTTTCGCCTGGGAGGCTGCTTCTGCACCCAGTTCGCTCGCTTTGGGTCTGGATGTCTTCGATGGCGGTGGCCCCAACGGCAACAACGCCCGGATCAGTTGGAACAATGCCAACATCGGCGATGCCGTGGTGGGTTTCCCGCTCAACAACAACAGCTGGCACAAGGCGGTGATGACTCTTACCGACAGCGGTTCCAACTCGCTGGTGGATCTGACGATTGATGGGACCCCCATTTTCACGGGACTCAACGCCATGGGAGTGGACCTTGACGGCATCGGAAGCAACTTCCGTCTGATCGCTGGAGGGCGCACAGGAGGGGCTTTTGCCCAGGGCGAAATTGACAACATTGTCGTCGAGGCCATTCCCGAGCCCTCCATCAGCGTGCTGATGGCTCTGGTCGGAGTATTCGGCTTCGCTTCCCGCCGTCGCAAAGTCTGACCCGGTAACGAATCCAAGGATTCATTTCCCGGTTTTGGCCGCCGTCGCCTTTGAAGGCGACGGCGGTCGGAAAATCCTGCAAAAAATCCGTTCACATTTCTACAGAATGAGGTAGCTGTGGGAACAGCCGTCCGTTATTCGCTGATTGCCATCCATCACATGAAAACCACCATTGCAACGATCACCCTCCTCGGCACCCTTCTTGGGGGCGCTGCCACCTCACTCGCCGCACTGTCGCAATGGCAGTCTGAAGTCGCCCTCGGCACTTCTCCCGCAGCCACCTATTTCTCCACCGTCAGTGGAGCCAGCCCGATCCGTTTGGACGTCGGCACACTGAGCGGTGACCGGTCTTTCGAATTCATTTACAACTCCACCTCGGGCGGTCCTTCGCAGGCTTTCATGGGCAGTCAGGCCGCCAGTTCCGGGCAGCAGGGATTGAAACTGGACCAGTGGAACGCCACCGGTTTTTTCGGACTCACGGATTTTGGGGTGGCTGACTACACTTCCTCCGTTTCCTATCCGCAGGGCGCGGACACACATGTTGTCTATTCTTCCAACGGGTCAGATACGTTGTTATACGTCAATGGCACGCTTGCCTATACCTTCACCGGCGTGGACCTCACAGCGACGGGAATCAATGGACTGGCTGCCGCGAGCAATGCTGCCAACTCCAGCTTCTTCGACAACATGAATGGAAGCATCCTCGGCTTTGCCAGCTACGACTCCGCCCTGAGTCCTGCGGAGGTGCAGACGCACGCTGCGGCTTTCGCCATTCCCGAACCTGGTGCCGCCGCCTTGGGTCTCATGGCGGGCCTGGTGGCCGCGGTGCGCAGACGCCGTTAGTTTTTCCCATTCCGGTTCGGGTTGGAAATGGCAGCGTTGAAAGCGCTGTCCGCAGAATGACATGCATTGACGCGGGAGCGGATTGAGCAACCTGTGTGCCCAGCAGCTACGGCATCCTTGCCCTGTTGCCAAATCTCGCCGTCGGCTACTGCGGCCTGATGACGCTCGCCCACTCGGCCTGTTTGGCGGTCGGAGCGCATGGCTACTCCCCTGCTCGCGCTGAACCGGCACTGGGGCTTCCTGCCCGCCGTCCTGGTGGCGATTTCCGTTGCCATGCTGTTCAGCCTCGGGGTGTCGCTCTCGGCATGGAGGTTCAAGGGCGACCTTTTTGTGACGGTGTCGCTCGCCGTCCTCATCGCCCCCAACATGCGCCTGCGCATCGGTTGCCTACTGCTCGTCGTCATGGCCCGCTTCCGGCCTCAAGGGTTGGTCGGCGCGTATCGGTTTCAGAATGGCTCTGCAGAAATCTTTACAACCAAAACGCATCCGTTACGGTTTTCCTATCGCGGAAATTTCCTCTACCCACCCAGCCATGCCCCCTTCCACCACGCTCACCCTGAAAAACATACCGCCGCATATCCACCGCGGATTGAAGGCCCAGGCGCAGCGCCACAAGCGGTCTCTCAACCAAGAGGCCATCTACTGTCTGGAGCAGGCGCTCACGGCAGGAGGCGAGCGCCCCAGCCTCGCAGCGCCACCGCCTCCAGTATCCGCCGGTGCCCTCTTGCAGCCTTGGAGCAGCCGCGCCGAGATGTTGGGTGACTTTCTCGCTGCAACTCAGGACGAATGATTGGGATCGACACCAGCTTTCTGGTTGCTTGGGCCATCCCCGAGCACCCCGACCACGGTGCCTGCCGCGCCCTTTGCCGATCAGGCCGTGCAGGCGGGGCGGAATTTCGGCCTCACTGCGGGCATGCTCGCCGAGTTCATTCACGTCGTCACCGATCCCCGGCGACTTGCCCGTCCCTTACCAATGCCGGATGCCTTCCGCCTTGCCCGATTCTGGGCGCAGGCCGTCGAGGTTTCCCTGCTGAGGCAGGACGCCGCAGTCACCGAGCTATGGTTTCAGTGGGTCGAAAAGTTCCACCTTGGCCGAAAGCGCCTGCTCGATACCTTGATTGCCGCCAGTTGGACCCAGGCTGGCATCAGTGAAGTCTTCACCCTCGATCCCGACGATTTCCGCGTTTTCGGCTCATTTGAATGTCACCCCCGGCCCTGATCTCCTCCCGGAGCGAGCGTGCTGCTGCGGTTTGATTCCCTAAAAAATCCTTCGGCGGCCAGAGCGCGCCCGACGGCATCTCCGGCGAAATCCGCGCGGGCGAAGTCATCCTCCTGCGCGGTGAAGACGGCTCCGGCAAGACCTCGCTGCTCAACCTTCTCCCCGGCTGCCTCGAGCCTGAAGCGGGAAGCATTGAATTCCTGAATCTTGATTCGAGAATCCTGCATCAAAAAATCAGGAATCAGGAATCAAAGGTTCTCTATGCCTCGCCCTTGGGATGCCGACCTCAATCCCTTCCAGCAGTTCACCTCCGAGCGAGTTGCCCAGCACGGCATTGGCCGCACCGGGCAGGGTGTCCGACTTTTCGGTTCCCTCGACCAGTCCAAACCGCGTCGCCATCGCCCGCGCCCTCCATGCCAAGGCCCGCATCCTCTTCCTCGATGCCCCCCTCTTCCCGACCTGCTGCGGCCAACCAAACCGGATGCGGCCCGCGTGCCACCACGGCCGGTCAGGCGGACGATTCGGCGGATCGTGTCGGGTCTCGCACACGGCGGAGTTGTGCAGATTGCACAGCCCCTTTACGGTGGTGGAATCGAAACGTTGCAACTGGGCATTTGCGGAATTTGCAGCCGGGCCGTTGCCGTGACAGACTTCATGCATGCAACGCATTGCACGTTTGATTTCCTTTTGGGCCGCTGCCTTGGCAGCGGTGGTGGTGTTCGCGGCAGTTTCCGCGGAAGCGCCTCCGGCTTCCGCGGAGGGCGACAAGCAGCCGCCGCAAGTGAGGATTGCCGTTTTCGACCTGGATGCGACGCCTCCCGTGGGCAGCAGGCTCACCTATGATCCCGCCATTGACCGTGGGGAACTCGGGCTGCGGTGTCGCGGCCTGGTGCTTTCCGGATTGGAAAAACCCGTGGTGCTGTGTGCGGTGGACTGGATTGGCATCGCCAACGAAGGGCACGATGCCTTCCGCAACGTGCTTGCGGAAGCGGCAGGCACCACCGCGGACCGCGTCGCCGTGCATGTGCTGCACCCGCACGATGCACCGATCTGCGATTTCACCAGTGAACGCTTGCTCAAGGAGTCCGGGCAGGACCCCCTGGTGTTTGAATCCTCCTGGCAGCGTCAATTTCTGCAGCAACTGGGAACGACGGTGCGCGGGGTGTTGGCTAAGGCGCAACCGGTGACCCATGTGGGATTTGGCGAGGGTGTGGTGGAAGGCGTTGCCAGCAACCGGCGCATTCTGGGACCGGATGGGAAGGTCAAGGCGGTGCGCTACACCGCCTGCAAGGATCCGGCGGTCCGCAACGAGCCGGAAGGGACCATCGATCCCATCGCCACCGCGGTCAGTTTTTGGAATGGCGACGAGCCGCTGGCTGTCCTGACATATTACGCCACCCATCCCCAAAGCTATTACCGCACCGGCATCGCCAATCCCGACTTTCCTGGGATCGCCCGGTTCTTGCGCGAGCAGGAAGTGCCGGTGCCGCACATTCATTTCAATGGAGCGGGCGGAAACATCGGCGCTGGAAAATACAATGACGGCTCGCCTGCCAACCGGCCCGTCCTGGCAAAAAAGCTGGCGGCCGGGCTGGCCAAAGCTTGGGAAGCCACTAAAAAACAGCCGATTTCGGCAAAGGAGATTTCCTGGAAGGTTGCGCCAGTGGCGCTTCCTCCGGCGGACTTTCTGGATGCGGCAAAGCTGACGGAATCGCTCCGGGCGGACCGCAGCGGGGCGATTCTCGGATCGGCGATGCAGTTGGCCTGGCTGCAGCGCTGTCAAGGCGGACACAAGATTGAACTTTCCCGCCTCCGGCTGGGATCCGTGGACCTGCTGCACCTGCCGGGCGAACTGTTTGTGGAATATCAACTGGAGGCCAAGAAGGCCGGCGGTAGCCGGCGTGTCGCCTGTGCCGCCTACGGCGATTACGGGCCAGGCTACATCGGAACGGAGATTTCCTATTCGCAGGGAGGCTATGAGACCCAGCCCAGTTCCTCCTTCACGGCACCGGGTGTCGAAAAGGTGCTGCTGGAGGGGATCCGGGAGTTGGTGAAGCCGTGATCCTCCGCGGGGCTGCGGTTGATCTCACGGCTCCAGAATGACCTTGATCAGATCCTCCTTTCCGCCATGAAGCCGGTGAAACCAGGAGGCTCCCTCCTTCAGCGGGGCCACGGCACTGGTTAGCGGTTCGACCCGGATTCGGCCAGAGGCGATTTCCTCCAGCGCCTGGGGATACTCGCCCGCGGAGGCACAACAGCCGAAAACGGAGAGTTCCCGGGTCACCACCGCCTGGAGCGGAAATTCACAGCGCGGCGCCAGATTTCCTACTAGCGCCACGGTTCCTCCTTTGCGGACGGCGGCGATCGCCAGATCCACAGTGGGTCCCACTCCCACGCATTCCATCGCCACGTCCACGCCGTCACCACCGGTGGATTCGAGCAGGCTTTCACGAACGTTTCCAGCGGCGGACGGGAAAATCGCGTCCGCTCCAAGTTGCAGGGCCAGTTGCAGGCGCTGTTCGTTCAGGTCAGTGGCATACACCCTGCCGCACCCCGCGGCTTTGAGGGCCTGGATGACCAGCAGGCCGATGATGCCCGCCCCGACGACCACGGCGCTGTCGCCTGGACGTGCCTGAGCCCGGCGGACCGCGTGCAGGGCTACGGCGCACGGCTCCACAAACACCGCCTGCTGGAAGGAAACTCCGCCGGGAATGCGCACCGCAACCCGACCCGGGATCCTGACAAATTCGGCAAAAGCTCCCGGCTGACGGTATTCCGCGCAGCTGACTCCCAGCACCCGACGGTTTTCACACAGGTTCACCCTGCCCAAAAGGCAGTGGCGGCAATGGCCGCAGAACAGCGTGGAATCAAAAGTGACCGCCTCTCCGGGCCTCCAGTCGCCGGCAGCAGTGCCGACTTCCCTGACAACGCCCGCTGCCTCGTGCCCCATGACGATGGGGGGAATGCGGCGTCCGGTGCTGCCGTCCATTCCGTGAACATCGCTCCCACAGATGCCGCAGGCTTTCACCTCAATGATCAAGTCTTCCGGGCCGGCTGTGGGATCGGGGACATCTCCGAACACAAATTCGCTGCTGGCGGTGAGAGTGAGGGCTTTCATGCAGGTAAACGTGCTTGTTTGTCAGGACATGGGTGCTTGTGAATGGGATGCCGCAGTCCTTCAGCACCGTCAAGGTCGCGCTGGTGGAACCTCCGCACCAACGAAGAGGCATTTTCCCCATTTGCCGCCGTGGAATGCTGGTGTAAGCATCCAGCCCGAAATTTCGGGACCGGGCCGGCATGGCTTCGGTCCCGATTTTTCATTTCCAGCACACCCGCCATGAGCAAAAAGGAAGAATCTCCCTATAAAAACACCGTCAATCTCCCGAAAACCGATTTCCCAATGAAGGCGGATTTGGTGATTCGCGAGCCGCAGCGCTTGGGCAAATGGGAATCGAGCAGGCTCTACCACCGGATTCAGGCCCGGCGGAAGGCCCAGCACGCGCCGCGGTATCTGCTGCATGACGGCCCTCCCTTTGCCAACGGGGATGTGCACATGGGCACGGCGCTGAACAAGATTCTGAAGGATCTGGTTTTAAAATCCAAGACCATGGCGGGATTCGAAACGCCGTATGTTCCCGGATGGGACTGCCACGGCCTGCCGATCGAATTCAAGGTGGTGAAAGAAGCCGCGGGCCTGAGTCCGGTGGAAGTGCGGACTCGGGCGGAGGAATTTGCCCGGAAATACATCGACATTCAGCGCAACTCCTTCCGCAGGCTGGGAGTCTTCGGTGACTGGGACAATCCCTATCTCACCCTGGACGCAGAATATGAGGCGCACATCATCCGGTTTTTCGCCACCTGCGTGGAAAAGGATCTGGTGTATCGCAGCAGGCGTCCGGTGCTGTGGAGCTACGGAGCGCAAACCGCCCTGGCGGAGGCGGAGGTGGAGTATAAAGACAAAGTGTCACCGAGCGTGTATGTGAAGTTTCCAGTGGCGGACCGGGACTATTCCATGGTGATCTGGACCACCACGCCATGGACGCTGCCGGCGAACCTCGGCATTGCCGTGCATCCGCAGTTTACCTACGTGATCGGAGACTTCGGCGGGCACAAGCTCATCGTAGCCAAATCCCTGCTCGCATCATTTGAGGAAAAAACCGGACTTCGCCTCGCAGCGGACACGGCGGTGGAAGTGAAGGGCGACACGCTGGCCGGTGCAGTGGCGCGGCATCCGTTTCTCGACCGGACCAGCAAAATCATCCTCGGTGATTTCGTCACTGACGACACCGGAACCGGCCAGGTGCACATCGCTCCCGGCCACGGCATGGATGACTACATTGCCGGGCGCGAAAACAACCTCGGCCTTCTTTCTCCCGTGGATGACAATGGGAAGTTTACCGACGAGGTGGGCGTCCCCGAACTGGCAGGCATGCACGTCTTCGCCGCCAACAAGCACATCATCGAAATGCTGCGGGAACGGGGCGTCCTGTTGGGTCATGAGGAATACGCCCACCAATATCCGCACTGCTGGAGGTCCAAGAGTCCGGTCATTTTCCGTGCGGTGGAGCAGTTTTTCCTCCGCATCGATGCGATTCGGCAGACCGCACTGGAGCAGATCGACAAGGTGGGCTGGATTCCCCACTGGGGGCGCAACCGGATTCATGGCACCGTGGAAAGCCGCCCGGACTGGTGCATTTCCCGCCAGCGCACCTGGGGCGTGCCGCTGCCGGTTTTCTATGCGCAGAGTGGCGAAGTCATTCTCGATGGCCATCTGGCCAGAAGGGTCGCGGATCTCATCGCCCGGCATGGCACCAACTATTGGTTTGAAAAAAGCGACGCGGAGCTGGTGACGGAACTGGGACTGCCCGCGGGAAGCCGCAAAGGGCGGGACACGCTGGACGTGTGGATCGACTCCGGCTGTTCCAGCATGGCGGTGACGCAGGCACACCCCGAACTGGGCAACGGCGGAGTAGCGGACCTCTATCTGGAAGCCACGGATCAGCACCGCGGGTGGTTCCAAAGCTCGCTGATGTGCAGTGTGATCCATCGCGGCACCGCGCCCTACAAAAATGTGCTCACTCACGGATTCGTGACGGATACCAGCGGGAACAAGGTGTCCAAGTCCGACCAGGACAAAAATAAGAAACCCATGGTGGCGGAGTATTACTACAACAACTTCGGTGCCGACATGGTGCGCCTGTGGGTGGCCAGCGTGGACTACCGCGACGACGTGCCGTTCAGCGAGGACCTGTTCAAGCAAACCGCGGAGGTTTATCGCCGCATTCGCAATACCCTGCGCATTCTCCTGGCCAATTTGGGCGATTTCGATGCCGCATCACACGCGGTGACAGACGGACGGCTCACCACGCTGGACCAGTGGATTCTGGAACGGCTCCATGCGGTGACCCAGGAATGCACCGCTGCCTACGCCGAATTGGATTTCCGCCGGGTCTATACCGCCATCAACCAGTTCTGCGCCGTCGATTTGTCCGCACTTTACGTCGATGCCACCAAGGATCGCATGTATTGCGACGCGGTGAATTCCCCGCGCCGCCGCGCGGCGCAGACGGCCATGCACCGGGTGCTCGATGCACTGTGCCGGCTGCTCGCGCCCATCCTGGCCTACACCGCGGATGAAGCCTGGGAACATGCGGGCCATCCCGACAGCGTGCACCTGGAGGATTTTCCCGCCGCCGATGCCGCTTTTGCCGGATCCGATGCCACGGAAACCGTCGGCGAACTGCTCAAAATCCGTTCCGTGCTGCAACAGGAAATCGAAAAGGCCCGCCAGGAAAAAATCATTGGATCCAACCTGGACGCGGAAGTGCAGATCACCATTCCCGCGGGAACGGCTGCGGAAAAGGCGCTTTTGTCGAAAGAGGACGCTGCGGAATTTTTCATCCTCAGTGACTTCGCCCTTGTGTCCGGTGACAAGCTGGCGGTGACAGCGAGGCGGTCGCCGCATGGCAAATGTGACCGTTGCTGGAAGTGCCTTTCCAGTGTAGGCTCGCATCCTGCGCACCCGGCGCTTTGCCACCGGTGCGCGGCAGTGGTGGTCGCGCAGACAACGCCCTGACCCGGCGGGCATCTGCAGCACCCCTGCCTTCCATCCCGCCATGTGCCAGTCATGCCGCGCCATACCGACACCCGCGACCGCCTGCTGACGGCTGGACTCGATTTGATCCGGGCGGGGTCCTACGCGGCCACTTCGGTGGATCAAATCTGCACTGCCGCCAATGTGCGCAAGGGAAGCTTCTATCATTTTTTTGCATCCAAGGCGGAACTGGGCGCTGCCTGTTTCGACCATGGATTTTGCCAGGCAAAGGATCAGTTGGACCGGGTCTTTTCTCCGTCAGCGCCGGGACTGCAGCGCATTGCTGATTTTTGCGCGCACCTGCACGCCCAGCAGCAGGAACTGCGGGAACGCTATGGTTTTGTGCCCGGCTGCCCGCTGTTCAATGTGGGTGGCGAGACCTGTCAGCGCGAGGCGGTCTTGCGCGAGGCCATTCACCGCATCATCCGCTGCTACACTCAGTATCTGGAATCCGCCATCCGCAGCGGGGTGGGGGACGGTTCGATTCCGCCGTGCGATGCCCCGGCCTTGGCCTCGCTGGTGTTTGCCCACCTGGAAGGCGTGCTCACCCAGGCCCGCATCTACGACGACCTGACGGCCATGGCCCGCGCCAGGGACGGTGTTTTCCGGCTCTTGAGCATTCCGGTGCCGGCGCAGTGAAAGGGATCTGCCGGGCGGATTTTTTGCTGCACTGCGCCGCGGGCATTCGCCGCTTGGCATTGCCAATTTTGGACTACACTCCGGCTCATGACATTATCCAATCTGAAGGACCAGGTGCTCAGCGCCAACCTGCGCATTGTCAGTGCTGGACTGGCAAAGCTGACCTGGGGCAACGTGAGCGGCTGCGATCCTGATTCAGGCTGCGTGGTCATCAAGCCCAGCGGCGTGCCCTATCATCAGTTGCGCGACGACGACCTGGTGGTGCTGAATCTGGAAGGCAGGGTCCTGGAAGGAAGCCTGCGCCCATCCTCGGACACGCCCACGCACCTCGCGCTCTACCGTGCCTTTCCCGGCATCCGCGGCATCTGCCACACCCACAGTCCATTTGCCACGGCCTTCGCCCAGGCCGCGGTGGAATTGCCGTGTTTCGGAACAACCCATGCCGACCATTTTTTCGGCCCGGTGCCGGTGTGCCGCGTGTTGACTCCGGAGGAGGCCGGGCAGGATTACGAAGGCATCACCGGTGCGGTCATTGTCGAGTGTTTCCGGTCGCGCGGCATTGACCCGGCAGCCGTTCCCGCGGTGCTGCAGCGCTATCACGCCCCGTTTGCCTGGGGGCTGTCACCGCAGGAGGCCGTGGACAACAGCATCGCCCTGGAAATGTGCGCTCAGATGGCACTTGCCTCGCTGCAATTGCGTCCGGACCTGGAACCTCTGCCGACCCACCTGCTGCAAAAACATTATCTGCGCAAGCACGGCCCCGGAGCCTATTACGGCCAGAATCATTAGCCCTTTGTCCGTCGCCACCGTCACATTCGCACTGCTGCCAGTTGTCATGAATTCCGATTTCGTCAGGACATGCCGCATTCATTTTCTGGACTCGCTGGAAGAATGCGACGCCATCGGCGAGGTGGTGCCGTTTGAACTGCGGGAGCGGGCCACCAAGGCCGCCGCAGCGGGTGAACCTGACACTGGCAGGGCGCTCGCATTTCTTGATCACCGGGCGGACCTGCTGATTTCCGATCTGCCTGAGCCGGTGCGCCTAACCATTGACCGGTCGCTGTCCATGGTTCCGGCATGGCTGCGCTGGACCGGACCTGCCCTGCTGGCCGGTGCCGCCTTGCTGGGCTGGTTTTCCAATGAACTGGGGCCGGACCGCACCATCGACATTCTTTCCTTCCCGCTGCTCGGCCTGGTGCTTTGGAATCTGATCGTGTGTTCAGCGGTGTTTGCAGGAAGTTTTCGAAAATCCAAACTGCCAGGGGAACAATTTCCTGCCCGCTCCCTGCCGCAATTGTCACCACGCCTGCGCTTCCTGTTCGAGGGGGCAATGGCAAAAATGACCGATCTCCGGCAGCGCGAAGTTTTGATCCGTGCGGTGATTTCCCATTGTTCCAAATGGGCGGCCCTTTGCCGTCCCTGGCAGGTCGCGCGGGGCCGGGTGCTTTTTCACTCCGCAGCGCTGCTGCTAGCTGGGGGCATTGTTGCGGGGATGTATGCGCAGGGGTTGCGCAAGGAATACCGCGCCGCCTGGGAGAGCACATTTTTGGATGAACATGGGCTGCACCGACTGCTGGGGACGGTGCTGGGTCCCGCCTCCGCTGTGACGGGTATTTCCGTTCCTCCCGCTCCTGAACTGGCGTCGCTTCGGCTGTCAGCCAATGGAAGTGCCGCGGGTGCCGCCACCGCAAATGCCGCACCGTTCATTCACTTGTGGGCAGCCACTGCAGCCCTGTTCATTGGAATCCCCCGAACCATCCTGCTCCTGCTCGCATTGCGAAAACGGCATCGTCGGCGGCCTGACTTCGAATCCTGGGCCCAAGCCAAAGCCGGGGCGCTGCACAATCTGGCCCGGGGGAATGTCGCCTGTATCCAGGTGATTCCGCTGCACTACACGCCGGAAATACGCACCGGGGATGCACTGGGCACGCTGGCCCTGCACCTGTGGGGTGGCCAAACGCATGTCGATTTCCTTCCACGGGTGGAACTGGGCGAGGAGGAATTGTTTCTGGCACAGTGGAGTCCGTCGGAGGCGGGGGTGATTCTCGCAGTGAATTTTTCCGCCACTCCGGAAGCGGACCTGCAGGGTGCGTTCCTCCGTGCCGCCCGGCAGCGCTGCCGGAATCTGGTGGTGGTGGCGGATGCCCTGGCCTTTGAGTCCCGGCAGCAGAAAATGCCTGAAGGCACCAGCCGGTTCACCCAGCGCCGCAGTGGATGGGAACGCGTGCTGGGTGCGGATTCGCCCGTGATTTTCCTCACCGATGCCGTGCGGAAGGATCCGGGTTCTGCGGCGTTGCCGTTGCGCTCGCGGCTGGTGCTGTCCTGAGCACTGCGGGGCCTTAGTCCTTGAAGCGAAACACGGTTTCTCCGTCCTTTTTCAGATCAAGCAGATCCCGGGCCTTGGTCTCGACAAACGGTTTGTCGTGAGTCAGCAGGATTTTCTGATTCTCCAAATCGTCCCGCTTGCGTTGCAAATCCACGACCTGCGTGGTGAGGTTGGCAATTTCTTCATCCGCGTGGCGATGCGCCTTGATGCGGGGAAGAAACAGCAGGGCCATGCCGCCGAAAAACAGCAGCAGAATGCCCACCAGCGAGAATCGGGTGATCAGCGCCCAGAATGTGCTTGGCTCCTCGGCAATGGGTTGGTGCGGCATGTGGTGAGCTGGAAATGGGATGCAGTGCAAGCACTGCGCGGAGGCATCAGTGTTTCATCCTGCCACCGTAAATGGCGGTGTCACCCAGTTCCTGCTCGATGCGCAGAAGCTGGTTGTATTTGGCGATCCGGTCGGAGCGGCTCATGGATCCGGTCTTGATCTGGCCGCAATTGGTGGCTACCGCGAGGTCCGCGATGGTGCTGTCCTCGGTCTCGCCAGAACGGTGGCTGAGCACTGCGGTGTAGCCGCTGGTGTGGGCGAGTTCCACGCTGTCGAGCGTTTCTGTCAGGCTGCCAATCTGGTTCACTTTGACGAGAATGGAATTGGCCACGCCGGAGGTGATGCCCTTGCGCAGGAAATCCACATTGGTGACGAAGAGGTCATCCCCCACCAACTGGGTGGAGCTGCCCAGTTTGTCGGTCAGAGCCTTCCAGCCAGTCCAGTCGTTTTCAGCACAGCCGTCCTCGATCGAAATGATCGGATACTTTCTCTGCAGCCCGGCGTAATAGTCCACGATCTCCGCAGCGGTCCGCACCGAACCATCGGACTTTTTGAAAACGTAGGCGTTCTTTTCCTTGTCATAGAATTCCGAGGATGCCACGTCCAGCGCGATGAAAATCTGTTCGCCGAGCTGGTAGCCGGCTTTTTCCACTGCCTGGGCGATGACGGCCAGGGCGTCATCGGCACTCTTGAGCGCCGGGGCGAATCCGCCCTCGTCACCCACAGCGGTGCTCAGCCCACGATCATGCAGGACTTTCTTCAAGGCGTGGAAAATCTCCGCTCCATACCGCACGGCTTCGGAAAAACTGGGCGCTCCTTTCGGCATCACCATGAACTCCTGAAAATCGATCGGTGCATCCGAGTGGGCACCGCCGTTGATGATGTTCATCATCGGCACGGGCAGCACCTTGGCATTCACACCGCCCACATACCGGTAGAGCGGAAGCCCCAGCTGGGCCGCGGCGGCCTTGGCGGTGGCCAGGCTGACGCCCAGAATCGCATTGGCGCCGAGGCTGCCCTTGTTCGGCGTGCCATCCAGCCCCAGCATGATTTTGTCGATCACGGCCTGGTTGGAAGCATCCTGACCGATGAGCGCCGGGGCGATGGTTTTGTTGACGCTGCCAACCGCTTTCAACACGCCCTTGCCAAGAAATTTCGCCTTGTCCCCATCCCTCAATTCCCAGGCCTCATGCTCGCCGGTGCTCGCTCCGCTGGGCACTGCCGCCCGGCCGCAGGCTCCGCCCGAAAGGGCCACATCCACTTCCACGGTGGGATTTCCACGGGAATCAATCACTTGACGGCCGACGACTTTTTGAATGCTCAGAGCGGACATGTTGCTGCAATAATTTAAGTTTTGTTAATCAAATGCAAGCACGGATTTTCGAGGGCCGTGAGGGCGTGGCACCGCGCTTGGAGGCGGGCACATAGGCGAACGCTTCGGCGATGTCAACTGACTGGCAGTTGGACCGCTCGAAGGGTGGACCCGGATGTCTGTTTTTGCGTCGCTGCAAAGATCCCGCGCAATACCTCCGGAATGCGGGAGCCGTGCTTCTGGCGGTTTCGCTTGCCCGATCGGTGGCAGACTCGCGGGGACAGCGGCGGGTGCCGCTCGCTCACCTGTCTCCACGGGCTGCCGGGCAGGGACAGGGAGCGCATTGGCCCGCGGTTTCCCGGCCGGGCGGCGACCCGCAGCGTGGTGCTGGAGGGTTGACATTGGTGGTGATGAGGGAAGGGTCGGCGTTTCATGATGTCATCACGAGCCCATATTCTGAGTTGCGCCTTTCTTTTGGGCGCGTCTGCCGCCGCCCTTTCTCAGGAGGCTCCAACAGCGGTGGAGGCGGCGACGCAGGCGGAGCAACCGCTGGATCCGGGGGAGGAAGCATCCGCACAGGCGGCGGCGATGCAGCAGATTGAATCTTTCGGGTGGAAACGGGAGGGCACCGTCAGTCTGGGAACGAATGCGGAGTTGAAGATTCCCAAGGGCCTGCGCTTCACGGATTCGGAAGGCGCCCGGAAGACGCTGGAATTCTTTGGCAATTACGTCAGCGGGAGCTACTCCGGACTGCTAGGAACCGAGGCGCTGGAGTGGTTCGCGGTGTTTGAGTTCGATGACGTTGGCTACGTCAAGGACGATGAGAAGGACAAGATCGACAAGAACGAACTGCTGAAGGCTTTCAAGGAAAGCGACAAGGCGGGCAACGAGATGCGGAAAAAAAAGGGACTGGACACGCTCAATACGGTGGGGTGGGCGGTGGAACCCTTCTACAATGACCAGGCGAAAAGCCTGGAATGGGGGTTGATCCTCGAGAGCGGCAATGGCGGGCGCAACGTGAACTACCGGACGACAGTGCTAGGGCGCAAGGGTGTCACCGAGGTGACTCTGGTTTGCGGCGAAGCGGAACTTCCATCCGCCCTGGAGGCGCTGCGAAAAGCGCTCACCAGTTTCCAATACAAATCCGGCGAATCCTACGCAGAGTATCGCGAGGGCGACAAGGTGGCTGAATATGGGTTGAAGGGCTTGATGGTGGGTGCGGGCGTGCTGGCTGCGGCCAAAACCGGAATTTTGGGCAAACTGCTGAAACCGCTTCTCATCGGATTTGCCGTGTTGATGGGGGTCCTGGCGAAGGGCTGGAACATGATCAAAGGCCTGTTCGGCGGCAGAAAAAATCCGCAGGCCTGACGCCGCGGCTTTTTGGCCATGAGCGACGGTCCATTCATCTTTTTGCTGCTGGCCGGCTTTTATCTTACGGAGTGCCTGATCTGGGTGCCGAGCGGGTCATGGGTTTTTGTGGGTGACTGGGCTGGCCGCTGGACCTTCCGTCCGGCGACATCCGGAGTGGGCAATGACCGCGGGAGGCTGGTCTTTGCTGGGATTTTTCCCTGGGCCGCCGGCTGCTGCGTGGCGGAAGAATGGCGGTTCATGGCGGGGAGGACTTTTGTCAGCACGTTCCGGATTCCGGCTCCGGGGCTCGGCAGCCGCATTCCGGTGCCTCCCGTTACTCTGCGGCGGGAGGACCTTGGCAGGGTCACGCTGCAGGATCGCTCCATCCTGCAGCCTGGCGGGATTCCCGTGGCGGTGTATGCCAATGCCGTCTCCGCTGCCAAATGGACGGAAATTTTGAGGCGACTGTCGTCTCCCGGCGAATGGCCGGGCTCGGTTGTGCAGGCCTTCGAGGCCGCCGATGATTCGAAGGTTCTCGAAGAGCGCATGGCCGTTTTTTCCGCAGCCAGAAACTGGTTGAATCTGCTCGGGTTGAATCTGTTCCTCCTGCTGTTTCTCGCCGCGCCGTTGTGTTATCACTGGGGAGGGGGCATCCGGCTCTACCTCGTGTTTGCCCTCATTTTGATTCATGGCGGTATCGGGGCGTCGCTATTTGCGCGTGCCCACAGGCGGCTCTATCCGTCCAGCAGGAGGGACCGCTGGCTTCAGGCCCTGCAGATCGCACTGGTGCCGACCCATGCCATGAGGGCGTCGGATTATCTGGGCAAGGACAGTGCGGGATCGGCGCATCCGTTAGCCGTTGCGGGATGCTTGCTGGACAAGCCGCGTCATCGGCGCCTCGCGTCCGTGTTTGCCAGCGATCTCTCCGCTCCCCTGCCGTTTCCTGACATTTCCGCGGATGTGAAGACGGCGGCGGAGGAGTTCCACCGGGATGTGGAATTGCCCCTGCTCCAGCAGCGCATGGAGGCGGCCGGGCTGGATTGGGCGGCCCTGACGGCCATGCCAGAGCCCGGAATGACTGGCAAGGCGGTCTGCCCCCGCTGCCGTGCCGAGTATGAAGCGCGCATCCTGGCGTGTGAGGACTGTCGCGGCATTGCCACGCGGGTCATCCCGGCATTGAAACCGGACAGCGACGTGCCGCGCGGAAAATGAATCTCGCGACAAGGGCTGCAGAGGTGCTCACTTCAGCAGGCGCTTGTCCAGCAATTCACCAACCAGGCGCGGGTTGGCTTTGCCGCCGCTGAGTTTGATGACCTGACCGCGCAGGGCATTGACGGCTTTGGTGTTGCCCTTCTGAATTTCCGCAACGGTGGAGGCGTTGTTTGCCAGAACTTCCTCGATCAGCGCCTCAATGGCTGCCGTGTCGCTCACCTGTTCAAATCCCTTTGCGCTGGCGATGGCTGCTGGATCGCCGCCGACAGCAAACAGCTCACTGAAAACTTCTCTTGCCTGGTGGCTGGTGATTTTCCCTTCCTCCACCATGCCGGCCAGCGCCGCCAGATGGGCCGGCTGCAGTGGAATTTCCGTCAGGGTCTGCCCGGCAGCGTTGAGGTGGCCTAGCAGATCGTTCAAAATCCAGTTGGCCACCGACTTGGGCTTGGCTGGGCCGATCGCGGAGGTTTCGAACCAGTCAGCGAGCGAGCGTTCGCTGGCGAGCACCCCGGCGTCGTAGTCGCTGACGCCGTAATCCCTGACAAATCGTTCGCGCTTCTGGTGCGGAAGTTCGGGGACGCGTGCAGCAACCTCTTCCACCATCCGGGCGGTGTGGACGGGCAGGAGATCGGGGTCGGGGAAATAGCGGTAGTCATGGGCGTCCTCCTTGGTGCGCATCACGGTGCTTTCTCCCCGCTCGTCATCCCAGCGCCGCGTGCTTTGCACCTGGGAAATTCCCCGGTCCAGCTCGGAAGCCTGCCGCTCGATTTCAAAGGCAATGGAGCGCCGGACGGCTCCCGGACTGTTGAGGTTTTTCAGTTCGATCTTTGCTCCCAGTTCCTTCTGCCCCTTGGGGCGCAGGGAGATGTTGACATCGCAGCGCATCTGCCCCTTCTCCATGTCGGCGTCGCTGATGCCTCCGTAAACCAGAATTTGTTTCAGGCTGTTCAGATACGCCACCGCCTCTTCCGCAGAGTCGATTTCCGGTTCGCTGACAATTTCCATGAGCGGGGTGCCCGCCCGGTTGAAGTCGATGAGGGTATTCTGGGGCTGGTGGGTGCTTTTCCCGACATCCTCCTCCAGGTGGATGCGTGTCAGCCGAATGATCTGGCCGGGCCTGGCAATGTGTTTGTGGGCATCCTTTGGATAGGCGAGTTCGTAGAGCGGCACCCCGCCGCCGACGCACAGCGGGAGGTCGAACTGGCTGATCTGGTAGTTTTTGGGCATGTCCGGGTAAAAATAGTTTTTCCGGTCCCATTTCACGAGCGGCGGGATGGTGCAGCCGAGCATGAGCCCGGACAGAATGGTTTTCTCGATGGCCTCACGGTTCAGGACCGGCAGTGCGCCGGGCAGTCCGAGGCAGACCGGGCAGGTCATGGTGTTAGGATCCGCCCCGAAGCCCGTGGGACAGGCGCAGAACATCTTGCTCTGCGTGTTCAGTTGACAGTGGACTTCGAGGCCAATGGTTACCAGGTAATCTCCTTGCGGCATGGTGAATGGGAAAATGTGCGTGGCGGTGAGAATGGAGCGCCGCCGCACGGTTGCAACCGGGATTGGCGTGTGACGGAGTCTTGCGTTTTGCCGGATTTCCGGTTTGCTCCGGACATGCCTGATCCGTTTGCCGCACTGCGTCAATTGCTTCCTCCCGACCGGCTGTTGTCCGAGGCAGCACAGCTCGCCGCCTATGAATCCGATGGACTGACGGCCTTTGCCGTGCGGCCCCGTGCGGTGGTCCTGGCGGAAACGCAGGAGGAAGTGATCGCTGCGGTGCGCTTCTGCCATGATCAGGGGATTCCGTTTGTGCCAAGAGGAAGCGGCACCAGCCTGAGCGGCGGCTCGGTGCCGGTGGCGGATGGCATTGTCATCGCGCTCAACCGGTTGAATCGAATTGTTAGGCTAGACCCGGAACAGCGTCTCTGCGTGGTCGAGCCGGGGGTGCTCAACCTCCAGGTCAGCAAGGCCGCGGCACCATACGGATTGATCTATGCTCCGGACCCCAGCAGTCAGCAGATTTGCACCATTGGAGGCAACGTGGCCTTCAATGCGGGCGGGGCGCATTGCCTGAAATACGGCATGACCTCCAACCATGTCATCGGCATCAAGCAGGTGCTGGCCAATGGAGAGGTGATCGAAACCGGCGGCGAAAGCCTGGAGAGCATCGGCCCGGATGTGACAGGGCTTCTGGTGGGCAGCGAAGGGCTGTTTGGCATCGCCCTGGAAATCACCCTGCGGTTGCTGCCCAAGGTGGAATGCTACCACACGCTGCTGGCCGGCTACCCCACGCTGGAAGCGGCGGGCGATGCGGTGTCGGCGGTGGTGGCATCCGGCATTTTACCGGGAGCGCTCGAAATTATGGACCGTCTGGCCATGAATGCAGCGGATGCGGCGGTGGGGGCGGGCTATCCCGCGGACGCTCAGGCGATGCTCATTGTGGAGTTGGAGGGGCCCAGGGAACAGGTGGCAGCGGAACGGGAACGGCTGGATGCGACCATCGCCCGGTCCGGAGCTTCCAGCGTGCAAGTGGCCAGGAACGATGACGAACGCATGAGGATTTGGAAGGGACGCAAGAGCGCCTTTTCCGCAGTGGGACGGCTCAGTCCGGATTTCATTGTTCAGGACGGAGTGGTGCCGCGCAAGCGTCTGGGCGAGGCCTTGAAGGGGATCGGGGAAATCTCACAGCGCCACGGCGTCCGAACAGCGAATGTCTTCCACGCCGGCGATGGCAACCTGCATCCGCTGATCATGTATGACGGGCGTGAAAGCGGAGCCCTGGAACGTGCGGAAGCGGCAGCCGCGGAAATGCTGCGCCTCTGCGTGGAAATGGGCGGCAGCATCACCGGGGAGCACGGAGTGGGCATGGAAAAACGCGCCTTTTTGGCGGAGATGTTTTCCAGTGAGGACATCGACTTCATGAATCAGATGCGTCAGGCATTCGATCCCGCGGAGATTTCCAATCCCGGCAAGATGTTTCCGGAGGGCCAGGCTCCTGCATTGGTGCGACACGGCTTGCATCCCCTGGAAGCCGCGGGAATCGCCAGCCGGGAATGAAGGCTCCATCCAAACGCCCCATTTCGTGATGCCACGGCCACTTCCTGACAAAGCGGTGATTGGCATGGTGCATCTGCCGGCCCTGCCAGGCACGCCCGGACACACCCAGTCCGCAGCGGACATTCTGGATGCAGCCGTCCGGGACGCTGCGGTGCTGCTGGATGGTGGCGTGGACGGGCTGCTGCTGGAGAACATGCATGACCGACCCTATCAGCGCGGCGCTGCTGCTCCGGAGGTGATTGCGGTGATGACGCTGGCCGCGGCGCGAGTGCGCGGGATGACGGGGCGTTGCCTGGGCCTGCAAATCCTCGCCGCGGCAAATCGGGAAGCGCTGGCGGTCGCGCTGGCCGCGGACCTCGATTTTATCCGGGTCGAGGGATTTGTGTTCGCCCATGTGGCGGATGAAGGAATCATCGAATCGTGCGCTGCGGACCTGCTGCGCTACCGGAGGCACATCGGTGCGGAATCAGTGAGAATTTTTGCGGACATCAAAAAGAAGCATTCTGCCCACGCCATCACCGCGGATCTGGGGGTGGGGGAGACGGCGCGGGCAGCGGAGTTTTTCCTGGCGGACGGCGTGATCGTTACGGGCGAGGCCACCGGCCGCACCGCCAATCCGGATGAGGTTGCCGAGGCCAAAGCAGCCACAAAACTGCCGGTGCTCGTTGGTTCGGGCATCACGGCTCAGAACATCCGCCCGTTTTTGGCACATGCGGATGGCGTGATTGTCGGATCAGCCCTGAAGGAGAACGGCGACTGGACGCGCCCGGTGAGTCTGGAACGGGTGCGGGACGTGGTGGCGGCGGCGAGGGCCTGCCAGGAGGGAGACTAGTGCTTAATTGCATAAATTAATTATTGTATTTCTCAGTTGAGCTCCGCGGACTTCTCGCTTGCGCCATATGAATG